>NZ_SHLY01000005.1:0-268880 GCF_004284785.1 Corallincola spongiicola
CTCAGCAGTGAAACGCAATTGCGCCGATGGTAGTGTGGGGCTTCCCCATGTGAGAGTAGGTCACCGCCAGACACCTAATACAGTGAAGAGGCTACCCGATAGGGTAGCCTTTTTGCGTTTAAGGCCGTTGAAAACAGCAAAGCCCTTCGCCCAAGCGAGGGGCTTTTTGTTTTCAGCACGCCTAGTATCGGCAGCCTTTAGTGTTGTCATCAAGCTGAAGGGCGATAATGGCTAAGCGATCCCTGGCTAATTAACCGCTCTTTGCTTGCAATAGAAAAAGCTCGGAGACGTAGCGTTTCTTTGTTGTTAGTTTCTATCTGCATTGTCTTAATTAACGGATTTTTATAAACGGCGCTAAACTATTCATAGTTATCAATAAGAAGGCATTGAGATGAAGCATCGGGTAGACACGCTTTACAGTCAGGAAATTTTGGCGGAGACGGTGGCGCGTTTAGGTAATGAGATTAGTCTTGGTTACCAAGGTACAGATCAATTACTCATGATAGGTCTGTTGAAAGGCTCTGTGATTTTTCTTTCCGATCTGTGCCGACAGGTGAATAGCAGTGTTGAGCTGGACTTTATGGTGGTCAGTAGTTACGGACACCGTATGCAGTCGTCTGGTGACGTACGGATACTCAAAGACATAGAAGTGGACATCAAGGGGCGCGAGGTGCTCATTGTTGAGGATATTATCGACAGTGGCTTTACTTTGAGCAAGGTACGGGAAATGCTGCTTTTAAGAGAGCCGAAATCATTACGGATATGTACCTTACTCAATAAAGTCAGCCGCCGTGAAGTGGATGTGCCTGTGGACTATGTGGGCTTTGAGATCCCGGACGCATTTGTTGTCGGCTATGGCATCGACTGGGCAGAAAAATACCGTAACTTACCCTATATCGGTAAAGTAACTATAGAAGAGTCGTAGCGATGTTATCAATTCGGCGTAGAGCTGATTAGTGCGGGAGATTTAGTAGGCTTCGTTGCGACAAGAGAGCGCTAATCATAGTGGGGTTGAGATATAACGCACACTTTGGCGCCTGACTCAGTTGATATTGGTTAAAGCGTATTCGATCAGATAAAAACCGTTTGTTTTGCTCTTTACCTTTGGTCTCTCTTCGGTATAATCGCGCCCTGCTTTAGGAGTGTAGTTCCAATTGGTAGAACAGCGGTCTCCAAAACCGATGGTTGGGGGTTCGAGTCCCTCCACTCCTGCCATACAAAAAGAAAGCCCGCATTTATTGCGGGCTTTCTGCTTTTTAGCTTTTGACGAACCTAGTTAGATTGTCTGCGCAACAGACGGACGGCGCAAACTGCAAGACCAAACATCAGTAATACCTGAGGTGCAGGAACTTCACTCTTAACCCTGAAGGAGGTTGCGATATTGAAGTTTGAAGCCACTGTATGGCGCTCAGCAAAAAAGATATCTAAATCATATTCAGTGTCTTCTGCCAAGCCCATGGCCATCAAATCAGCCCCTGTGAGCGTATCGCTGACGGCGGCATGGACGCCACCAAGATCCATCACTAACTTCCCATCGATATATACCCAAAGATCATCGTCACCTAGAAATGCAAATACATCGGTTTCTTTGAAAGTGGTTATCCCTTCTAAATGCATAGTGAAGTGGTAGTTATGATTGCGTCCTTCATTCCCGGCAAGTTCGTTATCAATAGGGAAAAATGCTGAGTCGGTGTAGCTAAATACGCCGGAATCAGGCGCTGTTTCTGTGAGATCTAAATCGAAAGCCTTCGTTCCGTTTGTATCCATCCACCAAGCGTCAAAAGAGGCGGCAGAAGTGATATCGCCATCACCATCATTAGCCACAAACTCCGGTAAGCCATCAGCAGCCAGCGTACTTGATACCAACCCTGTGACTAGCCCTGAACAACATGGATCTTCAAAGTCTGCTTCCGCTGCGACTTTGTCATAGATTGTCCCGCTTAGGGTGAGGACACCTGCATTTGCTGATACGACTGAACAAACACTAAAAGCGATGACGGTGATTAGTTGTAAGCACTTCATATCAATCTCCAACACGATTACGTTTTCAGTTCTTATGGTTAAAAAAGCAGCAACATTCACACCAGAGATAGTAACAATATGATTTATCGAACCTTGTTCGCAGATTCAATCCTTATTGTCATTGGCTATTGTAAATATCAATGACGATGCTGGATCTGGATACTTCATTTAACATCGAGAGTAAGGGGGAGTAGTTTGATAAGGCGGTAGTGTCGCTAATATTGTTTCGCTCTTTCTTTTAATGCTTCGATAATGCCATTGTCAGCCGCAGATAATTGATATCGCTGAATATTATTTAAGTTTACCCATTCTATTGCGGTATGTTCGTGCGGATGAGGCGCCTCTGATCCGGCTTTGCATAGGTAACTGGATAGCTCGATGCTTATGTCTGGATAGTGGTGAAGCTGATTTGTGAGCTTGGCTATTATGCTTATTCGTATTCCTAGTTCCTCACTGATCTCCCTTTTCAGTGCTGTTTGTGCTTCTTCCCCAGCTTCAATCTTGCCTCCTGGAAACTCCCAGTAGCCACCACGTGTCTTATGTTGTGGGCGTTTAGCAATAAGCCACTCGCCATTTTCATTTTCTATTATCGCAGCAACGACACTGATCACTCGTTTCACCTCTCACTTTTCTTTCTTGATCTAAATCAATTTGTGATTTGTGTATCAGCTTAGTAATTCCATTCTCTGTAAAAATTGCTGACACCTGTTTGCTTTGCTACAACATAGATATGTGAACTGCTGGCGGGCAGTCACCCTAGGAGTAGCTTACCCCCAACGGGAGCAGTAATGGAGTACAACCGACGTATTACTACTAAAACAGTGTTGGTTGAGGATTATGTATGAAATTAGAAAGCTTGGGTAAGTTGAGTCTGATGATATTAGGTTTGGTAGCCTTATATGGTGCATCTGAGGCGCTAATGTTGCAGACGTCTAGTATGTATGGTTCATCAACTCATCAGT
Organism: Corallincola spongiicola; assembly: GCF_004284785.1. Lineage (NCBI taxonomy): Bacteria > Pseudomonadati > Pseudomonadota > Gammaproteobacteria > Alteromonadales > Psychromonadaceae > Corallincola > Corallincola spongiicola. The sequence continues at coordinate 2,985 of NZ_SHLY01000005.1, forward strand.
CTGGCAGTATGGTGGTTGCCTTTATCTCTGTACTTTCTGCTGGATTTTGCTTCTTTCTGGCCAAAATGAGCGGTGAAGCGAGGCAAGGCGAGCGTGGTTATTTAAAAACATTTTTATCCTGAGAATAATTTCACCTGTACATTCCCTTTTTAACGGCGCTATGCGCCGTTTTTTCATCTAATACGAGTTAACTTTTGATGGCTGAAGCGTCGCAGCTTAAACAGGTTCAATGGTACACTTGGGTAACATTGAACCTGTTTTGTTGTTTGCCGTATAGGCTTTAACCATGTCTCTTAGCACGCTGCAGCAGCAAGTTTTAGCTGCGATGAATGTCCCAACCTTTGAAGTCGACAATGTCGAGACGCTTGCTGATGACGCAGCTCTATTTGTTGTCTACGGTGAGTCTCCCGAAGATGCTAAAAACTCGCTTCTTACCCAAAGAGTTTTGGCTATTTTAGGTATCGACAATGCTGAATTTCATAGCTTGAGCTCGGGCAGTACAGTAGATCCCCAAAACGCACCGGCCGTCGCTATTGATGGGCTAACGGGATGGCGTATGCAGGGGGGAGATGTTACATGGCGCGGTACTGAGTTGATCACGCCTCCTTTGTTGGATCTTCAACAATCAGCCGCAGCAAAACGGGCTTTATGGCAATGCTTAATGTCTCGATGTGATGGCTTTATTCACAATAACAACCATGTTGAGGCTGGGTGAGTAGAATGAGTCAAATTGCTAATGAACTGCGAGAGTTAGTTGCTGCAGATATTACTGCGGTGATGCATATCGAGCAGCGAAGCCACTCACATCCTGCGGCAGAGAGTAATATTCTTCCTAGTCTTAAAGGAGCTGATATAAGCATCGCTGCGGTCAATGATGGCCAGATCATCGGCTTCTATATTGCTAGTCAGGTGCTCGATGAGGTGACCTTGACCGACATAGCAGTATTGCCTGAATTTCAAGGTCAGGGGATTGGTCGTCGGTTGTTGGTAGATATGCTGACGCGGGCAGAGGCAGCAGGAGGCAAACATCTGTTTCTCGAAGTTCGTGCTTCGAATATGGCTGCTCAGGCGTTATATCGCTCTGAAGGGTTCAACGAACTCGGTGTCCGCCATGGCTATTATCCCGGGGCTGACGGTCGGGAAGATGCCGTTATTATGGGTACCAGTTTGGCGTTGTAATGGTAATAAACTCGCTCGCCCGACGAATCCGCGTTCAAATTGAACGCAAATCCTTTATAATCCTCCGCCAATCAATCCATCTGTAATCTGTATCTCTCTATGACAATGTCGATAGAGGGTTGGGGTCTATGTTTCATGTCCAATGAAGGTCTGTTAAGCGAAGTTAATAAGCGCCGTACTTTCGCTATCATCTCTCACCCGGATGCCGGTAAAACTACCATCACCGAAAAAGTGTTGTTATTCGGAGAAGCGATCAAAAGTGCCGGTACCGTAAAAGGACGCGGAGGTACAGGTCAGCACGCCAAATCAGACTGGATGGAGATGGAGAAAGAGCGTGGTATCTCTGTGACCACCTCGGTGATGCAGTTTCCTTATCAAGATGCACTGGTTAATCTGCTTGATACCCCAGGTCACGAAGACTTCTCAGAGGATACCTACCGTACACTCACCGCTGTTGATAGCTGTTTGATGGTGATCGACTCTGCGAAAGGTGTAGAGGCGCGAACTATTAAGTTGATGGAAGTCACCCGCCTGCGTGATACGCCGATTGTGACCTTCATGAACAAGCTTGACCGTGATATCCGCGATCCCATCGAGTTGATGGATGAAGTCGAAGATGTGCTTAATATCGCTTGTGCGCCAATCACTTGGCCTATCGGTTCGGGTAAGCTGTTTAAAGGCGTTTACCATATTTTGCGCGACGAAGTGATCCTCTATCAAAGTGGTCAGGGTCATATGATCCAGGAAGTGCGCACCGTTAAAGGTTTGGATAACCCAGAGCTTGAAAGTGTGATTGGTGAAGACTTCGCTGAACAGCTGCGTGAAGAGATGGAGTTGGTACAGGGCGCTTCGAATGAGTTTGATATGGAGATGTTCCTGGCCGGTGAATTGACTCCTGTCTACTTTGGTACGGCGTTGGGTAACTTTGGTGTTGATCATATCCTTGATGGCCTAGTCGAATGGGCACCTAAGCCCCAGCCCCGTGAATCGGCAGAGCGCCAGGTTGAGCCCGCCGAAGAAAAATTCAGTGGGTTCGTGTTTAAGATCCAGGCCAATATGGATCCAAAGCACCGTGACCGAATTGCGTTTATGCGTATCTGTTCCGGTAAATATCAGAAAGGGATGAAGATGCGTCACGTGCGCATTGGTAAAGATATCTCGGTCTCTGATGCCGTCACCTTCATGGCTGGTGATCGTAGTCATGCTGATGAGGCCTTTCCAGGCGATATCATCGGTTTGCATAACCACGGTACGATCCAGATCGGTGACACCTTTAGCCAGGGAGAAAACCTGCGTTTTACCGGCATCCCTAACTTTGCTCCGGAGCTGTTTCGCCGCATTCAACTGAAAGATCCGTTGAAGATGAAGCATCTGCAGAAGGGGTTGCTGCAGTTAGCGGAAGAGGGCGCGGTACAGGTATTCCGTCCACTACGTAACAATGATCTGATTGTGGGTGCCGTTGGTATCTTGCAGTTTGACGTGGTGGTTGCACGTTTGAAAAGCGAATATAAAGTGGAAGCGATCTATGAACCGATTAACGTTGCCACTGCGCGTTGGGTAGCTTGTGATGACCAGCGCAAGTTGGATGAGTTCAGTAAGAAAGCCCACGATAACCTGGCATTGGATGGCGGTGATAATCTTACCTATATCGCACCGACCATGGTTAACCTGAGTCTCGCACAAGAGCGTTTCCCTGAGGTGAAGTTTATGACCACACGCGAGCATTAAGCCGCGTTGGTTAGTAAACGTAAAGAGCGAGTCTATTGACTCGCTCTTTTTGGTTTCAGGCTGAAGTTACAGTGGCATAGTCGGTGTAGCCCGCTGCACCACCGCCATAAAAGGTACTATGGGCATCATCGCCAACAGGGGTCAGTGGAAGTTGGTTCCGCGCTCGATATACCAAATCAGGATTGGTGATAAACGGCTGTCCGAAAGCCACTAGATCCGCGAATCCTTGTGCCAATATCTGTTGGGCTGATGACACTGTGTACTTGCCCGCCACCATAATCGGATGGGGGTAGACCTCTCGTACCTGCTGCCGGAAGCTATCTGGTACTTGAGTGTAGTTTGAAATGTTCTCTGAGAAATGGACATAGGCCAACTGTAAATGAGCGAGTTTGGCCAGTGCCTTAATCGTCAGTTCGATTATTTCAGGATCTGGTTGCGCTGATCCCTCTGTCACAAAGGGGGATAGACGTATCGCCACTTTGTCTGCACCAATTGCATTGGCGACAGCCTCGGTGACTTCAAGCATAAAACGCATACGATTGTCCTGACTTCCGCCGTAATCGTCTGTGCGTTGATTACTGCTGATACGGAGAAATTGGTCGATCAAGTAGCCGTGAGCGCCATGCAACTCAACGCCATCAAAACCCGCTGCCATCGCATTTTTTGCCCCCTGCACAAAATCGGCAATCGTGGTTTTGATCTCTTGCTGAGAGAGCGCTCTGGGCTGATCGGTTTCTATCATGCCAAAGCCACCCTCGGGGAGTGGACCAAACACTTGGTCAGGCTCTTTGATTGCCGAGGCTGAAACAGGCGTTTCACCAGCGATGGTGTGATGGGAGCGGCGACCTACATGCCAAAGTTGGACAAAGATTTTGCCACCGGCTTGATGAACAGCTGAGGTAACCTTCTTCCAGCCGGTGATCTGTTCTTCTGTATAAATACCTGGTGTCATGGCGTAACCGCGTGCGACCGCTGAAATAGGTGCGCCTTCGGTGATAATTAACCCCGCAGAGGCGCGCTGGCCATAATAGGTAGCCATCAGATCGTTAGGAATATCACCCGGTTGATCGGTGCGCGAACGGGTCATAGGTGCCATCGCGATACGGTTGTTTAGATGAAGGCTAGCAAACTGATGTGGTGTGAATAGCATGATTCTCTCCGTTATATCTGCCGATGTTAGCGATCGTTAACGTACTTGGCTTGGATACTGAGCCAGGATATTACTGCGCGATATTCATTTGATATATACGTAGTAATCGAAAACATTTTTGTTAATAACGAAATAATAGGGGTTTCACTTTGACTGATCCATGCGTTTCATGTCAGCTTTTTTAACAGTGCTTGCGCGCTTTATATTGTTGTTTTAACTAGTTTGCTGTAAATTTCACCAGGATTTTCGGACGGATCCGCAGTCTTCTATACGCTACTTCATGATGAAGTGGCTGTTTACCTTTGAAGATACTTTCTGCATTTAGTGTGCGGACTTATAAGTGGTTTGGTGACGTCTGTTTTGAAGATAAATTCTTTGTATAGCCGATTTTTCTGCCGTTGCGCCCGCAGCATTCTATGCACTTGCGTGTGTCTACTCGCTATTGTTTCTCACTCCCTTACTGCCAAGCCTGTGGTCAGTGACCCTCGTTTCTCTCAGCTAACTATCACTGATGGCCTGTCGCAAAGCTCAGTTAACGCCGTGTTAATTGATCGCAATGGTTTTCTCTGGATAGGCACTCACTGGGGGCTGAACCGTTACGATGGTTACAAGGTGTCACCACTCAATCGTCAGTACAGCATCCTCAACAAGGCTTCTATCTATGCATTGTTTGAGGATGACGCGGGACTCATCTGGATCAGTACCGGTTGGGAAGGGATCTATAGCATCGACCCAGCAACCAGTGAGATAAAACAACGTATTGCGATTAAGTCCCGTAGTTTTGATGAGCCGTTGCAGTCATCGGAATTTATTACTCAAGGCCCAGATGGCAAGATCTGGGTGGTGCTTGATGAAAGCATTGTTAGTTATGACAAAGAAACTGAACAGATCACTACCGTATTCGCCTTGTCCGATGCAGAGGTTGCTGTGCAGCAGCACGTTCGGACGATGGCTTTCTGGCAGGGAGAAGTGCTGGTTGGTACGTCAACAGGCCTGTATCTGCTTGATCGTCTCACTCAGAAACTGACTTTGTTGACTCATCTGCGGCCTGATTCTCGAACGCTTGATGCTGATAATACCAAGGCACTTTATGTTGCTGAGGATGATAGCTTATACATAGGTACCGTTGATGGTTTATTTCGACTTAGCGCCCAACAGGTGGCGGCGTTAATTAAGTCTCCCGAAACAGATCTTTATTCCACCCCTCTTATTGATGGGCGCAACATCTGGAAGATTGTCGTTAGCGGCGAGACGATCTACTTGCCAACAGATGAGGGCGTGTTTCGGTTTATTCCTTCGACACAGACTGCAGAGCAGATATTTCTGCCAAGTGATGCGCCTTATGGTATCTCCAGCGATCAACTTTATGATCTAACTGTCGATGATGAGGGCAATTTGTGGCTTGGTTCGGATGCTGCGGGTGCCCTCTACTGGCAGACCGCCAATGATCTTTTTAGCAACCGCCACAGCTTAAACAGTGAGTTAAGCCATGATGCTGTTTGGTCACTCTATCTACAGGATGAAACAACCTTGTGGCTTGGCAGTGATAATGGCTTAAACCGTTATCGCTTGGATACCGATGAGATAACGGTTTATCTGGTGGATGAAGATCATAAATCGGTAGAATCGTCCGGCTCTATCTATCAAATTCTCAGTGCTGGAGGTACCCAACTCTGGTTGTATACGCCGCAAGGTCTTTATCTGTTTGATATGGAAACTGGCCAAGCTGAGCCTTTAACTGATTTAGTACCGGAATCCAGGGCGATATTCGCGATGGACACATGGGGCTATTACCAGGCCCCTGACGACACGATTTGGTTCGTTGGAGAAGAAGCTTTTTATCGTTTTGATCCATTGGCCAATAACATTGTAGAGCATCAACTATTCGATGTCGGTGAGCTTAAACCTGAACTTGTATGGGGTTTCTTAGGGCAACTGCCAGGTGACGATAACGGCGTATTGGTTAGCGCGACCCATAGTCTTTGGCGACTAGATATCGAAACGGGCGAAACGAGGAAATTGCACAGTATCAGTCGTGCGCGGGCTCAGCGTTACGTTTATCCGGAAAGTTGGGTTGTCGATCGCAATAATACCCTGTGGGTGACCTATCCCGGTGCCGGTTTGGTGGGGCTTGACAGCAGTAGCTTTGAGGAGAAATTCCTATATGACCAAACAAATCGCTTACCTGCCAACGAAGTGTACGGCTTGCAGTTGGATGACCGGGGCGACCTTTGGCTAAGTTCGCTGAAAGGGATCCTAAAGATCAATGTCGATAACCATCACCTGCGCCACTACTCCTACAACCATGGCCTAGCTACCGAAGAGTTTAATGAGTTTTCTGCCGTGCAGCTCGCTGATGGTCGTATTGCTTACGGCAGTTATAAGGGCGTGACTTTGTTTGAGCCTAATCAGCTCACTGAGCATGCGCGAGTTCATCCACCCCGTATCGCTATATCCAATATCGAACTACTGTCTCGCGATCTGTCTATGCCGTTAACCAATCTCAATGGTGCGCGTATCGACTTGGCGCATAATGATGTCGGCTTAAGTATCGAGTTTTCGGGTCTGACTTTTTCTGAACAGAATAATCTGCGTTTTCAGTACGAGTTGACCGGCGGCAAAGATATCTCCTATCCATTGACCCGAGATAATCGGGCGACCTTCGCCACGCTTAATCCTGGTCAGTATCAGTTCCGGGTATGGGCTTACTCTGCAGACACCGGAGAGCGCGGTGAGATGGCGACGATTGATATTGTTGTCGCCTACCCGCCATGGGCATCGCCGGGGGCCTACTTCGGTTACGCCGTTTTGCTTATTACACTGCTGCTATTGGTATGGCGCAGGCATCGCTTGCATCAATCTCAGATCGCTCAGGCTCATGAGGCGACCAAGCAAAGTGAACAGCGTATGCAGCTGGCACTGACCGGCAGCGATAGCGGTATTTGGGAATGGGATGAGCAACAGAACTGTTTTGTTCAGAATCGTTTTGAAGCCCTACTGGGGTATCAGGTACCAGTGGCGCTTACGCTTGATGAACTTCTCCACTTCATTCATCCCTCAGATCAGCAGCGTTTTAAGGCGGCTTGGCAAATATTTGTTTATGGCGATAACCCCACGTTTGATGTCAGCTATCGACTGCGTCATCAGCAAGGGCATTATCTCTATTTCCGTGATTTAGGGAGCCTGGTTACACGGGATCAAACGTCACGGATTATTGGTACCTACACGGATGTGACAGATATCTATTCGACGAAAGAGCGCGCCAGTCTGTTTGGCCGCATTTTTGAGCACTCCCACGAGTGGGTGATGGTGTTGAATAAGCACTTTCGGGTAATTGATGCAAACCCCGCACTAAGGGCAATTATCGGTTCCCGCAGTGAAGAGGATTTCCCCGAAAAACTAGCCGAGCTGTTAGCGTTAAATCCTGATGGCAAAAGGCTGATTTTGGCGCAGATCCGCAAGTTAAGCTTTGGTGAACAGTGGAATGGTGAGTTAGCTTTTGTCGCCCCCTCAGGGCAGCGTTATGAAGTGGAAGTGGATCTCTATTCCGTTGCCAGTGGTGATTCGTTATCGCCAGAACACTACGCCATTACCCTCAGTGATATCACTGAGCAAAAGAAAGTGCAGGCGCAGCTTAAAAAGATGGCCAGCTTTGATGGCTTGACCGGCTTGCCTAACCGTATGTTATTTCTGGATCGTTTGAGCCATGCGATTGACCAGGCGGAAAGGGCTGCAACATCATTGGCAGTGATGTTTATTGATTTGGACAAGTTTAAACAGATCAATGACAGCTTGGGCCATGATGCTGGCGATGCATTGCTTTGCCATGTCGCAACACAAGTCACCCAGTGTCTACGAAAAGAGGATACGGTCGCGCGTTTATCCGGTGATGAGTTTGTGGTGATGCTGGAGAACATTGACGCTAATGAAGCGAGCCGCGTGGCTAACACCTTAAATCAGGTGATCCAGCAGCCATTGCAGTTGGGGGCAGAGGCGATCAGTGTTGGTTCCAGCATAGGTATTGCTATGTATCCGATGGATGGCCGTCGCGGTGATGAGCTGATAAAGCACGCTGATATTGCTATGTACCATGCCAAGAATGCCCGCGCGTTCTCCGTACAGTTTTACCAGACAGAGATGAACCATCAGGTCAGGGAGCGCTTATCTCTGGCTAATGGATTAAAAGATGCAGTGAAGGACAAGGCGTTTAGTTGCTGCTATCAACCTATCATCGACTTTTCGAGCGGTCAGGTGATCGCCTTAGAGCTATTAATTCGCTGGCAGCGTGACGGCGTTGCTGTGCCGCCAATGACCTTTATCCCGATCGCGGAAGAGATGGGACTGATTGGTGAAATGACATGGCAGGCACTTCACCTCGGGCTGACAGATCTCCGCCACTGGTATCAACTGGGTTATCAACCTCGCTTGTCATTGAACCTGTCGGCGCGTCATTTTGACGTCGAGGGGCTGACACAAGAGCTTGTTAGCTTGATGGCTGACTATGAGCTGCCTTGCAGTGCGCTCTCTTTGGAGATCACCGAAGGTGCTTTAATGAGTGATCATGTGCGTGCACAGGCGATGATGAACCGACTGAATGAAGCAGGCTTTACTCTGGCGCTTGATGATTTTGGAACGGGCTACTCTTCACTTAAGTATCTACAGGCATTCCCCATCGATATTCTAAAAATTGATCGTAGTTTCGTTAGCGAGATAGGCGTATCAGACAGTGCCGAGGGGATTATCAATGCCACTTTAAAGTTGGCAGAGATCCTCAATATGCAGTGCATTGCGGAAGGGATCGAGACGCGAGAGCAAGCATTGTTCTTCGCCGAGCGGGGTTGTGATTGGCTACAGGGTTACTATTTTTCCCGCCCGGTCATTGCCGCAAATGTTCCCGCTTTGTTGGCTAGCAGCTTGCCATCAGCACTGGATAGCTAGCTGTCTGTTGGCCGTTGGCTATGCCCGTTAAGGTTCTGTCGAAGGCGTTCGGCACACACGGTGGGTAGCGCTTGGCAAACCCAAGTACCTTGCATCTCAAGTCCGCCGTGCGCATCTGCCCGTGGCATAAACTCAACGTATAAACCACAACCCGGCCCGGTATGTACCAAATAGTTGAACGCTTCTGGCTTGCCGTCTTTAACCAGTTCAGCACGCATCGCTAGAATGGCATCCCGCATCGCTTCTGTGAGGTCAGCGAGTGTTTTTTCCGGTAGATGGTATAGATGACTGTGGTCTGACTGCTTCACTACGGCCAACATGGTGTAAGGGCGGGGCATAAAGTAGGGCACCATCAACACCACATCACCATAGTCTTTTACCATCAGATCTTCAGCATTTTCTCTGAGCATATAATCTGAAAAATTCTCAAAGTGGCGGGCATAAAAACGCCAATCGTTAAAGCTGCTCCTGCACATCACGTTGGCAAAGAGGATCTGCTGGTGGCCGTGGGTCAGTGATGCGCCCGCTTTAACACCAAAATTCTTAAAAATACTGAGATAACCTCTGGTTTCACCATTACTGCCAGCCGATTTCGGCATAGCCACCGCTTCGGTGAGTAACTTACGTTCCATGATGGCCAGTTGCTCCATGGTGAGCACAAGATCCTCTAATGGCATATTGTGCCAATCTTTATCATGCTCGGTGCTGGTCCACTGCAGGAAATGACCACCAAAGGCGTTGCCACCACGGACGATGGCATGGCTACCAACCTCGTCTGGCTCTACCTTCATTAAGCCATGGGCATGCACCACAGGGTAAAGGTTCTCAGTGATAAAACTGGCGCCGTCCGACAGTGGCTGTACATGACAGACACTGGTGAGGTTCCCCGCACAGATAGGACAGTTGTCGCCAGTCGTGACTTCTGTGGGTTTGTCTGCAGTGGAGTGCGGGCGATTCGCTCTGGATGCGCTAAAAATAGTGATTTCGCCATCGCGGGGATCTATTTGGTAATGGGATTCGGGCAGGTTGTGCGAGCTATCGGTGCCATTCACCAATGCTTCAACAAGTTCACTGATGGGGGCTGACATGGGGTCATCGCTGAGCAAATGTTCTTGAAGTTCCTGCAACGAAAGCTTATTTGTCATGTTGCCGTCATCCTTACTAAAGGCGAGTCGTTGCTGTTCGCGCTATGGAATAAACTGGTATTCCACCGTGCCATCCGCAGCATCGTAAAAAAAGCTATAACGGGTATCATCTTGGTAAGTGTAGAGACACTGTTGACCACCTAAATGGCTGGCAAGGTAATCACCTGATTCATTGGCTGTTCGCGCAACGGTTTGGGTCGAGTCCATTAAGCCAATCCACGCCTGCGCGCAGTCTTGGACATTATTAATACCAATCGCTCCATAAACCGCGGGATCTTCAGGTGTATCGGCAGGCGCGTTGGCGAGCCAATCTTCCCATATCCCTGCTGGCCAGCCATTGGCATTCACATCCACTCCACTTGTGCCGCGGGCGGCGAAATTGGGGTCTTCAGATCGTGGTAGTGCCGATAGGTTGTAGATGCCGACGTTTAAACGCTTTACAGCCCAAGCTGCATTTGCCAAATCTACCGAGGTTTTAAATGCTTTGGCCGAGTAGCGGACGGTGGATTCGGTCGCTTCATCATTTAAGTTGATAAAACGAGATAGCGCAGTGACAGCGAGTATTCCGAGTATAATCAACACAACAACCAGCTCAATCAGGGTAAAGCCCCGATGGATTTGGTGATTATGGCTATATATGCGTTTCATATTAGCTATCATAGCTGGCTTTAAAGCCGATACAAACAGAGATTGATCAATGTGTTAGTGGACTCTCATTGTCATCTGGACTTGGATCCTTTTTCTGCCGATCTAGCGTTGGTTATTCGTCGTGCCCAGGCGGCAGGCGTAACACGGTTGGTCGTGCCAGCGGTCAGCGCCAAGCGCTGGCCGGCGTTGCTGGCACTGGCTGAGCAATATGCGCCGATATATATCGCACTGGGTCTGCACCCCTACTTCCAGGCAGAGCATAGCGAACAGGATTTGCTGTTACTTGAGTCCTTGCTGGCACAGCGCCACCCTAAGGTCGTCGCCGTTGGCGAGTGCGGTTTAGATTGGGTGATAGCCGGTGCCGATCGCGCTAAACAACAAACCCTATTAAAGCAACAATGGTTGCTGGCGGAAAAATTCGAACTGCCCGTTATCTTGCATGTGCGCAAAGCGCACCCAGAGCTGCTGTCATTATTGAAAGCCAAACCGGTACAGAAGGGGGCCGTGATACACGCCTTTAGCGGTAGCTTACAACTCGCCAATGATTACATTCAGCATGGCTGCTTACTCGGTGTCGGTGGCGTGATCACCTACCCACGAGCGGCGAAAACCCGTGCTGCGGTGACTGAATTACCTCTGAATAAACTGCTGTTAGAAACTGACGCCCCCGATATGCCATTGGCTGGTTTTCAAGGGCAACGGAATGAGCCGGCGCGCGTCGTGCAGGTGGCTGAGTCATTAGCGGCGCTAAAGCAGCTGCCGCTGGCTGATATTTATTCGCAAACCGGTGCCAATGCAACGCAGCTATTTGGCTTCAAACCATAAGTAGCATTCCGATTGTCAGGGTTGCCAGCAGTGCCAGGGTTGCGGGTGCTGAAGCAATAAGCGACCATACCCTTATTCGCTTAACTGCCGAGTCTGTTCGGCTGGAAATCTAATCTTATTATCGCCATGACAGCCAAGACCGAGCCTGCTTATTCGCCTCTTACCAACTCAGCTGCGTTCATGCCAGAAGCGGCTTTGGCGCAATTACGGGCGCAGTTTCCTGCCCTGCAGCTAAAAGTGGCAGATACGCCGTTGGTCTATCTTGATAACGCCGCCACCAGCCAAAAGCCCCATTGCGTGATCGATGCCATGGTCAATCATTGGCAGCGCCACAATGCCAATGTCCATCGTGCCAGTCACCGCCTGAGTCGCTTTGCCACCGAAGCATTTGAAGAGGCTAGGCAGACCGTCGCCCGTTTTATCAATGCGCCAAGTGCAGCACAGATCGTTTGGACGCGAGGCACCACCGAGAGCATTAATCTGCTGGCCAATGGTTTTACCAACCAGCTGAAACCTGGGGATGAGATCTTACTGACGGCGATGGAACATCACGCCAACATTGTGCCCTGGCAACTACTCTGCGAGCGCACCGGTGCGGTGCTGAACGTGGTGCCCGTGCTAGGTGATGGCCGGTTAGATATGGCGCAATTCGCCGCGCTGTTAAGCCCACGCACTAAAGTGTTTGCCGTGGGGCATGCCTCCAATGCTTTGGGCACGATTCATCCGGTACAGCAGATGGTGGCCGCCGCCAAGAACGTGGGCGCGATCACCGTGGTGGATGGCGCACAGGCGGTGGCTCATTTAGCGGTGGATGTACAAGCGCTGGATTGTGATTTCTATGCCTTCTCTGGTCATAAAATGTTTGCCCCCAGCGGGATCGGCGTACTGTATGGCAAGGCTGCTGCCTTAGCAGCTTTACCGCCTTGGCAGGGCGGTGGTGAGATGATCGAAAAAGTGAGTTTTTCCGGTAGCCGCTTTCAGGCGCCGCCATTTCGATTTGAAGCGGGTACGCCCAACATCGAAGGCGCTATTGGTTTGGCGGCGGCTATTGATTTCATCAATGCGCAGCCACGCCAGTAATGGCTAGCCCACGAACAAGCGTTGCGCCAACACACATATCAACGTCTGGCTGCACTGCCAGGGGTGACCTTATATGGGCCGCCAGCCGATGCAAATGACGTCGTCAGTTTGGTCTCGATCACCATCGATGGCGTGCATGGCAAAGATATGGGCATGTTGTTGGATCAGCGGCAAGTGGCTGTAAGGGTAGGGCACCATTGTGCCATGCCGCTAATGGAACAACTGGGTATTAACGGCACGTTACGGATCAGTTTTGCTGCCTATAACAGCCTTGCCGAAGCCGACCGTGCGGTGGATTTAATTGCCGGGTTCTTAGTTGATGCGTTGGCCGATACGTCGGCTGAAAACTCGGCCGATAACTTAGTCGATGACTCAGCGGAAAACTTAACAGAGAACACCGAACCGCTTGCCAAGGCAGCCGCTTCTCAATCCAGCCCGCAAGGCGAGCCAGAAACCGTGGCGGCAGTCATCGACGACAAAGCGTTACCGCTTTGGATATGGCCATTAGCGGAGCTACAAGCATTGATCACAACGGCAAAGGGTTGGGAAGGGCGCAATCGGCAGTTGATGTTGATGGCTAAAAGGCTACCCGGTTTAAAGCTGGCACAGAAACAACCCGCAGCCGAAGTGACAGGTTGCGAGAGTCGCACTTGGTTGTTGCATCAGGTTAAAGATGGCTGTCATTGGTTTGCCGCCGATTCTGATGCCCGTATTGTGCGGGGTTTACTGGTACTGTTACTGGCGGCGGTTAATGGTCAAACTACGGCAGCGGTGCAAGCATTTGATGGCCGCCAGTGGTTTCGCGATCTGGGACTGTTAGAGCATTTAAGCCCCTCCCGCGGCAATGGTTTACTGGCTATCGTTGATGCCATTCAGCACGCTGTCTCAGACCCTAACCATCGTCCTTAAGCTAATAAAAGAAGGTAGCCTTTTCGTGCAAAATTCAGTGCGTTTAATTCAACCAGAGGCTCAGACTCACAAGCCGATCACGCCAGCTAAAATCGTCTGCGTTGGGCGTAACTACGTTGACCACATCAAAGAGCTGAACAACGAAGTACCGGAACAGCCGGTCTACTTTCTAAAGCCAAATTCAGCGATCAGCAACACCCTGTACAGCGTATTGGGTGAGCCTCTGCACTACGAAACCGAGATCTGTTTCTTGGTTGAGCAGGGCAAGCTTATTGCTGCAGGCGTCGGTTTGGATATCACCAAGCGCGGCTTACAAAGCCAGCTTAAGGCCAAGTCACTGCCTTGGGAACGCGCCAAAGCGTTTGATGGCTCAGCCCTGTTTAGCGACTTTGTAGTTATCGACAGCCTCAGCCAACAATTGCAATTGAAACTGTGGATAGATGGCGTGCTAGTGCAGCAGGGAGGCATCAGCTTGATGCTGCATAAACCTGACGTCGTACTCGCCGATATTGCGGAATTTATGACACTGCAGGATGGCGATATCTTGATGACAGGCACGCCCAAAGGCGTCGGGCAAATAGTCGCCGGACAGCGCTTTGTCGCGCAGTTGCTGGATGGTGAGCAATGCCTGACCGAAGTCAGTTGGGTTGCGGTTTAGGTATGATTTGTCCGTCGCTAACCTCAGCGCGCTTTTGTGAGCAATAGACAAAAATGCTTTTAATCAGTGGGTTATGATTAAGCAATTATAAAATGGGGCAGGGACATCTAGTCGGTATATAGGGATAGGTATACATCGCTCCCTTATCCAGATAGATGGTCTGTGTAGATCTATTTAGCGTTAGCCTGAGTTATGAACCGTAGAATATTCTTGACGTTAGCACTTGGATCAACAGCTTCTGTAGCAATGGGCTGTAAGTTTGGTATGACCCCAAAAAATGCACACGAAGATTCAGACCAAGACTTTCTCGAATACCTTTCGGAGAACGGGAAAGATATTGAGGCGATTAAAGTTTCAGAGTTGTTTGAGAGCTGCCTGAGCTTCTACCGAGATAGGCGCTACCATGGGTTAGATCCAGAACCCTCATCGGATATGCTGTTGTATGAATGGGGCGTTTATGACTGGGGGCATGGAGAGTACTTCCAAATAGGCATAAAGCGCCAATATATCGTGGCAGGAACTGTGGATGATGAAGGATACACACAACTCTATTGCGATGCCTTTTTCTCGCCAACACCTAAACTTGCGGCTCTGGGTAGTGGTAACAAGTGGTGTGTCTCCAGAGACGAGCTCAGAGACTTTGAACAATTCGTAAAACGCAGCGAAGCATTCAGGATTGTAGCTGAGCTGAAGCCTCTAAAGGTCGTCGTACGAACCGATGGCGTCTAGCCAGGCTAACAAACCAACCCACGTGGACGCTTTCTCGCAGGCTGGCGTCGCTGCGCTCCTTATTTTAGCCTGCTCAATCCGCCCGTGGTTGGGGCGTTAAACATCAAAGGAGAGTCTTCTATGGCAACAACAGAGGAAGTCTACCGAGAATCTCAAGCTCGGTTACATAAAGTACTTGGCTCTTATCTACTCGTGAAAGCATGGGATTTGAAGGTGGATTGTGTCGCCATACCAAGATCTACACTTTTAAAATTCCTCAATTTGCAGAGAATGAAAAACAAACGTATTGACTGGCTGAAAGAAGATTTAAAGACATTTTTTCCGTACCAATGGACAACTGTAACAACGGGCACTGATACATACGCAACCCTTTACGTCTCGCGCTTTAGGTTTCCTGCCGGGGGTAAGAGTGGTTCGATGACTGACTCAAAAAGAGTAAAGCACTTCACAGAGTTAGGACTTAAATCAAAAGTTATTAAAGTGCCAGATGAGACAGAAATCTATACAAAAATGGCCTTACTATCTAATGGTTTATCTGACCCGTCGGAGTTTGATGCTTAGTATCAAGTTTGAAGTGCAACAGTAGCGGTTAGTGTTCATTGATTACCTCTTCAGCTGTTTTGTCGCCTAATCGTTTTCTCGGGCGATTGTTCAATCGCTTGGCGGTAGATTCATAGTCCGCTTGCGTTATGGATGCTGAATTTTCCCCTGATTTAACACCCTTAAGGCAAGACGGCGAGGTGCTTACTCCTGACTCTGTGGCCAAATACCGCAGCTTTTTACAGGCTACGTCAAAAGCCCGATCTATGATAAAAGTAGAGTTCATTGCAGATAGGGATCAAATATACATAACGGATTAACTCAAATGTCAGAGACGGACTACCCAGCCACACTTGGATCCAGGCTAGCTGAGGTCAAAACTCAATTCATAGAGGCGCTCAGCAGTGAGACCGCCCCTGCACTTAGAAAGATCATCGAGCAGTTTTCCGAGCAACAGCTCTATCATATCGGCCTCTACTATAACGCTGGCACATGGTCTTATTGCACCCCTTTTGCTTGTAGCGAACAAGGCTTAGTGACGGGGCTTGAGCAATGTTTCGATGAGGAGGGGATCAGTGATGCTGAAATGAAATCGGCTATCCGTTGGGATCCCAGCAGTGCCACTTTTTTGCCTGTTGAGGGTGTCGTCGCAGCGCTGCTGACGAAGACTGAGCGTAGCCTCTCCTCGGTTAATGATCTTTTGGAGAGTCTGGATCCTATCTATTCCATACCAGCACCGGAAAACAGAGAGCAATCGGCCAACTACAAATCTGTAGAGGAAGCCTACTACGATCTGATCCGTGAAGTGCACAGCGAGTTGCATCAGGCTGCGGTTGAGGCGCTTTGCTGTGTGGCTGCTCTGCCAGATATCGCTGAGTTTTTGACGTCTCACCCATGCATTTTGAGTGTTTGCTCCGATGAAATAGACGACGAGCAATTTGTTGCCGACGTCATCAAAATCAATGGTCGTTCAGGCGCTAGTCGCGTGGTCGAGGATTTCAAAGTGAAGGCTAGCGTGTTTGGGGCTGAACCTACTGAAGCGGAGATCCAAGCGTTTATTGCCGCCAGACAACCATAGCGTTTTCGTTGAGCCCCCAATCGCAACTATACATCCACAATGACAGCCGCAACAATGAGCGCAACGAGTGGGGCTGACGGTGCGATCAGCCACCAAGACCACAGTGAGACGTCGGTAAAAGCGTATAGGCACCAAGCGATAGGGATTAACCAGAATGGGTAGGTAAGAAGCATTGCAATGGCTGGCAGTGCAATAGCTGTGATGACAGCTCTTCTCCAAGCGCGATCTTGCTTACACTTGCTGAGTGTTAATGGTAGCCAACCACTGATGGTCAGCGAGGGAATATATAAGGCGGCAGCAATTAAGCTGATGAGTATCATCCATGATAATGTCATTTTTTATCCGTTACTGTTGGTACGTTTAGGGTTGTTACTTTTGTTAATTGGCTTCCAAATTGCCCGAAATAGATCGTAACTGGTCAGCAGCATCACTGGCGATACTGCTGCTGATAATATTCCCATTGCCCAGCTATGTGTGCCGGTATCACATGGGTTGTATCGACAGACCAATTCTGTGGGCTGTAAAACAATGAGAGGGAATGTTAAGCCTGCCATTAAGCAGCCCAATAATAGAAAAATAGCCCCGAAGCCGATCCTGCCCTTGGTTGATTCAATGATATGTGGCGTCACGGTGCCGCTTTTGGCAAACATCCACACATACCAAATACACAGTGAGGCAGCGCCGAGCGCAAGTAAGTCAAACAAAATATTAGCAAACGTTGATGGGAGTACTGCCAGAGCTAGGAAGTACGCTAAAAGGATAGTGATGATCTGCCAATGCATGAATATCGTTGCCTGATTCGTCTTAGTTCTTATCTGCTTGTTTGATGGAGCGGCTTAGATCTTTGCCAATAACAGCAATTAGTTGGCTACCGCTTGTTCATAAACAAAATCATAATATTGCGCTGAATTAGCGCCGTAAAAACGGGTCAAGATTGCGTCGACTTCCTTTCGTTTATTATCAAAGAGCAGGCAAAATGCTTCTCGGCGAAACCACTTTCCTACCATGCCTCTGCGGTATACAGCTTGTAGCGTAATGTCATAGCGGCCGTCACTGTTTTTTGTCACCGCTAGGCTGTTGTCACTCATGTGCGGACATTGCCACATGATGGTGGTGGCAAGTAATGCTTCGCCCTGTTGTGTGCGTACTTGTTTTTTTGTTAGTGCGTTAATTTTAACGAGTGCGTCTTCTAAGCTGGTATCTGGATAAATATTTAGATTTTCTGTCTCAGTTGAAACGCACATATGCATCAGTGCCGTTGTGTTGTGCGGGGCGTTTAGTTGTTCAGGGTCGAGAACCGCTTTGCAGGCCTGTCGGTTGGGCAACCACTGATAAAGCAGTCCTGTGATGCAAAATATTCCTCCGGAAATGGCGATCAGACCGATAACTCCTCTGTGTGCGGCATCGGAACAGTCTGTGGCTTCGTCACATAAGAGTGATAATGGCTCGTGTGAAAGCAAATAAAATCCGACATAGAGAAAAATGGGGCTGCCAAGTAGCATTGCGAAGCATTTAATTAGGCTAAGTCGCTCAAGCAAGGGGAGGCCTTGAGGGTGCAGTTTGTCGTCAATCAGTGCCGCAGAATAGGGCAGCAAATAGATAGCAAAAATGAGCAGTGTGGCGTCAAGGAAAGCGCCGAACCACGTGTAACGCCAGATAACGCTAACGCTAATACAAAACACCAAAACGGCTAAATGCAGATATTTTTCGATAGAACTCATTCGAACACTTCCCTGTCTTTCCACTTTTTTAGTAAGCCGACACTAAGACTATGATTCACAAAAAATAAGCGAAAACGGCTATCGCTGTGCAGGTGGCTCTGATGAACAGTCGATGGGTCATCCCTTGTGGTCAGAGCTTAACTGCGCTTACTCCGTTGTTGGCTTTTCTAATAACGCTTTACGTGCTTTTGCTAGCACCTTATCGACTGCTCTGGCGGCGGCGATAAAGCCAAAGGTTGCGGTCACCATAGTCGCGGCGCCAAAACCGCCAGCGCAATCTAAGCGGGTGCTGCCATCATTCATCGCTTTGGTTTGGCATACCGAGCCGTCCGCTTGTGGGTAGACCAGCTGCTCTTCTGAAAATACCGCTTCGATACCAAATTTGCGCTTGGTGTTCTTGGTGAAGTTGTGCTTTCGCCGCAGGTTGTTGCGTACCTTGGCAAGCAGTGGGTCGTTAAAGGTTTTGGCCAGATCGCCGCTGGTGATCAAGCGGGGATCGGTTTGCCCACCCGCGCCACCAACGGTGATTAAAGGGATCTTGTTACGCTTACAGAAGGCGATCATCGCCGTTTTGGCGTTGACACTATCAATGGCGTCAATCACACAGTCAAAGCCCGCTAGTAGATATTCGGCTTGGGTCTCTTCGGTGACAAAATCTTCAATACAGTTAACCTGGCAGGCAGGATTGATGGCGCGAATACGCTCAGCCATGACGGCGGTTTTGTCTTGGCCTATGGTGTCTGCGGTGGCATGGATCTGGCGGTTGGTGTTGGTGACACAAATATCGTCTAGGTCGATCAGGGTGAGTTGGCCAACACCGCTACGGGCTAGCGCCTCCGCCGTCCATGAACCGACACCACCAATACCGATAACGCATAGGTGCGCGTTGGCGAGGATCTGTGCTGCATCATTACCATACAAGCGGTTGATGCCACCGAAGCGCAAAGTGTCTGTACTGCTGTCTACATCGATATCGGTCATTACACTACCAAACAGGCCATGATCCGCTGACCAATGCTGGCCAGCTAAGTTGAGGCGGCATTATACTGATCGTATCCATATCAATCCAAACTAAACTAAATGGGTCAGGGCTTTGAATCACGACGATACCCAAACAACATCGCCTGAATTGGCTGGGCAGCTATTCGCGCTAATGGACTTTACCTCGCTCAATCAAGACGATGATGAGTCGGCTATTACCCAATTGTGCCACGACAGCTGTATTGAGCTGGATAGCGGTGACTTGCTGAATGTGGCAGCACTGTGTGTTTATCCGCGCTGGGTATCATTGGCGAAACAACTTCGGCCTGACAATCAAACCCGCATTGCGACGGTGGCGAACTTTCCGGCCGGTGATGCTAAACCGGCGACGGTGATGCATGAGGTGTCTGCCGCCTTAGAGGCTGGGGCGGACGAAATTGATCTGGTGATCCCCTATCGGGCGGTGATGGCAGGGCAGTGGTGGTTAGCCGCGGCGTTGGTTAAATCGGTTCGTCGCCTGAACGAAGCTTGTGTTGTAAAAGTGATTATTGAAAGTGGCGAACTTCAGGATGTGTCACTTATTCGCACAGCCAGTCAGTTGGCGCTGGATGAGGGAGCCGATTTTATCAAAACCTCAACTGGCAAAGTGGCAGTGAATGCGACACTGGAAGCGGCGAAAGTGATGCTTGAGTGCATCCGTGAACATGGCAACGTGGCTGGTTTTAAAGCGGCTGGAGGCATTAGAACCATGGCAGAAGCGAGCGATTACTATCAGCTAGTCAAGCAAACACTGGGAGCTGACGCGTTGACTGCAAAACGATTCCGTTTAGGCGCCAGCAGTTTGCGGCAATCACTGTTGCAACAGATGCATACGGATGGTGTGCTTAATGATGCTCAGGGCGCAGTGACTCAGACGGGAGAATACTAGCGATGCAAAGACGGGTGATCTGGCTGGTGTTGGACTCCTTTGGTATTGGCGCTTCCGCCGATGCCGAACAGTTTGGTGACGCAGGGGCCAATACGCTGTTGCATATCGCCGATGCTTGCCAGCAGATCAGGAAACGGCCGCTCGCGTTACCTAATCTATACCAATTGGGCTTGGCTGATGCCTGCGCGGCCAGCAGTGGCCATTGGCCAGAAGGCTGGAACAGCACGCTGGGTAGTGCGCCAATCACTGGCGAAGCGCCACTTAACCTGCTGGGGCATAAGGCGAGCTGGGGATTCGCCGAAGAGATATCCAGCGGCAAAGACACCCCTTGTGGCCATTGGGAGATGGCAGGGGTGCCGGTGTTTTTCGAATGGGGCTATTTCCCGGAAAAAACAGAATCATTCCCCCCCAGTTTTTTGCGCAAGTTACGTCAGCAAGGTCTGCTTCCCGGCGTATTGGGCAACTGCCATGCGTCGGGGCCTGCGATTATTAAAGAACTTGGCGAGCAGTCTGTCGCTGAGGGGATGCCAATCTGTTACACCTCGGCTGATAGCGTGTTTCAAATTGCGGCCCATGAGCAGCATTTCGGTTTGGAGCGTCTTTATCAACTGTGCCGTTTAGCTTTGGAGCTATTGGCGCCCCACAACATCTCCCGTGTTATCGCTCGGCCATTTGTTGGCGAGGATGCCGAGAGCTTTAAGCGCACCGCCAATCGTCAGGACTTTTGCGTTGAGCCGCCGGGCAAGACACTGTTGGAACGCTTGGCCGATGAAGGTCGGGAAGTGATTTCTGTGGGAAAAATTGCCGATATTTATGTGCATAAAGGGGTGAGCCAAGCGCTTCACGGTGATGGCAATGATGCCCTGTTTGAACAAACCTTAAAGGCGCTAAAAACTCTACCCGCCGGTGGTTTGTTGATGACCAACTTGGTTGACTTCGACATGTTGTATGGCCATCGCCGCGACACCTTGGGCTATGCCGATGCCCTGGAGCAATTTGACGCCCGCTTACCTGAGTTACTGGCGGCGATGGCAGAGGAAGACCTGCTGCTGATGACGGCTGATCATGGTTGCGATCCCACCTGGTCTGGTACTGATCATACCCGCGAACATGTGCCGATATTGGTCGCCGGAAAACAGATAAAGACAGGGACGGTTGGCCATCGCAAAAGTTTTTCTGATATGGGACAAACTGTTGCACAATTCATGGAAATACAACCGCTTGAGTACGGCGAGAGCTTTCTTTCTGTGCTATTAGATTAGTTCGAGTTGAGACTAGGAGAGTGTATGGCTACCCCTCACATTAGCGCCGGATCCGGTGCCTTTGCCGATACTGTACTGCTGCCTGGTGATCCGTTGCGGGCCAAGTTTATTGCCGAGCAATATCTAGAGCAGGCTGAGTGTATTAATCAGGTGCGCGGTATGTTGGCGTATACCGGCAATTACAAAGGGTTGCGGGTATCGGTGATGGGCAGTGGCATGGGGATCCCCTCTTGCTCTATTTACGCCCGTGAGTTGTATACCGAGTATGAGGTGAAGCAGATCATCCGCGTTGGTAGCTGCGGCGCTATCCAAGGAGATATACAGCTCAACGATATTATTTTGGCGATGGGTGCTTGTACCGATTCAGGTGTTAATCGGGCACGTCTTGCTGGTCATGATTTTGCTGCGATCGCTGATTACGGCTTGTTAAAACGGGTGGCGGATCAAGCGTTGGCGGATCAAGTGCCGGTGCGGGTGGGTAATGTGGTGTCTACGGATCTGTTTTATGCCCCTAATGGTGATTTGATGGACCGTGCTGATCAGATGGGTGTGCTGGCAGTCGAAATGGAAGCCGCTGGGCTTTACGGCGTTGCAGCGGAATATGGCGCGAAGGCGCTGACCGTGTTAACTGTCAGTGACCATATTCGCCGAGATGAACAGCTAAGTAGTGATGCGCGGGAGCGGAGCTTCCACAGTATGATGAAACTGACCCTTGATGCGCTATTGGATTAAGCGATGGCAGTTTTTAAGACACTTTGTTTGGCATGCTCAGCAATTAGCCTTTCGTTGTCGTTTGCAGTTTTAGCCGATAACCTGGCTGCTGACGGTACTCAAGCTGCACCTCGAGCCTCAGGCGTTGCTGGTTACCCCGCTGTGGTACTGATCAACCGCGGTCACTCAAAGTTAGATCCTCGTTATGACTATCCTCGCGAGTTGCTGGCTGAGGTTTTGTTGAGAACTGAGGATGAGCATGACGGTGTCACGGTGCGCCCCACTGATAAGGTGATGCCTCGCGATAGAGCTTTGCTGGAGCTGGAGCGTGGGGAAGTATTACACGTGATGGCCGAAGCCCCAAAACCAGGCTGGGAAGAGCGGCTTATTCCCGTTCGCATACCTATTCGTAAAGGGATCCAGGGCTATCGCCTATTTTTGATTAAGCAGCAGAATCAGCCGATGTTTGCCAACGTGAATAGTTGGCAACAGTTAGCTGATATTGCAACTGGCTCTGGTGAGCAATGGTCAACACGTTGGGCGATGGAAAAGGCCGGGATGGAAGTGGTCACTGGATTGGATTATGAGTCATTGTTCCGGATGTTGATGCACGATCGCTTTTATTCGTTTGGTCGTGGTGTCAATGAAGTGTTCACCGAGTTCGACGATCGCCAGCGCTTTTATCCTGACCTCGCGGTGGAAAGCACTTTGGTTGTGTATATTCCGCTGCCCACCTATTTTTTTGTTTCACCCAAATACCCAGCATTGGCTGCGCGAATAGAGCGCGGGCTAAGGGGCATGATCGATGATGGCAGTTTTGACCGTTTATTCATTGAGCATTTCGGCGCAGCGATAAAGCGTGCAGATTTGGCTAACCGTAAGCTATTTGCGATCGACAATCCTAACTTGTCAGAGCAAACGCCGTTGCAAGATGCTGCGTTGTGGTACCGCCGCTAACTGATACTGATCTTAGGTTTCAATCGTTACTCTCGAACATTCACCTGTAACTTGCCGGTATCACAGATCAGTGTTTTCACCGATATCAGCAGAGTCGAAGCGATCGCCACGCAGAGCATGACAAAAATTGAGATCATGATCAGCCACTGGTATTTCACGGCTACCACGGGGTCTGTGCCACCTAATATCTGGCCGGTCATCATACCGGGTAGCGTCACGATGCCGGTGGTTGCCATTGAAGCCAGGATCGGGGCAAGGGATTGGCGCATCGCTGATTGCAGGAAAGGCAGGCTGGCTTGATAGGGAGAGGCTCCCAGTACTAACGCGCCTTCATATTCCATCTGCCGTTCAGTAAATGCGTTAAAGAGGCGTTGCAGCGCGACAATATTCCCGCTCATGCTGTTTCCCAATAGCATACCCGCGAGCGGGATCAGGTATTGCGCGTGATAGACGGGCTCTGGGCGCAGCAGTAGTACCAGCAAAATCAACAGCAATGGCAGCAGCCCAAGCAGTAGCCCTGTGAATACCGGAATAAACAGCCGCTTTAGTGGCAAACGCGCTTTGCCGACAATTGCACTGGTGCCCACCAGCAGCATGACCAGCAGCCAAGCAAGATTTAAGCTGATGCTGTTTAGCTGAAACAAAAATTGTAGATAGATACCAACCAGAGTGAGTTGCACACTCATTCTGAAAATGGCCGCAGCGGATTCTTTTGCCAGACCTAATCTAAAGTAGCTATTGATCGCTAGGGGGATTGCAAGCAATAGGCTAAAACAGAGCAGGTAACTCCAGGAGATATCAATGACGGCTTGCATCGTAGGCTCCTTGCGAGGGGCTGGTGGGTAAGCCGCTTTGTTTGCTGTTTAGTCTGATAATATCAAACGGACTATATGGTGCGAGAGTATTGCTCAGCGCCGACGCCTGAGCACCAACGCTAACATAAATCCGGTTAAGCCCGTCAGCAGCAACATAATTCGCCCTTGGTCGTAACTGGTCTGCTTAAGTTGCGTCGCCTGATCCAGTAACTTCTCCATCTCTAGGGTGATGCGAATATACCCGAGAGTTTCGTTCTCTTTGACAACCTCAGCAATATAGGGGCGTAGCTCTCGGCTGGGACGATTTTCAGGGGAGAACTGGCCAAACCCGAGCAGGTCATTGATCGCGAGTACGTTAGCGGAGCGTGCGACGGCGATACCCTCTACATCATAGATGGTCGCGTCGTGGATAAAAGGGTCGGATGCCAGGTGTTCAGCCATGGCTTGTAAGCGCGGCTGATCTTGATCCAACAGCAGTTGCACCGCTTCCAATGCCGCCTGATGGGTCAGCATACGGGACATCACTTCCGTTTGTTGTTGGATGAGTGCGTTCGTTCTCACTGACAGCATGACCATTAATTGCATGATCACCATCACCAAGGCGACAGTGATAGCAATAAAAAATAATCGCCAATAAATTTGCCTAGTGCCGTTATTTTTATTCGAACTCACTGTTTTTATTTTATTTTTTTTATCATTGCCCGCTAATTCCGGTACAACGTTGGCGGTTTGGCTCATGATTCCTTGTTAAGCTCATTTGCGGCTTAGGGAGGACAGAAATACTATAGGTGTCCTGATTTGTGAAGCAACGTCTTATCGTCTTCACATTAGACACTAGATTAAAGGGATAGCGTGTGAAACTAATCACTTTTTCTCTGGCTCCTTCGGCGCTGGATTGGACGAGTCGTGAAGTGTTGGGAAAACTGCTCGATGATGTGAGCTCTGGGCAGAGTTTATTGCAGGATGTTGCACTGACCGATGATGGCGCTCAACTGCGTATTGCAACCGAGGAGGACGATAAACTGACTCGGAGTTTGCAAGCGTATACCTTGGCCGAGCAGGAGCGTGTTGATCACATTCCTCGTCTGGGTAGCCGCTTGGTGGTGTGGGGGGCTGAGCTCAACCTGCGAGGTCTGGCGCTGGTATTGGACTATCTGAAGCAGAGCGATATCCCGGTTAATGGCATTCGTCCGATTGCTGATCTGGCGGAGCCCACTCAGTTAGGTGCTGTGGTTGTGGATCTAGCCAAGGCTGAGTATCCCGATCGTGCCACGTTGGCGGCGGTTGGCCAAACCCTGCAGTTGGATCTGAACCTGCTGGATCAAAACGCACCAGTATTGGATCAGCCAGGGTTGTTGTTGATGGATATGGACTCTACTGCGATCCAGATTGAGTGTATCGACGAGATCGCCAAATTGGCCGGTGTTGGCGAGCAGGTGGCTGAGGTCACTGAACTGGCGATGCAGGGTAAGTTGGATTTCGCCGAGAGCTTACGCGGTCGTGTCGCAACCCTGAAAGGGGCGAACGAGTCTATTCTGGCTGAGGTTGCTGGCGCTATCCCGCTGACGCCCGGCTTGGAAGCGCTGCTGGCAGTACTGAAGCAGCACCATTGGAAAGTGGCGATTGTTTCCGGCGGATTTACCTATTTCACCAGCAAGCTGGAACAGGATCTTGGCTTGGACTTTACCAGGGCGAACACGTTGGAAATTATTGACGGTGTTCTGACGGGCAGTGTGCAGGGCGATATCGTTGATGCGGCAGTGAAAGCGACAACGCTAAATGAGCTGCGTGACGAGTATGGCTTTACCCATCGACAAACGGTTGCAGCTGGTGACGGTGCCAACGATCTGCTGATGATGGCTGAAGCACGTATGGGAGTCGCATTCCATGCGAAGCCGGTGGTGCAAGCACAAGCGGCTACCGGCATCAGCTTGGGCGGCTTAGAGGGTATCTACTACCTGCTGGCCAGCGACTAATGCCAACCCTGCAATACCGTAGCCTGTTCGTCGAGCCTGTGGCTGGTGTCAGGCTACATCTGCGTGAAATCTGTCTGCCTGCTGGCCAGACCGATCAAGGCGCCCCCAGTCGTGGGGCGATCCTGTTTCTTCACGGCTCCATTGAAAATGGTCGTATCTTTTACAATGAGAAAGGGCGCGGCCTTGCGGCCTATCTGGCGTCTCAAGGATTTCATTGTTACGTTGCCGATCTGCGTGGTCGTGGCCTCAGTGAGCCCAAAGTTGGTCGCGGTGCTGACCACGGCCAGTGGGAATCTGTGGTGGAAGATATTCCGGCGTTGCATCGTTTTGTTGCTGACCGCCACCCACAAGGGGTGCACTGGATCGCTCATAGCTGGGGAGGCACCTTGGCTGCCGCCACGTTGATCCGTTTCCCTGAATTACGTCCACAAGTATTGAGTAAAACCCTGTTTGGGGTGAAGCGCCGGATCTCCGTCCGTAGTTTAGAATTCTATTTCAAGATGGGCGTTGTCTGGCAGGGGCTGGCGCCATTATGCAAGTTAGTGTGTGGCTACTTTCCGGCCAAGCCCCTAAAGATCGGTGCGGATAACGAACCTTGGGGAGCGATATGGCAGGTGACGCGCTGGACTCAGGATCGTCATTGGTGTGATCCCGTTGACGGATTCGACTATTCAGCAGCGCTGCAGGCACAGCACGCGGCTCTGATGAGTGAGCCAGTCTCTGACTATCGCTGGCCGCGAAGTTGGTTTCTTGCTGGTGCTAACGACAAGGTATTGGGACATCCAACGGATGTGCAGCTATTTATTGATGAACTGGGGGCTGCAGAAACCCGCTTTACTTTGTTGTCGCAGGTGAAAGGTTATCGTCACGATTACGGTCATATCGATATGTTGGTGCACCGGGACGCGGCACAGGATCACTTTGTCGAATTAGCTGACTGGTTGGACTAACCTCACTAGGTTATCTCTCTCCCTCGTCTGAGAGCGGATCCCGATTTTCATTGATACAGCGAAGATTAAGGAGCAAGGATGAGCAGCAAAGGAATTACCGGTCAGTGCCTGTGCGGCGATATCAAGCTTGTTGTAGCAACACCTCCCGATCACTTTGAAGCCTGCCACTGCGATATGTGTCGGCGTTGGGGTGGTGGCGCATTTTTGGCTTTTGATGGTGGTTGCGACGTTGTCGTGACGGGTACACCGTCTGTCTATGATTCATCTGAGTGGGCTGAACGTGGCTTTTGTGGCAGTTGTGGTTCCCACCTGTTTTATCGAATAAAGCAAAACCAGCAGTATATGTTACCCATGGGCTTGTTCCCTGAATTGAAACAAACGCCATTTACCCAAGAGATCTTTATCGACGAAAAGCCGAGTTACTACGGCTTTGCCAATGAGACGAAAAAGATGACCGGGGAAGAGGCGTTTGCGGCATTTACGGCGCAGGGGCGGGAGAACGAAGAGTAAACCTTTGGGGGGCAGTGTAGTGTGAATGCCCCCTTATTAAGGGGGCATGCTGAAGTCGTATTTCTTTGTTCGCTATTTTTTATTGATTGTGGGGTAGCGACTGAGTACTTCTTTTGTGACATCCACTAATTCACCGACACCGACGACATCCCACAGCTCCATTTCCAACTTCTTCGCTTTATGGATAGCGTACTGGCTGATATAGCTGAGTTCATCGTTGACGAATTCGATGTCTGGACGTCCAGTACGGGATAGGTGTACTTGCCAGGCGAAGAACTCTCCTTGATTAAGGCTGTCGAGAATAAACATGCGACGTTTAATCTCGTTTTCGAACTCATCGGCGTATCGGCACTGGGCAAAAGTTGGGATGCCATCACTGTCGGTTTGCAAGCGGATATAGAGTTCCAGGGTGATCGGCGGATCTTCCCGTTCCAGCTTTTTCAGAGGCACAAGGAGGTGTTCGTGAAAATGCTCGGCTTTCACTAGCGGGTATAGGTTGATGCCGCTTTTGTGCTCTTTATCAGCAATACGTTGTAGCAGTTCGCAGACCGGAGAGAAATGCTCACTGGCGGCGACGGTATCGATAGCATAACGGGCGCCGCGCTTATGCACATAAAATGGCGTGGTGGTAACGGCATGAGCGCTGATATTACGCAGTGCGTTGGACATACCATCAACCACTTGGGGTGATCTTAGTGCGGGTAGTTTCTTGCGGTTGGACTCGATCACTTGCGACAGAAAACGTTTCGCTTCCTGACTACCTAGTTCAGTTTTTAGTTTCAGGTGCAGTACGGTGTCGGTGGCGTTATGCCCGACAATCTCATAAGCCAGCTCTTCCAGACGGATCTTTTTGGTGAGCTTTTGCAACTGTGGCAGGGCAAGATGAATAGCATCGCCTACCTCACATGGGATCGGCTCGTCTAACTCTACCTGCAAGCCAGCGGAAGAGATATCTCGGGTAAACCCCTCAAAAGCTTTCTCTCCCAGTTTGAAAATCACCTGTGTCTTGTAAGCGAAGCGCGTTTCGCGTCTGAGGTTTGAAAAGCTCAATGCGTGCAGCTCAATGGCTGACTTGCCGCCGCGTTTATGGCCTAACGCTTTCAGTATATTAACTTGCGACTTGTCCCACTCGTTACTGGCATAACGCTGCACGCCGATCTCCGAGGTGACGTCTGAAATCAATACCACCTGGCGAACATCTTTAAGGCGTCCTTCGACACGTGGAGGAGGAGACTGCTGGTCTAGCTCTGGCCCCTCCCGTCCATCTTTTAGTGTTGTCAGGTTGGCGTGCGCAGGATGGATACCTGCGATAGTTAATTGCAAGACCTGCCAGCTGGGCTTATTGGCACCAAACCCCATGAAAACTTGTTTTTGCTGCTCTGACTCAAACTCACTTTCAATGGCGGAATAGTAAAACAGCTTGCCGCGGGCACTGTGAGTAAAGCAGTAGATCAACAGAGGATCTTGGGGGGCTTCCCGTAATCTATTTAACCGTGCAGGTTGCAATACGCCATCTAGCTGCAGACGATACTCTTCGTCGCGCCAGTAGTGGATAATATGGCGATTATTCTCTGTTACTAGGGCTAACTCGGGGGTTAACGCCTCGTCGCGCTTGCCGCTGCAGAATACTGGCAGGGCACACATGCGGGGAAAGAAGTATTGCTCGTAGCCTTTGCAGAGTACCGCGTCGACGGCATGATCCAGATTCACCTTGTAGCGGCGTTTGTTGCCACGGATCAGACGTTCAAGAAACTCGTCGAACACAGGCTCGTTGTTGGCGCGCATCAGGCGTAAGCGTTGTTGACCATTCAGGTGTTCATCGCTACCCATGACCACATATTCGATCCCTTTGCCCATTTCACCGAGCACGTAGTCATCTTCTAACCCTAATAATTTGACTCGAATATGGTCGCCCTTGGGGATCTCAAAGCTGTCGTCGACTTTAATACGTGCACCGCTCACCGAAAGGTCTGTGGTGTTGCCTTCGATGACGACGCCATCGGCCAGTGTCACTTCGATGGAGATGGCATAATGCATCCGCTCTTCAGAACGCAGTACATAGCGACCAAATTGAACCAGCTTTCCTGGATAATGGGGGACTTTGCGATTCGCCAGCAGCAGCGCTTCATCTTCAGCTGATTTTTTGCTGCTGGACTGAAGCTCAGAGAGTTGCTGTTCTTGTTGTTTTCGGTGCAATACGCGAAAGTTATTTTCGGTATTCATCACGTCTTCATAGACGCCCATGGTGTACACGCCGCGATAATCTTTCACGCTACGTTTAAAAGACTGTACCGCCATATCATCAAGGTAGTGCAAGCGACCATCATGCTCGAATGGATGACAGTTGCCGTTAACACGGCCACGTAAATCAATAACACGCACGCAAGGGGAGGCTAGGCGCTTAAGTTCCATTTTAATCAGGAAGCGCGCAGAGGGTGACTCGCTACGGGTTAGGCGCGCGAGCATATCCTCAAAGTCTGGTTCTGCCACCAACGGTTTCAATTGGTCGATGATGGCGCTATACGCTGTGAGTTCCATGCGAGATTGTTTACTACCTACAGACTGACAAACGGGATAACTGACAGTAGAGTATCCCTCAATATTCTATTAATTATTATAGCGGCGTACATTTGACGCCTTACCCTAATGATTGAGAGAAGCAAATTCAATGCCATACACATAAATTTGTGGCATGGCTCAGCAGGATTATCGAGGTACTGATGGCAAAGGCGAAAACTGCCTACGTTTGTAGTGATTGCGGGGCCGATTTTCCCCGGTGGATGGGGCAGTGTGGCGAATGCCATGCATGGAATACCATCAGCGAGGTAAGACTGGCCGCGGCACCATCGGCACGGAGTGTGCGCGATGGTTATGCTGGCGCGGTGGCCGCACAGGTGCAGACGTTGGCGTCTGTCGATCTCAGTGAGCTTCCTCGTTTCAGCAGTGGTTTTGCGGAGTTTGATCGCGTGCTGGGAGGCGGCATTGTGCCCGGCTCGGCAACCCTGATTGGCGGTAATCCGGGGGCGGGTAAAAGTACTTTGTTGCTTCAGACCATGTGCCATATGGCGAATCATATGGGCGCTATCTATGTCACGGGCGAAGAATCATTGCAGCAGGTTGCTATGCGCGCCAAGCGCCTCTACTTACCCACCGACAAGCTAAAAATGCTATCCGAGACCAATGTCGAGACCATCTGCACGTTGGCGTTGAAAGAGCAGCCAAAAATCATGGTGGTGGACTCGATCCAGGTGATGCACATGGCGGATATTCAATCTGCGCCGGGCAGTGTTTCACAGGTTCGGGAATCAGCAGCCTATCTCACTCGGTTTGCCAAACAGCACCAGATCGCCATCTTGATGGTGGGGCACGTCACCAAAGATGGTTCGCTGGCAGGACCCAAGGTGCTGGAGCACTGTGTTGATTGTTCGGTGCTGCTTGATGGCTCAGCGGATAGTCGTTATCGCACTCTGCGGGGTCATAAAAACCGCTTTGGTGCAGTGAATGAGCTGGGTATTTTCGCCATGACCGGGCAGGGCTTGAAAGAGGTCAACAACCCATCGGCCATTTTCCTGTCCCGTGCCGAAGAGCACGCCGCTGGCTCGGTGGTGATGGTGATCTGGGAAGGGACGCGCCCACTGCTCGTCGAGTTGCAGGCGCTGGTGGATCAGTCGCCGTTGGGCAATCCGCGGCGCGTTGCGGTGGGTCTCGATCAGAACCGCTTGAACATGTTGCTGGCGGTACTGCATCGTCACGGTGGTTTGCAGATGGCAGATCAGGATGTGTTTGTGAATGTCGTAGGGGGCGTAAAAGTCACTGAAACCAGCGCCGATTTAACCCTGTTGATGTCGCTGGTTTCCAGCTTTAAAAACCGCGCTTTGCCAGAAGATATGGTGGTGTTTGGTGAGGTGGGTTTATCCGGTGAGATCCGACCGGTACCGAATGGTTTGGAGAGAATTTCTGAAGCGGCCAAGCATGGCTTTAGTCGCGCCATCGTGCCTTATGGTAATCGTCCTAAGCAGCCGATAGAGGGAATGAAAGTGGACGCGGTTAAGACACTGGCGGAAGCCTTAGAGCTGCTATAGCTGAGTGATAGGCACGTGAAGCAAGGTACGATCAAAAAGGGCAGGTGATACCTGCCCTTCGTTTATGCCGTCGATAAGGTGCTTAACCGAGGCGGCGACGCAGCCCAAGGCTGGCTAGTCCAAGGAGGAACAAACCAAAGATACCCGGCTCTGACACATCCCTTACCGTAATGGTGGTACGGAAAGCGGCTGTTGTGTCTGTGGTGCCGTCAAAGTTATTTGCCGTCCACAGCCAGTATGCATCACTGCTGATCTCGCCAAGTAGATTGCTACCCCAGACACCCGCTCCATTTTTATGCCATTCGGTGGCAGCGACATAATCAACGCCATTGGTGGTGACGTCCCATGTGCTGGATGTCAGGTTGATATTGTCCTGCCAGATGATTTCAGCGAGCAAGCCCGCAGGGTTACCGCGAGAAGGAGCCCCGAAGTTTTGCACTACAAATCCAATACTGTAAGTGCCTGGATCTAAATCAAAAGTGATTGAATCGGCATTAGTCCAGTTATTGACATTGGCACCTTTGTCTAACAGTAATGAGAAGTCTGATGGGTTAGATAAAGGGTTACAGCCCAAGTTCAAACAAACACCAAAATCGAGAATCGTGTTGTCAGCGGTGTAATTGATGGTAACGGGGGCAGCATTGACGGAAGCGCTGATAAGGGCGGTTAATCCAATAACTAACTGACTGATCTTCGACATAATCTATTCACCTACGGCAATCTTTGGGATTAAGTGATACTAAAGAGATTTCTAATGCAAAAATCGATCCTAATTAGCAATTGTTAATATTCTCAATTAGTTATATTTTGCCAGCAAAAGCAGAAATAAGAATGTGTAAATTTAGCTGACACCTTCTTGGTGCGTCATTGTTTTTTTCGCTGGTGATTTTTTCTCGTTTCTAGCTTGTTTGCTTAGTGGATGGTAGGTCGTTGTGCCGTCTTTTTCTCATTTGCTCTTATTCGGCTACGAGGTACAGATTCGTTTCCAGTCCATCGGTACTAAAGACACCTTGCATTACGAATCACCCCGGCCTAAATTAGCCCTGCAGTAAGGAAGCTGAACCTTCGACAAACGTTGTTGAAAGGATGATTACGAAAAAGGAGTTTTGTAAATGACCTACTCAAAGCTTGATTTAGCAGAAGCAATTGTTGAAGCACCTGGAAAGAACCTCTATCGCTTGATGGTTCGCCCCTCGACCCGCGTATTGGTTATGGGCGAGAACTACCACACTCACCGCGCGCATAAGTTGGAAGTTGTCCAAGCATTGCAGAAGCTGCGCTTTGCCGGGTTTGATTGCTTGGCGTTAGAAGTTTTCCTTCAGATATGACACCCATCTTGCAGAGCTATTCACGCTCTGGAGAAGGAGCTGAGTTAATTTACGCGCATCTACACCAGTATTTTCCGCAGAACCCTGATTACTACATCGCACTGTTACAATCCTCACGAGAAATGGGTGTTGAACTTGTTGGTATAGATATGGAATATCGGAGATTTATTCAGGGGCAGCTGGAAGACGAACATGTTGAGCGCAACAGACACATGAGTGAAGCGATTGCCGTTCAAGTTGCGCAAGGCAAACGTGTAGTGGCGTTAATGGCTGTGGCTCATTCCACCGCGTTCTTAGGAAAGAGCGTGACCGACTATCTTAAGGATCAACATTCAATTTTAACGGTATCTGTCACGCTTACGGGCGGTATGGATTGCTTTGAACAACAAAGTTGTTTCGCTCAAACAACAAGAGCATCGAGACCAGATGTTTTACGTGCGGCACAGTCCAGTCAACTGTGGAAGAAAAGGTTCTTTGTTAAAGGCAAGTCGGTGAACTCCGCAGACTTTGTACTTCATCTCCCTCAAGTACCTATGGCTTCTGCACAATAGAGCGAGGCTTATGTATGAATACTGTTGTCGCACTAGCGATCTTTTTCTTCATCACACTTCCTGGTCGGGTGGATGCGGCTGATGGATTGGTAACTCCACCTCCAGAACAACCAAATTTGCAGCGAGAGTTTTACCGACCGTGTCTGAATTTCATCAGGTCTAAGCGTTTCAAAGAAGCTTATATGGCTTGTGAACAAGGCTACGTGGCTAATGAATGGTGGTCTTGGTGGGGACTTGTCAGGCTTAACCAGGCTTTTGATTTCAAGAGTGCGGAACTGATAGCGAAAATGCCAGACCCCTATGGTTTTCTGATCGAATCCCAATGTTTACTGCACTACAAGTTCGATGACGATAAAGCGGGTACCGCAGAGCTTTGTGCAAGCTCACCAGGGAAACGAGGTCCAAAGATCGCCGAGAAGTTGCGCCAGGATCTGCAGTTATAACCAGATATTAAGAATAGAAAGCATGAATGCCTTGTTACCCTTTCTGATGTCGTTCAGGACGCCGGCTCGCAGGCTTAGATTTTGTGCTGTTTATACGGCATGTTATAGGGCTTTCAGATTTGCATGTTCACTGGATAGCCGGATCGGTGATGTCCCTTCAGCGTCCAATAACTAATGAATGCTTCCGTTACGAGGCTTGTTACATCTCAACAGCTTACTGTGACTTCAGTTCAGTTGCTAAATCGGAGCTGTTTTTATAACAAGCAAACGTAAGCCGTTCGTTGTTTTTGAAGTCGACTCTCAAAATTGGAATGCCTAGAAATCTTCGCATCGCTACCTTAGTGATGTCATCTAAGTTTTTCGTGGCCGTGTAACCGGAAACGGAGTTACTAAAGCAGAGCTTGCCGTCAGCTACAATCAACTGAGATTCGAGTATTTTAGGTTGAATGTGTAACTCAAAGTGGTGCAACGCTCCTAAAATGATGAACCCCATTGCGACAATAAATAGTGCAAATGAATACCAGTCAGAAAGGAGTGCAACCGCTCCGCCGGTAAACCACATGCAGCGTGCTGCCATTCGCCACTGAGTTGCAGTTAGCTCATATAGGTTCTGATCAAAGTAATATGTCATACATAGTGCTCTCTACTCTTCTCAGAATATCAACCCGAAAGGGGCATTCACTTCCTCAGGCTATGATTTTCTGCCATTGGACCTTTCACTTTCAGGTACGCCGTTTTATTGGAGACTATATAGCGGCTGAAGGCGTGCCATCATCCGACATTGTGCTTATTTTGGATGATGGCGACCGGCAGCACTAATAACTAGTGGTGTTGCTGCAAATAATCCACCGCTAACTGCGTCATGGTTTGGGTGCCTACGGTGAGTGCGGACTCGTCGACATAGAAGCGGGGAGAGTGATTACTAGGAGCGGTCAGAGGGTTCTGCTCTGCCGGCGTGACGCCCAGGAAGTAGAAGAACCCTGGCACTTCTTGGGCGTAGTAGGAAAAGTCTTCCGCACCGGTGATGAGCCCCATCTCTCTTACATTGTCTTTGCCTGCCACGGTATTAAAACGCTCAACGACAAAATCTGTCAGTGATTTGTTGTTAACGGTGACGGGATAGCCTTTGAAAATGGTGACCTCAGCTTTGGCGCCCGCGCTTTCTGCGACTAGCTTGGCGGTATGCTCAAGCTTTTCGTGGATCTGCTCGCGGATCCCCATGTCGAAGTTACGGATCGTGCCGATCAACTCAACACTGTCGGGAATGATGTTATTGCGAATGCCGCCGTCAATAACGCCAAACGAGATCACCGAAGGTGCTTTAGTTACATCAACCTGCCGACTGGCAATGGTTTGTACCGCCATCACGATCTGTGACGACACAACAATCGGGTCAACACCACCCCATGGGCGAGAACCGTGGGTTTGTTTGCCGTGTACGGTAATTTTGAAACGGTCTGCACTGGCCATGGCAGGGCCGCTGCGATAGCCGATTACGCCTGCGGGCAGGGTGGAGGTGACGTGTTGGCCAAAGACCGCGACCGGTTGATGCTTCTCAAATAGACCTTGCTTGAGCATCAAAGCTGCCCCGCCTTCCTCCCCTTCTGGCGCGCCTTCTTCCGCAGGTTGGAAGATAAATACCACTTTTCCGGGCAGTTGCGATTTGAGTGCGACTAGGTTCTTCGCAGTGCCCATCAACATCGCCACGTGGGTATCGTGACCACAAGCATGCATGACACCGACTTTTTGGCCTCTAAATTCGGAGGTGGCTTTTGATGCGAATGGCAGGTCGACCTGTTCGGTGACCGGTAACGCATCCATATCGGCACGTAGCGCTATCGTTGGGCCGGGCAGGCTACCCTCAAGCACGGCGACAACACCGGTATGGGCTATGCCTGTTTCAACGGTCAAACCCAGCGCTTTCATCTGCTTGGCGATATAGACACTGGTTTCAAATTCGCGGTTACTGAGTTCTGGGTGTTGGTGCAGGTGGCGACGCCATTCAATGACTTGTGCTTCGGATGCGCTATTAAGTTTGGCTACGGCGGTTGGTTCAATCTGTGTCGCATCGACGGTCATGGCGCTAGCAAGCAGTGCCGTCGCAAGAATAGTGGATGTTTTCATATCGGTTCCCTGGAAAGGAGTTGATTGTTCAACGCATCTTTATTGTTTTTGTGCGTTTTATTTAGCCGTTCCAGAGTAGAGAGTTTGCCGCTCACTGTCATTACTGTGAGCGGCAGAAAGAGAAAACTATAGTGCGGGCGGATGGCTTAGATCGGCCAGTTCTCTGTACAGTAGATCTTCATCGCCGACATTTAACTCAATCAGGCGCTTAAGGTGAGAGACACTTTCGATCCCGATGTGGTGGCAATTCCAACCCAAATAATGAGCCCGTTGATGGGATAGCTCTACTTCCATCTCTATTTCGACATCAGAGCCATCTAAATGAAAACAGAGTTTATAGTCAGCGTCTTCGTCGTAAACCCAATCTTTGGGTTCAGCCACCAATGCGCCTTTTAGAGACAGGTCGATCAGCTCAGTGCTAACGCTTTTATCACCAGTGACAATATTGACCGGTGTTGAGAATACGATTCGGGTAAATCTTCTTTTTTCGAGCATCAGGTTTTAAATCCATACATTCGGCAGAGACCAATGTTACCTAGCAATCATAGTCAGCCCTGTGTCTGTTGAGAAGTCAGGTGAGTCATTGAGTCCTGCCTCAGATCACAGGCTTTGCAAATAGATCGTGGCGAAACAGCGTTTTAGGGCATAAAAAAGCCCAGACGAGTCTGGGCTTTCACGACCAACAGAGAGGTTAGCCAATCTTCTTATACTTGATGCGATGGGGTTCGATCGCTTCTGGCCCAAGGGTTTTCTTTAACCAGGTTTCGTAGTCAGAGAAGTTACCTTCGAAGAAGTTAATCTTACCTTCGTCACGATAGTCGAGTATGTGAGTGGCGATACGGTCAAGGAACCAGCGATCGTGCGAGATAACCAGGGCGCAGCCCGGGAAGTCCAGCAGCGCATTTTCTAATGCTCGCAAGGTTTCAACGTCAAGGTCGTTGGTTGGTTCATCCAACAGGATGGTGTTACCACCGGCTTTAAGTAGCTTGGCCAGATGCACACGGTTACGCTCACCACCAGACAACTCACCAATCCGTTTGTTTTGGTCGCCACCTTTGAAGTTAAAACGGCCGACATAGGCGCGGCTGTTGATCTCGACGTTACCGACAGTGAGGATGTCTGCGCCTTCTGAGATCTCTTCCCACACGCTTTTTGTGTCATCCATGGTGTCACGGAACTGTTCTACGGCAGCCAGTTCCACTGTGTCACCTATGGTGACCGCACCGGAATCGGGTTGCTCTTGCCCTAATAACATACGGAACAGGGTCGATTTACCGGCACCGTTAGCGCCGATAATGCCAACAATGGCTCCTTTAGGTATGCTGAAACTGAGGTCATCAATGAGCAGTCGGTCACCATAGCCTTTCGACAAATGCTCAACATCGATCACTTTGTCGCCTAAACGTGGACCGGGCGGGATATAGAGCTGGTTCGTTTCATTCCGTTTCTGGAAATCTTTATTTTGTAGCTCTTCAAAGCGTGCCATACGGGCTTTACTTTTTGCCTGACGACCTTTGGGGTTGGTGCGAACCCACTCCAATTCTGCTTCGATCGACTTCTGGCGCGCTTTCTCAGAGGAGGCTTCTTGCGCCAAACGCTGATCTTTCTGTTCTAACCAACTGGAATAGTTGCCCTCCCAAGGAATGCCCTGGCCACGGTCAAGTTCGAGGATCCAGCCCGCGAC
This sequence comes from Corallincola spongiicola, assembly GCF_004284785.1. Classification (NCBI taxonomy): domain Bacteria; kingdom Pseudomonadati; phylum Pseudomonadota; class Gammaproteobacteria; order Alteromonadales; family Psychromonadaceae; genus Corallincola; species Corallincola spongiicola. The sequence goes on from NZ_SHLY01000005.1 coordinate 40,615, forward strand.
GTTATCGAGGAAGTAACGGTCGTGGGTGATCGCCACCACGGTGCCGGAATAGTCGTGCAGGAAGCGCTCCAGCCAGGCCACTGATTCCGCATCTAAGTGGTTTGTTGGTTCGTCGAGTAGCAACATGTCTGGGTGTGCCAACAATAAGCGGCACAGGGCGACGCGGCGCCTTTCACCACCTGACAACACCTCAATTTTGGTGTCCCACTCAGGTAAACGCAGGGCGTCGGCGGCACGTTCGAGGGCGTTATCCAGGTTATGCGCATCTGATGTGGCCAGGATCGCCTCTAATTCACCTTGCTCTTTGGCCAGCGCATCAAAGTCGGCATCCGGCTCGGCATAAGCGGCGTAGATAGCGTCCAGTCGAGTCATCGCATCTTTAATATGGGCGACAGACTCTTCGACGATTTCCCGAACGGTTTTGTTTGGGTCTAGTTCCGGCTCCTGTGGCAGGTAACCGATGTTGAGTCCCGGCATGGGGCGGGCTTCACCCTCAAACTCGGTATCGACCCCAGCCATAATGCGCAGCAGGGTGGATTTACCTGCGCCATTAAGACCAAGTACACCAATTTTGGCGCCTGGGAAAAAGGAAAGGGAAATATCCTTAAGGATGTGACGCTTTGGTGGAACGATTTTCCCCAAGCGGTGCATTGTAAAGACGTATTCAGCCATATCTGCCGGACAACTCTTGTTAGTCATTAAGGGAGGATTACGGCGCAATAGTTTAGCTGAATCTGACGGGGATAACAGTGATTTGCGTTAAGCATGGCTTTTGCAGCGAAGATCTTCCTTTACTCATTCTGATCCTACGTTTTCTGGTGAAAAGCCATTCTGTTGACTAAAATTCAATCACTTAAGTTGAAATCAACATAAGCCGTTTATCTTACACAGGAATGGTCAGATGATCGTTAAGGTCAACCGGACGACCACGGCACTGTTGTTTTCCCTGTCGTTGCTGTTAATTGGGGCACCAGTCGCTTGGCTGTTATACGCAAAATTTCAAAGTAACGAACGCTATCTCCAGCATCGGTCGTTCGCGGTGCTGCATCAAACGCGTACCCACCTCGATAATAAATTCAAAGCGTTAGCTGGGTTGTTTCAACGCCTGCCAAAAGCCAGCTTATGCGCGTCTTCGCTCTCTCCTGAACATATTCAACAGATCAAAGCTTCATCACCAGCGTTTAAGGAGGAGCTACATAGCTTTATTCTGGAGGGTAATGCTTACATTGATGGTGATTTTGATGATGAGTTAGCGGAAGTGCTGGGTTATGAACTGGGTATTGATGCTGAGAACGATGACTTTGAGTCGCTCTACAATGAGGTATGTCCTAAGCCGGATTCTGGCGTGGCGGCTGATAAAGTATGCGCACTGTTTAATGAATATAAAGCGATCCCCAAGCCCAAATATAGCGATAAAACCCCCTATTCGGACGAGGGTGAGTCTAGGGTAGAGGGCGATGATGCGCTTGTTCACGGTATCAATGCATTAGGCTCTTGGGGCTGTCGCATAGGTGTCTTTGCCGACAGTAAGTCGATGCGAGCATCTGGCGCGTTCGAAACCCAACTGCTGCTGTCGGAGATTCAGCATGAGTTGTTCTCATTTTTGGATGAGATCATTTCATTGGCAAAAACGGGTGCCGGTGATCCGCGTCAGGAGCTAGCGCCTACCTCGCAACGGTTTGTCGAGCAGGTTGACTCAATTGATCTGGCCAGTGAGGCTTTTGTTGCTGACAAGAAAGAGCAGCAACGAGGGGATTTTTTACAACGCCTTAAGCGCAACTCTTTGATCTCATCCGCGGAGGTTTATTTTTCCGGGCAACAGAACTGGTTTCCGTTAGATAGTGAAAGCAGTACGGCGGCCTGTAAAGCCAATGCAGATCGTCCCTTTGTTCGGTTTATGGGCGGGGCGCGAGGGTTCTGGATGATGCGTTGTCTGGCGCAGCAGAACAGTAGCAGTGCAACACCTTTTGTCGATCGGAATTATTTCAGCTTTGATACCCGTGAGCTACTAAAAGACACCCCCAGCGTGTCGCCCTTTGACCTCATGATGCTGGTTAACATCGATGGTGGCGTGATCACCACGGTAAAAAGCTCTGTCGAAGATGTCGATGCATCCACGTCGTTTAATGACTCTCATTTCACCCATATTAATGATTTTCTAAAAAGTGCTGACGATAAGTCCAAGCGGGATTGGGAAGAGGCGATTAAGCCTTTGTACAAGGCGTTGCAGAGTGCGGCCAGTAGTAGTTCGACGACTAGTAAAAGTACCCTCGAACGACTTCCTGTAGGGGCCGCAAGCAGCTTTGATATCACCATTGGTGAAATGCCATTTCGTCTTTATATCATGCCGTATGAGTTACCTTATCCCGTTATTTCTCGGGGCAAATTGCAGCAAGGCTATTTGCTGTTAACCGGCTTGATCCCAATGGAGGAGGCGAGGGCGTCGAAGTTTTCCTTGTCGCCCTCAATGGCCGCAGCAACTTTGGGTGGAGTACTGTTGCTATTAGCATTGTGGCCGATTCTGCGTTTTCGCTTTATGGGCGTTAATCAAGCGATGGGGGCGAATGAGTTTCGTGTCGCATTGGCTGGTGTTGCTTTGTTTGCGATGACGATCACCCTCGCCATTACCGATCTGTTGGTTTACAGCAACTCGAAAGCGCATGTGCAGCGGCAATTGTATGAGATTGCTGGGCAGGCGCGAACGCAGGTGGGCGACGAACTGACCCATAAGCGGCAACTGCTTACCCAGCTTTGGCAAAAGCAGTCGGAACAAGCGGTGGCGGCCAGCCATTTGCCCAGCGCTGATTATGGCCAACAGCAGCTGCAATGTGTGCAACCCCTGTCGGGCAGCGAAACAAATTATGAAACGGTTAACTGTATTCCGAAACAGATTGAGGCTTTACCGCCACTTGAACACTATTTCTTGCTGGACCCTGAAGGTAAACAGGTCGGGCCGTTTTACTCCTGGTATCCGTTTGATCTGCTCGACAATGAGCGTATTAGTTTAGCCACGCGCGAATATTTTTCTGCGCTGGCGTTGGACAAAGGCTGGCGTTCGCCCTTAGGTGGACATTTCTATGTCGAGCACATTTTCAGTTATTCCGATGGCTTGCGAAGCACTGTGACATCGATTGCTTTGCCGCCTAATAAATTTAACGCCAAGGTGGCAGTTGCTGAATTTCATTTGGAGAACTTGCTCGAGCCGGTTTTGCCCTTTGGTTACAAACTGGCAATGGTGGAGAACCAGACGGGACGCGTACTTTATCATTCGCAGTCAGAGCTGAGTCTGTTAGAGAACTTTCTCGTGGCAACGGATCATGATCGGGATCTTAAGCTGGCCTTAAGTAGTCAGGAAGATATGACGCTGCGGGTAAATTACCAGGGTAAACCTCATTACCTAACGACGATGTCCTTAGGTCAGTACGGCATTCCCTGGAGTGTGGTGGTGATGTACGACCACAGCCTGTTGCAGATTATCAACTTTAACGTGCTGCTGATGGTGCTGGTGAGCATGTTGGTGCTGCTGTTGTGCCTGGCGGCTTTTCTGTGGGTAGGAAAGGTGTTTACACCCGGCTTGAGCTGGTTGTGGCCTAACTACTATCGCCGCCCTGTCTATCCGTGGTTGGTGGGCACTGCCGTGCTTAGCTTGATACAAGGGGGCGTTTTTGGCTTTGGCGTCGAACACGCCACGGTGCTGACCGTCTTGTACTGTTTGGTGTTGTTAATATTTAATTGGGCAAACCTCTGCTTGCAGGTGGCGCATGGTCCGTTAACCAGTGCGTGGCGCCGCTATGCACTGATTGCCATCGCCTTGGTCGCCGCATTGGCAGATATTATTGTGACGGTGCTGGTGTGGCAGCGCGAAGAAGCGTTTGGTTTGAATGCGGGCGTGGTTATCGGTGCTATGGCGTTGCAAGTGTTTATCATGGCTAAACAGTTGCAACGTTTTCCTCCATCACTGGAGCCTGCGCCTGGCTGGGTCAGTCGGGCTTGGGCGCAGCGACTTTACCCGTTACATGGTGGCCTGATGTTGGGGCTCGTGGTGGTACTGCCGACCCTCATTCTGTTTCAGCAAATATCTAAACATCAGATCTATCTTTATAGCGAACTGTCGTCGATTGATATTGGCCAACAGTTCAATCAGCAGCTCGCAAAACGCCATTGGTTACTTGAAACTTTATATCCGAAACCCTCTGATGGTGGTCTGGGCACTGGAGATACGCCCAAAGTTAACTCCGATGGGGTATCAAAACATTGGTTGGCGACCCATTTCTTTGCTCAATCGAAACACGCATTTTTTACTGAGCAATCCAATGGCTGTGGTAACGGGGTGTTTGGTTTAGGCTGCATAAAGGATCAGGATTCAGGTGGCTACTATGTGCGTTATGCCCGTATCAACAGTAGCAAAACAGTTGGTCATGCCAACGAGGAGAAATCTTTTCTGGTTCAAGATAAGGGTTTTTATGATTACTTGATTAGTTTAACAACACCACTATCTGATTTTGCCGCGCGGATTGGTTTTCGGGCTGCAGGGAGAGAAACCGGAGCCTTGTCATCTATTCGCTATTGGACTGCGAAAGGTCTTTATCGCCCCTTGGATGCCGCCGAGGAGCCTGCTTTCATTATCCCGCTGTTACCGACTGCGCTGGCGATGATTCTGGAGTCTGTCTGGTTGATGGCGTTTGCGCTGCTTCTTATTGGCTGGATGCTGTACCGCGTATTCCGTTCGCTGGCGGAGCGCTGTCTTGGCTTGCTGGTACCTAGGGTGTTAAGCCAGAATTTCCCCAAACGTGGCTTAATGCGCCAGGTGCTTGAGAAAGCGACCCGTGTTCCCGGTGGGGTGTTAATGCTGTGGCCCGGTCAAAGAAAGCTGATGCGCTATCGCCGATGGCTTGGGACAGAGCATGGTATCCATTGGCTAGATCTGTCCGATCCTGATGCCGAGTTGCCGATGCGTTATGGCGATGGTGGTGTGACTTCGCCGCTGCCAAGACTGGATGGCTGGGAAGTGGTGGTGTGTTACAACTTGGAAACGGCGGCAATGGACGAAAAGCTTCGTCGCAATGCGCTCTCGCTGCTTCAGCAATTGCTGGAACGACGTCAAAGTTTGGATGCGATGGGTTTTGTGGTGTGCTGTGAGCGCTCGCCGCTCTATCGTTTGATCCACAGTAATGCATACACAGAAAGCTTGGGAACGGCAGACAACGAAGTCCAGCAGTGGGCGCAGATGTTTAGTGGGTTAAGAAAATTCTACGCTTGGAGCCCCAGTCATCATGGATTTGGCTTGATGCCAACCGATAATCCAAAGCAATACCACTACTTATTGAGCCGCCGGGAAGCCGCAGTTTGGCCTGATTTGAGGCTGGTGCATTTTGAGTTCAAACGCTGGTATCAATCCCACCAACCCAAGCATTTTGAAGTGGAAGACTTGGAAACCTGGTATATCGCCAATGCCGGCAGTTTGTACCGCAGAAAATGGGAGCTTTGTACCCGAGATGAAAAAGTGGCGCTGTATCAATTAGCCAGCGGTAGCTTTATCAATTGCCACAATTTGGAAGTGATAGAGCATCTAGAGCGCGGCGGTTATATCGTCAGAGACCCGAGGTTACGTATCTGTAATCGCAGCTTTGCTCGATTTGTTTTAGCTGCGGAACGCAGTGAGGTGATGGAAATCTGGCTGCAGGAAGCCTCGGTTAGCCAGTGGAACGTAATCCGAATACCGTTACTGACGTTGATCGTGGTGGCGGTGGGGGCCATGCTCTATCTGTTTAATACTGAAATGGAAAGCATGGCTGCCGCACTGGCTGCTGCCCCTGCTATTTTAGCCATCTTAGCGAGAGGCATGGCCTTTGTTAGGGGAAGCCCACCTAACGACTAGGTGGTTGACCTGCCATCATGGTGATGAGCAGTCCTAGTGCCATTAGGCCGCAGAATCCTGCGCCAAGTAGTGCTAATGTCGCAATGAGTGCAGTAAACATAATAGGCTCCTTGGGTAAGCTATCGTGGTCACTATCTGAGTTGGCCGCGAGTCATTGTTTACTGCAAGCATATAGTGCGCCATATCAACGATGTGAGCTCGCATGCCTTGTTATACAGGGCTTACGCTGGGTTTGCTTGCCTATCCATTCCCTTTTAGCCCTATTGATTGATCTTTGCTGGGGGATCATTATGGTTACTCTCCCTCTTTTGATGCATAGATGATGTTTGCCGTATGACGTTGACTGCTTGGTTCTCCGTATTTGCTGTCTGTCTATTGGGTGCGATGACCCCAGGCCCGAGCTTGGCGGTGATCATGCGCAATTGTATTCAACGTAGCCGCGGACATGCTTTGCTGGCGAGTTGGTGTCATGCCATCGGTATTGGTGCTTATGCCTTGGCGGCGATTCTCGGTTTGGGATTGCTGATGACACAGTTTCCACAACTGTTTCTCTGGATCAGTTATCTCGGTGCTGGCTATCTGGTTTGGCTCGCATCGAAAGCACTGCGTTCAGGGCCTAGTTCTTTCGTGGTTGATAGCGAAGACAAAGTGCATATCCCTTATCTGCATTCGGCGAGCGAAGCGTTTGCTATCGTTTTTTTGAATCCCAAAATCGCCCTGTTTTTTACCGCACTCTTTAGCCAGTTCATCGCCGCAGATATGAATTGGCTGACTATTTTAATGCTGGTGTCGACCGTGACTCTCGTGGACGGGTGCTGGTATACCTTGGTTTCACTGTTACTTTCCCATCAAGGCATTTTGCCTTGGTTAAAACGTTATAGTCATTGGATAGACAGGGTCACAGGGGTTGTATTTTTGCTGATCGCAGCGCGAGTTGTTCTCGTATAACGCCTTGTTTAAGGTCAAAGAAGATACAAAAACTAGGCATACGGCATTACTCGGGGTAAAATACGCCGCCTTGAAACACCCTCTTAGCCCATTTTTGGCACCCGCCGGGAGAAACCATGCTGAAGCGTGATATGAATATTGCCGATTTCGATCCTGAATTGTGGCAGGCGATGACCAACGAAGTGTCTCGTCAGGAAGACCACATCGAACTGATTGCGTCAGAAAACTACTGCAGCCCTCGTGTACTTGAAGCACAAGGCTCTCAGCTGACCAATAAATACGCAGAAGGCTATCCTTTTAAGCGTTATTACGGTGGTTGTGAATACGTCGATGTCGCCGAGCAGTTGGCTATCGACCGTGCATGTGAGTTGTTTGGCGCAACCTATGCCAATGTACAGCCCCATGCTGGTTCTCAGGCCAACTCAGCAGTATTCCAAGCGATGATTGAGCCTGGTGACACTGTGTTGGGTATGAGCCTGGCCCATGGCGGTCATCTGACTCACGGTTCTCATGTCAGCTTTTCTGGCAAGATCTACAACGCTGTTCAATACGGTATCAATGATGATGGCAAGCTCGAGTACGAAGAGGTACGCAAGCTGGCCTTGGAGCATAAGCCGAAGATGATTATCGCTGGTTTCTCTGCTTATTCAGGGATCCTAGATTGGGCTAAGTTCCGTGAAATTGCCGACGAAGTGGGTGCGTACCTGTTTGTTGATATGGCACACGTTGCTGGTTTAGTGGCGGCGGGTATCTATCCGAATCCATTGCCCCACGCGCACGTTGTGACTACCACCACTCATAAGACCCTCGCCGGTCCTCGTGGCGGTTTGATCTTATCTGCATGCAATGACGAAGCTATCTACAAGAAGCTGAATAGCGCTGTATTCCCTGGTGGTCAGGGCGGTCCTTTATGCCACGTGATTGCAGCTAAAGCGGTTGCTTTCAAAGAAGCGTTGCAGCCAGAGTTTGCAGAGTACCAGAAGCAGGTAGTTGCTAACGCAAAAGCGATGGCGAAAGGCTTTATCGATCGTGGTTACAAGATCGTTTCCGGCGGTACTGATAATCACCTGTTCCTGGTTGATTTGATCGACAAAGATATCACTGGTAAAGATGCCGATGCTGCTTTAGGTAACGCGCACATCACAGTGAACAAGAACTCCGTACCTAATGATCCGCGTTCACCTTTCGTGACCTCTGGTCTGCGTATCGGTACACCAGCAATTACCCGTCGTGGCTTCAGCGAAGCTGATGCGACAGAGTTAGCTGGTTGGATCTGTGACGTACTTGATAACATTGAAAATGAAGCTGTTATCGCTGAAGTACGCGGTAAAGTGGAAGAGATCTGCAAGCGTCTGCCAGTTTACGCTTAAGATAAAGGCGGAACTCACGCGCTGATAACTGGCCGTCTTTAATAGGACGGCCAGTTTTTTTGTTTTTATCCGAGAGTTCGTTATGGTGAGCGCTTACCCAAGGAGAGCTTATGCATTGCCCGTTTTGTTTTGCGCCAGATACCAAGGTGATCGATTCACGTTTAGTGGCTGATGGCAGTCAGGTGCGTCGCCGCCGTGAATGTACTAAGTGCCATGAACGTTACACCACCTTTGAAACCGCAGAGCTGGTAATGCCGCGTCTAATTAAGCGCGATGGCAGCCGTGAACCTTTTAATGAAGATAAACTGCGCAGCGGGTTACTTCGCGCTGTGGAGAAACGTCCTGTCGGTGTTGATCAGTTGGAACAGACTGTGGCTGATATTAAGTCCAGTTTACGCGCCACTGGTGAGCGTGAAGTGGGCAGTAAGATGGTCGGAGAGCTGGTGATGGAAGCGTTGAAGAAGCTGGACAAAGTGGCTTATATTCGTTTTGCCTCCGTTTACCTGTCGTTCGAAACCATCGGTGAGTTTGAAGATGTGATTGCCAAGTTGGGCAATAACTCGCAAAACCACTAACCTGAGCGGACCAAGCAGAGCATCCCATGGCGCGATTTTCTCCAGACGACCACAGATTCATGCAGCGCGCTATTCATTTAGCTGAGCGGGCACTATATACCACTTCTCCGAACCCTCGGGTGGGGTGTGTCATTGTCAACGCTGGGCAGATTGTGGGTGAAGGCTATCATCGGCGCGCGGGAGAAGGGCACGCCGAGGTGAATGCCCTGGCTGAAGCGGGAGAGCAGGCCAACGGCGCTACCTGCTACGTCACTTTAGAACCCTGCTCTCATCATGGCCGCACTGGTCCCTGTGCTGAAGCCTTAGTACACGCCGGGGTTACAGAAGTGGTTGTTGCTATGGTTGATCCAAACCCGCTAGTGTCAGGCCAGGGTATTGGCTTGTTGGAAGCCTCAGGTATTCGTGTGCGTTATGGACTTATGGAAGCGCAAGCCGAGGGCTTAAACCCCGGTTTTATTAAACGAATGCAGTCTGGTATGCCTCTGGTACGCCTAAAAATGGCAGCCAGTCTGGATGGGCGAACCGCCTTGAGTAATGGCAAGAGCCAGTGGATCACCGGTGCAGCTGCTCGTGCGGATGTGCAGCATTGGCGCGCACGGAGTTGCGCTATTGTCACCGGTAGCGGCACGGCGCTGGCCGATGATCCGGCGTTGAATGTGAGGCCGGAACAGTTAACTCAAGATTATCCTCTGCCCGTCAGACAACCGGTGCGTGTGGTGGTTGATGGTCGTAAACAGATCTCGCCCGCGCTAAAGATGTTCCAGCTGCCCGGCGAACTCTGGATCGCCAGAAAAGCTGCCGATGTGGAAGCTCCGTGGCAAGAAAACGTGACTATGCTGGCCATCCCCGAATTGGAGGGTAAGTTGGATCTGCGTAATTTAATGCGCCAACTTGCCAGTAAAGAGATCAATGAGGTTTGGGTTGAAGCCGGAGGAAGGCTTGCCGGGGCGCTGCTGAATGCCGGTCTGGTTGATGAGCTTATTTTGTATCTGGCGCCCAAATTAATGGGAAACAGTGCCCAAGGGCTATTTAACTTGACCGAGTTTGACGACATGGCGCAACTGCCAGAGTTAGACTGGCAAGATATGCGGCAGGTTGGAGACGATCTCCGGATTGTTGCTACGTTTAAACCTAAGCTCGATGATTAAGTCGTTCTGCTCACAGCGATAGACATGAGAATTTATGTTCACAGGAATTATTGAAGCGGTTGGTGAGATCCGTCGTATTGAGCCGAAGGGGCAAGATGTGACTCTGGAGATCGCTACCGGTAAATTAGATTTGAGCGACGTTAAGCTGGGTGACAGCATCGCCAGCAACGGCGTCTGTTTGACCGTGGTGGCGCTTTCTAGCGACAGCTTCTGTGCTGACTTGTCGACTGAAACCTTGAAGCGGTCAAACTTTGCCAGTGCCAGCCGCGGTGCGCGGGTGAATCTGGAAAAGGCGGTCACGCCAACGACCCGTTTGGGCGGGCATCTGGTCAGTGGGCACGTTGATGCTTTAGCTGAGGTTGTTAGCCGCGAATCGACCGGGCGTGCAATTGAATTTTGGCTACAAGCTCCGGAACATCTGGCTCGTTACATTACCGAGAAAGGCTCAATCTGTATTGATGGGATTAGTTTGACGGTGAACGCCGTTGACGGCGCACGCTTTAAGTTGACCATAGTGCCCCATACCGCAGATGAGACCACCATGAAAGGGTTTCAAACCGGTACTAAGGTGAATTTGGAAGTTGATCAGATCGCTCGTTATATCGAGCGGCTGATGTTAGGGGATAAGGCTGCGGTCAGTGAAGCCCAGCCACAAAGTGATGTGATGGCTCTGTTGGGTCGTACCGGCTTCTTGAAATAAGCAGCAGATAACACCACTAGATAAGAGTGATTTCATATTGTCAGGCCCGACAATGACACGCTCGACAATAAGCCAGCTCCTATGGCTAAAAATAGAATGATAAAGGCAGGCAGAAAATGGCATTAAACAGCATTGAAGAGCTGATTGAAGATATCCGCCAGGGCAAGATGGTGATCTTGATGGATGACGAAGACCGAGAGAACGAGGGTGATTTCGTCATGGCTGCTGAAAAGGTAACCCCTGAAGCGGTTAATTTTATGGCCACCCATGGCCGCGGTCTGATCTGTTTGCCAATGAATCGAGAGCGTTGCATGAAGCTGAATCTGCCATTAATGGTGGATAACAATAATGCGCAATATTCGACAGCGTTTACTGTGTCTGTTGAAGCGGCCGTAGGTGTAACGACAGGCATTTCCGCGGCAGACCGAGCGAAAACCATTTTGGCTGCTGTTGCGCCTGATGCTGAAGCCAAAGACTTGGTGCAGCCAGGTCATATCTTCCCGCTGATCGCTGAAGAGGGTGGGGTATTGACCCGTGCCGGGCACACCGAAGCGAGCTGTGACTTAGCGCGTTTGGCCGGTTTTGACCCGTCAGCGGCTATCGTTGAGATCCTCAATGAAGATGGCACCATGGCGAGACGTCCAGAGCTGGAAATACTCGCAGCAAAGCATGGCATCAAAATTGGCACCATCGCTGATTTGATTGAATATCGTAACCTCAATGAAACGACCATTGAGCGTGTGGCGCAGTGCCACCTGCCGACCGCCTTTGGTGAATTTGAGCTGATCACTTATCGCGACATTATTGATGGTCAGCTGCATTTCGCGTTGCTTAAAGGCGAAGTGACACCGGATCAGCCAACCCTTGTTCGGGTTCATCTGCAAAGTTTTATGAACGATATTTTGTTTAGCGATCGTGCATCGACGCGCAGTTGGCCGCTGGAAAAGGCGTTAACCCGCATCTCTGATGAGGGTGGTGTGATGGTGTTGTTAGGACGCGAAGAAAATAATGAAGAGCTGCTCGCGCATCTGAAAACATTTGAAAAAGAAGATAAAGGGGAGCAACCTGCGGCCGCTAAGTGGCAGGGGACTTCTCGTCGTGTCGGTATTGGTAGCCAGATCCTAGCGGATGTTGGCGTTCATAAGATGCGTCTGCTGAGTTCGCCGAAGAAATATCATGCTTTGGCTGGGTTTGGTTTAGAAGTGGTTGAATATCTATCTGAGTAAACTCCCGACCTGACCGGTCACTGTGCTATTATTACGCGGTTTTTCTGGCGGTCAGCCGGGTCACCTATTTGTAAAAGGAAGATCCATGAAAGTTATCGAAGGCGCTATTGCTGCTCCCAACGCAAAAATTGCCATTGTTATCTCCCGCTTCAACAGCTTTATTGTCGAAAGCTTGTTGGAAGGTGCTGTTGACACGTTGAAGCGTGTTGGACAGGTCGCAGACGACAACATTACGGTTGTTCGCGTACCTGGCGCATATGAACTGCCACTGGCGGCAAAAAAAGTTGCGGCGAAAGGTGAATATGACGCCATTATCGCTTTGGGTGCCGTGATCCGTGGTGGTACACCGCATTTTGATTATGTTGCCGGTGAGTGCAACAAAGGTCTGGCACAAGTGTCTCTGGAAGCATCTGTTCCAGTGGCCTTTGGTGTGTTGACTACAGATACTATCGAGCAAGCGATTGAACGCGCTGGAACCAAAGCTGGTAATAAGGGTGGCGAAGCTGCTATGTCGGCCTTGGAAATGGTTAACGTGATGTCTGCGCTTTAATTGGAGTTACTGTGAAACCTATTGCACGCCGTAAGGCAAGGCGCATTGCGCTGCAGGCCATCTATCAATGGCAAATGACTAACGACAGTATTGCGGATATCGAACTGCAATACGTTACTGACAACGATCCTGCCGTTGTGGATTTTGATTACTTTCGTGATCTGCTCAGCGGTGTCGCTTCGCGTTTGAGTGAGCTTGATGCCAAGTTGGCAGATTTTGTCAGTCGCCCATTTGCCGAAGTTGATCAGATCGATAAAGCGATCCTGCGTTTGGGTGCTTACGAACTGATGCATAGAAACGATGTGCCTTACCGCGTCGTGATAAATGAAGGTATTGAATTGGCAAAATCATTTGCCAGTGATGATAGCCATAAGTTTATCAATGGTGTTTTGGATAAGTTGGGTAATAGCCTGAATCGTCCTGGGTAACAGTGTACACCGATGAATGAGTTTGAATTGATTGCTCGCCACTTTACGGGGCGGGGCGCACAGCGCAAGGATGTGCTGCTTGGGATTGGTGATGATGCTGCGATGATCTCCCTACCGGAGTCGCGCGCACTAGTTGTCACCACAGATACCCTGGTTGAAGGTGTGCACTTTTTACCTGATGTTTCTCCCCATGCTTTAGGTCATAAAGCCGTTGCCGTAAATCTAAGTGATTTGGCGGCGATGGGGGCTGAGCCTGCTTGGATCTCCCTTGCTATTACATTGCCTGATAAACGCCATGATTGGATTGAAGCGTTCGCGGCTTCTTTAGCGGACACTTGTGAATACTATGGGGTTAGCCTGATTGGCGGTGATACGACCCGTGGTCCCTTGTCTATTACGATCACAGCCCACGGTTTAGTGAAGGCGGATAAGGCATTAAGACGCAGCGGAGCTAATCCTGGCGATTGGCTCTATGTGACCGGGACACCTGGCGATGCTTGTCGCGGTTTAGAACTATTACAAATGCCTCGTGGCGAGATAACTGAATCTTGTCAGATCAGGGAAAAGCTAGAAAAAAGATTGCTTTACCCCACGCCAAGGGTTGCGGCAGGACAGGCGTTGAAAGGTTTAGCTTCTGCGGCAGTCGATATCTCTGATGGCTTGTTGCAGGATCTGCTGCATATTACCAAAGCTTCCTATTGTGACGTGGAGGTAGTTTCCGAGCAGTTACCTATCTCGGATGCCCTTGCGCAAAGTGTGCCTGAGTCAGATCGCCTGCGTTATCAATTAGCGGGGGGGGATGATTATGAGCTGCTGTTTGCGGTGCCAGAAGAGAATCGGGGCTCGGTCGAAACTGCTTTGAAGCACTTTGCGGTACCCTTTGCTTGTATTGGTCGTTTTAAACCTGGACGGGGCGAAGTGATAGTGACACGCGGCGGTGAACCTATGTCTGAGCTTTGGCAGGGTTGGGATCCGTTTCGGGATGCTACTCATGACTGAGCAACAGCCGGAAGGGCGCTTTAATCTTAAAGATCCTGTGCATGTTCTTGCCTGTGGCTTTGGGTTGGGTTTAGCCAAAAAAGCGCCGGGTACTTGGGGCACTTTAGCTGCGTTTCCTTTTTACTTTGTGTTGTTGCAGTTCCCTGATTGGGTTTATCTTTTAGCCACAGCGGTCATGGCGGTTGTTGGTATCTGGATCTGTGGCAAGACCAGTGAGGATATGGGCGTACATGATCACGGTGGGATCGTGTGGGACGAGGTGGTGGGTATGTTGATCACCTTGTTCTGGGTGCCGGTTGAATGGCCATGGATATTGGCTGCTTTTGTTGCCTTTCGCTTCTTCGATATTCTTAAACCTTGGCCCATTCGTTGGCTAGATAAGCAGGTCGATGGCGGCTTTGGCATCATGATTGATGATGTGATCGCGGGGCTATTTGGTCTTGCGGTGATGCATTTGGCTCTCTATTACTGGTACTGATCTTTTTGAGCGAAAACGGCAGCTGTATAAAAAAGAGAGGCTTTTTTGCCTCTCTTTTTTTATACAGCTGCAGACAGGTGGTTAGATTATTTTGCGGAGAAAGACTCCAAGGCTGCCGCATAGGCTTCGTGTATTTCCTGTTCGAGAGAGCGCAGTGCTTCTCTAAGCTCGGGGATATCACGGGCTTGGGCGAAACGTTCTATCATCGCTGCCGTGAGGTGTGAATTCTTTTCACAGGCATCCGTAATGGCGTCTTCTATCCGCTTTTCAATAGCCGATTCTGGCGTGGGGCGGTCTATTACTTCCATACACATCTCCTACGTGACATCCTTAATGTATAGCATTCATTAGAGCAATTCGAGAGCTTGATGAAAGATATGCTGTTAACAAGTCCAAATAGTGAAGAGAACCTGAGGGTGGCAACTAGCCGTAAATTAGTCAAACTCCTACCTTGACCATCTTTGTATGGATCTATCTTTACTGTGTCAATGCCTGTCTATTTTTGTCGCCTTGAGCTCATGGTTATAAATTTCTTGATTACGGAATTTCTATTGAAAATGAGAGCTAAGAAGTTTTCATTTGGTTAAGTCAGATTATCCAAGATAGCGTTAAATACGTTGGGTGTTGACGGTATCAGCTAAAAATGTGCCACTTATTGCGGATTAGCGATAACAGCACTGCGGGTATGAATAATGAACCTATCAGAATATAAATCGAAGTAATTACTGACTGCAGTAGTAGGGCTGTTATCAGTACGTTTATAACAACAATAATAACATAAGAAAATACAGCGATTTTTTTCTTAAGCCAAATAAATAAGATGGTTACAGACTTTAATAAACATATTAATGCGTATGTGTAGCCGAATAAACGCCTTTCGTCAGAGGTCAAATGTCCTGCTGTAACTAATGTTGCTAATTCCGGGAGCAAAGCATATATAATTGAAAATAGTAGATTACTTATAAGCATATAAATGATAAGAGAGGCTAAGGGAATGCCTCTAGTATTATCAATTAATTGTTTGCCTGATAGCTCAATCTCAACATGAGTGGTAGTGGTGTCAGTTAACTCACTATTCGTTTGGGATATGTTAACTTTTTTGGTTTTAGAAGAGTACTGGTTGGTGTTATGCCAAATGCCGAACCTAGCTATATAAATATAGATTGCGCCCGGGACCCCAAATACTAATGGAATAGCGACTATTGTCATTAGGTCATCGCTTACAGCGACAGCATAAAATGATAATGATATGAAAAATAAAGAGATTAAACTGCCGATCAACTTTCTTAGTTTACCATGAGAAAAGCCGAAGGCTGCGAGCGTCAGCATGAAAGCTGACAGAGAATATAAAAAAACTCTATCTTCTCCGGAAGAAATTAAAAAAATCAACCCGCCCAAAAGGGTCGCAACTCCACCTAAAACGTTACTCAACCCTCGGCTCATTTCTCCTTGTCCAGAAAAGATAGAACTCATGTCTTTTACAACTCCATTTGAATATATTTGGCAATTTTAGAGCTAGTTGTATTTGTTTTTTAGGGATGCTTTATTGCTATAAATATAGGGTTTAGTTACCGCTGACAGTAATCTCGGATACTGGCTTCAATACCTGCAGCATCTAAGCCTAAATCAGCAAGGATCTCTTCTTGGCCACCATGCCTTATAATTTCGTCCGGCAGGCCGAGGTTTAGCACGGGCTTGCACTGCTTAGTCGCCATCAGGTATTCATTGACTGCAGAGCCTGCACCGCCCATCACCACATTGTCTTCAATGGTTACCAGCGTTGTATGATCCACGCATACCTGATCGATCACCGCGGTATCCAGTGGCTTCACGAAGCGCATATCAACTAGCGTGGCATCCAGCGCGTCAGCTACTGCTTTACAACGTTCAAGTAAGGTACCAAAACTAAGAATAGCGACTTTGTTTTCTGTAGCCTGGCTCGTTCTTATGGTGCGGGACTGGCCTACAGGTAGGGCCACCATATCCTCTTCCAGCGCAACTCCTGGTCCTTGACCCCGTGGGTAGCGCACTGCAGCAGGTTGTTGCAACTGATGGCCGGTATAGAGCATCTGGCGGCACTCATTTTCATCGGCTGGTACCATGATCACCATGTTGGGGATGCAGCGCATAAAGCTAATGTCATAAGCGCCTTGGTGCGTTGGGCCATCGGAGCCAACAACACCGGCACGATCGATGGCAAACAGTACTGGCAAGTCCTGGATCGCCACATCGTGGATCAGTTGGTCGTAACCCCGTTGCAGAAACGTAGAATAGATAGCGACCACAGGCTTATATTCTTCGCAGGCGAAACCTGCGGCGAGTGTGACAGCATGTTGCTCGGCGATAGCGACATCAAAATACTTATCGGGGTGTTCCTGACTGAAACGCACCATACCTGAACCTTCGCGCATGGCAGGAGTGATAGCCAGGAGTTTGTCATCCTGTTTTGCCATATCACACAGCCAATCACCGAAAACTTTTGAATAGGTAGGGTGACTTGGTGTTGATTTGGGCAGCTGCGCCTCATCTGGATTAAATTTCGGCACCGCGTGATAACCTATAGGATCATTTTCAGCTGGAGCGTACCCTTTACCCTTCTTGGTCATTACGTGCAGTAACTGCGGACCATTTAGCTGACGCATGTTATGCAGGGTTTCTACCAAAGCATCGACATCGTGGCCATCAATGGGGCCAATATAGTTAAAACCGAGCTCTTCAAAAAATGTGCCGGGTACGACCATACCTTTGAGGTGCTCTTCAGTGCGACGCGCTAACTCTTTAATGGGGGGAAGGCCGGACAGGACTTTCTTACCGCCTTCGCGAATACTGGTATAAAGACTACCTGACAGTACGCGGGCTAAATGGTTGTTTAGTGCGCCAACGTTTTCTGAAATCGACATCTCGTTGTCATTCAGAATAACCAACATGTTGGGATCAATATCGCCTGCATGGTTCATCGCTTCGAACGCCATGCCTGCGGTTACCGCGCCATCCCCGATCACCGCGACAACTTTACGTCCTTGTTGCTCTCGTTCAGCCGCTACCGCCATTGCCAGCGCGGCACTGATTGAAGTGGATGAATGACCGACACCCAAAGTGTCGTACTCGCTTTCCTCACGCCAAGGGAAGGGGTGCAATCCGTCCTTCTTCTTGATGGTTTCCATCTGATCGCGACGACCAGTGAGAATTTTGTGAGGATAGGCCTGATGACCCACATCCCAAAGGAGACGGTCAAAGGGAGTGTTATAGACATAATGCAGGGCGACGGTGAGTTCCACCGTCCCCAACCCAGAAGCCAGGTGTCCAGCACTTTGACTAACAGAAGCAAGTAAAAAACGACGCAGTTCGTCGCAAAGCTGCGGCAACTGATCTTGGGGAAGTTCTCTTAGGTTAGGCGGTAGTGGCGCCTTGGCCAGCAACGGATAGTCGTTTATATCCACACTCATCTTATTGTTCTTATTCGTTCTATTAGCGAGACCGTTGCACAACGAAGCGTGCAAACTCGGCCAGATTGTCTGAATTGTACGGTAATCCCTGCAAAGCGTGTAGTGCTTCGTCGAGTAAGCTTGAAGCATGCTGCTGTGCCCCTTCAAGCCCTAACAGTACAGGATAGGTACTTTTGTTTAATTCGCTATCGGAGCCCTGAGGTTTACCTAGGGTTTTGGTGTCACTAGTGACATCAAGGATATCGTCCTGAACCTGAAAAGCGAGACCAATGGCCTTGGCATAGTTGTCTAACTTGCCTGTTACTTCAGCTGATGCGTTGCCAATAATTGCCCCCATACGAACAGCTGCTCTGATCAAGGCGCCAGTTTTGGCACTATGGATCGCTTTCAGTTGCGGTAAGCTTATCTGCTGGTCGGTGGCGGCAATGTCCATCGCCTGTCCCCCACACATGCCCAGATAACCACTGGCTCGCGATAACTGCTGGATTAAGGCGATTCGGCATTCAGCGCTTAGCTGGTCAGCCTGGCTGAGTACTTCAAAAGCTAAGGTCTGCAGCGCATCACCAGCTAGGATAGCGGTTGCCTCATCAAAGGCGACGTGACAGGTGGGCTGGCCACGGCGCAATGCATCGTTGTCCATCGCTGGCAGATCATCGTGGGTTAGTGAGTATGCGTGGACATACTCAATCGCTGCTGCCGCTGGTGCTAATTGTTGATCTGTCGCACCCAGCATACGGCCTGTTTCATACACCAAAAACGGCCTTATACGCTTGCCGCCAAGCAGTGCTGCATGGTGCATCGCATCCCTTAATCGGGGCGCATCTTGGGGTAATGCCGCCAGCTGTTGCTGGATCACTTGGTCAACAGTTGCTTGCCGACTTATCAATTGTTGTTTGATAGTCACGACCGCTGTTCATCCTGAGACATATCGATCAGCTGTTCTTCACCTTGCTCTTGCAACAACACTTTTACTTGTTGCTCAGCTTGCTGCAATTTTTGTTGCCCTGCCCGAGACAGGCCAACACCGCGTTCAAACTGGCGTAGCGCGTCTTCCAGAGGAAGATCGCCCTGCTCTAAGGTTGTCACGATACTCTCGAGTTCGTCGAGGGTCGCTTCAAAGGTCATATTTTCCGGTTTTTTTGCTGCCATACCGGCTCCTGTCAAAGTGTCGCGGCAAAGGTACCCCAGTGCTGGAAAAGGGTCAATTTGTTAACAAACATTCAAGTGACGTTAATCATTATAGAGTTGCTATGATTTGAGTATCGCAGTAATCGAGTGATCTGACGCAGGCATTTCGAATAAAACAGCTAACGCTTACAGATTATCCGACGATAATGAAAATGTGGGTCAAAACAGATGCTTGCTGGAGCTCATTTTTGTCGAGTTGCGCTTTGCGATGGCGCAACGGCAAAGCTATGATAGCGAGCAATATGCGTAATACCAAATCGTTGATGACTTTGGTGCTGTATACGCAACTTAGAACAAACAGGAGTATTGAGTGGATCTGGCAACGCTAATAGGCCTGGTTGGCGCATTCGGTTTCGTCGTCATGGCAATGATACTGGGTGGCGACCTCACTATGTTTTTCGATGTGCCATCGGTGCTGATCGTACTGATTGGTTCAATGTTTGTGGTGATGATGCAGTTTTCTATTGGCCAGTTTTTCGCTGCGCTAAAGATCACGGCAAAAGCTTTTATGTTCAAACTTGAGCGCCCAGAAGACTTGATTGAGAAAGCGGTCGAGATGGCTGACGCTGCGCGTAAGGGCGGCTTCCTAGCATTGGAGGAGGCTGAGATTGGTAACTCCTTTATGCAGAAAGGCGTGGACATGCTGGTCGACGGCCATGATGCCGAAGTGGTTCGCGACACCTTGCAAAAAGATATTCAGATGACGGCAAGTCGTCACGAGTTTGGTGCCAGCTTCTTTAAAGCGCTAGGGGATGTGGCTCCTGCCATGGGGATGATTGGTACCCTGATCGGCTTGGTGGCTATGTTGTCGAACATGGATGATCCCAAATCGATTGGCCCGGCGATGGCGGTAGCGTTGCTGACAACATTGTATGGTGCCATTCTGGCAAACATGGTGGCGATCCCTATTACGGCTAAATTGAACCTGCGCGCAGAAGAGGAGAAGCTTAATCGCAAGTTAATTCTGGATTCTATTCTGGGTATTCAGGATGGTCAGAACCCTCGGGTGATCGAAGCATTGCTGAAAAATTATCTGGCCGAAAGTAAGCGCCAGGTTGATACCACCGGCGAATAGGCGAGTTGAACCATGGCTGAAGTCGATGAAGACCACAAATGTCCCCCCCCTGGGCTACCTGCCTACATGGGGACTTTTGCGGACTTGATGTCATTGCTGATGTGCTTTTTCGTGCTGTTGCTGGCATTTTCAGAAATGGATGTGATGAAGTTTAAGCAGATCGCTGGTTCTATGAAGTATGCCTTCGGTGTACAGAATCAGATTGAAGTGAAAGATATCCCCAAAGGCACCAGTGTCATTGCTCAGGAGTTTCGTCCCGGCCGCCCTGATCCTACACCGATTGAGAATATCCAACAGCAAACTGTCGAAGTTACCCAGCAGACCCTGGAGTTTCAGGCGGGTGATGAAGACTCTGCGGGGGGGCGCTTGAAGCAACGGGGCGATGCCCGTGGTGGTGCGGCAGACTCGACCTCTACCGATGCCACTCCAGCAACGCCGTCAGAAGCTGAAGCGGCTAACCAAGAGCAGCTTGAAGAGTTAATGAAACGGTTGGCTGAGCAGCTGGAAGAGCAGATTGAAGATGGTGCGTTGGAGCTTGAAGCGTTAGGTCAACAGATCACCATCCGTGTGCGTGAAAAAGGCTCTTTCCCCTCTGGTTCGGCTTTTTTGCAGCCGCAGTTTAAGCCTATTATTCAGAATATTGCCAAGTTACTGAACCAGGTGCCAGGGGTGATCACTGTGTCAGGTCATACTGATAACCAGCGTATCAGTTCCGAGTTGTACCGTTCGAACTGGGATTTGAGTGCCCAGCGTGCGGTGGCGGTAGCTCATGAGATGGTGAAAGTTTCAGGTTTCGATGAACATCGTTTGGCGGTGGAAGGGCGAGCGGATACGCAACCTTTGGAACCCAATAAAACAGTGGATAGCCGACGTCGCAATCGCCGTGTTGAGATCTCCATCATGCAAGGTAAGAGTATGCAGTCGGATGAAATAGGCGTGGCTGAATAGCGCCTGTTTTATCGTTGAAGGCGATTATCTTCTCCATGATTGGCGAGCCCTCCGGCTCGCCAATCATATCCCCCTTGCGCTATACTCCGCGCACTTAATCGCCGTTAACACAGGCTTGTCGTATCCATGCGTTTTATCGTTAAGTTGTTCCCTGAAATCACCATCAAAAGTCGTTCTGTTCGTCTGCG
The DNA here is from genome assembly GCF_004284785.1 of Corallincola spongiicola. NCBI lineage: Bacteria > Pseudomonadati > Pseudomonadota > Gammaproteobacteria > Alteromonadales > Psychromonadaceae > Corallincola > Corallincola spongiicola. Next base: position 61,760 of record NZ_SHLY01000005.1, read on the forward strand.
TTTTTCGAAGATCTTACAGTCCAATATTCGTAACGTGTTGAAGCGTATTTACGAAGATACGCGGGTGCGAATGGAATGGGACAAGCTCGAGGTCAAATGTGATGGCGCGACGCCTGAGCAGGCCGAACAACTTATCGAAGCGCTGAAATGTACTCCCGGTATTGCGCACTTTCTTGAAGTGCAAGAATCGAAATTTACCGATATTCACAATATCTACGAGCAGGTGCAGCCGATCTGGGGACCGCAGCTTGCGGGACAGACTTTCTGTGTGCGTGTGCGCCGTATTGGTGAACATGATTTCAGCTCGTTAGATGTTGAACGCTACGTAGGCGGAGGTCTTAACCAGCACAATGAGACCGCAGGGGTGAAACTAAAAAATCCCGATGTCACAGTGCGTATGGAGCTGGATAAGGACAAGCTGTTTATCGTTAAGGCCACGCACCCTGGTATGGGGGGATACCCCATTGCCACGCAAGAAGATCTTTTGTCGCTGATCTCTGGTGGATTCGATTCGGCAGTTTCCAGCTATATGATGATTAACCGAGGTAGCCGGGTTCATTATTGTTTCTTCAATCTGGGGGGCGCAGCCCATGAGATTGGTGTGAAGCAGATGGCTTATTACTTGTGGGACAAGTTCGGCTCTTCCCATCGCGTGAAGTTCGTTAGTATCCCATTTGAACCAGTGGTTGGCGAACTGCTGGAGCGGGTGGCTGATGGCATGATGGGCGTTATTTTAAAGCGCTTAATGATGCGTGCGGCCAGCCAGGTAGCGGGAAAAATGCGGATCCAGGCGTTGGTCACAGGTGAAGCGTTGGGACAAGTATCCAGCCAGACATTGACCAACCTGCGTGTCATTGATGGCTGTACCGATCACCTCATTGTTCGGCCTCTGACTGCTTTTGACAAGCAAACCATTATTGATATTGCGCGTAAAATAGGCACCGAGCAGATATCTATCACCATGCCGGAATACTGCGGCGTGATATCTAAAAGCCCGACAGTGAAAGCTGTACTGAGTAAGGTGGAAGCTGAAGAAGCTAAGTTGTCTCCGGATCTGATCGAACAGGTGCTGGCGGCCGCTAAAGTTGAAGATATTCGCGATATAGGTCGTGCTGCTTCTGAAGAGGTTGCCGAGGTTGAGCTTGCCGGTGAGTTAGATAGTCATGCTGTGATACTAGATATTCGCGCACCGGATGAAGAGGAAGAAGCACCATTAGAAGTCAAAGGTGTGGAAGTGAGCGTGATGCCTTTTTATAAATTGGCTACAAAGTTTGGTGATCTTGACCAATCAAAAACCTATCATCTGTATTGTGCCAAGGGCGTGATGAGCAAACTGCAGGCGCTCTATCTGCATGAGCAAGGTTTTGTTAATGTGAAAGTTTATCATCCGTAACAGCTCATTTAGGGCGTCGTGCACGCTCTCATCGTCGATATGGGTGTTTAAGCTTGGGGAATATGGTCTATGACCGAAGTCGATAGCTTTATTCTGGGATAACAGTCTGCCGATGTATGTTGAGAATCGTCAATTTCAATCGTTACCACAGCTGCTGGATAGCCTACCCGACTGGCATCCAGCAGGGGGCGATGAGCAGATCGGCTGTTTTCTTATCCAAGTTTTTGCTGCGCTAACGTTAGAGGAAGCGAAGGAGTTAGCGAAGCAGTTAAAGCTGCGTTTTCCTAATAGTGCTGTTATTGGCATGAGCCTCAATAATGGATTGATTGGCGGCCGTCATGTTGAAACGCCCATCATTGTTTCTTTGGCCCATCTGCAACAGAGTCATATAGAAACAAGCTGGCATACAGTAACCCCTGAAACCTGTGAACAGGATGGTCGCGCACTTTTCTCGCAGTTGGATGCCGCTGACAACCGAGCGTTTATCTGTTTTGCCGACGGCATTGACGCGTCCTGTCAGCAACTATTTGGTCAGGTTGGAAAGCTTAATAACGATGTGCCCATCGTGGGCGGGATCGTTGATCACTCCGCTGAGGCCAAAGGCCCATGGGTAATGGTTGATGAGCATTGTGCTCCCGGGATCATTGGCGCTGTTGCGTTACGTTCCCATCGCTTGAAAGTATGGCAATCAGCTTTCCTGGAATGGATGCCGGTAGGGCGACGAATGGTGGTGACTCGAGCAGAGGGACATCGTCTGTATGAAGTGGATGGTGAGACGATCGCTGACGCTTACGCTCGCTATTTTAGTATCAATGGCCAGTGTCAGTTCGAGGTGTGTCAGGATTTTCCGTTACTGTTTCGCCAAGGAAACCAAGAGTTCTACACTGCTGCTATTAAGGCTTTCGATGATGGCAGCATGGAGATGACAGAAGCAATACCTGAGGGCGTTCAGGTTCAGTTTAGTTATTTTCATCCTAAGCTTTCGCAAAGCCGTATTCGGCAAAAACTGCATGAGATCCAGACGGAAGCACCAGAGGCGGTATTTCTCTATAACTGCGCTTCGCGAATATTCAATGATGATGGTTGTATTGAGGAGGAGCTGGCAGTTTTTGAGGAGCTTGCTCCCAGCGTTGGAGGCTACTGTTTCGGTGAGTTTGCCGCTGTGCCTAGCCAGCGTATTGCGCATCATAGCGTGACCTATCTTTCCCTTTCTGAAAAGGGGGATGTCGTGGCACCGTCTCCAGACACCTTTGTAAAAAATGAGCGCGTCGATCGTACGCTTAGCCCAGTCTTTACTCTAATTAATCAAGCGTTTACCGATTTAGAGCAACTAAACGAATCTTTAGAAGATGAGGTTGCTCAGAAAACCAGTGCCTTACTGGCTTCAGCTCAACAACACCCGCTGACCAAACTACCGAACCGCGGTCAATTGGTAACCCGTTTACAGCAATATCAACGGCTATCAGGCATGGCAGTGATTAAGCTGTGTAACTTGGGTTGGATCAACCATGGGGTTGGTGATAAGCAAGGTGACCAAGCTGTCATTTGGCTGGCGGCGCAGTTGGCATCACATACAGAGCAAGTGTGGCCGTCTGCTGCCGAGCTTTTTCAGCTCAGTGGTAGTGAGTGGTTGTTAGCTGTATGCACCGATGTCAGCGAAGTAAACCTGTTAAGGCAATTGGAGAAGATGCTTCGGGATATCGACGTGATTGAGTATCCGGTTTCTTCATTGCAATTAGATACACCACTTAACTTTGTGTTGAAAGCGGGTGTCGTGGCGCAGCCTGGTGGCAAGATGCCGGTATCAGATATCAAGCTTAATCGTATGGTGCATAGGGCGAAACAGGCTCGGCGAGAAGCGCTAGCGAATAATAAGTTGGTTTCGCTTTTTCAGCCCCATGAGCACTCGACGATTGATCCTGTCGATGCTATCGCGGCTATGGCCACGGTTAAATCTGCTTTGTCAGAGAATAGAGTGGTTGTTTTTGGCCATCCTATTTTGGCTTCAGGAGAGCGTCGACTGGCTTCAATCGAATGCCTGGTGCGCCTTCGTCTTGGTAATGAATACATTTCACCGGCGCAGTTTTTACCTGCGGTCAGTCACAGTGAACTCTACAGCCAGCTGAGTCGAGAAGTGATCCGCCAAAGCATAGAAATGCTGGATGGCCAGGCTGTGCGTTATAGTATCAATCTTGCTCCACAGGACTTTTTTAATCACACCACCTATGAGTGTTTGCTGCAGCATATTCGAGCGGCGCAGACACCGCAGCATATAGGCTTAGAGATCCTGGAAACGGAGCAGATAGTTGACTATGCAGCCTTTGCAGAGCGCTTGCAGCCATTGCGCGAAGCTGGGGCTAGGTTAATTATTGACGACTTTGGTTCCGGCTATTCCAATATGAATGAGATCCTTAAGCTCAGTCCAGAAGTGGTTAAGTTCGATGGCTCATTGGTTAGCGACATGGATACCAATCCACAACAGCGGTTGATGGTGGAGCATCTCAACAATTTGTGTCAGTCATTAGGTATTCAAACGACGGCGGAATTTGTTCGCAACCAGGCGATTTGTGAATTGGTTGAATCGATCGGTGTTGATTATCTGCAGGGGTTTTATCTTGCCCAGCCGCAACCACTGGACCTGTTGTTATCTGAGTATCTTTCTAGACATTAACTGTTAGGAGGGGAGCTCAATTTTGAAGTTGTATTGACGAGCGTTACCTTGTATTTGAGTTTGGGTATATTGTCTGCGGGATATCGGTCTTATCCTCAGAGCAATTGTACTGCAGGGGCATGCCTATGCCCATGGAATTTTCCGGCAACGACGATGTTACTGAATGGGCTGAACTTGAGCGGGTGAATGATTGTCACTAGCCAGATATCCATCACTTGTTTTATTCGAAAAAAGCTATGACTCAATAAGTAATTTGAAATATATGCTTTGGTTTCGTTAGTATAACGGTATGAGTTAACCTCTGGTTAACATGAGGAGCCGATTACACGGAAGTGTTGTATGAAATTCAGTTGTAGTTATTTGTTAAAAACCCTACTTTTTTCTTTTGTTATATCCACTCCAACACTAGCCTCAGCGACAGTTTATCAATGCTCTATTGATGGCAAAACTATCTTTCAGTCAACGCCTTGCGTTAAAGGAGAACAAAAGACACTGATGCAGGAAAAGCCAGTACATGGCATGCATGGGTCTTGGTTTACGCGCCCCAAATTTTCCTTGGAGTTAAGGTGTAACGAGAAAGGTTGCAGCTGCGATAAAGAGCGTCATCGTTACCCTGTTGGAAGTTATTCAAAAATAAATAGGCTCAACCAAGCGATGGACATACTGCAAAGCGCTTGGGCTGAAGATGATTACTTATTGAGTCAATACACTGGCGAGATGAAGGCTCGAGGCAAGGCACCAGAAGAATTAACACGAGAGCTGAAGCTCAATGGCTGCGAAATTAAGTATGCTCAACACACTTTAAAGACCTACTTTGGCGAAGTGAGCACTAAGATCTATAACGAGCGCGAGAACATACAGGCTCGGATCAATAAGGGGGATAAAGAGTGTGTCGAGCCAGCCCCAATCGACTGGGAAAATGCCCCTAACGAAGGGATATTTGAACAACATCGTTATGAAAACGAATCGCGTAGTTATCAGATGTGCATGATGGAAAATGAGGTCGCACGTCGTGATAACGAGTTCCAAAAAGAGCTCAACGAAGAACACTATCGTGAGTTAAAGCGAAATCTGGCGACGTTGGAACGGCCTAGAATTAAGCAACGATAGTTAAGGCTTACTTAAAAGTAGAATCAAACAGATTAGTGATGGATAAACGGATGAATAGAGCTGTCGTAACTTGTCTAGCAGTGCTTATGGCCTTGACTGGGGGAGTGTCTTTACCTGTAAGTGCTGAGATATTTAAATGTGATATCGATGGCAAAATGGTGTTTCAACAAATGCCTTGTAAACAGGGGATTCAGGAGGTTCTAGATAAAACGGAAGGTGTTGATGGGCTGCATGGTAGCTGGTTTAAACGACCAGAAATGTTACGTTCGTCGGTCCGCTGTAACGATGTAGCCTGCACGTGCGGCGATAAGAACGTTGAGTACAATGAAGATGAGGCTATTAATTTACTGAATGCAATGAGTGGTCTTATTTCTGGTTGGAAGTCTCATCGTTACGCCATGTCTAATTACCGAAAGCACTCAAGTAAGGGCAAACGCTACAGTGGTACCGTTGATAGCGTAAAGGGAGCAGCTTGCAGAATTGCTATATATCAAAAAATCGTTAAGGAAGATTATGCTTTAGTCAGTGAGACAATTATTGCTGCCCACGAACTCAACTCTTCAGGACTAAAGGCGATAAAGGAGACGTGTAAGAAACCTGATGAGATGGGTTGGACAAACAGTCAGGAAGCGAAGGACTATGTCCTATGCAAAGATAAAAATCGCAAAGCGAATAACTTAGCAGTGAAGATGAATCGTAAAACCCGTGGACTCTACAATATGTTAATGCAAGATACCGCAAAACTTCGCGCTCCGCGCAAAGCCTACTAGCTGACTTCATGTCAAAGTAGAGCTCTGTGCGAGGCGTTCTACTTTGTTGATATCACTTCGCTTGTTGGTCAGCCATCTTGGATATTGGTATTAGACAGATGGTGGCTCGCAATATTTAGGCCTTCTCGGTGATAAAAACGGTGGGCGTCAAAGCGCTGCACCCCTGAGTCTAAATGAAGCTGGTCGCAGCCCTGTTGTTTCGCGTATTTTTTTAACCAATCCAGCAAAACCTTTCCAGCGCCTTTGGAGCGTTCTTCAGGTAGTGCAATGACATCATCGACGTAGATGAACTTCCCCCAAGCCAATTTTAAACCGATGACAAAGCCGCCGACAGCAACGATCTTATCACCGTCATAGACACAGGCCAGTTGGTAACCTTCCTTCACCTGTTTTTTGACCTGCCGGAGCAGTGATGCAAAGGTAAATTGGGTGCGCAGGTGGCAAAGTACCACAGCCGCTTCTTCCAGTGCTTCACCATCTGTGACTATGCGAACATCCATGCTGTCTTCACTCTTGTAATGGGGAATATCTTTTTGGCGTGCAAGTTAAGTTGCTAACGCCGACCAGTGCCTCATACTCTTGACGTTTTCACCGCTATTTTCAAGTATTGAGTGACGATAAGCTGGATGAAATCGTGACTTAAGCCGTTCTAGCGTCTTAAATTCAAAGCAGATGATATTTTTGCATACATATTAGAAGCTGCTACGTACGTTGAAAGTTTTCTCCGTTGCGCAGGTTCTTATTAGTTAACTGTCGTTATTTGTAAGGGGAACGGGTGAAATCGATATTATTGATATTGTCGCATTGCACACTGCTTGTTTGCGGTGTGGTTCTAGGTATCTACTTACTACCGGTGTTAACAGCAAAGCCAGGGCCGTCGGAGAGCTTATTACAACAGCATGCACTTGATGCTGACTATCAGGCTGAGTTCGATCGAGAGAGATTAGACAGTGATTTTTTGCACTGGGGCGAGGGCAAAGTGCATATCAGTGGTGACTATGTAAGCCTAGATGGCGAGCTTGCTCCCGGGCCTGATTATCAGCTCTATTTGGTTTCCGAGTTTGTTGAAACTGAAGCTGATTTCTTAGCGCTAAAGCCGATGGCAAAGCATCTCGGGGATGTTGAAAGCTTTAACGATTTCATGCTGCCGGTGCCGGCAGATGTGGATGTTCATAGATACAATACGGTGGTGGTTTGGTGTGAAACTTTTGAGCAGTTTATTACGTCGGCGCAGTATCGCTTTTAGTTGAGCCTGTGCCTACTTCAGTGTGACCAGTTCCACGTTGGATAGCTGACCGTTAGTTAATACGCAGGTAGCCACTTTCTTAACACCGCGCTCTGTGCGGGTGTTGAACTCCAATTGATAAGTTACCTGCCAAAGTCTATCACTGGGCTGTGAGGTCTGCGCGTCGATATAGGTTATTTCGCCGGGCTCTGCATGGCCTTCAACGTCTGCTTTACACAACAGCATAGCGCGATCCCTTTCGCTGTTGTGAGCTGTTGCTGTATAGCCTTTAGTATAAACACCGCCAACCAGCAGGGTAGCAATGGTAGCAACAGAAGCTGCGATCATGGGAATATTTCGACCACGACGTTTAGTGGCTAACTCATAACGCACAAACCAGGTTCCATTTTCACAGTAGCCTTGTCGGGCACCTGACTGGATCTCAACAATAAGTCTCTTAGGATCTAACGCTCTTTCTGTAGCATAGAGCTCTGCTTGTTGGGTATACCAAACATACTCGATACCTTTGTGCGTTAACCATTTAGCATCGGCCTTGGGGGTCTTCTCTAATGGCGCGTCGCAACTAGGACACGTCATTGCGCGTTCAGCAAGTTTGCTGGTGCAGAAGGGGCAGGTGCTTGTTAGAGGTGCATCGTTCATTACTGGTTTACTTCTTACCTGTTATGTTCAGCACGTCCTTGTCGATAAAAAATGTTGGCGAAATATACAGCAATTCATGCGCGAGTTCACGTTTTTAAGGTGATTAGGCGATGACTTTTCAGAATAACCCTAATTGGTTATCTATTAATCGATCAAAATCAAGTTTTATGAAAGGAAGAATCGCGTCCGCGACAGGTTTTAACTGGCGATCAATGTAGTGATCGTAATCGATCGGGCTGGTGAGGTGTTCAACCGGCTCAGGACCGTTTAGTGTGATTAGGTAACTGATACTGCCTTTGTGTTGATATTGCTGTGGCTTGCCCTCTGCAAGATTTCTTTCATCTGCAATTCTTGCTGCGCGAACGTGGGGCGGCACATTCTTAACATAATGGCTTAGCTTACGGCGTAAGCGCTTTTTGTAAACCAACAGTGCATCGCGTTGACCGGCTAAGGTTTCATTGACTGTTTGCTGGATAAAATCGCTGGGGTCCTGATCGTGAAACACCATCTGATATAACTGGGTTTGAAACTGTTTAGCTAGCTCTGTCCAATCGGTACGAACGGTTTCGAGCCCTTTAAATATCAGCTTTTCGGATGCGCCTTCACCAATTAAACCGGCATAACGTTTTTTGCTACCCGCCTCGGAACCGCGAATTGTGGGCATCAGGAAGCGTCGATAGTGGGTTTCGTATTCGATCTCTAGGTGGCAGTCGAGTTGTAATTCTTGCTGCAGCTTTTGTCGCCAGCGAAGATTAATATCTTCAGCCAGCTGTTGGCCGATGCTATCGGCTTGGTTACTGTTGAAATCACCGTTTAGCCAAACGAACGTCGAGTCAGTGTCACCATAAATCACTTCATAGCCATGTTCGGCTATCCAACGGGCTGTTTGCTGCATGATCTCGTGGCCACGCAGGGTGATAGAGCTGGCCAACCTCGGATCATAGAAGCGGCAGCCACCTGAGCCGAGTACGCCATAGAAACTGTTCATCAGGATCTTAATTGCTTGCGAGCGCGGCGCATCTTTGACTTTTTTGGCTTCGTCCCGCTGCAACCAAAGCTCATTAATGATGCTTGGCAGGAAGTGCTTGTCCCGAGAAAACAACGCTTCCCGAAAACCTGGGATCGCGCTTTGCGGGGTCTTTAGCCCTTCGATTAGTCCCATAGGATCAATTTTGAAGGTGCGGATAATCGATGGGTATAGGCTCTTAAAATCCAGCACCAACACATGCTTGTATAGGCCCGGACGTGAGTCCATGACATAGCCGCCGGGGCTGGCTAGGCCGCCATCAGCGGGAAGATTAGGTGCAACATATCCGGCGCGGTGTAACTTGGGCAGGTACACATTAGTGAATGCGGCCACAGAGCCACCAATACGGTCGAGCTCTAAGCCGGTTAGTTGGCTGCGGAGACGCAAGAAATCTAACAGCTGAGTATGCTCAAAAATTTCGCTGACTAAGCGGCAATCTTCCAAGTTATAGGCGGCCAGTGCGGGTTTATCGTGATGGAAGTTATGGTCGATCTCTGCCATTCGGTCAGCGACATTGTCAGCCAATTTGCCCTTGCCAAGTAGTGTTTGAGCCACAGCTTCCAAGCTAAAGCTGTCGAAGCTATAAGTTGCGGTCTTTAGGCCATCAATCCCATCAATAACGACTCGGCCGGGTAAGGTGATGAAGCCCTGATTGTTTTCCGTTCGCGAGTCACGCCAGCTAGCGTAGCTGTTACCGCGCCCCAGACGCAGTTTTAACTGATGTTTCTCGGCACGCTTTAGTAATAGGCGAAAATCAAAATTGACCACGTTCCAACCGATTACGATATCGGGGTCGAGTTGCTGCATCGCCTGCTCGAGTGCTTGTAGCAACTCTCGCTCACCGTCGACCCAAGTGATAGCGGTTGAGGCTGGCTGCGGCTTTCCGCGCATAATGACAGTGGCGATCTCTGCTTGTTGCTCCGAGGCGGGTATATGCATACCAATAGAGTAAAGTTCACCTTGTAGAGAGCACTCGATGTCTAGTGATAGAACCTTAAACTCTGGTAGATACTCAGCGGGTTTAATTTTCGCCTGTTGATACTCTATATAACCTTGTCGTTGACTAGGCTGGCCAATGAACTGGAGCCCTCCTTTGGCAAAGCGTTCCATCAGATAGCGGTCATGCAGTCGAAAATCAGCTTCGAACAGCTCAATCTGCTGCTCTCTTAGTAGGTCTTGGGCACGAAAATGGCTATTGATGGCAGTGAAATAGAATACCGAGACAGGGCTATGATCAAACAGCGAGAGGGGCAGGTCTTTACACTGGTATGTGAGTTTGGCTCTGGACAAGCTCGCTTCGGCCATCGCTCGGTATTGTGTGGCGATAAAAAACAGCGGCTGTTGGTTTTCGATGACTAGCTTTACTGGGCCCTGTTCGCTGGTTAGCCACAAGACTATTTGCGTACCCGATGCTGTGTCGCGGCTATGCCGGCTCAATAAGAAGCCAGTGTGGACAGTACTAGAATGAGTTAAAAGCAAAAGAAGAGGTCCAGACAGAAGGAACTACGGATACAGTCTACTATGTGACGATGTTGAAGTAGAATCCTACGTGTCTTTGTTGACTACTCGCTTTGCCAACTAATGATTAACAGCTGTGATTATTTGTTTTCGTTTAGTTTTAATTAGAGCTGCATTTTGATTTTATGGAAGTGTTTATGTACCGATTTATTGTACCTTTCATTTTTTTAGGTTGGGCCTTACTAATGGCGCCTTGTGCTCGTTCTACGACCGCTACAGATGATGCTACCCACCAATTAGGTTATGGTCATGTCACGGCTGTCGAGATCACGACTGCACAATCGGCTTTTGCACGAAATGCAGTGATGGGTGGCTTAGCGGGGGCGGTGATCGGCGGTAAGTGGCATGTCGCGAGCGGGGCTTTGAGCGGTGTAAGCGCGGTGCTTATTGTTACCTCTATTGCTGAAGGTGATAGCCGAGTGTTTTTATATACAGTTAGTCAAATTGATGGCAGTCAAACCCAGATAGCCTTGGAACATGGAGGCATTGGCATTGGTCAATGTGTGGGTGTAGAGCAACAAGACAAATACGCAAACTTGCGTCTGGTTTCCCCGGTTTATTGTGAAAATCCAGATGACCAAGAGCTGTACACGCATATGCTGGATATTCGTCAACAATTGGCTGAGCGGTGCAAGCAAGCAAAGCAAGTGGTATTAACCAGTAAGGATAAGCAAGCGATAGATGATGCGCTGAAGCAGATGAGGGCCAGTTGTGAACATTAATGACTATATAGTTCTTGTACTTAGCTCATAACTTGGGAGGTCTTCAATGCGCCAGATTTTGATTTGTATACTCGTTGTCTGTATGACTGCATGTTCAGGAACCATTAGCACCATCAGTGGTGAAGATGGCGCACCAGCGAAAGCCTATATCTTATCAAATGAAGCCGCCGATCGACTGATACACAGTGCGATGACTTCTGAATTTGCCGACAAAGATATCAAGCCGGTGTCAGATCCTTATCCGGGTTATGCTGCTGAAGTGGCGTGGGGCGTATTGGACTCTGATACGGTGACCGCATATTACCGAAAAGTTAAAGCAGTGGACAGTGAAGGTAAATCCGTAACTGCGGTGGTTTTTCTAGTTAAGCATTACGGTACCGCACCAGCGAGTGGTATACCTACTTCTGAACGCTTGTTAAAACGGATCGTTTCTGATGCAGAATTCTTAGTCGAAGGTGTTGATTTTTCTCATTTTGTAGATTGAACCCCACCGAAGTCAGTGAGCTCTGGAATAGGTTACAACCGCTTACCTTTGCCTTTAAACGCCATTTTAGCTCGTTTTTTGAGGGGGGCTGCTGGCTTCGCGTTGTGATCGGCTTGCTGTTTGCTACGGGTTATCGTGGCATTGTTTTGTGCTGGCGTCGCGTCAGCTGTCTTTTTTGAGTGGGCTACTGCACTGTTTATCTCAGCCATCTCTTTGCTGGTCAGTTCTCGCCACTGGCCAACTTTTAATGTGCCTAGCTCGACGTTCATGATCCGTGTTCGTTTTAGCTTGGTCACCTTGTAGCCTAGATACTCGCACATGCGCCGGATCTGTCGGTTTAACCCTTGCGTCAGAATAATCTTGAACACGAACTTGCTTTCAATACTGACTTTGCACGGTTTGGTGACGGTGTCGAGTATCGGGATACCGTTGGCCATACGTTGTACAAAGTGCGGGTTCACCGGTTTATCTACCGTGACGATATACTCTTTGTCATGTTCATTTCCCGCCCGCAGGATCTTATTGACGATATCGCCATCACTGGTGAGAAAAATCAGCCCTTCTGATGGCTTATCCAAGCGTCCGATAGGGAAAATACGCTGCTTGTGGCCGATAGCATCAATGATATTGCCGTGGACGTTGCGTTCTGTGGTGCAGGTGATGCCAACGGGTTTGTTATAAGCAATATAGACTCGGTCTGATTTGTTTTCTGGTACGGCACAGATAGGCTTGCCATCTACCTGTACTGTATCGTCAGCCTGCACTTTCGTCCCTAACTCTGGCAGTTGGCCATTGATCGTAACGCGGCGGTCTTCAATCAAGCGATCGGCCTCTCTTCTTGAACAAAAGCCTGAGTCACTGATGAATTTGTTAAGGCGCATGCCGACGCTTTTACTCACTAGGGCGATCCTGTGCTGAAGGTTTAAGATTTGAATCGTATTAATTTGAGACAGGCAGGCGTTTGTCAGGTAATGTCTGACGCGGGCTGGCGCATCCACCTGACCGTTGTTGGGTAAATCATACCATGTAGAACGAACCTGGCTAGTTTGGGCTCTTCTGTTCTAAAAGTGTCTTGCATAAACCAATTTAAAATCATGTGGTTAGCATGATTCGTGCGCCATGCTATATCGCTATGTTTACAGGCAGTGGAAAAAGCATCATTTTTCATTGGTTATTTATTAATAAAAAAATTGAAAATCCTGTATACTGACGCGCAATTTTGACCCATGAACGATTGAGTAACGCAATGTCAGACTTATCGCACTATAGAAACATTGGTATTTTCGCGCACGTTGACGCGGGTAAAACCACCACTACAGAACGTATTTTGAAACTTACCGGTAAGATCCATAAAACTGGTGAGGTACATGACGGTGCAGCAACGACTGACTTCATGGAACAGGAAGCTGAGCGTGGTATTACCATTCAGTCAGCGGCGACTACCTGTTTCTGGAAAGATCACCGCATGAACATCATCGATACTCCAGGACACGTTGACTTCACCGTTGAAGTTTACCGTTCACTGAAAGTTCTCGATGGCGGTGTTGGTGTCTTCTGTGGTTCAGGTGGTGTAGAGCCTCAGTCAGAAACTAACTGGCGCTATGCAAACGAATCTGAAGTAGCACGTATCATTTTCGTCAACAAACTTGACCGTATCGGTGCCGACTTCCTGCGTGTTGTTGGTCAGGTAGAGAAAGTACTTGCTGCTAACCCACTGGTTATGACGCTGCCTATCGGCCGTGAAGATGACTTTAAAGGTGTTGTCGACATCTTAACTAAAACAGCTTACGTATGGGACGACTCTGGCCTGCCAGAGAACTTCGAAATCGTAGATATCCCTGCTGATATGGTTGACCAGGTTGACGAATATCACGAGAAGCTGATCGAAACTGCGGTTGAGCAGGACGACGAATTGATGATGGCTTACATGGAAGGTGAAGAGCCTTCAATGGAAGACGTTAAGCGTTGTATCCGTGCCGGTACTCGTACTATGGCGTTCTTCCCAACTTACTGTGGCTCTGCGTTTAAGAACAAAGGTGTTCAGTTGGTTCTGGATGCAGTTGTTGATTACCTGCCTTCACCAACAGAAGTTGATCCTCAGCCACTGACTGACGAAGAAACTGGTGAGCCTACTGGTGAGCACGCTCTGGTTACCGTTGACGAACCATTCCGCGCATTGGCATTTAAGATCATGGACGACCGTTTTGGCGCCTTGACCTTTATCCGTATCTACTCAGGTAAGTTGAACAAGGGTGACACCATCCTGAACTCAGCTACTGGTAAGACTGAGCGTATCGGCCGTATGGTTGAGATGCACGCGGATGAGCGTAACGAATTAAGCTCTGCACAAGCCGGTGACATCATCGCTGTTGTTGGTATGAAGAACGTGAAGACCGGTCACACGCTGTGTGATCCTAAGCATCCATGTACTCTGGAGCCAATGATCTTCCCTGAGCCAGTGATCTCAATCGCTGTTGCGCCTAAAGATAAGGGCGGTTCTGAGAAGATGGGTATCGCTATCGGTAAGATGGTTGCTGAAGATCCTTCATTCCAGGTTGAAACTGATGATGATTCAGGTGAAACCATCCTTAAGGGTATGGGTGAACTGCACCTAGACATTAAGGTTGATATCCTGAAGCGTACATATGGTGTTGAGCTGGTTGTTGGTCAGCCTCAGGTGGCTTACCGTGAAACTATCACCACACCGATCGAAGACAGCTACACACACAAGAAGCAGTCTGGTGGTTCTGGTCAGTTTGGTAAGATCGATTACCGTATCAAGCCTGGCGAGCCAAACTCAGGTTTCACGTTCGCATCAACCGTTGTTGGTGGTAACGTACCTAAGGAATTCTTCCCTGCGATTGAAAAAGGCTTCAAGAGCATGATGGAAGAAGGCCCATTGGCTGGCTTCCCTGTGCTGGACGTAGAAGTTGAACTGTTTGATGGTGGTTTCCACGCAGTTGACTCATCAGCTATCGCGTTTGAAATTGCAGCGAAAGGTGCTTTCCGTCAATCCATGCCTAAAGCTGGTCCTCAGTTGCTTGAGCCAGTGATGAAGGTTGACGTATTTACTCCTGAAGATCACGTTGGTGATGTTATCGGTGACTTGAACCGTCGTCGTGGCATGATCAAAGATCAGGAAGCTGGCGCAACTGGCGTTCGCATTAAGGCTGATGTACCTCTGGCAGAGATGTTCGGTTACATCGGTAGCCTGCGTACTATGACTTCTGGTCGTGGTCAGTTCTCTATGGAATTCGCACACTATGCACCGTGCCCGAACTCTGTAGCTGAGACTGTTATCGCAGAAGAGAAAGCAAAGAAAGCTGCTAAGTAATTTCATATAGTTAGCACTGCTTAAAAAAAGCCCCGATAGCGAAAGCTACCGGGGCTTTTTGTTGCCTTCAAATCAGGCAATAACAAGCTTTAAGGCCTAATTAATTTAATTCTCTGTATCGCTACTTTAAGTAAGAAGAACAGCACTAACAGTACAAGTGCGTAGCTGAAAGCTGGCAGGAACCAGCTAATGGCCGTATCGAACAAAGGCTGCCAGTGGGTGCCTTGCTCGTTGCGAAATATCTGCCCAGGGTTCTCTAGCCACTCCCACAGCGTAACCACTGTCGTCAGCAGCACAGCGAAGAGTAGGCTGGAAGCAAAGATATGTTTTATCGCTTTCAACATGTCTAATCTCTTTTGCTTCACTTGTTTATTCCGGCTGTTTCCAGATTGACTCTATCCAAGGTATAGCTTGATAAAGTGCATCAGTAAACGCCGCGAAATCATAGTGATCAGCCTGCTCTAATGTCACCAGCGTGGCGTCGCTGCCGCTGGTCTGAAGTTGCATGATGTAGTCACGGGTTGCTGTCACGGAGCTCACCTGATCGGTGAGTGAATGGATCGCATAGATGGGGATCTGCCACTTTTGTTGCGCTGGCGTCGCTTGTTCTGGTGCCGGAGGCATGCCAGAAATAGGTAGTATCGCTGAGAATAGTGCTTGGTGCCTCTGGCCAAGGTACCATGCGCCAGTGCCGCCCAGGCTGTAGCCTGTCAGCAGTATTCTGTTTGTATCGATCTGGTAAGCTGCTTGGATACTCGCTATCAGCTGTAACAGTGCCGCTTCGTTAGCTGGCGTTGTCTAGTCGTTACTTAGAGCGTCGGGAAGTATGACTAGCGCGTTTAGATCCGCAAGGGCTGGGTCGATTAGGTCATAGAACATATCTTCGGCAAAGAAGGGAGTGATATTACCGCTGTAATGCAGCGCGACGACGAGAGGTGTTGCTGCGTTGGCTAAGTCATTTTCTGGTACCGATAATACAAAGCGTAAAGATTCGGCGGAGCTGCCGTCAGCATGTTGCCGCAGCAATTGCTCATCGTATACCCCAGGCGAACGTCTTATTAATGGCTGCGCTAGGGGTAATTTCTGCGCCGATGAAGAAACTTGTGGCGAGGGAAGGGCGTTGGCGTGGCCATAGGCAGAAAACAGGGCACTACAAGTTAGAAGTAAGACTAAAGGTAGAACGATCCGTTTCATCTTTGCGTCCTTAATGCTGCACGGGATACTGTTACAGCATCGCGAGCATTTTTGTCACACTATTGCGGTTTCTTGCGGTAACAGAGACGCCTAGGCTTTTTTCGATATGCGCCGCCAATTTTGAACGACCAATGCCGTCTGGTGCGAACAGATAGAATATCTTTTCGTCTAATTCAAATGATTCATTTTCAGACTTCAGCGTGTCAAGCGTATCAAAATCTGGGGCTGTTGGAGTCCCAGATAAAAAGTAGAAATGCTGTGATTTTGGCTCGGTGTTTTTGAACGGGCTTTTATCGACGGCGGCTTGCAGATCGTCAGGGGTAACTAGCATCACTTCAGGCTTGAAACCAAACTGAGTTTCTACTGCCGAACTTATCTTTTCTGCTAAATCGTCTTGCTCTGTTTGGCTGGATTGAAAAAGTACGTTGCCGCTTTGAATATAGGTTTGTACGTTCTGCAGCCCGAGATCTTCAATAAGTGGCTTAAGCTCTGCCATTGGTACTAGATTCTTGCCACCAACATTGATACCACGAAATAGCGCAATTTGAGTATTCACGTTTTATCCTTAAACAGTGCTGCCTAGCTGAGCGTTTTCGCTGACTTTGCCATAACAATCGAATCGTTATTAGTTCGTAAGTGGCAAGCGATTATCAGCTTCCTAATAATTAACCATACCAGAGCTAACCAGCTGTTGTTATGACTATTTTTAATTTCTGCTGGCGGCACTTCACTTGGCTCACACTGCCGAGTGTATAAGGCGGGATAAAACCGCAGACTAAAGTACTGATAGAGGATTGACGAAAAAGGAGAGAGCCCATAAGTATGCGCTCTCTCTGTTTGAGGAGATAAGCTAAAGCGTCAGTTTAAAGCTTGACTAACGTGCGTCCCGTCACCTGTCCCAGCGTGATCTTTTCTGCGTATTCTGTCACTTGCTCTAATGATATCTCGGTGCAGGCTTGAGCATAATAGCTAGCAGGTAAAAGCTCTGACAGACGTTGCCACGCCGCTTTGCGCTTCTCATAGGGACACATTACTGAGTCGACGCCTAGTAGTGCTACGTTGCGCAGAATAAAAGGCATCACTGTGGTCGGCAGATCAAATCCTCCGGCCAAGCCGCAAGCGGCGACGGCACCGTTGTAATCTATTTTTGATAACACATTAGCGAGCAGTTGACTGCCAACCGTGTCGATAGCGCCTGCCCATAACTGCTTGTCTAATGGACGACCTTTGCCTTCCAGTTCGCTCCGGGGCACGATGCGCGTTGCACCGAGTGCTGTTAGTAGTTCGGCGTTTTCTGGACGTCCAGTCACGGCTGCAACACGATAGCCTAGTTGCTTCAGTAGTGTGACAGCAACGGAGCCGACACCGCCGCTGGCGCCGGTGACTAATATCTCACCTTTATCCGGCGTGACACCATAGCTTTCTAGTGCCATGACACAGAGCATGGCGGTAAATCCCGCGGTACCGACCATCATCGCTTGTTTACCTGTCAGCCCCTCGGGTTTTGGTACTAACCATTCAGCTTTTAGGCTGGCCTTTTCGGCGAGGCCACCCCAATGGTTCTCGCCAACGCCCCAGCCGGTGAGAACCACTTGGTCACCGGCTTGATAGCAGGGGTGTTTTGAAGAGATCACGCTGCCAGCCAGATCGATGCCGGGCACCATGGGGAAGTTACGGATGATCTTTCCTTTACCTGTGATTGCCAGACCATCTTTGTAATTGATGGATGAATAATCCACCGCAATGACCACCTCTTCTTCTGGTAGTGCTGACTCATCCAGTTGGCGGATCTCTACCACCTGCTTTTCGTCTTGTTTATCAATGACCAGAGCATTAAACACGGCATATCCTTCATTTATTGGCGGAGCTTAATAATGTACGCAAAGTCTAGACGGAATTTAGGGCTTACGTGGCAAGTAAGATCAATCATGCCAGAGTGTTTGGCTAGAATGCGTTTCAAAGCGCGCTATGGGACAGAGCGCAAACATCACTTATTTAGATTAAAGAGTTGTGTGGTTGCACACGATAACCAAGGGAGAGCTATGTGAGTATTTAGAGTGAAAGTAGGGGAGGTCGATATGTTTGCTAGTCATGGTAGTTATGAAATATCACTTCTTCAGAATAACAGTATTGTGAAAGTGAAGTTTATTGGGGCGTGGAACAAAGAGGCTGTGTTTGATTTCTTCGACGATCTGAAAAAATGTCCGCTTGCTGAGCGCTGGGTAGCCATTGCCGATCTGACCGAGTGGGAAGGTGCCACACCTGAATTGACGGAAGCCTATCTGCCCGTGGTGGATTGGTGTTTGGCTCATGGCGAATGTGCTACGGGTCATATCTATGCAAAGAACTGGCAATACCTGTTTGTGGAAAAGTTGCGCCTTTATCGCAGCCAATCGATACCTCAAATGAGTTTTACCGATGAGAGCAGCGCGATTGCATGGGCGAATAGCCAATTGCATGCTGTAGCTGTGTAGAAATCTACTCTGTTGGTGGCGAAATGGCTGTTTTTTCGCCCTGGAACTGTGTAGATTGCGCGAGTTACCATTTGAATGAGAGAACCCCATGACTGATACAGCGAAGAATACAACAGCCTTATTCGGTGAAAAATCCGAGACACGCTATGAAGCTTTTTTAGAGATGGCGTTAGCCGCTGAGCAAGTCTGGGTTCTGAAAGACGATGAAGGTTGCTTGATCGTTACCTCTGGCGATGAAGAGTGCTTACCCGTATGGCCTTCTGAAGATGCAGCTGCCGCTTGCGCTATCGCGGACTGGAAAGGCTTAGAGCCACTGGCTGTTAGCTTGGTGGATTGGATGGAAAAATGGCTCCCAGGTATGGAAAAAGATGACCGTGTCGTGGCCGTCTTTCCTAACTTGGCAGGTGAATCCTTAGTCGTTGCTGCCAGTGAACTTTATGCAGAGTTAGACGCATAGTCTAACTTCTGCAGCCCCATGCCACCTTTAGCCTTGATAGATAGCTATGGTGGCTACGGGGATATTGGGGCTAGAAAGTAACTTGTAACGAAACGCTGTTAAACCCAGGGACAATGCGCCAGTTGAACGCGCTTTTTTCCGCTTCATTAAACTGTTGCTGATAACCGTCCCAGCCTTCCCGTGCAGCATCCGGTTGTGTCCAAATAGCTGCTTCGCTAATTGCTATCCCCAACGCAGCAGAGCCTAGGGCATCGCCACTATCACCCCATGCTGCAATGGCTGCGGCACCGAGTAAATTAACGCCAACGCCAATCAAATGCGGCTTTAAGGTGTAGCGTTCATCTGCACGCCATGCACTCTGTTCCAGCATCTTTTCTGCTTCCGCCAGTCTGGCGAGTTTCTCTGCGCGGTTATTGCCCGGTAGCATCTGATATTCGTCCCAGCCAGCAACCACGGGTAGCGGCTTTAGCATCATCATGGCAAAACCACCCGTTGACTTCACTGCGCCAACCCACTGCTTGGTTGATTCATCAGAATCATCTTCGTCGTTTGCTTTGTATGCCTGTGCTAACGCGCTGGCACCATAGAATCCGGTCCAGCCATATTGCCAATAGGTAGATGGTGTTTGGATCTCATTCAGACGTGCTTCCAGATAGCTTAGGCGCTCGTCAATTTCGCTCTCTTCCATTAACTGAAAATCTTGTGCCATTAAAGAGGTGCTGAAGATTAGAGCGCATCCGCAAAGGGTGGTTTTGACGAGAGGGATGTTGATGAAGTGGGAAAGCAGCATAGGGGCATCCTTATTCATGACTTATTACTTGTTGTTGTTTTAAGCATAGAGCAAAGCGAAGCAAGACAACATGCTAACAACTAAAGAGTTTATGCTAACTATATAAATTCACTATGAGTAGTGGTGTCGTCAAGCAGCAGCATTGCTGAAGGGGTGGGCTATCAGGTGAATACCTACCAGATAGCCCTTGTATATTTGGCGGGGCTGGTGAAAAGAGAACTGACGCTAGTGGTGGTGTTCGTGACCTGCCAAAGCGTTGCCTTGAGTATCGTAGAATCCAGAGGCACCGCCTTCAATAAACCCTTGGGTGACCATTTGAGTGAGAAACGGATCGGTATGGTCGTCACCAATATCGGCATAATCAGTCGCTTGGTAATTTTGGCGTACTGCGAAGAATGTGTTGATCGTCTTTCTATCGTGAGCAAGGGTCACCAGCTGCCACTGCTCTTGCTTATTACCATAATGGCGTTGAAGGGAATGGATCAGCTGTAGCTGCGGTAACCAAACCAGGGTGGTTTTTTCATTGTTGCTATTGAGCTCCAGCGTTTGGCGCTTGTCGCAGCCCTCTCCTCGCTCCGACTTCAGAGTGAATTTTTCCAGTTGCTGAGCGGAGATCAGTTGATAGCGGTGGGGCCAGTCCTGTTCCTGCTTACCATGTACTTTTTCCCCAGGTTGATATTCGATAGCGCGTTGGTAGTGATCAAAAAAGCGGGTGGGCTTTATCCAGTTATTGCCGAGTAGATCCCATTGTTCGGTGATCTGGGTGGCAGGGTATTGGTGGGCTACTTTATTGCCATCGCGCCAAAGCCAGAACGCTGTGGTCTGTTTCTTTCCGTGTCCAGTCATGTCGATTTGATAATGAGCAGAAAGCTGCTGCGACAAGATTGAGCACTGCGATGCGGGCGTGGCGAAAGCCACTTGAGAGAGCAGTGCGAGTAAGGAGAGAGCGAACAGTGAGGCAGTTTGTAAATTCTTAATAGGCATAATGTCAGATCCAGAAAAGGGAGGTGTGAACCTCCCTTTTTTTGTTATGAATAATTAAAGCTTGGCGTTAGCTTGTTCGGCCAAATTGCCACTGAGATTCATGATGTGAAAAATCATATTCTGCTCGTTGGTACCATTCACCAGAAACGCACCAGGGCCTTGTGCATAGATCCCCACGTCTTCTCCCGCATGGGTTTCAGAACTCATAGGTACCAGAGCTTCTTGGTGGAAGCCCGGACTGGTGGTGTCGACGTCGCCCAAGTCCTGACGTCCAGCGGCGGGATCCAAGCCATAAGTGGCATCAGCATTAGTTTCAGCGCCTAGGTTACGGAAGCCCCGGCCGTTGGTATAACCCAAGGTTGTATAAGGCATACCATCGCTGGCAGTGGCAGGCTCATCGCTACCAATTCCAACAACCTTGCCAAGGATTGGATTACCACGCTTTGGATAGCCAGCAATAGTAAATACATGGCTATGATCCGCCGTTACAATGATCAGTGTTTCTTCATCGTTGGTCAGTGCCAAAGCCGCTTCAACGGCTTTAGCAAATTCGATGGTATCGGTCAGGGCATTGTAGGCACTTCCGGCATGATGAGCGTGGTCGATGCGGCCAGACTCAACCATCAAGAAGAAGCCATCGTCGTTGTTGTCGAGCACCTGAATCGCTTTGCTGGTCATCTCAGATAACGATGGTTCACCTGCAACATCATTGGCTCTGTCCGCTTCATACTGCATATGAGATTCGTTGAACAAGCCAAATAGGTGAGCAGTCGTTTCCGTGTCCACCGCGTCGAAACCGCTCTGGTCGTAAATATAAACACCATCCATGTGATTAGCTTGCCATTCAGCAGTCAGATCTCGGCCATCGGTACGATCACCTTCAACCGAACTCACTGCGTCGGGACTGTTATACATAGCGTCTTTAGGCAAGAAGTGCCGACGACCACCGCCCATTACCACCTCTAAACCATCAACATCCAAGCCGGCATAACGGCTTTCCAGCAGAGACTCGAAGTTCACCAGCTGTGCTGCAATGTCTTCACAACCTGCAACAACCGCAGCTTCTGGCATGTCGGACACATCTTCCCAGTTACGATCGGCAGACTTAGCATAAGTGGCCGCGGGTGTTGCATGAGTGATTCGTGCGGTAGAGATCAGTCCGGTTGACTTGCCAGCGATCTCTGCCAGCTCCAGTGCTGTTACCAATTCGTTTCCTGCGACTGTTGCGCAGTCGCCGCGCTCGATATCTTCATCGACACCGATGACACCGACATCGGTCTTCACACCACTCATCATCGCCGTCATGGTACCCGCTGAATCAGGGGTCTGAGCGTCAACGTTATAGGTCTTTGCTAGACCTGCAAAAGGCATCATGTCAAAGCTCAACATATGCTCTTCGCCGTTGCCACCTTGCATCTGGCCTTCAAGAATGCGGGCGGCGGTGACGGTGGAAATACCCATGCCGTCACCGACAAACAGAATGACATTTTTTGCTTTGCCTGCGACTTTGGTCGTGACCACACCACCATTGGCACTGCGTGGTTGCGTGCCGATCACTTGCTGCCACACAGATTTGGCTTCAGCGATTTTGTTTTGCGCTGCGCCAAACCAGGGGTTGTTGAGAGTGGTTAACAGTTCTGCGGTCGCTACACTGGTATTGCCGGCGGAGCAGACATAACTGGTGTCCAGTACCTCATCAGCGTCCAGTGTACCGTTGGTATTATTGTCTAGTCCGCTTTGTACTTGAGTACCGCCATTCGGGCAGTTTGTATCGCCCACTTCCAGTTGGGTTTGGGCGATCAGGCTCGTCAGGCCGTTATCGCCATCGTCACCATCATCACAACCGGCTATCGCCAACAGTGCGGTACCTATAACCAAGCTTAATTTAGTCAGTTTCATTGTCTTGTTCCTTATTCCGCGACTAGGCCAAGGGATTGGTTGATGATGTGGAAAATGATGTTCTGCTCAACCACGCCCTGTAGCAATTGCGCACCAGGCCCTTTGCCGTGGATGGCAACATCTTCACCAGCATGGGTTTCTGAACCGAGTGAGATAAGGGCTTCCTGGTGGTAACCTGTACTTGTGGTATCAACAGTCGTCAGATCCTGGCGGCCGTTATTGTTGTCCAAGCTGTAAGTCGCATCGGCATTGGTTTCTGTGCCCAAATCTCGGAACCCTTTACCATTGGTATAGCCAAGGGTTGTATACGGCATGCCATCTGCAGCTTCTGCAGGCTCATCGTTGCCGACCCCCACCACTTTGCCCAAAATTGGGTTGCCGCGCTTAGGGTAGCCGGCGATGGTGAATACATGACTATGGTCAGCTGTCACTAAGATTAATGTTTCATTGGGATCGGTCATTTCGACAGCTTGCTGAACTGCTTTAGCCATTTCGATGGTATCGGTCAATGCGTTGTAGGCGCTGCCAGCATGATGGCCATGGTCAATACGGCCAGATTCCACCATCAGGAAGAACCCTTTATCGTTATTGCCGAGTACGTCGATGGCTTTCTCTGTCATCTGCGACAACGAAGGCTCACCGGCAATATCGTTGTCTCGGTCTGCTTCATACTGCATATGAGATTCGTTGAATAAGCCAAATAGGCGAGTTGTTTCTGCTGGATCTATGGCATCGAAGCCTGCTTGATCGAAAACATAGTGGCCATCGCTGTACATTGCTTGCCACTCAGCGATCAGGTTGCGCTCGTCAGTACGATCGCCTTCGATTTCACTGGCCGCGTCGGCGCTATTAGCTGTCGCATCCTTTGGCAGAAAGTGGCGCCGACCACCACCCATCACAACATCGATGCCATCGACGTCGATACCGGTAAAGCGGGCTTCTAATCTTGGTTCAAAGTTAACTAGCTGCGAAGCGATATCTTCACAGCCACCTGTTACCGCGTCTTCGGGCATATCTGATATATCTTCCCAATTACGGTCTGCAGATTTGGCGTAGGTGGCGGCGGGGGTCGCATGGGTGATACGGGCGGTAGAGATCACACCGGTGGACAAGCCGCGGATCTCAGCCAGTTCCAGCGCAGTCACCACTTCGTTGCCTGCAGCGGTTGAACAATCGCCGCGAACGACATCTTCATCTAAACCGATCACGCCAGCGTCTGTTTTTAAACCCGACATCATGGCGGTCATGGTGCCTGCTGAATCGGGCGTCTGCGCATCAACATTGTAGGTTTTGGCCAGTGCTGTATGGGGAAATGTTTCGAAGCTCAGATAGTGCTCCTCACCCATAGCGCCAGCGAGCTGACCTTCCAAAATGCGCGCGGCGGTTAGGGTCGAAACTCCCATGCCATCGCCGACAAAAAGGATCACGTTCTTCGCTTTGAATTGAGTACTGGCTTGCAGTTTGGCATTGAGTAATGCGCTGGCTTCAGTGTACCAAGCGTTGTCCATTTGGCTCGTAGGTACAACCTGGGCTTGAGCCTGGGCAACAATGGCCGCGGCCAAGGCGCCGGATAGGGCTATCCTGTTTAGTTTCATCTCACTGTCCTAAATACCGTTGAATGTTCGGAAATTGAACGACTGTTGTGATAAGAGTCACGGCGTAAGGTTAGAGAGGTCGGATGACAGAAATGGGACGTTTTTGTTGCGGAAAGATTGCTTGTTTGTGACGTTTGGGTGTCTATGCTCGCAGGGCGTAAGGCGAGCAGGTAGGGCATTGAAACTTTGTTCGCTTGATAAAACTAAAAACGCCCCCGCTCAACGGAGGCGTTTATTTACGAGCAGTAAACTTGCGGTGTTAACCTACTATTTGTTACGGCGGCGCAAGCCTAATCCTGCTAAACCGAGTCCGAGCAGCAGCGCGGTTGCAGGTGCAGGAACCGCTACAGCGTTAGCGACTAAGATTACTTTTTCCCAATCAGTGCTGTTGTTAAGTCCCAAATAGCTGCCAGCACGATAACCGCCAACACCATTTAACGTGTGCCAGCAAAGACGATCTCTTTCCGATGCCGCTGCTGTATCGCATTCGAACTTGTTGACGTCGTCACCCAAGCCTGCGAAACCCCAAGACCAACCATCTGCGTAATACCATTCTGCGCCATTGGCGGTCGTGGTGACGTCGTTATTGGCTGCACCTGTGTCAGTCAACACATCATCCCAGCCTGCTGCTGCAAGTACTTCAAAAACATCGGAGCCTGTGCGGCGCGCAGCCAGCATCAGGTAGTCACCTGAACAGTTGGCTAACTCATCGTCAACAGTTGTACCCATAGGCGTAGCATAGGTAGCTGAATAACACTCGCTCCAACCCCAATCGTTAGTAACGGTGGAAACAGCAACATCATTCTGTGGGCCATAAGGGATCACTGCTGCACTGGCAAAAGCACTTGCGGCGAGCAGAGAGGCTCCCAATGTGGTTTTTACTAAGTTATTCAACATGAACATCATCCTACTATGTTGGTATTGTTAATGGTTATTACGCAAACACAAGCAGGTATTGTGCCGTTATTTTTATTGTTTTATATCAGCGTGTTAGCGGTGTCAGCTTCGGCAGGGATAGTTTCTTGTAAACTCGTCTGACACTGATAGGCGTTAATGGCAGGTTGTTAGTAGCCACAAAGTGAAAACGCCTTCGTCAATCGAAAGCGTTTTTCATTGAATGATGGATTATCACACGTGGTTCACTTGTTGCGCCGACGCAGACTTAAACCGACCAACCCCAGTCCTAGTAGGAGAGCGCTTGCCGGTGCAGGAATGGACGCAAACGTCAGGTTAATATGCACGGAATCGACACCCGTGATGTTGCCTCCTTGCCAATTGACAAACAATGTATCGTCAACCCAACTTAGCATTGAATCGACATAGTCATCAGTGTTGGCCGAGAAGCTCACGGCGGCAAGATCCGCTAGTACGCCACTATCAAATATAAATTCAAAGCCATTGTAAGAGGTGTTATTCCAACGGCAACAGGCATCATCTTTGTAGTCAAAATGGATGTAGTCATCACCGATGTCTATGTAGTCAAAAGCGTCCCAATCACCTGGGAATCCGGTAGGATTAACCCATTCATTGCTTGCGGCAACCGTGCTGGTTTCTGTGTGTAAGATGGAACCGTATGTGGCGTAGTGGTAGTTGGCTGTGACACCGCTACCCATCAAACCTGCATGGGCGAAAGAGGTGCTGGCGATAAGCAGAGATACTGCAAATACTGCGTTCTTCATTCTATTCTCTCCCATAGATCATAATGGTCATCTAAGGCATATAGAACAGTGAGGCTTTGATATTTGGTGATTGTTGGCTTGTATTGCCTCAAATGCGCTACGAGGTGCCTTAATCAATCTATTTTGCTCTCCCTTTTCTATAAGCAAAAACTGAACCAGCGTTTTTTAAATAGGATAATCAATAGGTAACGAACCTGATAAAGTGTCACTCTCAATAATTTGTAAAGAAGGCTGACAGGCCAAAGATTCTTTCGCTGCACATCTACCCATGGATTCAATATCATCAAAATTGTTTCAAGAGGGTGCGCGGAGCTGCTTGGAGAAAGTAAGGCCTTCGATGAATGAAGGCCTCTTAATATTTTTTGGGCGTGCTTTGCTAAATACTAATGTGCGATCCACGGCGCAATGCCAAGCTAGCTAAAGCTAGGGCGAATAGTAAAGCTGCTGTTGGCTCTGGGACGGTAATAGTATTTGCGACTAAGATTACTTTTTCCCAATCTGTGCTTTCATTCAATTCCGTATAGCTGCCTGCCCGCCAACCACCAACGTAATCCAAGGTGTGCCAGCACAAGCGATCTCGCTCGTCCGTTCCCTTGTCATCGCAGATTGCTTTGAATACTTCGTCGCCTTCGCCCGCAAATCCCCAGGAAAACCCATCCGCGTGATACCACTCTGAGCCGTTTGCTCGTTTCGTTATACCGTCAACCTTAGGCTCCATTTCTGGTCGTGTATCTTCCGATCTTGCCGCAGCTAAAACTTCAAACACATCAGAACCGGTTCGGCGAGCTGCGAGCATCATGTAATTGCCTGAGCAGTTTGCAAGAGGATTGCCTTCAGGGCCATAGAAAGGCTCGGCATAGAGAGCTGAGTAGCATTCCGTCCATCCCCAGTCATTAATGACTGTTGAGACGGGTACATCATTTTGTGGGCCATAAGGAAGCACTGATGCACCGACAACACAGTTTGTGACCAGTAACATCAGACCTACGACGAGCTTGAAGCGTATATTCAACATCGTTTCTATCCTTGAACTGTAGTTAAAGTATATGATCGATAAGATTATAGCTGAGACTGGTTTTGGAAGCGTCGATTGAATATCTGATGCGTCTTGTTATCGAAGCCGAAAGGAGCGGTAATTTCCACGCTTTAGAAATCGTTTTGGGTTGTTTGCGGTGCAGTATTACTACCCAGATATTTGTCTTTAAGCCGGTTGTGCTTCTCCGCCATCCAAGATCCGGATCGAGATCGCTGCGGCGGCCGTGCGATTATCCACATCAATCTTTTTAAACAACTGCTCCAGGTGTTTGTTCACGGTGCGTGGGCTCATCGATAATATTTGTGCGATCTCCCAATTGGTTTTTCCAAATGATACCCAGTACAGCACTTCTGATTCCCGTTTGGTGATGGGGAGTTTTTGCTGCAGTGTTTCCGGTGATTTTTCTGATTCAGCCGCCACTAATCGGATTAAGCTATGGCCCGCTTGATGCTCGCCACCAAACTGAGCGTGCATCGGCATCTCAAATAGCGAAATGGTCAACGGCAGTGCCGGATCGTCCTGCAACCAAGTGATTAACTGTGCACTGATGCTATGCCAGATCTCGGCTTCCTCACCCTTCGCCGATGCGACCAATTGATGGACATGGGGTGTCGCCCACTCAATCTCGCCCTGGTGGTCGACGCAGATGACGTATTGCCCTGCATGATCCAATGCCGTTTGCGCACTGATCGCTAAACGGGCGTTTTGCGTGTGTACCTTGATTCGTGCCATCACCTCTTCGGCGACGATCGGCTTGGTGACATAATCAACACCACCGACTTCGAAACCGCGCACCACGTGCTCTACATCGGTGAGGCCAGTCATAAAGATCACCGGGGTCATGGGTAACTGTTGCTTGATCTTTTCACAGGTTTCAAACCCATCCATGCCCGGCATCATCGCATCCATCAGGATCACATCCGGCGTGATACGCTCAGATATGGATAACGCCTGTTGGCCTGATAGAGCCACCAGTACCGTCAGGCCTGCGTTGTTCAGCGCGGCATTGAGCATCCCCAAAGATTCTGGTGAATCATCGACGACTAAGACAATTGAGCTGACATTGGGTGTATTACTCATCGATTAACGCTTCCAGATAGGTGACGATCTTTTCAAAATCACAACGTTGAGACTCTTGTCGCATGCGGTGAATAAAATCACTACCGGCGATCTGTTGTTGTTCCAGCTTACCCAAGCTGTCGGAGAATGCACTCAGGTAGCCAATCTCTGCCCAATTTTTTAGTTCTTTGAGGTATTTGCTTGCAGGGATAAGGTCTGGCGTATTGAGCGTTTTTGCCGTGTTACTCTGCTCGTCATCTACCTTCTCGGTATCTTGTATCTGCCAGTTCAGGTTCAGCAGTCGGCCAATTTTCCCTAACAAGGTGTTTAGCTCCACCGGTTTGGTGAGGTAATCATTATGATATTGGCCAAGTAGATTGTCGTGCTCACTCTCTAAGGTGTTGGCGGACACCATCATGATGGGTTGGGTGAAGCCCTGTTTTCTCAGTTGAATAGCCAGCTGCCAGCCGCTGATCTCAGGCATGGCAACGTCTAACAGGAATAGATCAACTGGGCAATGCTGGCAAAGCGCCAGGGCTTCCGTGGCATTGGCTGCCTGATAAAGAACAAATCCAAGTGGTTCAAGGATATCTTTCATTAGCTGACGCTGTGAGCTTTCATCATCTACGACCAAGAGGGTCTTTTCATCCCCCTGGTAGCCAATCACATTGGCATCAGGCAGCTTGACCCGGTTAGGTCGTGCGACTTGCGGTAACATGAGGCTCAAGGTGAACTCACTGCCCACCTCTAGGGTGCTTTTAAAGTCGATATTGCCGCCCATCAGTTCAGCTAACGAGCGCGAAATAGTCAGGCCTAAGCCTGTACCGCTGATGGCTTGCGTAGATAGGTTTCTGACCCGTTCAAAGGGGCGAAAGATTAATTCGCGATCCGCTTCATCAATGCCGATACCAGAATCTTTGACATGGAAGTGTGCGACCTCGTTGCGATAATTGACGATAAAGCTTACAGAGCCCTCTTTGGTAAACTTGATCGCATTGGATAGCAGGTTCATCAGGATCTGACGTAAGCGCTGTTTATCCGCGGCGATAAATTCTGGCAGATACCTGCAGGGCTGATAGTCAAACTGGATCCCTTTGTTGACCGCTTGCAGTTGGAACATATCTACCAACTGATTAAGAAATTCGGTGATCTGAACATCGTCTCGTTGCAGTTCGAGACGACCCGCCTCAATCTTTGATATCTCTAACAGGCCTTCAATTAAGTCTGATAGATGCTCACCGTTGCGACGTAAAATCGCTGCGTACTCGCGCTTCTGTGTACTTAGTTCATTATCTTTACTGAGCAGCTGGGCGTAGCCGAGCAATACATTGAGCGGTGTCCGCAATTCATGGCTGATACCTGCTAAATAACGACTCTTTGCTTGGTTTGCCGTTTCCGCTGTTTCTTTGGCTCGCTGCAGGGCGCGATAAGTTTCCTCATGGGCATCAATCTCCTGGCTTAGCAGTTCAGATTGTGACTGTACCTCCTGCATTGCGACCCGACTGCTGCTACGGGCAAGAATAAACAGCCAGCTCACTACGCCGATTAGGATCAGAAGTAAGAAGAACGCTTTGATAAAGGCGGTGGCGACGCTGCCATCGGCGGCAAGAGCCTCCGGTACTTGCGCATAGGCAAGGGTCAGTATGGCTGACATCACAGAGGAGATGGCGAGCATCACCAGCACAAACTGGCCCATGGAGCCACCGAGTTTTTCTACCCAGGCAGGCGACAAAAAACGCCCCGCAAACTGGCGCGACTGCGCAGTTAAGGTTGCGTGGGGACGACACTTGTTGCCACAGCGTACATCCAGGCTGCAGCATAGCGAACAGATGGGACTGTTATACGCTGGACAATGGGTCATATCCTCGCGTTCAAACTGTAGTTCGCAAACGCTGCAGGTCTCCAGCTCGGCGGCAAACAGTTCCGCAGGACGGGCCAGGTAGAACTTGCTTTTCGTCAGCCAAGCGAATAGCGGTACGGTGATAAAGGGCAATAAAAATGCGACAAAGGAGGCCATCGCTTTAAACAGCTCGCCGAACAGGCTCAGATGGCCCATGATGCCGATGATCGAGGCCAGGAGCATGGAGCCAACACCGACCGGGTTGATGTCATAGAGTTGTGAGCGTTTAAATTCAATATGCTTGGGGCTGAGTCCGAGGGGCTTGTTGATGATCAGATCGGCAACGATCGCGCCGATCCAACCCAGCACCAATACCGAATAGATCTGTAGCATCTCTTCTAATGCCTGATAGACGCCGAGGACCATCAATAGCAGGGCGATGACGACATTAAAAACCACCCAAACTACCCGTCCAGGATGGCTGTGGGTAATACGGGAGAAGTAGTTTGACCACGCCAAAGATCCAGCATAGGCATTAGCCACATTGATTTTTAACTGCGAAACAATAACGAAGCTGGCAGCCAGAAACAGTGCCAAGCCTTTATTGTCGGTGACATAGTTAAATACCACCATATACATATGCGCTGGGTCGTCGGCCACCAGCGCGGGCAACCCGTGAGCCAGTGCTAAGTAGGCAAGAAATGAACCCAGGATCATTTTCGGCGCGCCGACCAGGATCCAGCCCGGGCCACCTAGTAGCAAAGCCGTCCACCAACGTAAGCGGCTCTTTTTTGTTGGCTCGGGCATAAAGCGGAGAAAGTCCACTTGCTCGCCAATCTGCGCAACCACCGAAAGCAGTACTGCACAGGCGGCGCCAAACATTACAAAGTTGAAGCTGTTGTCGTTGCTTTCATCGAGGCCAGCGTAGTTAATCCACTCATTGAACTGGCTGTCAGGGTGGGTAAATACGAAATATAGTGGTACCAGCTGCATCGCCAGCCAGATCGGTTGTGACCATTGCTGGAAGCGGCCGATATTGGTAATACCATGGGTAACAAGAGGGATCACTATTAGCGCACTAACCACGTAGCCCACTAATAGGGGAACCCCGATCAATAGCTGCAAAGCCATCGCCATAATGGCTGCTTCAAGGGCAAAGAAGATAAAGGTAAAAGAGGCATAAATAAGTGAGGCGATGGTGGAGCCGATATAACCAAAACCGGCTCCGCGACTGAGTAGATCGATATCAACACCGTACTTGGCCGCGTAGTAACTGATTGGGATACCGCTGAACAGGATCACTAGGCTGACAACACCGATCGCCCATAACGCATTGATCACGCCATAGTTAAGCGTGATCGCCCCGCCTAAGGCTTCTAATACCAGGAACGATACCGTGCCTAGTGCTGTGTTTGCGATCCACGCCATATTCCAACGTCTTGCCCGCTTGGCGGTAAAACGCAACGCAAAATCCTCCAACATCTCGTTGGCAACCAGCTTGTTGTAGGTGCGTCGGGTCGCAAGGATCTTATTGGAATGCATCGGTGGCGTGCGCCTTTCCTTCATATTTTTACTGGAGAACGAACAAAGTATGCCGACTGCTGGTCGCAGCCGCATGCGTCATTTGACGTATATCGCTACTGCGTTATGCGCATAGGCTTTGTTGCCTCTTCCCTGAATACTGCAATGGTCACCACCGATGATACGACAGAGCGGCAATAAGAATAAGCCCCGTAGAGGGATGTCCTTGTATCGACTTCCGGTGCTAAAGAGATCCAATCCAATGTCTTGAACAGGGAGTGCGCAAATGAGAACCCATAAATTGACCACGGTCGCCGCCGCAACATTGCTAGCTATTAGCTTGGCTCCGGTTGCCCAAGCAGGTGCCAAATTAGAGATCACCGAAGACAGCTTCATCAATCTGGGAGCGGGGATTCGAACTACCGCTTCAGGTACTGAGGACGGTTCACCCAATGGCGACAGTTGGTCGACAGATTTTAATGTCGACAATATTCGTCTGTACTTGTCTGGGCAGTTGATGCCTGCGGTGAAGTTTACCTTTAATACCGAAAAAATCGATGGCGATATCGATGTGCTTGACGCCATCGTGCAGTACGAACCAAGTAAAGAGTTCAATATCTGGGCGGGTAAGATGCTCACCCCCGCCGACCGGATTGAAATGAGTGGCCCGTTCTACGCATTAACCTGGAACCAGTACACAGTACCACTTTACCCCTCAGATCAAGGTGGCGAAGCCGGACGTATTGGCCGCGATGATGGTGTCACTGTGTGGGGCGCGTTTGACAAATTCCAATATGCCGTGGGTGTCTTTGATGGTTTAGAAGGCTACTCCAACCAAGATGACAATCTGTTATTTGCCACACGTCTCTCATATAGCTTCTGGAATATGGAAGGTAACCCGGCTTATTACACTAGTTCCACCTACTACGGTGAAGCTGGTGATGTACTGACC
Organism: Corallincola spongiicola; assembly: GCF_004284785.1. NCBI lineage: Bacteria > Pseudomonadati > Pseudomonadota > Gammaproteobacteria > Alteromonadales > Psychromonadaceae > Corallincola > Corallincola spongiicola. The sequence continues at coordinate 94,154 of NZ_SHLY01000005.1, forward strand.
TTAGGTGTTTCTGCTCAGTATCAAGAAGACGGTACCGGCACGACGACTGACGCCGAAGACTTTACCGGCTACGCCGTTGATGTCTTGATGGAAAAAGTACTCGATGGTGGCGGGGTCGTTACCCTCGAAGGCGAATACAAGATGTTTGATGCTGACTTGAGCGCTGCCGCTCGCGCCTCAGCCGATTGTTTTTGCCTGTTTGATGGCGATGCCTATTTTGCCACTGCGGCTTACCTATTCGCGGATCCTGTGGGGATCGGCAAAGTACAACCTTATGTGCGTTACACCTCCAACAGCCCTGATGATTACGACGACTCGGATCTCACCGAAGTTGGCGTGAACTACATCATCAAAGGTCACAACTTGCGTTTGAATGCCAACTACACCACGGGTGATGCCAATGCCAGTGGCTATGCGGCAGCAGATGATGCCGACAGCTTTAGCTTAGGTGTGCAGTTCCAGATCTAACGACCATCTCATTCGATAACGATGAAATAGAGACAACAAGGGAAGCGGAAGATGAAGATGAAAAAACTACTATTAGCTGGCTCTATTATGACCAGCATGCTCCTCGCCGGTCAGGCGATGGCAGCAAAGAAAGAAGATACCATCAAGGTCGGTGTTCTGCACTCTCTGTCAGGCACCATGGCGATCAGTGAAACGACGCTGAAAGACACCATGTTGATGCTGATCGAAGAGCAGAACAAAAAAGGCGGCGTGCTCGGTAAAAAGCTTGAAGCCGTGGTGGTTGACCCGGCGTCCAACTGGCCGCTGTTTGCAGAAAAAGCCCGTGAGCTGATCCAAAAGCATGAAGTGTCTGCTGTGTTTGGTTGCTGGACCTCAGTGTCTCGTAAGTCAGTACTGCCAGTGTTTGAAGAGCTGGATAACCTGCTGTTCTATCCTGTGCAGTATGAAGGTGAAGAGTCCTCTAAAAACGTGTTTTATACCGGTGCCGCGCCAAACCAACAGGCGATCCCTGCGGTTGATTACTTGATGAATGATCTGGGTGTTAAGCGTTGGGTACTGGCGGGGACTGACTATGTTTATCCACGTACTACCAACAAGATCCTAGAAGCCTATCTCAAGGCGAAAGGGGTCGATGCCAAAGATATCACTATCAACTACACGCCGTTTGGTCACTCTGATTGGCAGTCTATCGTTGCCGATATCAAGAAGTTTGGCTCTACCGGTAAGAAGACTGCCGTCGTTTCCACCATTAACGGCGATGCTAATGTGCCTTTCTACAAAGAGCTAGCTAACCAAGGCATTTCAGCGGAAGACATTCCCGTTGTTGCCTTCTCTGTTGGTGAAGAAGAGCTTTCAGGTATCGACACTGCACCTTTGGTTGGGCACCTGGCGGCATGGAACTACTTCATGAGCGTTGAGGCGGATGAAAATGACGATTTCATTGAAGCATGGCAGGCGTTTGTTGGCAGCGACAAGCGAGTGACCAACGATCCAATGGAAGCGCATTACATTGGCTTCAACATGTGGATTAAAGCGATTGAGAAAGCCGGAACAGCCGATCCAGCCGCTGTCCGTGAAGCGATGATCGGTATCTCTGTGCCAAACCTGACGGGTGGCTACTCAGCCATGATGCCTAACCATCACATCACTAAGCCAGTACTGATCGGTGAGATCCAAGACGATGGCCAATTTGAAACCGTATGGCAGACCTCAGGTCTGGTTCCGGGCGATGCATGGTCTGATTTCCTTGAAGGTTCAAAGAGTATTGCCGCTGATTGGCAAGCGCCTTTGATGTGCGGTAACTACAACGTTAAAACCGCTAAGTGTTCTGGACAAAACTACTAAAGCAAGTGTGAAGCGCGGCCTCTTCCTGGTGAGGCCGCTCTTTTTCTCCCTCTGTCGCAGATGGAGATTTTTTTTGATGTTTAGCTTCAGTCAGCCACCGCTTTGGTATGCCGATTGAAAGTAGGGAAGGAGTCACCGCCCTTGAAATGGTTATCGTTTTTTTTATGTTGGATGGCGTTGGCGCTGACCTCATCCGCCCACGGGACTGTCGTTGAAGAACCCCTGGCGGCCGATCAATTCAACCAAGGGCTGACATTGCTCGGCTCTAAAAAGTATCCGCAAAAAGAGCAGGCCGTGCGTTTGCTATTGGCCAGTAAAGATCCTCGCACACAAACGATCTTACAGATGTTGCTGGATGGGCAGCTTTATCGTCAGAAAAAGACCAACGCGGTCGTGTTTATGCAAAAGGCGGAAGATGGCGCGACCCATGTCGCGCCGTTGCTGGTTGACGGTGAGATTAATCGATCATATGCCGGCCTTCTTGCTGTCAAAAAGCGCAGCGTAAAACGAGTGGGTTTGAACAACGCCCTGCGCAAACAGATTAAACAGGGATTAGCGACCTTGGGGTTGGCAGCGGAAGATCCTGCCAATCGCGCCGCAGCTATCGAAGCGCTAATAGGTGAACTTACGCCTGAAACAAATGGATTACTGGTCGAGCGGTTGGCGTTAGAAACGGATGACGACGTGCGTGAACTTATCACTATTGCTTTGGCCGTCGATAACCTCAATAAAGAGAGTACGGATCTGGCCGCTGATATTGCTGTATTGGCTGACAGCCTGCAGCCTACCGCCCGCAATGCCTTGGTCAGTTTTGCTGATGCCACAGAGAATCCCGAGTTAAAGCAGCAAGCAGAGAAAGCGCTGGCGCGTATTGACCAAAAAGTAAAATATTCCGGCTTTGCTGAAACGCTGTTTTTTGGTTTAAGCCTGGGGTCGGTATTAGTACTAGCGGCCATTGGTCTTGCCATCACCTTTGGCGTGATGGGCGTGATCAATATGGCCCACGGTGAGTTAATCATGCTGGGTGCTTACACCACTTATGTGGTTCAGCTATTGATGCCCAACCACATTGGTTTGTCGATCCTGGTAGCGATACCTGCTGCGTTCATTGTTTCCGGCGTAGTCGGTATTGCCATTGAACGTTTTGTTATCCGCTTTTTGTATGGTCGCCCGTTAGAAACATTGTTGGCGACCTTTGGCCTCAGTTTGATTTTGCAGCAGGCGGTGAGAAGCGTTTTCTCCCCCCTCAACCGTTCTGTTGCAACCCCTGATTGGATGAGTGGCTCACTGATGATTAATCCTGTGTTGTCGCTCACCCTTAATCGCCTCTATATCGTGCTGTTTTGTCTCATCGTGTTTGCGCTGCTGTTCGCACTGTTGCGTTATACCCGCTTAGGCCTGCAGGTGCGTGCCGTATCGCAAAATCGGGCGATGGCCCGCGCGATGGGCGTGCGTTCATCCCGGGTTGATGCCTTGACCTTTGGCTTGGGCTCGGGTGTCGCAGGGGTGGCCGGTGTGGCACTGAGTCAGCTCACCAACGTCGGGCCTAACTTGGGGCAGGCCTACATCATTGACTCGTTCATGGTGGTGGTGTTTGGCGGCGTCGGTAACTTGTGGGGCACCTTAGTGGCTGGGCTGTCACTTGGTGTGGCCAATAAGATCATGGAGCCGATGGCGGGCGCAGTACTGGCGAAGATCCTTGTGCTGGTCTTTATCATTCTATTTATTCAAAAACGACCTAAGGGCTTGTTCCCGCAGAAAGGTCGTTCGGCGGAGGATTAAGCATGAGTGTGCAGTCGCAAAACGTGTTTAATCGCGCGACCGTGGTATTTCTCGGAACCCTGTTTGTGGTGGCCGTGTTAGTGCCCGTGCTAAATATGCTGGTGTCGCCAGACAGCAGTTTTCACCTCAACACCTATACCGTGACCTTATTGGGCAAATATCTGACCTATGCGCTGCTTGCAGTGGCCGTGGATCTGGTATGGGGTTATCTCGGCATTCTTAGTTTGGGGCATGGTGCCTTTTTCGCTCTTGGTGGCTATGCCATGGGCATGTATCTGATGCGTCAGATCGGTGACCGTGGCGTTTATGGGCATCCGCTATTACCAGACTTTATGGTGTTCCTCGATTGGCAGGAGTTACCTTGGTATTGGCTGGGCTTTGATCAGTTTTGGTTTGCCGCGTTAATGATTGTTCTAGTGCCGGGTTCGCTGGCGTTTGCCTTTGGTTGGTTGGCGTTTCGCTCACGGGTGACCGGGGTTTATCTGTCGATCATGACCCAGGCCCTGACCTTCGCGCTGCTGTTAGCCTTCTTCCGTAACGAGATGGGTTTTGGTGGTAACAATGGCTTGACCGACTTTAAGGAGTTGCTTGGTTTTAACCTGCAATCAGATGGTACCCGCATTGGCCTATTCCTTTGCTCGGCATTGGCGCTGGGGCTGGGGTATCTGGCCTGTCGGTTTATTATCGCCAGCAAGTTGGGGCGGGTATCGATGGCGGTGCGCGATGCGGAATCCCGTACCCGCTTTATCGGTTTTAAAGTGGAATATATCAAGCTCGCGGTATTTACCTTTTCCGCCGTTTTGGCAGGGATAGCCGGTGCTCTGTATGTGCCGCAAGTGGGCATTATTAACCCGTCAGAATTTTCGCCGCTGAACTCCATTGAACTGGTGGTATGGGTCGCTATTGGCGGTCGAGCCACGCTATATGGTGCGGTGATCGGTGCCATATTGGTGAATTACGCAAAAAGTTATCTCACCGTGGCTATGCCTGAAGTGTGGCTGTTTGCTCTTGGCGCACTGTTTGTGGTGGTGACGCTGTTCCTGCCTAATGGCCTGGTGGGGTTGTTTAACAACCTTAAGCGTAAACAGAAGGCGACTGCCGAGGAGGCAAACGCATGAATATGACCGATGCGTTTTATGAGTACGGTCGCCGTGATCAGGTGTTCGAATTTCTTAAGCCTGTGCAATCGCCGATGCTGGATGTGGCCAAAGGTTACATCCTCTATCTGGAAGATATCAGCGTCAGTTTTGATGGCTTTAAAGCGATTAACGACCTGAACCTCTACATCAAAGAGGGTGAACTGCGTTGCATCATTGGCCCCAATGGCGCAGGTAAAACCACCATGATGGACATTATTACCGGTAAAACCCGTCCTGATAGTGGCAGTGCCTGGTTTGGCCAAAGCATCAACCTGTTGAATATGAGTGAGCCTGAGATCGCCCAAGCAGGGATCGGCCGCAAGTTTCAGAAGCCCACGGTATTTGAGCAACTGAGTGTGTTTTCAAATCTGGAACTGTCGATGTCTGGTGCCAAAGGGGTGTTTGCCACGTTGACCGCTCGTTTAACTGGCGAGCAGAAAGATCAGATTGACCAAGTGTTAGCGCAGATTGGTTTGCTGGATCAGCGCTGGTTGGATGCGGGTAGTCTCTCTCACGGCCAGAAACAGTGGTTAGAAATTGGCATGTTGCTGATGCAGAACCCGAAACTGTTGTTAGTCGATGAACCAGTGGCGGGGATGACCCATCAGGAGATGGATCGTACGGGGGAATTACTGACCTCATTAGCGGGTCAGCACTCTATTGTGTTGGTGGAACATGACATGGATTTTGTGCGCTCGCTTGCTAAGCAAGTGACGGTGTTGCATCAGGGCAGTGTGTTGGCAGAAGGCAGCATGGAACAAGTGCAGCAAGACCCGCGCGTGGTCGAAGTTTATCTGGGAGAGTAACCATGCTGAGTATTAAAGGACTCAATCAGTTTTACGGCCAAAGCCATACCTTGTGGGATCTTGACCTGGAAGTCATTGAAGGCGCCTGCACCTGTTTAATGGGGCGCAATGGCGTCGGCAAAACTACTTTGCTGCAATGCATCATGGGGCTGCTGCCGGTGAAGTCCGGCAGCATTGAATTTAACGGTGCGCCGATTGAGAAACTGATCAGTGAAAAGCGTGCGCCCATGGGTATCGGCTATGTGCCCCAAGGGCGGCAGATATTCCCACTGCTAACGGTGGAAGAAAATCTGCAGGTAGGCTTGCCCGCCCGTCCGGATCGCAGCAACAAAATTCCTGAGTTTATATTCGAACTATTTCCCGTTTTAGCTGAGATGATGAATCGTCGTGGTGGCGACCTTTCAGGGGGGCAGCAGCAACAGTTGGCCATTGGTCGTGCCTTGGCAATCGATCCTAAACTGTTAATCCTCGATGAACCCACCGAAGGGATCCAGCCTAATGTGGTGGCTGAAATCGGTGACATTATCCGTCGCTTAAACGAAGAGATCGGCCTGACCGTCTTACTGGTGGAACAGAAGCTACCGTTCGCCCGCAAAGTGGCGGATAACTTCTGCATTCTTGATCGTGGTCGGCAAGTGGCGACGGGCGAGATGACGGCGTTGGATGACACCTTAATCAAAAGGTACCTGACCGTATGAGTGAGCGCCTTTTGCCCTCTGAGCTGGATACGTCAATGTTACTGCCTGAAGAGGGGACAACGGCGGTGACTGGACAGTTAACTTTTGGCACGCAGCGGCATTGGGCGGCGTCGTTAGCGCTAGGGTTTGACGCACCGGCGGGTAAGACCCGCATGCATAAGATGGATTTTTATGGGCCGTTAAGAGTGCAGCGGCCGTTTTATCCGGAAGGGGATGTGTGCCATGTGTATCTGCTGCACCCGCCGGGTGGTTTGGTCTCTGGGGATGATCTGTCTATTCAGATCGAGTGTGGTGATAACGCCCATGCGCTGTTAACGACGCCATCGGCCGGAAAGATCTACCACGCCGATAGCTGCGATGTGATCCAGAAGCAGCAGGTGAACCTGTGTATCGATAATGCCCGCTGCGAATGGTTGCCTATGGAAACCTTGGTGTTTGATGGTGCCCATGGCGTGTTAGACACCTGCATTAACCTTCACGGCAACGCAAAGTTTATTGGGATGGACGTGATCTGTTTAGGTCGACCCGCCTCAGACCTGCCATTTTCCCAAGGCAAAATCGAGCAACGACTGTCTCTTTATCACGATGGTCGTCCCTTGCTGCTGGAGCGACAGAAATTAGCAGGTAACGATCCGCTGATGCTTGCCATGCCTGCATTTCAAGGGGCAACGGTCTCCGGCACTTTGGTCGCTTACGGCACTGATGCTCGAGAAACGCTCGTTGAGCAATTACGCGCGGCACTGCCTGAACGCGAGGGCAGTGACTGGTTTAGTGTGACTGAGCGGTTAGATCTGATCATTGTGCGTTACTTGGGACATGACAGCGAGCAAGCACAGCGCGGATTACGCTTGGCTTGGCAGATCTTGCGGCCTGAGGTGATTGGACTGCCGCCCTGTCCGCCTAGGATCTGGGCCACTTAGGTCGAGTGTTGACGCCATTAAATTGATAGTTAAAAGAACAATATAGATAACGAGGTAGCCATGGAACTGTCACCCAGAGAGAAAGATAAGCTGCTGCTGTTTTCTGCAGCCATGCTGGCAGAGCGCCGGTTAGCACGGGGGTTGAAACTGAATTATCCGGAAGCGATTGCGCTGATCTCATTTGAGGTGATGGAAGGGGCGCGAGATGGACGCAGTGTGGCAGAGCTGATGAGCAGTGGTCGTCATATCCTGACGCGCGAGCAAGTGATGGATGGCATCGCCGAGATGATCCATGACGTTCAGGTGGAAGCCACCTTTCCAGATGGTACCAAGCTGGTGACCATCCATGAGCCGATCCAGTAAGGAGTGAGTCATGAGTCAATCCGTTAGCGGCAAAATGATCCCAGGTGAATATCAACTGAGTGACCAGCCTATCCAGCTGAATGTTGGTCGTAAGACCGTTCAGCTTAAGGTAGTGAATCATGGGGATCGTCCGGTACAGATCGGATCCCACTATCACTTTTATGAAGCCAACCCAGCCCTTGAGTTTGATCGTGAGGTGGCAAAAGGGATGCGTTTGAATATCGCCGCAGGCACAGCAGTGCGTTTTGAGCCAGGGCAGACCCGCACCATTGAGCTGGTTGATATTGCTGGTAAACGAGAGATTTATGGCTTTCGTGGTGATGTGATGGGAGCGCTGTGAAGATGAAGAGATATGCATTGCAGAGGCAAACGGCAGCAAAAGGAGTCGGTCATGAGTGAGATCTCTCGTCAGGCTTACGTCGATATGTATGGCCCCACGGTTGGAGATCGCGTGCGTTTGGCTGATACCGACCTGTTTATTCAAGTAGAAAAAGATTTCACCGTGTACGGCGATGAAGTGAAATTTGGTGGCGGTAAGGTGATCCGTGACGGCATGGGGCAGGGGCAGCTGTGCCGTGATCAGGTGATGGACTTGGTGATCACCAATGCGTTGATCCTTGACCATTGGGGCATCGTTAAAGCCGATGTGGGTGTTAAGGATGGTTGCATTGCCGCCATTGGTAAGGCGGGTAATGCCGATACTCAGGAAGGCGTGACTATTCATATCGGTGCCAGCACCGAAGTGATTGCGGGTGAGGGGCAGATCCTCACCGCAGGCGCGATTGACGCCCATATTCATTTTATCTGTCCGCAACAGATCGAAGAAGCGATGATGTCGGGCACCACCACCATGATTGGTGGCGGCACTGGCCCCGCCACCGGCACCAATGCCACCACCTGCACACCGGGGGCCTGGAACATCGCCCGCATGTTGCAAAGCACCGATGACTTTCCGATGAATTTTGGTTTTCTAGGCAAGGGTAACGCCAGCTTGCCAGAGCCTTTAGCTGAGCAGATAGAAGCGGGCGTATGTGGCTTAAAACTGCATGAAGATTGGGGTACCACACCGGCGGCCATCGACAACTGTTTAAGTGTCGCAGAGCAGTATGATGTGCAGGTGGCTATCCATACTGACACGCTGAATGAGTCGGGCTTTGTCGAAGATACGTTGGCTGCATTTAAAGATCGTACCATCCACACTTATCACACCGAAGGTGCCGGTGGCGGCCATGCGCCGGATATTATCCGTGCCTGTAGTCAGCAAAATGTGCTGCCTTCATCAACCAATCCGACCCGGCCATACACGGTGAATACCGTCGATGAACACCTGGATATGCTGATGGTGTGCCACCATCTGGATCCAAATATTCCAGAAGATGTGGCCTTTGCTGATTCCCGTATTCGTAAAGAGACCATCGCCGCCGAAGATATTCTGCATGACATGGGCGTGTTTTCGATGATCGCATCGGATTCTCAAGCGATGGGCCGCATTGGCGAGGTGATCTGTCGGACCTGGCAGACCGCCCATAAGATGCGCCAGCAACGCGGTTTGCTGCCAGAAGATGAAGCGATTGGCTGTGACAATTTTCGGGCCCGTCGCTATATCGCCAAATACACCATTAACCCGGCGTTGGCCCACGGTATTGCCGATCACGTCGGTTCCATTGAAGTGGGCAAAATGGCGGATCTGGTGCTGTGGAAACCGATGTTTTTTGGCATTAAACCGGCCTTGATTTTGAAGTCAGGGTTTATTGCTGCCGCCCCAATGGGGGATCCCAATGCATCCATTCCGACGCCACAGCCGGTGCATTATCGCTATATGTTTGGCGGCCATGGCAGCGCTGCCGCGAAAACCTCAGTGACTTTTGTCAGTCAGCATGCTGCTGATAACGGTTTAGGTGAGCAGTTAGGCTTGAGACGCCAGTTACTGCCAGTATCGGGAACCCGAACAGTCACCAAAGCTGATATGAAGTTGAACAATGCCTGTCCGAAAGTCGAGGTTGATCCACAAAATTATGAAGTACGCGCCGACGGCGTGCTGCTGACCTGTGAGCCAGCGGCAGAACTGCCATTGGCACAGCGCTACTGTTTGTTTTAGAAGACGGCCTGTTTTATAGAAGGTTTTGGAGAGAGATATGTTGAGAATTATCGCCAAGCATAGTCATCCGGTGGGCGAGTTGTTTGACCAATTGACGCTGCCTTTCTCATTGCGACAGAAAGGACGTTTCCGTGCCAGCTCTGATGTTGGTCATGACGTGGGTGTGTTTCTGCCCCGTGGTGAGGTGTTGATGGAAGGCGACTACTTGGTGACTGAGTGTGGCAAATGTTTCGCCGTGAAAGCGGAAGCGGAACAGGTGGTGGTTGCCAGAACGGATTGCTGGCACACCTTTGCCCGCGCCTGTTATCACTTGGGTAATCGCCATGTACCGCTGCAAGTGGGTGAGCGTTGGATCCGCTTTCAACCTGACCATGTATTGGAGCAGATGGTTGAGTTACTGGGACTGACTGTGACCGCTGAAAAAGCCGGTTTTACGCCAGAAAATGGTGCTTATGCCCAGGGGCTGGGAGGGCACTCCCATGGTCATTCCCACGATGATGATCATAGCCACGACCATAGCCATGAACATCCGGCAGAAACACTGCCAGTGACAGGTCATAGCCACTGATGGCCAGCGCAAACCTGCTGTCGTTACTGCATCTCAGCAGTCCCAGTTTGCCGATCGGTGCGTTTGCCTACAGTCAAGGGCTGGAGTCAGCGGTAGAACTGGGCTGGGTGAAGGATCCTGATAGCCTGCAACAATGGCTGGAGCAGATGATGACCCACGGTCTATCCCATGTGGATATACCTCTGCTGAAGCGCTTGTATATCAGCTGGCAACAGCAGGATCTTAATGCCGTTAGCTACTGGCAGGATGTAGTGATGGCCAATCGAGAAAGCGCTGAACTGCTGAAAGAGGAAACGCAGTTAGGCACTACCTTCTCCCGTTTGATCCATAGCTTGGATCTGGCACCCGAGGGGGGCTTTGCGATACCGGGGGAGCGACTGCCCGGTTACCTGTCGATGTATGCCTATGCCGCGCAGAAGTTGCAGATCCCCTTGGCTGACGCCTTAGCTGGCTGGCTGTGGAGCTGGCTGGAGAATCAAGTGGTGGTGGCATGTAAAACGGTGCCATTGGGGCAGACGGCAGCGCAGAAGATCCTTTTAAAGTTGCACGGCGCGATCCAAACCTGTGTCAGTGAGGGGGAGGCGGTTAGTGATGACGAGATCGGCATGACCTTGCCCGCCTTTGCCATGGTCAGCGCCTGGCACGAACAACAATATTCACGATTATTTAGGAGTTGATATGAGCCAACAATGTTTACGAGTCGGCGTCGGTGGCCCAGTCGGTTCTGGAAAAACCGCGCTGTTGCGCCAACTGTGTAAGGCGATGCGGCAGCACTATGACTTAGCTGTCGTGACCAACGATATCTACACCAAAGAGGATGCCGAGTTTCTATTACGCCATGAAGCGCTGGAAGCCGATCGCATTCTGGGTGTGGAAACGGGCGGTTGTCCTCACACTGCCATTCGTGAAGACGCGTCTATGAATCTGGCCGCCATTGATGAGTTACTGGTGCGTCATCCGAAGTTGGAATTCGTGCTGGTGGAAAGTGGTGGCGATAACCTCAGTGCCACGTTTAGCCCGGAGTTGTCAGATCTAACCTTGTACGTGATTGACGTCTGCGCTGGTGACAAGATCCCCCGTAAAGGAGGCCCCGGTATTACTAAGTCTGATCTGCTGATTATCAACAAAACCGATCTCGCCCCCATGGTGAATGCGTCTTTGGATGTCATGGATCGCGATGCGAAGAAAATGCGTGGCGAACGGCCGTTTGTGTTTACCAACTTAATGCGTGGCGACGGTGTGCAAACCATCATCGATTTTATTATTGAACAGGGCATGTTGACCCCAAAACCGGTGACAGTGGCTGAAACAAAAGCTGAAACAAGTAGTGAAGGAGAGTGTGTATGAAAAGTTTAATCACAAAATATGGTGCGTCTGCCGCAGTGCTATTGTCGGTTTTCTCTTCCGCTCAGGTATTTGCCCATGCGGGGCATGAGCATGTCGCCCACGGCGCGGGTGCAGAATTCAGTGCTGGTTTAATGCACACCATCACCGGCTGGGATCATTTGATCGCGATGGTAGGTTTTGGTCTCTTAATCGCTGCGTTTGTCGGCTCTCAGCGTGTTGGCGCGCTGGTGATGTCAGGCGTGGCGCTGTTATCAGGCTTAGTGGCTGGTAGCCTTGTTTCCGGTATGTTGGCATCGGCATCATTGTTCGAGCAATTGGTTTTGGCGTCAGTATTCGCGCTACCTGTGTTGGCGTTGGTAAGTTGGCGGCAAGCTAAATTTCAACTGTTAGTGTTGTCCGCTATCGTGTTGTTTAGTGCTTGTCATGGCGTGGTGCAGGGGATTGAAGCGCAAATGGTCAGTGCTGGCTTGATGTTTAATCTGGGTTTACTGGTATCAAGTATGTTGCTGCTTTCGTTATCCGCATGGATAGCGGTTGTACTCCGTTCTCTCTCGAATGCAGAAGCTGATGGACAGAAGCAATTTACAAATTGATCCCCAATAGGGGGAAGCAGTGCTTTTGACACGAGAGAATAAAAAGCTGATCTAAACGATCAGCTTTTTTGTGTATATAACAATCAAATCAGTGTCGAGATAGTTGTCATTCTATCCGCAGGTTTTAGAGATGGAGGTCCCATCATTTTGAGTATTATAGCTTTTTAATGATTGGCTCGTTTTTTGCTGACTATATGGTTCATTATTCTTATAAAAAAATACAAAGCTAGGAGTAGAAGTAATGAAGTTAGCTAAAATATTCGGTGTATTGGCATTAAGTGCGGCAGCACACTCAGCGCAGGCTGATGTTATTTGGGATTGGTCTTTTGGTGGCGAAGCCGGCCAATTTGTTACTGACGGTGTCGCTGCAGGCGCAGGTACATTTACCTTGATCGACTTTACCGTCACTAGCAGTGCCGCGGGCGGTACCTTGGGTAGTCTGGTGGGCGGAGATTATCAAGATGGCCAGTTCAGTACGCTACTGGACTACTCTTTTGATTATGATGGTGCAGCTGTTACTGCTTGGAATCATTCGGGTGCTAACACCTTTGATTGGTGGACCTTCGATAGTCTTTCTTCAAATATCAGCTATTTCTTTGGTTGGGATTCAGGGAATATCAATGATGCTGGCAAGGCTGCTTGGTGGACGAGTAATATTGTTGGTAATCACGGTGTGTCGGATGTCACCGTGATGGCGGCTCAATCTGCTGTTCCTGCCCCGGCTGCGCTGACTTTGATGGGATTGGCGCTGGCAGGTTTTGCTGCGGCACGTCGTTACAATAAATAGCGTTGCGTTGGCTTAGTTAAATATAAAGGCGGAGACAGTTCTCCGCTTTTTGCTTTTTATGGGGATAGAAATTAAAAAACCTGCCGGGGATCAGGCCATTGCTTTGAATCGCTCCTGATAGTCAATAAATCCCTTTGTTGATCAAATCTTTGCCTCATCAAGATGGCATTCGCTGAAATTCGCGCTATTTATTATTACTAGTAAATCAAACACTTTACGGACATCTTGCGCATAGCTACCAGTTAAAAGCGGGTGATAAGGGGAAACCATGGATTCGATCGTCACCGAAGGCGTGGCTTGGCAGGCGACTTTGTCCTACCTGCTTATCGCCGTTGGTTTGGCTGCCGTTGTGCTTTTTATACTGGCTCACCGTTACCTGTTGCGCTTATCTATTCGGCAGAATCTGCTCGTCGTTTTTCTTAGTTTCTCTTTTCTGACTATCACAGCTGGCATGCTGGTTGGGTTGTTGCTCGCCGGTATCGAGGAACACAAACTGGTTGAAGCTCGGAAGTACTCGTCTCTGGCGTTAGCGTTGGAGGTAAAACAATCTTCAGATGATTTAACCAGAATGGCGCGCCTTTATGCGGTGACTGGTGACTCGATTTATCGCGACTATTTTCAAGAGATCATAGAGATCCGTGATGGTAAAAAGCCGCACCCGCTAGGGTTTCAGCAATCCTATTGGGATCAGGTGATCGCCGGTACGCTCAGCCAAAACCAAGATGGCGAAACCTACAGTATTGAGCAAAGAATGGAGGCTTTGGGGTTTTCTTTGCAAGAGACTGAAAAACTGGAACAAGCTAAATCTGATTCGGATCGACTCATCGCCATCGAATCTCGGGCGATGAATGCTGCTGTTGGTCTGTTTTTCTATGATGATGGTAAAGAGATGATGCAGGGTGAGCCCGATCTTGAGTTGGCGCGGCAGCTGGTTCATGGTCAAGCATATAATGAAGCCAAAGCTCAGATCATGCGTCGTATCGATGAGTTTTTCTTTCTGGTAGGTAAACGTACGGCCTATGAGTTGCAGCAGATAAATGCCAACAATACGCGGATTGTATGGTTCATCGGGATATTAATTGTTTGCTGTATCGGGCTCTGTATCAGTGCATTTTTCACCCTGAAAAGTAGGGTAGTGAAGCCGCTGACTCAACTTGCGCTAGGTAGCTCGGCGATCAAGCTGGGGGATTACAGCAAGCGCATTGAAATCAGTAACAGGGATGAAATTGGTACCGTGGCCAACATCTACAATGCCATGGCTGAGAGCATTGAAACCCGCACTCTGGAACTGAAGAAGCTGGAGCAAGCGATCAAGTACAGTCCTCTAAGTATTATGATCACCGACAGTCATGGGGTGATTGAATATGTTAACCCTAACTTCACTAAATTAACCGGTTACAGCGCGACAGAGGCGGTCGGTCAAACGCCTCAATTATTGAAAAGTGGTCAAACACCAAAAGCACTTTATCAAACCATGTGGCAGACCCTCATGGAGGGGCAGGTATGGCACGGTGAACTTGTTAATAAGAAGAGAGGGGGCGAGCTATTTTGGGCATCGTTGGCAATTGCGCCAGTGGTTAATGACGCACAGGAGATCACCCACTTTGTTGCGACGACTGATGATATCAGTCAGGAGAAAGAGACTGCACTGACCCTGGAAGAGAACCGTCTGCTGCTAAAAGGGATCCTGGATTATTCACCTGCGGTGGTAAACATCAAGGGGCTTGATGGTCGTTACCTGCTGGTCAATCCCGGCTGGTGTGAGGCGACAGGTATCAGTGAAGAGCAAGCGATCAACCATTCACCTTATGACTACTTGCCGAAAGAGGTCGTTGAACCGCTATTAGCCCATGACAAGGAGGTGATACGCAAGGGGGACGATGTCGCTTTTGAAGAGGAGTTTCCCCATCCCGACGGCACCAAGCATATCTATTTTTCCTATCGCTTTCCGATCCGCAATAGTGAGGGAGAGGTCTTTGCGTTAGGCAGTATCTCTACTGATATTACCGAACTGACCAAGGCGAGAGAGGTGGCTGAAGCTGCGACTAAAGCTAAGTCGGATTTCTTGGCCAATATGTCCCATGAGATCCGCACACCGATGAACGCCATTATTGGTATGTCCCATCTGGCGCTACAAACGGAGCTGAACGTTAAACAGCGCAACTATGTTGAGAAGGTACATCGCTCGGCGGAAGCATTACTTGGCATCATCAATGACATCCTAGATTTCTCAAAAATTGAAGCGGGTAAGATGTCTTTGGAAGCTATCGATTTCCAGCTCGAAGATGTGTTGGATACGTTGGCTAACTTAGTGGGACTGCGCATTGAAGATAAGGGCTTAGAGCTGCTGTTTGATATTCCGGCTGAGATGCCCACGGCGCTGATCGGTGATCCGCTGCGGCTGGGGCAGATATTGGTCAATCTAGGTAACAATGCCGTGAAGTTCACCGAGCACGGAGAGGTGGTGATCTGCGCAGAGTTGCTCAATGAAACCGATGATGAGGTAGAGATTAAGTTTACCGTACGTGATACCGGTATCGGTATGTCGCAGGAGCAGCAACAACGCCTGTTCAAATCTTTTAGTCAGGCGGACAGCTCCACTACGCGTAAATTTGGCGGTACCGGTTTGGGCTTGGCTATTTCTAAAAATCTCACCGAACTGATGCAGGGTGATATCTGGGTTGAAAGCGAGCAGGGCGAGGGCAGCCGTTTTATCTTTACTGCTCGCTTTGGCAAGCAGAGCGAAGCGACGACCGGCAGAGAGCGTGCGCAAACAGTGCTGGGTGATACCCGGGTCTTGGTGGTGGATGACAACGGCTCTGCGCGCCATATTCTTTGCAACATGTTGTCTAGTTTTGGCCTGCGCAATGAAGCGGTCAGCTCTGGCGCCGCGTCGTTGCAAGCGTTGAAAGAGGCGCCAGCCGACGATCCTTTCCACGTGGTGATCATGGACTGGAAGATGCCTGGCATGGATGGTTTTGCTGCGATAGCGGCCATTCAGAACGAGCTGATGCTGACGATACAGCCGCGCATTATTATGGCGACAGCGTATGGCCGTGATGAAGCTCGGGAGCATGCCGACACCACGCATATCAGTAGCGTGATGAGCAAGCCGGTTACCCCATCCTCGCTGCTGGATGCCATTATGGTTGCTATCGGCAAAGAGGTGATTAAAGAGAGCCGCACGGGTTCCCGCCAAGAGGATCTGGAAGCCGCGTTATCAGTATTGCGCGGTGCGCATATCTTGTTGGTTGAAGACAATGAGATGAATCAGGAGTTGGCAGTGGAGTTGTTGCTCTCTAATGGTTTGTCAGTAGAGGTGGCCGATGATGGTCAACAAGCGTTAGATAAACTGGCAAAAGGTCAATTTGACGGCGTATTGATGGATTGTCAGATGCCTGTCATGGATGGCTATGCGGCAACACGAAAATTGCGTGAAAACTCCGCGTGGAAGGAGCTGCCGGTACTTGCTATGACAGCTAATGCGATGGCTGGAGACCGTGAAAAAGTATTGGCCGCGGGGATGAATGATCATATCGCGAAGCCTATCAACGTCCGCGAGATGTTTGCCATCATGGCGAAGTGGATCAAACCCTCAGCAAACATCGCTCCGTTGACTGACACGCCTAAGGCGGTTGCTGCACCGGTATCTGCAGAGTTGCCTGACTTTCCCGGTATCGATAAACAAGCTGGGTTGGCTGTGACTCAGGGAAATCAGCAGCTGTATCTGAAACTGCTGAATAAATTTCTTAGTGGCCAACAAGGGTTTGAGCAACAGTTCCTGCTCGCCCGACAAGACAGTGACGCTGATGCGCCAGAGCGTGCTGCTCATACCTTGAAAGGTACGGCGGCCAGTATTGGGGCGTTGGCGGTGGCAGAGCAGGCGCGGCTGTTAGAGCAGGCCTGTCAGGAGCAGCAAAGTGATGAGATCGTCGCTGAATTGCTTGCTGCCGTGATAGTGGAGTTGGCGCCAGTGATCGCTGGTTTGAGCTTGCATTTGGTTAAGCCTGAGACAGAGGTGGCGGTCAGCGAACCGTTAGATATGGCGCAGCTTACCCCACTGATCGCGCAGATGCGGATATTGTTGGATGAGTGCAATACCGATGCCGCTGAACTGTTGACGGCAGTGGAACGCGTGCCAGGAATTGCTGCGCATAAGGGGGCGTTAGAAAGGCTTAGTCAGGCGATATCAGATTACGAATTTGATGATGCTATCGAGGCGCTTGCTATGTTGGAAGAGCAACCTTGATCTTCCTTGCCCGTTAGTGGAGGGAGCATGCTAGGATAGCTGCAGGGCTGGAGCGCCTGCGTGTCACTGCTACTTGAGTGACCAAGAATTTAAGGGACACTGTCTGTTGATGTGGTTGTAAACGCGAAGAGGTTGTTCTTGTTGTATCGTGTGCTGTTTTTTGCGTTGTTTTCTCTGTTTTTATCCGTTCAAGCTCTGGCCGATGAGTACAGTTTTTCTCAGGCGAAACGCCAATTAAAGTCTCTCTATGCTGGCCAGCTAGAGCCCACTTCCTTTTATTGTGGCTGTCGTTTTCAAACGCAGGGTAAGAAGCTCATTCCAGATCTCACGAGCTGCGGCTATCAAGTGCGTAAAGAGAAGAAGCGCGCTAGCCGTATCGAGTGGGAGCATATCGTGCCAGCGTGGGAATATGGTCATCAAAAGCAATGTTGGCAAAATGGTGGTCGTAAAAATTGTGGCAAGCGCAGTACTGCGTTTAAGGCGTTTGAAGGGGATATGCATAACCTGGTGCCCGCCATTGGCGAAGTTAATGGCAACCGCAGTAATTTCCGCTTTGGGGTGGTCACCTCATCAAAATATGGCAGCTATGGCCAATGCCCGATGAAGGTCGATTTTAAGCAGCGGGTTGCTGAGCCGCCACAACGCGCGCGAGGCTGGATCGCGCGTATCTACTTTTATATGGCTGACAAGCACGGGGTAAAGCTCAGCAGTAAGCAGCGTAAGCTATTTCAAGCCTGGGATAAGCAGTTTCCCCCTACAGACAGTGAATGTCAGCATCAACAGGCTGTGGCGGCGTTACAGGGAGATATAAACCGGTATACGGCAGATAAATGTTAGGTGTTAGCCCGATTTAGGGTGGTGGGACTCTTTTAGCTGGTTGTCGGTCGGGCAAGCAACATTTCCTGGCAGCGCGTTTGATCTTCTGCAGGGTTTACCTGTTAGTTTTTCTACTGTGTTGAAAATACGCGCTAAAATTAAGCAAAAGATGGTTCCAAGCGAAGGGAGTCGGATGCCTAAACGCGCTCAACAACTGAGCCAAACCCACACCTCTAAACGATTACGCAGAGCGGCTCGATTTGAGCTCGCCATCGGTGTCGTTGTCGTTGTTGCCCTGACTTTTACAACGACCTATTTTGAATTCGAATTGGTAGAGGCGTTGTATGAATTTACCCGATCGCATGAGTCCTGGGACCTCGATGAGCTCCTACTGGCACTGCTGTGGATCGGTATGGTTGCTGTTGTCTATGGCGTTCGCCGGATGGCTGATATTAAGCGTTTGAATCGCGAAATATCCATTAATGCTTATTACGATCCCATCACTGATTTACCCAATCGCGCGTTAGCCATTGAGCGTTTGAACCAGATGCTATCCAGCGCTAAACGCCGTCAGCATTCTGTGGGCGTCTTGTTTCTTGATTTCGACAATTTCAAAGTGGTGAATGATACCTATGGTCACGCGCAAGGCGATATGCTGATCAAAAGCGTGGGGGATCGTTTGCTATCGCAAATGCGTCAAGAGGATACGGTAGCTAGGTTAGGTGGTGATGAATTTGTGATACTACTCGACTTGAGTGACTCTGATTACAACATCCTGCATACCGTCAGACGGATCATTGATTCACAACGGATCCCTCACATCGTTGCAGAGCATGAAATCATGCTCAATTATAGTATTGGCATAGCGGTGTATCCCGAGGATGGCGATGCCCCAGATGCATTGCTAAGAGCTGCGGATGCTGCCATGTATAAGGCCAAGGATGAGGGCAAAGGCCAGTTTCATCTCTATTCTGACGATATTGGTGAAGCGCTAGAGCAGCGCTATCGTTTGGAGAGTGGCTTAAAGCAAGCAATCGTCGCTAACGAGTTCTATTTGGTGTTTCAGCCCCAAGTGGATCTGAAAACAGGGGAAGTGATTGGCTTTGAAGCGTTATTACGCTGGTTGCATGACGATGAACTAATCCCGCCAGGGGTCTTTATTGAGGTGGCAGAAGAGACCCGTTTAATTGAAACGATTGGACACTGGGTATTAGATCGCGCGATACAAGAAGTTAAGCCCTGGCTTATCGGTGACAGAGTCATCGCAGTTAATATCTCGCCTAAACAATTGCAACGCAGTGACTTTGTTCGCTCTGTGCAGATAGCGATCGAACAGCACGGCATAAAGCCAACCAGTCTAGAGCTTGAAATTACCGAGACCGCGTTACTCACGGACTTTGAGAACAGTGCGCAAAAACTTGCTGCACTGCAGGAGATGGGCGTCAAAATCGCCATTGATGATTTTGGTACGGGATACTCATCCCTTGGCCGGCTTAAAGACCTGCATGTTGACAAGCTGAAGATTGATCGAAGTTTCGTGGTTAGTTCAGATGCACGGAATACCAACCAGAAGATTATTCAGGCGACACTCTCATTAGCTGAAAACTTGGGGTTGCGAGTGATCGCCGAAGGCGTTGAAACACAAGAGCAAGTAGAGATGCTGCAACAGATGCATTGCCATCAAATGCAAGGGTACTATTTCGCTAAACCTGTGCCTGCAGCGGAAATAAGTGGTCTGGATTGCTTTGCGGAAAAACAATCTATTGCACCACTAAGCCAATAGATTGGTTGCCTGCTAACTATCACCACCAGCCTTTTTTATTGATGCATATCTCGAGTTGCTGTGAAGGGTAGTGCTGACACAGCTTCCACTCCTCAGAGTGTTCGAGTTGGATGACTAGATCACTAAACTCCAGTTCGGGTTGAATATCTGCATGTTCAGTGATGTATATACTGTCCGCTATTCGGGGCATGCTGTAGTTGGTTAACGGCTTATTGTTCTGGGAAATGGCCACATAGAACTGTGGTTTCAACGCCAAGTGGTAGGCGACTACAGCCAATAACGCAGCAAGCCCCAACATAAACAGCGGCGGGCTAAAATAGCCGCCTAGGCGAACCCCCAGCAAAGCGGCCAACCCAATTAGAGTCACTCCGCCGGCAATCCCCGATAGCACAGCAATAATGATCTCTAGCCACATAGTGATTTGTAAACGCCTCCGCTTCAGTGACACCCCTGATGGCCGAAAATATGAGTGCGGTAGCCCTTCGGATGGAGCAGCTTTTATAGCTTACCACCGCCTTGCTGTGAAACATTCAATCTCGGTAAATTCGCTAGCTATCACAGATTAAACTTTTGTTACTTAGTTGTACTAACTTGGTTAAGTTTTAGCTAAACTTCTTAATGCCATACAGAATGTAGGTATATACGTGGGAGTTTATCAATGCCAACACCATTTCAGCCTGGAGATAATCTACCCACCAGCAGTAAAAAAAGTTACGTTATTCTCTCCCTTTGCTTTGTTGCGTTCGGTGCCGCGATCGCCATTTTGACCTCACTTATCAATTACCAATTACAGTTTTCAAATATTGATGAAGAGGTGCAGCGTCGATTCGTTATCGAAAGAAAAAACAAGGTAGAAGATCTGAGCCAAACGGTGCAATCGTTGGAAGTGATTGTCCGAGCGTTAGCTGAAAACCCATTGACCCAGGCATTCATCGACGACCCCAACAGTGCAACCCGTACCGCGGCGAAACATCTTTTCCTTGCCTCTGCCCACTCTCACCGTGGCTTTATGCAGGTACGGTTTATTGATGCCAATGGTTTTGAACGTATTCGCGTTGACCGAAGCAAAGATGGCCAGCAGGTCGACGTTGTTGCTGATGATAAAATGCAAAACAAGCGTAATCGCTATTATTTTACCGAAACGGCTCAGCTGCCTGCTCGTCAGTTTTGGCACTCGAAACTAGATCTGAATGTGGAGAATGGCGAGATAGAGCGACCCGTTCGGCCCACCTATCGTGTATCCACTCCGATTTTTTCCAATAACCAGTTCGCCGGTATGGTGATCATTAACGCTGAGGCTGAGCAGATGCTCAGTCAGCTGGTCTATTCCAATGATTTCGATATTTTTCTTATTGATGGTGACGGTGAGATCCTGTTTCATCGCGATGCTGCGCTGGCCTGGAGCCGTTATCTGCCGGGAAAAGAATCTTTCAAGCGGGTGATGCCTGATGTCGCTGCTGAGATTTTGGTCAGTCCTAACGCTGCAGTCGGGAATGTACAGAGCTTTAGTATCGATGAGTACTACCGCAGTGGAGAGCGCTTGCAGGTGGTGATGATACCCAAACTTGAGGCTGTAGAGCAGTTGCAAAGCGGGAACATGACGGCGGCGACCGTGATCGCAGCCATCGTGGTATTAATTTCGTTCCCACTGTCATGGCTTGCGGCCATGTTTCCTGCGCGTTTGCAGTCAGAGTTACGCAGTGCGCTTGATGCTCTGCATCGAACCAACGAAGTGTTAGATCGCTACGTTATCAGTTCGACGACCAATACAGATGGTGTTATCACCAATGTCAGCTCGGCATTTAGTGAAAAGTGTGGCTATGCCTTGTGGGAACTTGAGGGAAAGAGCCATAACGTCGTACGTCATCCGGAAACGCCCGAAAGCCGGTATCAAGATCTTTGGGGTACCATCCGTTCCGGCAAAACCTGGCGGGGCGAACTGCATAATCGGAAGAAGTCAGGAGAAGATTTCTGGATCGACAGTGTCATTAGTCCAGAGTATGACGCCGACGGCCAGCTAACGGGGTATACCCAGATATCTCAGGATATTAATGACCGAAAAGCGATTGAAAAGCTGTTGGTGACCGACGTCCTCACGCAGGTGCACAATCGCCGTAAATTGGATGAAGTGTTAGCGACTGAGATGGAGCGCTTTAAGCGCTATCAGCAGACTTTCTCAGTGATTATCCTCGACTTGGATCATTTTAAACAGGTTAATGACAATTTTGGTCATCAGGCGGGAGATGCCGTGTTAACCCGTGTCGCTGAACTGATGAAGGAGACAGTCCGTAAGGCTGATTGTGTTGGGCGCTGGGGTGGCGAAGAGTTTATGGTGGTCAGTGCCGGGACGACCTTGAATGGGGCTGCTAGCCTTGCTGAAAAGTTGCGGCAACAATTACTCAGCCTAGGCTTCGATTATCCGATAAAAGTGACTGCTAGCTTCGGCGTCGCCCAGTGTCAGGTTGGTGAGGCACTCAATCAACTCATAAAGCGCGCAGATCAGGCGCTATACCATGCCAAAGAAACCGGTAGAAACAGGGTCGTTTCTGCGCAGGAAGATAGCTGATGCTTCAGGAGTAAGTGCGCCGATAGTGCACTTACTTGGCTCCATCACCTGGTTCTGCCGTTAACGACTAAGCTTAAAAACGTCTATTTAGCATACAATCTTATTCGACATAGCCGTCGCAAATCTCTATAGTGCGCACCCTCTCGCAGCACACTTCTCGCAATTTTGTGCGTTATGCCCGATACCGCCTTCTATCAAGGATATTCCTTTTGATCACCACCGCTAACATCACCATGCAGTTTGGTGCTGAGCCTCTGTTTGAAAATATCTCCGCCAAGTTTGGTAATGGCAATCGCTACGGCCTGATTGGCGCCAATGGTTGCGGTAAATCGACTTTCATGAAGATCCTAAGCGGTGAGTTAACCGCTACCTCGGGCAATGTTTCGATAACGCCAGGACTCACAGTCGGTACGCTTAGCCAGGATCAATTCGCCTTTGAAGAGTACAGCGTAGTGGATGCGGTGATCATGGGCGATGTGGCTTTATGGAAAGTGAAACAGGCGCGTGATGCCATCTATAGCAAGCTCGAAATGAGTGAAGAAGATGGCATGGCGGTGGCAGAGTTGGAGACCCAGTTTGCTGAAATGGATGGCTATACCGCAGAAAGCCGGGCGGGTGAGATCCTGTTGCAAGCCGGGATTGAGGAGGAGCTGCATTTTGGCTTGATGAGTCAGATCGCACCAGGCCGCAAGTTGCGCGTTTTACTGGCGCAGTCACTGTTCGCTAATCCTGATCTGTTGTTGCTGGATGAACCAACCAATAACCTGGATATTCATACCATCAATTGGTTAGCTACCGTGCTGAATCAGCGTAAGTGCACCATGATCATTATTTCCCACGATCGCCACTTCCTGAACTCAGTCTGTACTCACATGGCTGATATTGATTATGGTGAGTTGCGCATCTATCCGGGTAACTACGAAGCATTTACCGCGGCTTCTAGTTTGATCCGCGAGCAATTGCATGCGTCGAACGCAAAGAAGAGTGCCGAGCTGGAGGAGTTGCAACAGTTCGTTAATCGTTTCTCTGCGAACGCATCCAAAGCCAAACAGGCGAGTTCTCGGGCTAAAAAGATGGATAAAATTCAGTTGGATGAAGTGAAATCATCCAGTCGTGTTTCACCATCGCTGCAGTTTAAGCAGCATAAGAAATTGCATCGTCAGGCATTGGTGCTGGAAAACTTCGGTCACGGTTTTGAGCAGCAAGCGTTGTTCAATAACGGCGATGTGATCCTGGAAGCTGGGGCGCGTTTGGCGATTATCGGTGAGAATGGCGCCGGTAAAACCACGTTCTTACGTTGCCTTGTTGATGAGCTGCAAGCCAATGTCGGCGAAATTAAGTGGTCAGAAAACGCCGTTATTGGCTACTGCCCGCAAGACAGCAGTGCAGATTTTGACAACGATTTAACACTGTTTGAGTGGATGTCGCAGTGGCGTACGCCGAAACATGATGACTTAATGGTGCGGGGCATGCTGGGGCGCTTATTGTTCACTGCCGATGATGCCAACAAGAAAGCACGTGTTTGCTCCGGTGGTGAGAAGAACCGCCTGCTATTTGGCAAACTGATGATGATGGACACCAATGTCTTGATCATGGACGAGCCAACCAACCACCTGGATATGGAAGCGATTGAAGCTTTGAATTCGGCGTTAGCTGGTTATGAAGGCACACTGATCTTTGTTAGCCATGACCGTGAATTTGTTTCGTCACTGGCAACGCGGGTGATCGAGATTAAAGATCAGCAGGTGATCGATTTCCAGGGCAGCTACAACGAGTATTTAGCCAGTCAGCAACAAGCACTGAAAGTAGCCTGAGACCTATGATGGCGGCCACCGCTTTTGCCAGGTAGCAAAGTGGTGGTAGCGCTTTTCAGATAACAAGATGTCTATTTGCTCGCTTATATGGGATGGTAGCACTCATACCTGTCTAGATAGCGGTCAATATGTTGTCTCTCCTCCGTTTTGCCAGCCAAGGGATAGGTCAGGATCTTACGGTTATTCGACGCTTATTAAGCCGTCGATGAGTAATCTCCTGTGGAAAGAGAAGTGGAAGCGTAACGACATAGGCTTTCACCAAGCGGTTAGCCATCATTTACTGCGCCGCTTTTTATCCCAGCTGAACCTGCCCGCGAATGAAAAGATCCTGGTGCCGTTATGCGGCAAAAGCCATGACATGGATCTGCTCGCCGATCTCGGCTATCGAGTGATGGGCGTCGAATTGAGCAGGATCGCCATCAAGGCCTACTTCGAATCCCGGCAGGTGAAACCCAGCCGCGAGAAAAGAGGACGCTTTATTATCTGGCGTGCGAGCAATATTGAGATCTGGTGTGGCGATGTTTTTGATCTGACCGCTAATGATTTGCATGGCATTCGCACGCTTTATGATTGCACATCGCTGACGGCGTTTGCCGCCGAGCTGCGCCCCCGTTATATCGAACACTTTCAACAAACCTTAGCGCAACCCACTCAGATACTGCTGATGACAACAGAATCAGCAGATGAAGCGGTGAGCAATTCTGCCTTAATGGTAGATGCAGAGATAGCAGCGCTATACCAAGCCCATTACCAAGTGGAGCTGCTGTATGGCCAACATAGTCTGCTCTATGATCCTGAAGATCCGTCAGCGCCGAAAAGTATGATGGATGAGAAGGTCTACCTGATGAGTAGCCACACCTCTGGTTAGGTGATTTCGGTTGAGCAATCGATCGATGCTCTAACCCACGGGTTAATCACCCGATAGCTGCTACATTTACTAACTCTCATAAATCAGATTTCGTCGTTGACGAAAGAAAGGGGTGTGTATGTTGGGTGAAAGCCATTCTCTCGGTCATGATTTTCCTAAATACCAAGATCTCATAGCAAAACTTATTGAAAGTGATGAATCTTTTGCGAAAGAGAATAAGAATTACAACGCCTTAGATAAAAAGATACGGGTACTCGAACTGAATGGTGCGCCGATTGATGACCTGGCGATGCAACAACTTAAACATGAGAGAGCGGAGATGAAAGACCAGCTATACCAGCGTCTGGTTGCAGCAGAGTAGCTGCCAGCGCATTATTTTATCAGCAGATGCCATAGCTCTTCCGCGAGCGGCGCAGTATCAATCCTGTTTTAAAGACAAAAAAAGGACAAGCCGTGAGGCGTGTCCTTTTTTGTAACTGAGAGGCAGCTTATACAGCTACGATGTTCTCAGCCTGTGGGCCTTTAGGGCCTTGAGTTACGATGAACTCTACCTGTTGGCCTTCAGCTAAGGTTTTGAAACCTGTGCTAGCGATGGCGCTGAAATGAGCGAATACGTCTGGACCATCTTTCTGCTCGATGAAACCGAAACCTTTAGCTTCGTTAAACCACTTTACGGTACCGCTTACTGTGTTAGACATAATAACATCCTGATATTTAAATATATTTGCGCCTATGGAAAGGCAATTTTAGCGAGAAAATAGACTGATACTTAGATACTACAGGGCGAGGAATTACGAATAAAACAACGTCATGGAGAATGTAAACAATAGGCTTTCTTTCGAGCTGCGGGCATAGTACAGAGGCTAAATCTCAAAGTACAGCTGTTTATTTGACCAATAAGCAAATCATTTTTAAAAAATGACGAATAAAGGAATAATTATGGACAGATCAGCATTGGCTACTACTGCCTACATCAGCGTCTGGTTTTCCCTGCCAGACCAGCAATTCCTGATAGCACCGCAATGATGCTCTCTATCCACATACTTTGATCATATCTCAAGTTTGATTGTGCGCGTAAAACTTACCGTTATTAAACAGTTCTTTTAACTTTCGCAACGGACCGCCGCTGGCATCTTTTATCAGTGACTTGGAAGTAAAAATCTGCTGTGATTCAGTGGATAGGTTTTCAAAACCAATGTCACGCAGTTGTTTTACAAGGGTTTTATAAAACTGATGATGATGTGCTGAGATCTCTTCATCTGAATGTGCGGAGCATAGGCAGCCTTTATCGTTGTAGCGTTCTAATTCTTCTAGGGTTTTCAGAAGATTACTTGCTAGCGCCGTTTCATCGCGCTCTTCCGTAGGGGCTTCTGGGATGCCTTCCTTTAATAGAATGTGGAGTCTCTCAAGTACGGGGTCTAATTGCCGTTGTTCAAGGATTGCCTTCCATGAACCATCACCGAACCGCTCTGATCGGTTGCAAGCCATGAAAATACAGCGTATCTGGGACAGTGTGGCTTTCTCGATAGAGGCTAATATGCCTTCTACTTCTGCAGGCCGATATTCAAGTTCAGACAAGGACAGCTGTACCAGCAATCCCATGAAGTCACTTATCTCTGCAGGATAAATTGGGTAAGCGCCGTGATATTTTATGTGTTTTAAGGCGTCTATTGCGGCTTGGTATTTTTCTTCAAGGTGTTGAAGATCGTGGTTGTTCATATTCCATTAATCTCTTGGCTACCAACATGGGTGGATAGGCTGTGTTCTGGGCCACTCTATATATCTGCATGATTTTAGCCCCATTACTAACTCGCCGATTGCGATGAATTTTGAAGAGAACCCTGAGGGGGCGTCGCCAAAATCAGCTGATTGTTAAGTGAATAAACGGTCAGTGCAACATTGATATTGGGGCGATTCGATAAAGCTTTCACCAGCGATTCGTGTAACGGTACATGCTGGTGAAAGGCTTCAAAAGGTCACCTAGTACTTCACTGAACAGCCATAGGGCTTGGTGAGTGGTTGAGCTACTGCTTTGCCTTGGCTGAGATCCGCCATCGCCAGCTGCAGGTAGTTGTCTGCTTTTGGAATATCGGCCGGATCGGCTGATTTGATGCTGTCGATGGCACCCATGTATGCCAGTTTACCTTGTGGTGTGATCACATAGATATGCGGCGTGGTTTTTGCGCCGTAAGCTTTGCCTACGTCACCACTGCTGTCTAAGAGCACGTGGGTTGGGTGGGCATCGCGACTCTTGGTTAACGCCATCGCTTCAGTGGCTGAAACGTTACCCTGCTTGCCGGGTGCCGACGAGATTATCGATAGCCATACCACATCTTCGCCAGTGTATTGCTTCTGCAGAGCCTGCATGTTGCCACTGCCGTAATGCTTTTTCACGAAGGGACAATCATGATTGGTCCATTCCAGGATCACGTATTTTCCTTGGTAGTCCGATAGCTTCACAGTATCGCCGCTGGCACTTGGTAGTGAAAAATCCGGTGCGGCCTGCCCAGATTTAGCGGCAGCGAATGCTAACGAACTGCTCACTAAGGTAGCTATCATCAGGGCGTATTTGCAAAAGCGCGCGAGGGTGATTTTCAACATGTGATTACTCCACTGGTGGTTGTCGGTTTGGTTTCACTTGTACCGCTTGGTTTAACGAATCGATCAAAAGTGTCGGGGTTAGCAGCTGTGGTAACACCTGACTGTTACCCTGCTTATCGTAAAGTACATAAAGGGGGACGCCTGCATGCTGAAATTGATCCAGGTATTGGGTGATATTGGCATCTCTATGGGTCCAGTCACCGACCAGGTAAGCGATACCCAGCTGGTTAAACGCTTCTTTTACTTTGCTATCAGCAAAGGTTATCCGTTCATTTACCTTGCAGGTTAAACACCAATCAGCGGTCATATTGACCAGCACCGCTTGGTTTGATGACAAGCTGTCGCTAAGCCGTTCCGCGCTATAGGCTTGTTCGGGCAGGGCTTGTTCTGATTGCGTTGCCGATAGAGTGAATTGATAGCTAATGCCAGCAGCGAGAAGCAACCCTAGACTCACAACAAAGGTACGGTGCAACTGGCGACGGCGCATCCACACCAACATAGCCACAATCACCCACAGCAGTAGGGTCGCTATCACCGCCAATATTTGATGGTTACTGAGTAGCCAGAGCAACCACACTGATGTCAGCAACAGCGGAAAGGCCATCGCTTGCTTAAAGGTTTCCAGCCAAGGCCCCGGCTTGGGTAACATCGCTGCCAGTCGCGGTAACATGCTGATCGCCCACAATGGCAGGGCAAGGCCAAAGCCCAATGCCAGCATGATTAGGATCATCTCAATGGCGGGCAAGGTCAACGCCGTACCGATGGCGGGTGCCATCAACGGCGTCATGCAGGGACTGGCGACCACCACGGCCAACACGCCAGAAAGAAACGATGCTTGATGGCCGCCACGGCTGATCTGCGCTTGGCCGACTGACATAAAACGTGCGCCCAGTTCAAACACGCCAAACAGCGCCAGTGCCATGGCGAGCATCAAGGACGCCAGTACCGCCAAAAACCAGGGATCTTGCAACTGAAAGCCCCAGCCGATCTGTTGTCCTGAGTATTTCAGTAGCAGCAGTAAGCCACTGAGTAGCAGGAGCGATGCTTGGATCCCTCCGAGATAGAGCCAACCATGCAAGCGGGCTTCGCGTTTCTCTTTGCCCCTTAACTTCATCAGGCTGACCGCCTTAATCGCCAGTACCGGGAAAACACAGGGCATCAGGTTAAGCAGTAAGCCACCGATCAGTGCCATCAGCATCAGGATCAGCAGTGAATGTGCGCCGTTCTGTGCAGATCCTGCGGGTGCGGTAACGGCAGTGTCCGAGGAGGCTGGCCAGTCCCCTGCGGTTGCGCTGAACCGCAGGCGCTTATTATCCGGTGTGATCAATAACCAAGCGGTTTGTTTGGGAAGGGCAGTGAAGTAATCGTTTAGCGCCAGACTGGCCACCAGCATGTCGCCCTGTTGCTGCCAACGGGGCAATGCCGAAGCCTGTACTAAGGACTCTTGTTCGACAAACAGATCGCTGCCAGCCAGCATGGCCAATGATAAATCTGCTGATGCTTGCTGCAACGCGCTGCTGGTAATCGCCAACTGCAGCGTTCGTTGTTCAGCCTCTGCGGAGAGAACTCTGGTGTGTGCCGTCAGTGACAAGGGTGTTGCTGTTTGGCTTCTGGCTTGGCCAAAGGCTGCGGCAAACTCTGTCGGCAGCGGAATGTTGCCGTCCGGTTTTGCTAGCGTCATCTGGAGCGTCGCATTGCCGGGAATACAGCTCTCTTTGCACACTAGCCAGCTCACGTCAGCGTGGATATTGATCTCACGACTCTCTGCGCTGGGCTCGCCGGTCAGTGGCACCAACAGTAGGGTTTCTTCTTCAAAACCTAGGTTAATGATCCCCGCCGCTTCAATCCGCTCAGGCGTTGGCCAAACAATATCACCCGCCTCGACGCCGTCTGGTAACGTCCAATTGATCCGTGTCGGTAAACCCGACTCTCCGGGGTTAACCCAGTAGGTATGCCAATGGTGCTCAGGCCGCAAGACCACCGCCACCCAGTTGGGGGTATCCTGCTGCCAATGACTGAATTCACTGACCAGCTGGACTTCGATATGGGGATGTTGTTGTGGTTCTGAGGCGGCATGAGCACTGCTTAATGCCAACGCGTTGATAACAACAACGAATAGGAACAACCATCTGCTCATCTGTTAGGTACTCTCATTAATCATCTCTATGGGCAATCTGTTGCAGTGCTCAGTGTAGCGCTGACCACTTACCGCTGACTATACGATCCAGACCGATAAAGCGTTCATTTTGTTTCAAGGACGAAACAGTGAACTTGAGAGCACTAGAATGATAGAGGTGCATATGTTTTGGAGATGGAATAAGCCGATCTCCGCGGGCGCATTAAACACTACAGGTTGAGGGCTACTGCATGGTAACTGGGAGAACGATGGTTTTACGTAGAAAATCATCACTTATGTCGCTGCCGCAGAGGGGGCTAGCCACATAATCTATTCATTTATTTATCACTCTTAGTATCGTTTCAGCACAAAGCATGGAGATGTTTTTGTACAAGGCTAAGGCGATAGCAGGTTCATTTTTTTCAAAGAAAGCAATATGTTCAAATTGCAACGATAGCATTTTTACTGGTTCAAGCACGCGGGCTTTGACCCCCGGGCTGCGTTTGAAAAGTAAACCAAATATACCGACAAAATAGGATTGGTAAGATTCCATCACCAATGATTCCGCTGCGCCTCGCTCTTGCCGGTAATAACCGACTTTACCCGAGAGAATGAGGCTTAGCCTGTCAAAGCAAACACCATCTGAAATCAATATCTCACCCGCTGGTATCTCTTCAATTACCGCGTATTTTGCCAACACAACATGTTGCCGGTGGCTTAGGTCTTTGAAGACAGCCAATGAATGCAGCAGATCTATCATTTCGTTTTGTGTCATCGTGACTTTGCCCGAGTTTCTGTTGGCTCGTTATGAAGCTAGAAAACGTTGCTATGTCAAAAGCATAGCCTAATATCTCGCGACAATAATCGGAGTGAAGCAGCATTCTGTTTCGATGGTCGAGTATTGCTTTCTTAACTAGGTTGGACGATGCACTCTAATTGCCCAATCGCAGTGATATAGATCTCGTTGGTTGCACCGTTTGGGGGCGGTGGTTTATCTGTTTTGAACTCTATTTTATTTAATTAACTGTTTTATAGGTGTTTTATTGATTGGCACAGCATTTGTATTAGTATTTGCAGCAGAAGAGTTGATGGCGTTGTTTGCCTTTACTGTTCCGACAATTTGGAAAATAGTTGGCTAGGGTTCCGGCTTGCCTTGCAAGTGTCTGGTCCGAGAGCGAACGACCTCTTTCGAGGTTACACGGCGGGATAAAAGCCCGGGAGGATGAACCGAAGGCAGTGATGCCGTCGTCACCTTCTGCGCAAATAAAAAACGCCAATACGAAAGGGGTACGCTCAATGAAAATCAAAGCCACGGCACTCGCGCTATTACTGCTCGCATCTCCCGCTTCATTCGCTAAAGACAACTTCAAGATCTGTTGGTCCATCTACGTTGGCTGGATGCCTTGGCATTACGGCGAGGCGGAAGGCATCGTCAACAAATGGGCGGACAAATATGACATCGAGATCGATGTTGTGCAGATCAACGACTACGTTGAGTCGATCAACCAGTACACCGCAGGCGCCTTTGACGGCTGTACCATGACCAACATGGATGCCCTGACCATTCCCGCCGCTGGCGGTGTTGATTCTACCGCACTGATTGTTGGTGATTTCTCCAACGGCAATGATGGCGTAGTGCTAAAAGAGGGCGCGTCACTGGCCGACATTAAGGGCCAACAGGTGAATCTGGTTGAGCTGTCGGTTTCCCATTATCTATTGGCGCGCGGTTTGTCGACCGTGGGTTTGAGTGAAAAAGATATTAAGGTGGTTAACACCTCTGATGCGGATCTAGTGGCTGCGTTTACGACGAAAGATGTGACCGCGGTGACTACCTGGAACCCGCTGCTGTCTGAGATCACGACCATGCCGAACGCGGCGAAGGTATTTGATTCTTCGCAGATCCCTGGTGAGATCATCGATCTGTTAGTGGTTAACACCGACACCCTGAAAGAAAACCCTGCTTTTGGTAAAGCCTTGGTGGGCGCCTGGTACGAGATCATGGGTGTGATGAGCACTGATGGCGACGTCGGTGAGAAAGCCCGTTACGCCATGGGAGTGGCTTCCGGTACCGACTTGAAAGGTTACGAAGCACAGCTTGCATCTACCAAGATGTTCTACACCCCCGCTTCAGCGGTTGAGTTCACCACCAGTGCACAGTTGAAAGACACCATGAAGTACGTGGCCGAATTCTCATTCGAGCATGGCTTATTGGGTGATGGTGCTGCCGATGCCACGTTTATCGGTATCGAAACCCCTGCTGGTGTTTACGGTGACGCAAGCAATATCCAGTTCCGCTTTGATCCCAGCTACATGCAGATGGCCGCTGAAGGCAAAATCAAACTGTAAGCCATTGGCCCATCGAACTCATCAGGATCTGGGAGAGCCAGCCGGTTCTCCCGCTTAGCCTTTGACACCGGAGTCCACGTCATGCGAATCGTGAATCGTCATCCTTCATCACCGATGCGCTGGATATTGGGGCTATTGCCTTTTATCTTGCTGTTGTTGGTGTATATGGCTGCATCAGAAGCGCGGCTGGCTGAAAATGCCAATGACAAGCTGCTGCCCGGCATCACCAAGATGGCTGATGCGATCCAACGTCTGGCTTTCGAGCCGAGTAAACGCACTGGCGAGTACCTGTTCTGGCAGGACACGGCAAGTAGCTTAACGCGCTTGGCAATGGGTGTGGGTATCAGTGCTTTGATCGGTTTGATTATCGGTTTGGGCAATGGCGCGGTGCCGCTGATGCGCGCCAAGTTGTCGCCGTTAGTGGTCGCTATCTCCTTGATCCCTCCCATGGCTATTTTGCCGGTGCTGTTTATTATTTTCGGCCTCGGTGAATTGTCGAAAGTGGTGCTGATCGTCATTGGTATCGCGCCTTTTATTATCCGCGACATGCAGGCGCGAACCCTGGATATTCCCTCTGAACAGCTGATTAAGGCACAGACCTTGAGTGCCAATAGCTGGCAGTTGATCCAACGGGTGTTGTTGCCGCAGTTGTTACCCCGCCTGTTGGATGCGGTACGTTTGTCGTTAGGCTCAGCGTGGCTGTTCCTGATCGCGGCGGAAGCGATTGCCGCCACTGACGGTCTGGGTTATCGCATCTTCTTGGTTAGGCGTTATATGTCGATGGATGTGATCTTGCCGTATGTATTTTGGATCACCCTGTTGGCGTTCCTGATTGACTGGGGTTTGCGTCTGATAAGCAAAAAAGCGTTTCCCTGGTATCACTCGCAACAGAGCCAAGGAGGCCAGTCATGAGCTACATCCAGATTAAAAATATTTGGAAATCCTACGGCGACAACGTGGTGCTTGAGCGGCTCAATAAGAACGTAGAGCAGGGAGAGTTTGTCACGCTGGTAGGGGCGTCCGGTTGCGGTAAAACCACCTTCCTGAAAATGCTACTGGGTGTTGAAATCCCTTCTAAGGGCAGTATCAAGCTAGAAGGGCAGCCATTGAAGGCGGAGCCTGATGGCGAACGCGGTATCGTGTTCCAGCGCTATTCGGTGTTTCCTCATCTGACCGTGCGCGAGAACGTACTGGTCGGTTTAGAGCTGCAACAAAGTCGTTGGTTAGGTCGCTTATTTGGTGGCGCAAAAGCCAAGGCGTTACTGCAGGTGGATGCCATGTTAGATCGGGTAGGCCTTACGCCTGCTGCTCAGCGTTATCCCCATGAACTGTCCGGCGGTATGCAGCAGCGTTTAGCGCTGGCGCAGGCGCTGGTTGCTAAGCCGAAAGTACTGTTGCTGGATGAACCGTTTGGCGCACTTGATCCCGGCATTCGTGCTGACATGCATACCTTGGTGCGTGAACTGTGGCAGCAGGAAAACTTGACCGTGTTTATGATCACCCACGATCTGTCGGAAGCGTTTGCGCTGGGCTCGCGGCTTTGGGTGTTCGACAAAGTGAGGCACGACCCACAGGCGCCGAACGCCTATGGTGCCTCGATTACCTATGACTTACCGATCCATAAAGACAACCACGCAGACTTGGCACAGCAACTGGATCCCGAGTTAACAACTGTGCGCAAGCTGGCGTAAGTGAGAGTGCAACAATGAGT
Source organism: Corallincola spongiicola (assembly GCF_004284785.1). Classification (NCBI taxonomy): domain Bacteria; kingdom Pseudomonadati; phylum Pseudomonadota; class Gammaproteobacteria; order Alteromonadales; family Psychromonadaceae; genus Corallincola; species Corallincola spongiicola. The sequence goes on from NZ_SHLY01000005.1 coordinate 127,937, forward strand.
GAGCAAGCGAATTACACCACTACTATACCGGCGGCCAGTCACTGGTCGTTGCGGGTGCGTCGTGGCATGGAATTAAGGATTAAAGATATAGAGGGCGGCGCCAACCTAGGCATGTTGTTCTACAACCCGGAAGATCTGCTGGAGCGTTATAACGCGCCTGACACCCTGAAATGTCAGCACACCTTTAAGCTGACTAAAGGCAACTGTCTCTACTCTGATATGGGGCGTATTTTTTGCTCCATCACGGAAGACAGCCTGGGCTGGCATGACACCGTGTGTGGCAACTCAACCAAGTCCTCTATTGCGAAACGCTTCGGTGATAAAAACTACCAGCAAGCGGGCAACCAGTGGCACCAGAATGGCTACACCGCGTTTCTGGTGGAACTGGCGAAGTATGGCTTGGGTAAAAAGGATATGGCCGCCAATCTCAACCTGTTCAGTAAGGTGTCTGTGGATGATCTAGGCAACCTCAGTTACGTGGCGGATCACAGTCAAGCCGGTGACGAGATCGTGCTGCGCTTTGAGATGGACACGCTGGTATTGCTGCATACCTGCCCGCATCCTTTGCATCCGGCGGGTGAGTATCCGGCTAAGCCTGTGGCGATCACCTTGCAACAAGCCGGTGCGGTCGCTGATGACGATATCTGTTTAACCCACTGCGCTGAAAATGGCCGAGGCTTTAAAAACAACGCGCTTTATCTGGCTGGCGACGCCGGTTTTACATCTGCCACTAGCCATCACGGAGGCTGCCATGATCACTGAAAGTAAACTGAACGCCACTGAGGCGGTGATCGCCGATACTGTGCTCGCCGGTGACTACTACATGAAAGTGGTGAAAGCAGGGCAGACCATGCGTATTGTCGATTTGGAAGGTAATCAGGCCGCTGACACGCTGTTCTATTCCGCTGCTGATCCCAGTGAACGCTACAGCGCCATGGACACCATTCGAGAGCAGGGCAATGTGTTCCTGACCGCGGGTACGGTATTGATGTCCAACGAGTGTAATCCGATGCTGGAGATCGTCGCAGACACCTGTGGCCGTCACGATACCCTTGGCGGTGCCTGTGCGACGGAAAGTAATACCGTCCGCTATGATCTGGAAAAACGCTGCATGCACGCCTGCCGTGACAGCTGGATGCTGGCGGTGGCGGAAAATGAAAACTTCGGCATGACCAAGCGCGATATCACCCACAACATCAACTTCTTTATGAATGTGCCAGTGACTGCCGATGGCGGCCTGACCTTCGCTGATGGTATTTCTGCGCCGGGCAAATATGTTGAACTGAAAGCGGACATGGATGTGATCGTACTGGTTTCCAACTGTCCGCAACTGAATAACCCCTGCAACGCCTACAACCCAACCCCGGTTGAAGTGTTGATTTGGGATTGAGTTAAAAACGCTTATATAAGCTAACTGTTCGCGCGCCAGCGCCCCTTTGGGACGACCCAGAGGTGAATGAATGATGATGGGACGACCCATCAGGCAAACAGGCAGTTTCTCTATGATAACCACCGTGCTCATTGCCAATCGTGGGGCCATCGCCACACGTATTATTCGTACCCTGAAAGCCCTCGGCTTAAAGTCTGTGGCAGTTTACGCCGAAGCCGATCGCGACTCTCTGCATGTGCAACAAGCCGATCAGGCATTTTCATTAGGTGAGGGCGCAGCCGCCACTACCTATCTGGATCAAGACAAGCTGTTCGCCATCGCTAACCAGGCGGGCGCCGATGCGATCCATCCCGGCTACGGCTTTCTCAGTGAAAACCCCGATTTTGTGCGCCGTTGCGAGCAAAGTGATATCTGTTTCCTTGGCCCAACACCGACACAGATGGAAGCGTTTGGCCTGAAGCACAGTGCCCGTGAATTGGCTGAGCAAAATGGTGTTCCGCTGGTGCCGGGCACAGACTTATTGACCTCACTGGATGAAGCGGTCGCCGCCGCGGATCAGATCGGATATCCCGTGATGTTGAAAAGTACTGCCGGTGGTGGGGGGATCGGCATGCAGCTGTGTGAAGACAAAGACACGTTGCTGCAAGCTTATGATTCAGTGATCCGCCTCAGCCAGAATAACTTCGGTAATGCTGGCGTATTTCTGGAGAAATATATTCAAACCGCCCGTCACGTTGAAGTGCAGGTGTTCGGTGATGGTGCTGGTCATGTGGTTACTTTGGGGGCGCGGGATTGTTCCCTGCAACGCCGTAATCAGAAAGTCGTGGAAGAGACGCCGCCTCCCTGTTTGCCTGCCGCGACCCAAGCGCAGATGGAAGCCACAGCAGAACGCTTGATGTCAGCCATCGCTTACCGCAGCGCGGGCACGGTGGAGTACATTTACGATGTGAGTGATGGTCAGTACTACTTCCTCGAAGTGAATACCCGCTTACAGGTAGAGCACGGTGTCACCGAGGCTATCTTTGATGTGGATATTGTTGCCTGGATGGTAAAACTTGGACAACAAACCCTGCCATCCTTGCCTGAATTGGCCGCCGGGCTTAGCGCCAAAGGCCATGCCATTCAGGTGCGCCTGTATGCTGAAGATCCAAATAAAGATTTCCAACCTTGCGCCGGGACGCTGAGTCAGGTGAGCTGGCCAGATATCCCTGAATTGAGGGTCGATCACTGGTTGTCTGCGGGGCAGTCGGTCTCGCCATTTTTTGACCCCATGCTCGCTAAAGTGATTGTTCATGGTGATGATCGCGCGGACGCCATCGCTAAGCTGCAGGCCGCACTGGCAGCTAGTCACATCTATGGTATTGAAACCAACCTCAGCTATCTGCAACAGGTGCTGGCAAATGCTGATGTGAATGCCGGTAAGGTGCATACCCGCTTACTTAACAGCTTCAACTATCAGCCCTTGAGTATCGATGTGTTGATGGCTGGCACCATGACCACCATTCAGGACTTTCCTGCGCGACAAGGCTATTGGGATGTGGGTGTGCCACCGTCAGGGCCATTTGACGATCGTTCATTCCAACTCGGTAACCGCTTACTGGGCAACGACAAAACTGCCGCAGGTTTGGAGATCACTCTCAGTGGTCCGACGTTGCGTTTTAACTGCGATCGCCAGTTAGTGCTTACTGGCGCGGAGATCGAAGCTCAGCTTAATGGTGCGCCGATAGCGATGTGGCAGGTGATAGATGTTCGCGCTGGCGACACCTTGCAACTGGGCAAAGTGGCACAGTCTGGTAGCCGCAGTTATCTGCTCGTTGCCGGAGGCATAGATTGCCCCGATTACCTTGGCTCTAAATCCACATTCACCTTGGGACAGTTTGGGGGGCACAACGGTCGTGCCCTGCAGGTGGGCGATACGCTGCATCTGTGTGCCGCCGTGCCGGACGCGAGTCAGACAAGCACAGAGCTAGTGAACGAGCTAAAGCCCAAGGTCGGTAATAGCTGGACACTGCATGTGATCTACGGCCCCCACGGCGCACCTGATTTTTTCACTGCGGAAGATATCGAGATGTTCTTTGGCAGCGACTGGGAGGTGCATTACAACTCCAGTCGTACGGGGGTACGCTTAGTCGGTCCGAAACCGCAATGGGCGCGCCGTGACGGTGGCGAAGCGGGGATGCATCCTTCCAATATTCACGATAACGCCTACGCCATCGGTACCATCGATTTTACCGGTGATATGCCGGTGATCTTAGGCCCTGATGGCCCGTCGCTAGGGGGCTTTGTTTGTCCGGCCACAGTGATCGCCGCAGACCGCTGGAAGTTAGGCCAACTGCGCGCCGGAGACAAACTGCGCTTTGTGCCAGTGTCTATTGAGCAAGCGGTAGCAGCGGAACAAGCGCAACAGCAGATGCTGGATACGCTAACGCCTCAGGAGTTTCTGTTTTCGCCCTGTTTACCGACCACACCGATAGTCAAAACCCTGAGTCAGGATGATGTCGGTATTGATGTGGTGTATCGCCCCAGTGGTGATAAATACCTGCTGGTGGAATATGGTGAGCTGGTACTGGATATTGAACTGCGTTTCCGCGTGCATGCGCTGATGTTATGGCTGCAGGAAAACTCCCTAGCTGGGCTAAAAGAGCTGACACCGGGCATTCGTTCGCTGCAGATCCATTACGATTCACTGACCTTGTCGTTGACCGAACTATTAGCCCACCTTGAATACGCTGAGCGTTCACTCACCGACTTAGAGTCAATGGAACTGCCATCTCGCATCGTGCATTTGCCGCTGAGTTGGGACGATGAAGCGTGCCGACTGGCGATTGAAAAATATATGCAGTCTGTGCGTCATGACGCACCGTGGTGCCCCAGCAACATTGAATTTATTCGTCGCATTAATGGCCTCGACGACATCGAGCAGGTGAAACAGATCGTATTCGATGCCAGCTATCTGGTGATGGGCTTGGGTGATGTCTATCTGGGCGCGCCGGTGGCTACGCCGCTGGATCCCCGTCATCGCTTAGTGACGACCAAGTACAATCCGGCGCGTACCTGGACGGCAGAAAACTCCGTCGGTATTGGCGGCGCTTACATGTGTGTGTATGGCATGGAAGGGCCGGGGGGCTATCAGTTTGTTGGCCGTACCTGCCAGATGTGGAACAAACTGTTCAGCGAAGCGAATAGCAGCAAAGAGTTCAGTAAGCCTTGGTTGCTGCGTTTCTTCGATCAGATCCGCTTTTATCCGGTATCAGCAGATGAGCTGAAACAGATCCGCGAAGATTTCCCCAAAGGCCGCTACCCGCTCAAAATCGAGCAAACCAGCTTTAGCCTGAAAGGCTACAAGCAGTTCCTTGCCGACAACAGCAGTGAAATCGACACCTTTGTCACCGCCCGTGACGCCGCCTTTGATGAAGAGCTACAGCGCTGGGAAGCCTCTGGCCAGATTAACTTTGAGTCGAGTCAGGACCTGGATGTTGCCGAAGGCAGCGATGATTGCATGCCGGATAACTGCGTGCCGATAGACAGCCATGTGGCAGGCAGTGTCTGGCAGATGATGGTGGCCGAAGGGGACACGGTTGAAGCCGGACAAACGCTGGCCATCTTGGAGTCGATGAAGATGGAAATTCAGGTGACGGCACCCATTGCGGGGATCGTTAATTCGCTACGCCGTAAGCAGGGCGCTCAGATCAACGCAGGTCAGTCACTGATCTGGTTACAGGAGTCATCGTCATGAGCAGCCCAGTAGAGACGAGAACAAACCGTATGCAACAAACCCATACCCGCAGTCTATTCGACTGGTCGCAGCTCGACATCACTATTGCCGGTTTGCAACGGCATTATCAGCAGGCTGACTTCACCCCGCGTCAGTTAGTTCAACACCTACTGACGCTGGAGCAGGCGGATAACCACAATATCTGGATCGAACGCCTGCAACTGCCGCAACTGGAGCGCTATCTGACGGCGCTGGAGCAAACCTCGCCCGACGCGTTGCCACTGTATGGCGTGCCGTTTGCGGTGAAAGACAATATCGATTTGGCAGGAGTCGACTCCACCGCTGCCTGCGAAGCCTACCGTTATCAGGCTGATGCCAGCGCCACCGTGGTAGCTAAACTGATTGCCGCAGGGGCTATGCCGATGGGTAAAACCAATATGGATCAGTTTGCCACCGGCTTAGTGGGAGTACGCTCTCCTTGGGGCGCAGGCAAAAATGCATTTAACCCCGACTATATCTCCGGCGGCTCTAGCTCTGGCTCTGCCGTTGCTACCGCCAAAGGCTTAGTCAGCTTCGCCTTGGGTACCGACACCGCCGGTTCGGGTAGGGTGCCTGCTGCATTCAATAACCTGATCGGTTTAAAGCCCAGCCGTGGCGTGATCAGCTGCAAAGGGGTGATCCCGGCGTGTCAGAGTTTGGATTGTGTGTCGATTTTCGCGTTAACCGTGGACGACGCCAATTTGGCCTTAGCAGCGGCAGAGGGGCATGATCTGGCTGATCCCTACAGCCGCCCAAATCCGTATGACAACAGTGCGCGGCGCTATGGCGCGCTGACTGACAGCAAAACCATTGCCATTCCACTGCCAGAGCAGTTGCAGTTTTTTGGTGATGACACCGCCGCCAGCCTATATCAACAAGCCATAGCGCAACTGCAAGCGCTGGGGCATCAAATTACCGCCCTGGACATGACGCCATTTCTCGATGCGGCACGTCTGCTGTACGAAGGGCCGTGGGTAGCCGAGCGGTATGTCGCCACCGAAGCACTGTTTAACCAAGATCCAGACGCTATGTTGCCGGTGATCCAAACCATAATTGGTGGCGGTGCTAAACCCACCGCGGCCGATGGTTTTAAGGCGATGTATAAGTTGCAGGCCTGCCGCCAGCAAGCAGAGCGGGTGATGGCAAAGGTAGACTTCTTACTGCTGCCCACCACGCCCACCTGCTTCACTATTGCCGAAGTAGAAGCCGACCCAATTAAGCTCAACAGCCAGTTAGGCACCTATACCAATTTTGTTAATCTGTTGGATATGGCCGCCATCGCTATACCGGCGGGCTTCCTGCCAACGGGCGTAGGCTTTGGCGTTACCCTGTTGGGCAAAGCGTTCAGCGATCGCCAGTTGTTGTCACTGGCGAACCAGTTCTGCCAGCACAGCCAACAAACCATCGGCGCGTTAGACAAGCCATTGCCAGCTAGCAGCGTAACCAGCCCCGCAGGCAAAGGGGGTGTCGATCTGGTGGTGTGCGGCGCGCACCTCTCAGGTATGCCGCTTAACTGGCAGCTGAGCGAGCGTGGCGCAGTTAAAATCGCAGAAGGTATTACTTCGGCCGACTACCGCCTGTTCGCCATGGCAGATGGCCGCCCAGCCATGGTGCGCGATGAACAGGCTGGCGCTGGCATCGCCGTGGAAACATGGCGCGTGCCAACCGAGGCATTTGGCAGCTTTGTCGCTGATATTCCAGCCCCGCTGGGCATCGGCAAAGTACAATTGGAGGATGGTGCTTGGTACACCAGCTTTATCGCCGAACCCCGTGCCGTTGAGGGCGCAACTGAGATCACCCACTTAGGTGGTTGGCGAGCGTATTGTGCCAAGGGATAGTTAGTATTTAAGCTGAACCCAAAAGCCGTCAGCGTGATTAACGCTGGCGGCTTTTTTTGGGGAGGAGGTTAATCCGCCATTCTACTATTTAGTTGCTGACTATATTATTTCGGAAAAATCGTTCCCGATTTGGTGACAAATTTTATTCCTGAATAGTTAATTAAAACTGATTCTGTCATACCCCGAGGACACTCACCCGAAAATCCCGCGAACTGACTTCGGTTTTGTGCTGTTTTCTCTGCTCCAGATAGGAGTCAGAAGCACTAGTCTAGATGATTAGGAATGGGTGTCCTGCGATTTTGTGAAGCAGCGCATACTTATCAATATCAATTCTATGGACCTTTTTATTTCGTAGTTCATCAATATTATGGTGGAGGTATTGGGTTGCCCAATCTAATGGAAATGGCTGCCAATTATTATGGCAGCGGAAGCGGCGGGTGATTACCGGAATGAAATTTATAGTTTTAGTTGTGGTTTTTAATGTTTTGCTTGGCTGTCGAGATAAATGGTATGAACCAAGAATAAAGGTTATGCATTCTAGTAATGTGGTTTTGAATGTCTCTTATTCAGATGGCAAAAAATATGAAAAGATTTATTACGAATGCAATATGTATTATTTAGGGCAAGAAAGCTCCCGTGTTACTAGCATTGAATATGTCTATGATAATAAAGTTTATTATTATGAGGTGGGTCCGTCACTTTTAATGCTAATAAAGAAAGAACGAGAAGTTGACCCTACTACATATTTTGGTCTTGGTCCAAACGGTATAACAATTGAGACATCCTCCGGCTGTGAGCAGTCCGGTGAGGTTATTCTTTCGCCTGGCAGTAAGAGCTAAGAGGACACCCATCCGAAAATCTCGCAAACTGACTTCGGCTTTGTGCTGTTTACTCTGCACCTGATAGGAGTCAGAAGCACTAGTCTAGAAGATGAGGAATGAATTGAGTATATGCCAAGAATAGTTTTGATCGTGCTACTAATGGTTATGGCCTGCGTTAACGTAATGCTGGATTTTACTCGTGGTGAGGTTTTGCCTGATATTAATGCATGGGTAGTTTTTTCTGTATTGGTTTGTGGTTTTGCTACCGCATTTCCTGCAGGCGTCGCGCTTCTAATATCGGCAAAAACAAAATTCAACATCGCGGAAGTCAAAATCTATCGTTTGGCTTCTGATGTGGTTCTTGGAATAGGTCTCTCTACTTGGTTCTATTTACTGGTAATTCGTGAACGGCCAAACTTCTATGAAGGTGCCTCACATCTGTATGTTGCAACGTGGCCCATTCTTCTTGGCTTAATAGCGGTATTATTGTATTTAACATGTTTGTTAGTCCAAGGCTCATGCTGGGTAATCAAACATAACAAATCAAACCAGCAAGGGCTGTAGTTGACCCGATTCAGTAGACACCAAAGTCAAACAAGACGGAGATGTTTATGCCAGCTATAAGAACGCAAAGAAGACGAAGCAATACACGACAGAATTTAAAGTGACAGCAGTCAAACTGATTCACTACAAAGGCGCTACAGTGAAAGGATGCATAAATGAACATAAACGCAACAGTTGTAGGTCAAGTCATATTGATCAATTTCTTAGTTATGCTGTATTTAACTTTGAAATTTGCAAAAGGAAAGTCTGACAATTTACCACTTGTAGGGTTTTATACTTTCCTTCTAAGTTTTCTTTTCTTGCCCGCTAGTTGGTTATATTGCTGGTATTGGTCAAAGTAGAAGCCTGAAGTAGCAAGAGAGTCTTAGTATCAAGTTTGAAGTGCAACAGTAGCGGTTAGTGTTCATTGAATACCTCTTCAGGTGTTTTGTAGCCTAATCGTTTTCTCGGGCGGTTGTTCAATCGTTTGGCGATAGATTCACAGTCTGCTTCCGTTATTGACAAAGATCTCAGGACACCCACCCGAAAACCCCGCGAACTGACTTCGGTTTTGTGCTGTTTATTCTGCACCAGATAGGAGGCAGAAGCACCAGTCTAGATGATGAGGAATGGGTGTCCTGCGATTTTGGTTCAAGCTGTCCTTATTGGCCGGGCAACTTTCGGATTGCCTACAGAGATCTCCGGTGGATATCATAGGTGCGAAGTAACAACAGAGTGTTTTGATTGATGAAAAAATATGAGTTGGGAATCGTTATTAGTTTTGCATCACTAATTGCGTTGGTGATGATGCTTGTTTTTCACAAAAATTTTGATAGAAGTTTAGTGGCGATAATCAATTTTTCTTTATTTATCTGTTTTGTTTTTGGTGGAGCATTAGTTGGGTTAAATATCAATTCTAGAAAATAGTAAATGCCATTCAGGGGATACCAACCCGAAAATCTCGCAAACTGACTCCGACTTTGTGCTGTTTATTCTGCACCTGATAGGAATCAGAAGCACTAGTCTAGAAGGTGAGGGCTGGGTATTTTAGTCCCAAGCTTAGCTGCGGTTCGTGCCACTGATATACCGCTAATCGTTCGTTACTCATATGATGATTGCCCTACAATCGGTCCATCCGTTTAATGTCGTGCTTGGACGCAACACGCCCGTTCAGTTAACGACAGGCTAGTCGATTCAGGATGTGGTTGATCCGATTCAGCAGGCACCAAAGTCAAACAAGAGGTTTGAGTCGTCAGCTGGAGTTGCTCTATTTTCATACAAATGCGTTGACAGCTGGCTTGCCTTATATGAGAGTGGCTATATGACATTGAGAATAGAACAACTTAAAGAACGAATTATCATCATTCCTTAGGAATGGTGGGATCCTTGATGTGCTTTTGTTTATTGAACCCACCCGTAAAGGTGGGTTTTCTGTATCTGCCTTATGGGAAGTCTCTCATTCGGAGAAGTTCACATGAAGAAGGTTGCAGTTTTTGGTAAGCCGGGCAGTGGGAAGTCGGCTTTAAGCAGAGCGCTTGCTTTGGCGACAGGTATACAACTTCATCATCTAGATTCAATTGTTTATAAACGAAATGGTGAACTTGTTGAGCGCGAGGTTTTTAATCAAGCACATGAAAGCATATTGAGCTCAGAGAGTTGGATCATTGATGGCTTTGGGCCTATCGGTTCATTTAATAAACGTTTGGAAGCGGCAGATACCTTGATCTATATAGATCTTGCCTACCCCGTTAGTTACTGGTTTGTAACGAAGCGCCTAATCAAAAGCCTATTTGTCAAGCCTGAAGGCTGGCCAGATGGTAGTTTAGTACTTAAAGGCACATTAGAGAGTTATAAGGTCTTAAGGCTATGCCCCAAGTTTTGGAATGATGATTTTTTGTCTAGGCTCACAGAGCTATCGAGTAGCAAAGAGGTTCACGTGATTAAGAGTGTCACAGAGTTGAACAACTTTGTGCTTCAGAAAGCTAACCGCTTTGTCTGAAAGAGCTTTCGCTTCAGTTCTCAGGGGACACCCACCCGAAAATCCAGCTAATTGACTTCGGTTTTGTGCTGTTTACTCTGCACCGGATAGAAATCAGAAGCACTAGTCTAATGGGGGCTAGCCAAGCGTCGCAGGAGGAACCCCTCGTAAATCCTCCAGTCCGTTGAGAAATAGACCTGTTCAGCGATATCTTTGCCATGTCTAACTTGAGTTCTATATAAGTATGAAAAAATGAAAATTGCCCTTCTAATTACCTTTTTTATATTTGTCTCGGCAGGGCCGGTTTGTGCGATCTATTTTCTTTCTCTTACTGAAACGGATTGTCTGAAGATTGACCAAGTCAGAGTGATACTCGATAAATCTCGGCAACTTGAAGAACAAGGGCAGCTGCAAAGTGCCAGGCAGGGGTATAAACAGATCGACCTCTATGCTTGCCGCCGCAGCGATGAACAGCGTTATGCTATTGATAGGATGATGATGCTTGGCAAGAATATTCATCAAGCTTATGACGTTACCATGGAATTGATCGCCATTTATCATCAAAAGCATGGTGAGTATCCATCTGATCTTGGTGATATAAGAGCGTTTGTGCCTGACAACTACCTTCAGGCATTTAATGGCTTCCGATTGATAACTAAAGACGATGGTACAGTAGATATTGTTACGGGGTTGTATGGTTCGGTGTCTTTTCGTTTGAATTAGTGCACCAGGCTATCCATTGCCATGGGTATCGGGGCCACTGACAAACTGACAAGTCACTCCATCTCAATCATTGAAAAAGGCGCTAATTCAGCGCCTTTTTCATGTTTTGCTATCTGTCACTTAGCTTCTAAGGCACCGCTGGCAGCTCTCTTCTTTTGTTTAGGAATATCAGAGCCGTTAAGCAAATCACGCCAGTCGCGATCCCTGCGGGTTGACTCATCGATTGCGGTAATCCAAGGCCGATACCTGCCGTTAAGATGTAAGAGACGGTGACACAGGTGCCGACGATTGCAGGCAAGCTGACAATCCAGTGGAACGCGTTTCGGTCGAATAGATACTTAGTGGCTAGCCACAATACGCTGGTGGAAAGCAGCATGTTTGAGAACGCGAAATAGCGCCAGATCAGCGAGAAATCAATTTTAGTCATAAAGTAGGCGATGATCAGGATAGGTAAGGCTAGCAGCAGTCGATTGCGAATGCTCTGTGGGATCTTAAATGCATCAATGATGGTTAGACGCAGTGAGCGGAACGCAGTATCGCCAGAGGTAATAGGAAAGACTGCCACGGCGATAATTGCCATCACGCCACCAGCAACCCCCAGGTAGCTAGTCGCCACTTGATTCACTACTAAACCGGGACCTCCTGCGTCCAGAATGCTCTTCAGCTCAACGTAGCCACCTGGGAAAGCAGCGATGCCCGCTGTTGCCCAAACACACGCGACGAGCCCTTCCGACATCATTGCGCCGTAATAGACTGGGCGAACATATTTCTCATTGGTTAGGCAGCGAGCCATGATCGGTGCTTGTGTTGAATGAAAGCCGCTAATGGCCCCGCAGGTGATGGTGACAAAAAGCAGTGGCCAGATGGGTAGACCATCGGGATTGGGCGCAAGTAGATCGCTGTTGTAGTGGCTGTGATCGAAGTAAGCAAAGATGTCACCCACCTCCGGCAGTTGCGGGGCGCTGATCAGCAGTGCGGCTGCAATAGAAACGGTCATTACGATCATCAGTAACCCAAACAGGGGGTAAAGCTTGGTGATGATCTTGTCGATGGGGAGTAGGGTGGCTAAAAAATAGTACCCCAGAATGACTAATACCCAGAAAGTGTTGTTGGCAAATATCGTATCTTCAAAAAACTCCAGGTTACTCAGCAAGCCGGCTGGGCTCATGATGAATACGACACCCACAAAAAACAGTAGCATTGCCGTAAACAGCAGCATGACGCCTTTGAAATAGACGTTAAAATAGTGTCCGGCAATTTCCGGTAAGCTCTTACCTTCCTCTTTAATACTCAATACACCAGAGAAATAGTCATGTACGGCACCACCAATAATATTGCCCAACACAATCCATACTAAGGCGATAGGGCCATAAAGCGCGCCGAGAATAGGTCCAAAAATTGGCCCAACCCCAGCCACGTTGAGGAACTGGATCAGGTAGGCTTTCACTGGGTGTACGGGCACGTAATCTACCCCATCACTAAATCGTGACTGGGGTGTTTTGGCGTTGATATCAATACCCGCCTGCTGTTCTACAAAGGGGCTATAGAACTTGTATGCCAAGAGTAGTAACGCGATACAGATAAAGAAGATAAACATGTTTTGCTGTCCATGCTGTTTAATAATTATCCTTTGAGTGTCATTCACACCGATTGCTTGGTCAAGCTTTCTTCTATTAGACCAAGGTCGGGGTTGTTAAGCCGCTATGATGGTGATAACCAACTGAAATAATTCGATAGTTAACGTGGCACTTTGTTTTGCAACTAGGCACACGATGGAGCCTGTGGGGCGATAAGCGCTGGCGCGGTGTAGCAAACCTTTGCTCATGGTTGCGCTATTTGGCGTATGATGCGGTAACTGAATTGAGTGCAGATAGACGTGACGATAAAGATTAAAAATATAGCTGAGCCTGAGATCACCTGTGCTAATTGTCAGGCTTGTTGCTGTCGTTTAGAAGTGATGTTAATCACCGACACCGGTGTTCCTGCCGAGCATATTTCGGTTGATCAGTTTGGTAGCGAAACCATGCTGCGTTTAGCTGATGGTTGGTGTTCCGCGTTAGATCGTGAAACCTTGATGTGCACCATCTACGACAATCGCCCCTGGATCTGTCGCGAGTTTGAGATGGGCTCCTATGAGTGCCGGAACGAAAGGGAGGGGTTATGACAAGCGGTCATCTTGAGTATCGCTTACGCTTGTTGGCGTATCATCACATGGAATAAACACTTTTTAAGTAAAAAGCCCCATCACTTGACGGGGCTTTTGCTATTCAATCACGCAACAGCGAAGGCTTACTTCACCTCTTCACCGGCTGCCTGGCGGTCAGCGTGGTAGCTGGAGCGTACTAATGGGCCACATGCGGCGTGATCGAAGCCCATATCATCGGCTTTTTCACGGAACATGCTGAACTCATCAGGATGGACGTAGCGTTCTACCCGCAAGTGATGGCGGCTAGGTTGCAGATACTGGCCGATGGTCAGCATCGTGGCGTTGTGCGCCCGCAGATCCGTCATTACTTCAAGGATCTCTTCGTTGGTTTCGCCTAAACCCACCATCAGACCTGATTTGGTTGGTACATTAGGGAACATCGCACCAAAGCGCTTCAATAGAGTTAACGACCACTGATAATCCGCACCGGGACGCGCTTGCTTGTATAGGCGTGGTGCGGTTTCCAGATTGTGATTGAACACATCTGGTGGCGCTGTTGCCAGTGCTTCCAGCGCACGATCCATCCGGCCGCGGAAGTCTGGCACCAGAATTTCAATTTTTATCTGTGGGCTGAGGGCGCGAATTTCACGCACGCAATCGGCAAAATGCTGGGCACCACCGTCACGCAGATCATCGCGGTCAACCGAGGTGATCACGACGTACTTTAGTTTCATGTCGCGGATGGTTTCCGCCAGTTTTTTCGGCTCTTCTGGATCTAAAGGCAACGGTTTGCCGTGGCCAACATCGCAGAATGGGCAGCGCCGTGTGCAGATAGCTCCCATGATCATAAAGGTGGCGGTACCGTGGTTAAAGCATTCCGGCAGGTTAGGGCAGGCAGCTTCTTCACATACGGAGTGCAGGCCATGGGCGCGCATTGCGCCTTTTATCTCTTCGATGCGTTGACTGGATGCGGGGAGCTTTACCTTCATCCAAGGTGGCTTGCGCAGCATCTCTTCTTTCTCAGTCGGTATCACTTTGACCGGAATGAGCGCCATTTTATCGGCATCACGGAGTTTTACTCCGGCTTCGAGGCGACGTGGTTTTTCACTCATAAGTTTTATCTGACTCGTCTATGACTTCTATCTGCTCGGCGGTTAAGCCCAGCTCGTCAGCTAATGCGTTAATCAGCACTGGCTGCAATTCATCTATGTTATCCGTGCCACCTAAGTCGGCGACCTGAGTCATCAGCAGTCCAGCATAACCACAGGGGTTGATGCGCTGGAACGGTGATAGATCCATATTGACGTTTAGCGCCAATCCATGGAACGAACAACCTTTGCGGATCCGCAATCCGAGGGATGCGATCTTATCGCCACTAACGTATACACCCGGCGCATCGGCCTTGGGATAGGCATCGATATCATACTGCTTGAGTGTATTGACGATGGCTTGTTCTATCTGGGTGACGAGTTCACGTACCCCCAGCTTTTTCCTGCGCAGATCCAGTAGGATATAGGCAACCAGCTGCCCTGGGCCGTGGTAGGTAACCTGACCCCCTCTGTCTACCTTAATCACCGGGATGTCACCGGGCGCCAGCAGGTGTTCTGCCTTGCCTGCCTGCCCCTGAGTAAATACTGGCGGGTGTTCTACCAGCCAGATCTCGTCAGTGCTGTCGGCGCTGCGGTGATCAGTAAAGTCACGCATCGCATCCCAGGTTTGCTGGTATGGGCGTTGGCCTAACTGACGGACGATAAGAGATGGGTTATTCAAATTGCAACTGCCTGCGTTGAACTGCAGGCATTATACTGGCTGGAGGGGCAAATACCAGCCAGCAAACGTAGGGGTATTAGAGGATGTGCTTAACGCCTTCGATCTCACCGAGTGCTTTATATAATGCTTCGATATGGGTTTGGCTGGTGACCGTGACACGGATAGAAACCGCGTGATAGTTGCCTTTGCTGCTAGGGCGAACCGTTGTGGTGTAATCACCGGGGGCATGTTTCTGTACCGCACTAACAACGCGCTCTGGCAATTTCGGATCCGCTAATCCCATTACTTTGAACGGAAAAACTGAAGGAAACTCGACCAGTTCATCAAAATTTACTTTCATTATCGCTTGCACCCCGTATCTGCTGCTCGGAACAGGTTTTCTAAGGGCGGCTATATTAGTGGTTAGCAATTGCGCAATCAAGTTTTGTGACTAAGATCGCCATCTTGCTTTGGGGGGCTGTCTTGCTGGTGATGGCCTCGTGGCGGCTGTTGTAGCCGCTAAGGCCACAAAAAAGCCACCGTTAAAGGTGGCTTAGTTGGTTTTAAAGCAGGCTATTCAAACCAGCTCATCACTAACTGTGTTAGGTAGTCGACGAGTTTGCTGAACCATCCGCCTTCTTCAATATCCTGCAGGGCAACGAGGGGGTACTCAGCAACTACTTCGCCATCTAGGCTAAATTGAATGCTGCCGACCTGTTCGCCTTTGCTGAGTGGTGCTTCCAGTGGGCGTTCTAAACCGAAATCAGCGCTGAGCTTATCGGCCTGGCCGCGGGGAATGGTAACTACGACATCATCCAATACACCCAACTCGACGTTTTCTTGGCTACCGTACCAGATACGTTGATTGACGATCGCGTCTCCCGCTTTTTTCGCGGTGACAGTTTCAAAGAAACGGAAACCATAATTCAGCAGCTTTTTGCTTTCTGCTTTACGGGCTTGCTCGCTGTTTGTACCCATTACGACCGAGATCAAGCGCATACCATCTTTGGTACCCGAGGTGACAAGGCTGTATCCCGCTTTCGAGGTGTGGCCAGTTTTAATGCCGTCCACATTCATGCTTTTATCCCACAGCAGGGAGTTGCGGTTGTACTGCTTGATGCCGTTGTAGGTGAACTCTTTCTCGGCGTAGAGCGCGTACTCTTCTGGTACATCGCGGATCAAGGCTTGCGCCAGGGTAGCCATGTCCCGTGCGGTAGTGTAGTGATCTTCATGGTGCAGGCCATGACTGTTCATAAAATGGCTGCTACCCATACCGAGTTGTTCAGCATAAGAGTTCATCAGTCCGGCGAAGGCGTCTTCGGAGCCGGCAATGTGCTCTGACATAGCGACACACGCATCGTTACCTGATTGGATGATGATACCGCGATTAAGATCCGAGACTTTGACGTAGGTGTTAACCTCGATAAACATCTTTGATGAATCGGGGAAGTTCTTCGCCCAAGCATTTTCACTGATCAGTACTTTATCGTCTGGCGAGATATTGCCGCTGGCGATCTCACGGCCGATGATATAACTGGTCATCATCTTGGTCAGGCTGGCGGGCGCTAAGATCTCATCTGCGTTACTTTCAACTAACACCGCGCCTGAATGGTAATCCATCAACAGGTAGCCTTTGGCTGCGACATCTGGCGCTTTAGGAACAACCGCAGGTGCCGCGTTCGCGACAGAAAAAAGACCCACAGTAACTAATGTGGCGGAAATAAGCAGACGAGAGGAGAGTTTTTTGATTTTTCCCATGATGACGACTTGTGTTGTTAATCCTTGTTCGGGGGATACCCCATGAATGTTGGCTACTATATCAGAAAGTTAACTCAAATCTGAGATAACTCACTCGTTTGGCCGAATAAGAAAGGCATTAGGAAATGCCTCCGCTCTTAATTTTGCCAGTAGCGCTTCTGCTTGCTGAACATTGTTTAGTGGTCCGAGACGTAATTTATGTAAACCATCTTTTTCTAGGGTCAGGCTACCAACGTCAAACTGGTCTGACAGTTGGCTGGCTAATTGGTTCGCTTTGCCTTCGTTGCCAGTGACCAACACTTGTACAAAGTAGGGCTCGATTGGATCTGGGTTGACTGGCTCAGAGCTATCTTCAGTGAGCGTTATAGCTTCAATTTTCACCTGCGCAGTGCCTGATTTGAGCATGTCTAACTTGTAGGCCGCGGCATACGAGAGATCAATGATACGGCCACCGTGGAACGGGCCACGATCGTTAACCCGTACGATCACCTGCCGCTCATTTTTCAGATTCGTTACGCGGACATAAGTCGGTAGTGGTAACGATTTATGGGCGGCACTGAGGCTGTACATGTCATAAATTTCACCGTTGGAGGTCAAGTGACCGTGAAACTTAGCGCCGTACCAAGAAGCTTCGCCTTCAGCGCTAAAGCCATCAGCGCTGTCCATCACCTGATATTGTTTGCCACGCACGGTATATTTTTTCATATTGCCTTGGCGGCTCTTCGGCTCATAACGCGGCACAGGGTCGCTGATGGCATCCAGATCCGGCGGTGAGCTGGGCGTGTGATCGTTGGCTATTTGATAACGTTGGCCGCTGCTACTGCCACATCCAGGCAGTAGCAGGCTACTTAGTACTAAGACGATGGCACCATGCCATGTTTTTAGTTTCACCTTATTTGGCCTTTGCTTTTGCGATCTCTTGGCTGAGTTGATAAACGGCCATGGCGTACAAGGGGCTATGGTTATAGCGCGTGATGACATAGAAGTTATGTAACGCGATCCAATACTCGTGACCCTCTTCCAACTCAAACTTTAACAATTTGACCGGCGCAGGAAGTGTGGTCTTTGGCAGTTCGACTCCGTGACTAGCCAATTCTGCGGGTTGATGTCTGGGCTTTAGCGCCTTTTCCAGCAACGCTTGATACTTTTCTCCAGACACACTGGTGGCATAGGTGACGGCCTCGCCAGATTTCCAGCCATGCTCTGAAAAATAGTTGGCGACACTGCCGATAGCATCGATGGTGTTGTTGAACAGATCGCGCTTGCCGTCACCATCAAAGTCGATAGCGTAATGGCGGTAGCTTGAGCTGATGAACTGACCTAAGCCCATGGCGCCAGCATAGGAGCCCATTGGTTGGGTGATCTCCCAGCCCTCTTCGCGGCTTAAGATCAGGAACTGTTCTAGTTCACTGCGAAAGAATTTGGCGCGTTTGGGATAGTAGAATCCCAGGGTGTAGAGTGCATCGAGAACGGGGTAAACGCCTTTGTGCTTACCATAAAATGTTTCGACCCCAATAATGGCGACAATGATCTCGGCTGGCACCCCGAACTCTTTTTCGGCTTTTTCCAGTGCAGCCTGGTTCTCTTGCCAGAACTCAACGCCTTGGTTGATACGTGTTTGTTTAATAAAGATTGGACGGTATTGATACCAAGGTTTTGCTTCCCAGGGGCGAGCGATGGCATCGAGGATCTTTTGATTTTTACTGGCACCCGCTAATGCGTTTTCGATATAGCCAGCTTCAAACTGGTGTTTGCTAACCATTCGCTGGGTAAATTCTTCGAACTGAGTGTCGGCAGCAGCAACGGGTAAGCTTAAAAATAAGCCGCCAACAAGGGAACAAAACGATCGGTATAGGGACAAAATGACAACTCCGGTCAAGTGGCAATAAGGCGCCGATGTGTATGAATAGCCATCAGAATGCCAAATCCTGCCATCAGAGTCACCATTGATGTGCCACCGTAACTGACTAAAGGCAGTGGTACACCTACCACTGGGAGCAATCCTGACACCATACCAATGTTTACAAACACATAAACGAAGAAGGTTAGGACAATACTCCCCGCCAGCAATCGGCTAAATGCCTGTTGCGCTTGAGAGGCGATCATCAGGCCACGAATAATAATAAATAGATAGATAGCTAATAGCGCGAGTACACCCATGAGGCCAAACTCTTCGCTGAAAACAGCAAAAATAAAGTCGGTGTGACGCTCAGGTAAAAACTCCAACTGTGATTGCGTACCATGACACCAGCCCTTGCCCCATAAACCGCCGGAGCCGATGGCGATCTTAGATTGAATGATGTGGTAGCCACTGCCTAAAGGATCGCTTTCCGGGTTGAGGAAAGTGAGTACCCGTTGGCGTTGGTAGTTATGCATGAGAAAGAACCAGAGCACGGGCACGAAAGCACCGATAGCGGCAAAAAAGAAGCTGATCAAGCGCCAGCTGGCACCGGCCAAAAATAGTACGAATATCCCTGAAGCGGCGATCAGTAGCGAGGTGCCTAGATCGGGTTGTTTGGCAATAAGCAGCGTAGGAAGAAGCACTAGCACGGCACCGACAGTGAGATCGCGCTTACGTGGCGGCAGTGGTTGCCTGGAGATAAACCAAGCGACCATTAATGGTACCGCCAGTTTCATGATCTCAGATGGCTGAAATTTCATCACCCCCAGGTCGAGCCAGCGCTGTGCGCCTTTGCCAACATGGCCAAAAACCAATACGGCGACTAATAGCCCTATACCGCAAGTGAAGGCGGGCAGGGCCCAGCGCTGGTAACTCAAGGGGTTAATCTGCGCGACAATAAACATCACGACTAATCCAATACCTAGGCGGGTGACTTGGCGTATCACCAAGGCTTTTTCCTGTCCCCCGGCACTGTAAATAACCAGTAGACCTATGGCCATCAATAGCATGAGGCCAATTAAAAGCGGCATATCAATATGCATACGAAACCATATTGATTGTTTACTTTGGGCTCCCTGGGTTTCGTTAGCGCTGCCTAGCATGGTTATAGCTCCGGCTTAAATTCAGGCAATAGGGAGGTGTTGTTCATATAGTAATCCATCAAGCGGCGGGCGATGGGCGCCGCATTTGAGCTACCGCCGCCGGCATTCTCAACGGCGACCGCGACCACTATGCGTGGCTCATTAACCGGTGCAAAGCCCATATACATCGCATTGTCGCGGTGTCTTTCATCGATTTTCTCGGCGTCATACTCAGCATCATCGGCGATCCCGATCACCTGTGCCGTACCGGTTTTACCTGCCGACTGGTACCAGGCGTCAGCAAACACTTTAAATGCCGTGCCTTTGATCTTGTGGTTAACGCCATACATGGCATCGATGACGGGCTGCCAATTACTTTCCTGTTTCAAAACCAAGGGGGGCTGCTCGTCCTTGGGGACGGCCAGGGTGCCGGTTGGTGTTTGGAATGATTTTAAGATCCGAGGGTTATAATGCTTACCCCGATTGGCCAAAATAGTGGTTGCAGAAGCAAGCTGGATTGGCGTCGTGGTCCAATAGCCCTGACCGATACCCACCGAGATAGTATCACCTAAGTACCACGGTTGGTTGTAACGTGCGCGTTTCCAGCCCCTGGATGGCATGGTGCCGCGATTCTCTTCATGGATATCGATACCACTGTAATCACCGAAGCCGAACTTGGTCATAAAGTCGCTGATCTTATCGACACCGAGCTTATGCGCTAACTCGTAGTAATAGGTATCACAGGACTGACCGATGGCATGTTCCATGTCGACCCAGCCATGCCCCCACTTTTTCCAATCGCGAAAACGTCGATTCACATTCTGCGGCTGGTACCAGCCGGGATCCCAGATGCGGGTGGTTGGGGTGACGATATACTCTTCTAACCCGAGCAGAGCCAAATGGGGCTTAATGGTGGAGGCTGGTGGGTAAGTTCCCTGGGTGGCGCGGTTGATCAGTGGTCGATCTTTCGAGTCCAGCAGCTCACGGTATTCACGGCTGCTGATCCCATGGACAAACAGGTTGGGATCGTAACTCGGGGCGCTGACCATGGCGAGCACGGCACCGTCACGGGCATCCATCACCACGATGGCACCGCGGGAGCCAGCCAATGCCTGGTGTGCCAGTAGCTGTAGATTAATATCGATATTCAGGAACAGATCCTGCCCCGCAACTGGCTCCTGGACGCTCAAGGTGCGTAAGATCCGCCCGCGGTTATTTACTTCCACTTCGCGATAGCCGACCTGACCATGGAGGAAGCGTTCGTAATATTTTTCTATGCCCTGCTTACCAATGTCCCGAGTGGCTTTATAGTTAGCCAGATCGCCTGATTGTTCGATACGTTGCAGGTCTTTACGGTTGATCTTGGCGACGAACCCCAGTACATGCGTGAGCACATCGCCATAAGGGTAATAACGGGTAGGGCGGGCTTCAATATAGACGCCGGGAAAACGATGTTGGTTGACGCTGAATATGGCGACCTGTTGCTCATTCAGTCGAGCTTTGATCGGAATGCGTTTGAAGCGTCGGCTAAAGCGACTACTTTCGAGAAATTTTTCCTGCTCTTCGACCGTGATCGGTAGCAGCTCGGCTAAGCCAGTGACGGTTTGCTCAATATCATCGACCTCTTCAGGGACAATTTCTAAGCTGAACACGGGGCGGTTTTCCGCTAACAGCACACCGTTCTTGTCGTAGATAAGGCCGCGATTGGGCGCTATCGGTAGGAGGCGGATACGGTTGTCATTGGAGCGCGTTTTGTAAGTGCTGTATGAGTTGATCTGCAGATGATAAAGATTGGCTATCAGCACGAACAGCAGGACGATAACAGAGAATAACGACACCATGGCTCGGCGAGAGAACAGGCGCCCCTCTGCCACCGCATCATGAATTGCTACCCGTCTTCTCATCATCGATGGTTACTCTCGATGGTAAGGGTGGTTGGCTGTTACGCTCCAGGCGCGATATAGCGCTTCCGTGAGCACAATGCGAACCATGGGGTGGGGGAGAGTCAGTGCGGACAATGACCAGCGCTGTTCCGATGCGGCGATGCAGGCGGGAGCTAAGCCTTCCGGCCCGCCAACCAGTAGACTGACATCACGACCATCCAACTTCCAGCGATCTAACTGCTGTGCCAGTTGCGGCGTTGTCCAATCTTTGCCAGTCACCTCAAGGGTGACGATACGGTTACCTTTGCCGACAGCGGCAAGCATTTGCTCCCCTTCACGTTCGAGGATCCGAGCAATGTCGGCGTTTTTGCCACGCTTACCTGCCGGTACTTCGATCAGTTCGAATGCCATCTCGCGGGGAAAACGACGGGCGTATTCGTTAAAGCCCTGTTCTACCCAACCTGGCATTCGGCTACCGACGGCGACCAACTGCAGCTTCATTCGCCGTTACGGCCCCAAAGCTTTTCCAGTTGATAGAAATCGCGGGCTTTTTCCTGCATTACGTGCAGCACTAATTCACCCAGATCCACTAAAACCCATTCGCCTTCACTTTGTCCTTCGACGCCTAGCGGTTTCATACCGGCATGTTTGGCTTCGGTCGCCACATTTTCAGCAATCGACTGAACGTGACGTTTAGAGTTACCAGAAGCGATGATCATGGTGTCAGTGATAGTGCTCAGGCCTTTAACATCAAGGACCAGAACGTCGCGTCCTTTCATGTCATCAATTTTGTCTAATACAAATTTTGTTAGTTCTTCAGCTTGCAAAGTCAGTTTCTCGTCGAGGTTTTGGCAAAATAATCGCTGATCATACCATGAGCTGGTGGCTAGATAGAATCTTCACGCGAGATATAAGTTGATGTCGTTCTATGGCGGCGATAATGGCCGGTGGCATCCGGCACCGAGTACTTTCGTCTGCTTTGGTTTTTCGCCCATATCACCGGATGGTAAGGCGGTTAAGTTCTGGGGTGAGCTACGGATGTGTGGGGCGTCGTTTGGGGCTTGCCAGCGAGGCTAAAGGGTAAAACGGTAATAAAGCAAACCCGTTGTCATCACTTAATAGCTCCCAGCGTGGCGATCATTTTGCTAATTCGGCATCACTGATAAACAGCGGCTCTTGTTGCCATGGTTGACTAAACATCAAGCAAAGGTGGGCCAGCCACGTCCAAGGGTGCTGTATGGTTCCGCCTTTGAGCCCCTGGTCGAGCTCAGCGCAGCGATTGACCATCTGCCTTATCTGCTCCGCCGAGAGACGTTTTAGTGCCTGCTGAAACAGCGGCTGACGCTGTTGCCAGATCCCTAAACGCATCATGCCTCGACTATCTCCGGAGGGCAGTTCAGCCACTTTTTGCAGCAATAGCACCTCTTTACTTAGTGCCCAACTAATTATCACGGGCTCCAACCCTTCGCCCTGCAGACTGTCGAGAATCTTCAGACAACGGGGGAGATCATTGGCCAGTAAGGCATCACTTAGCTGGAATACATTATGTCTGGCGTGATTGCCTAAGCTGACTTGCAGCTGTTCCAGTGAAACTGGGGTATTGCCATAGAGCAGAGCCAGTTTTTGTAGCTCTTGATCGGCCGCCAATAGGTTGCCTTCGCACTGCTCCATTAAAAACAGCTTGGCTGCGGGTTGTAAAACCGCTTGGTGGCGCTGACAACGTCCCTCTAGCCAGCGTTGCAGTTGCTGCCCACTGAGTGGGTTGACGGTAATGCTGAGAGCCGCGCTTTGTAGTGCCTGGCACCATTTGGCTTTCTGTTTATCTTTGGCCAGTCTGGGGCCATGAACAATCAGGATCTGATCAGGCGTTGGTTGCGATACATACTGTTGAAGCCATTGCCCGCCATCACGCCCCGGTGCCGCAGTGGGTAGTTCTAACTCTATCAGTTCGCCCTGTGAGAACAGAGACATTGTCGCCCCGGCGGCGTTGAGCTGTTGCCAATCAAAGCCATTGCCAGCAACGAAGCGTTGGCCATTATCAAAACCGAGTTTGGCGGCGGCTTTCCGGATCTCTGCGATCGCCTCATGCTTTTGCAATGGCTCATCGCCAAAGATCATGTAGATTGGCTGCAGCCCCTGCGCTAGCTTGGCTTGGAGTTGTTCCGGGTAGCATTGCATCAGCAGCTGCTATCGACTGTGGCTGGAGGAGATAATACGCAAAATACGATCGGCAGCTTCCGCTCGCATCTCACTGACCAGTAGCCGTTTCTCTTTCTCTTTTGCCAAGGCGCGGTTAGGGTCATCTTGATACTGGCGAACCACTTCTATGTTGTGTTTTACAGGATCTTTATTGGGCTCAAGCAGGTCGAATTCAAAGCCGTATATCAACTGATATTCAGCGACCTGACCATCAGAAAACAGTGAGAGATTACGTTCATTCAGATGATCGCGTTTCAGCAACAATATCGGGTGTTCCTGACTTGGATCTTTAAGTATTTCAACACTGTTTACCTTGAGTCTATCTTCGACCAAGCGGGTAAGCTCAGCGTATTCGTCCCAGCTGGCGATATGTACTTGTGTCATATTGGCGGGGATATCATAGCTTCCGCGCAGCCGGAACCCGCAGCCAGTGGATACTAGCGTGATGGTGACGCAGAGTAGCAATGTCAGAATTCGATTCATAGGGATAGCTTTGGGCTTTGTTTGATTACAGTAAATGGTAACCCGACACGCTTTGCAACTGTCGGCGGTTTAAAGTGAGAGAGCAGTACCTATGCAGGTGCTGCTCTCTATGGTCACTTGGCCTGCTATGACCTTGTATGCCTTAGCTTAGTTGGCAACAATGTTAAGCAATTTACCTGGCACATAAATCACTTTACGCAGGGTTTTACCATCGGTGAACTTAGTGACATTCTCTTCACCCATAGCAATGGCCTGTACTGCGTCCTGATCGGCGTCTGCTGCAACGGTAATACGGGCTCGTAGTTTGCCGTTCACTTGCACGATAATCAGCTTGCTGTCTTCTACCAAGGCGTTGGCATCAGCCTTCGGCCACTCGGCATCAACCACATCACCTTCATGGCCTAACTGCGTCCAAAGTACATGACTGGCGTGAGGGGTGATCGGGGCTAGCATCAAGGTCACAGCGGACAGCGCTTCTTGCATCAGGGCTTTGTCCTGATCGCTCTCTAGTGGCGCTTTGGTCAGCTTGTTCATCAACTCCATGATGGCAGCGATAGCCGTGTTGAAGGTTTGACGACGGCCAAGATCATCACCGACTTTGTCGATGGTTTTGTGTAGATCACGGCGCAGATCTTTTTGCGCGTCATTCAAGGCTGCGACATCTAACTGCGGTGCTGAGCCATTGCTCGTGTGAGTATGTGCCAACTTCCAGAAGCGCTTGAGGAAACGCATTGAGCCTTCAACACCGGACTCTTGCCACTCCAATGTCAGTTCTGGTGGCGCAGCAAACATCATGAATAGGCGCACGGTGTCGGCGCCGTAACGTTCAACCATCAAACCGGGGTCGATACCGTTATTTTTTGATTTTGACATTTTGCTCATGCCAGCATAAATCAGCTCGCGACCGGTTTCCCGTTCGGCGGCAGCGACAATACGGCCTTTCTCATCGCGCTTAATGTCGACATCCACTGGACTGACCCAGTTTTGCCCGCCACGCTCGTCTTCGTAATAGAAGGCGTCGGCTAATACCATGCCTTGGCAGAGTAAGCGCTTGAACGGCTCGTCACTGTCGACCAGACCCTCATCACGCAGCAGCTTGTGCATGAAACGGGCATACAGCAGGTGCATACAGGCGTGTTCGATACCACCGATATATTGGTCAACTGGCAACCAGTAATTCGCTTTGGCCGGATCCAGCATTGCGTCATCTGTGTGTGGTGAGCAATAGCGGGCGTAATACCAGCTCGATTCCATAAAGGTATCGAAAGTATCTGTTTCCCGGGTGGCTGGTTGACCTTGGTATTCAGTTTGTGACCAGCTGAGGTCGGCCTTGATTGGGCTTTTTACCCCATCCATCACCACATCTTCTGGCAACACAACCGGAAGGCTGTCGGCCGGAGCTGGCACTGTGTCGCCCGCTTCGGTGGTCAACATTGGGATTGGCGAGCCCCAGTAGCGCTGACGGGATACGCCCCAATCGCGCAGACGGAAGTTCACCGTCTTTTGGCCTTTGCCTAAGGAGGTTAACTTAGCGGCTATGGCATCCAGTGCCGCTTCAAATTCGAGGCCATCAAATTCACCGGATGCGAACAGTACGCCTTTTTCTGTATAGGCGGCTTCGCTCACGTCTTGGTCGCTGCCATCGGCTGGCTTAATCACCTGCACGATATCTAAGCCATATTTGCTGGCAAACTCGTAATCACGCTGATCATGGGCTGGTACGGCCATCACAGCGCCGGTGCCATAATCCATTAGCACGAAGTTAGCGACCCAAATTGGCACCTGTTTGCCGCTCAACGGATGAATAGCATAAAGGCCGGTTGCCATGCCTTTCTTTTCCATGGTCGCTAAATCTGCTTCAGCCACCTTGGTGTTTTTGCACTCTTCGACAAATGCCGCCAGTTCGGGGTTATTCTTTGCCGCTTGTTCTGCCAGTGGGTGCGCTGCAGCGACACCAACATAGGTCACCCCCATCAGGGTGTCCGGGCGGGTTGTGTAAACCGTGAAATTCTGTTCGCTGTCGGCAACATTAAAGTCGATTTCGACACCTTCAGAACGGCCGATCCAGTTGCGCTGCATCGTGCGCACCTGATCCGGCCAACCACCCAGCTTCTCGATTTCGTCGAGCAACTCTTGGGCGTAGGCAGTGATTTTAATAAACCATTGCGGGATCTTTTTCTGTTCGACCAAAGCACCTGAACGCCAACCGCGGCCATCTACAACCTGCTCATTGGCGAGTACGGTTTGGTCAACCGGATCCCAGTTGACTGTGGCCATCTTTTTGTAAACCAGGCCTTTCTCATACAAGCGAGTGAAGAACCACTGCTCCCAGCGGTAGTATTCAGGACGACAAGTAGCGAATTCACGACTCCAATCGTAACCAAAGCCCAGCTCATTGAGCTGACCTTTCATGTAGTCGATATTTTCGTAAGTCCATTTGGCTGGTGCGGTTTTGTTTTTAACCGCGGCGTTTTCTGCTGGCAGGCCGAACGCATCCCAACCAATGGGTTGCAGTACGTTTTTACCTAACATGCGCTGATAACGCGCGATCACATCACCAATGGTGTAGTTCCTCACATGGCCCATATGTAGGCGGCCACTGGGATAGGGGAACATCGACAGGCAATAGAATTTCTCTTTGCCCGGCTGCTCCGTGACTTCGTAGGTTTTATTTTCTTCCCAGTGAGCACGCACCTGAGGTTCGATTTGTTGCGGATTATATTGTTCTTGCATGCTAATTCGGCGCTGTCTTATGTGGCGTTAAAATTGAGATATCCCCATAGGATACCGCATCAGTGATCAAGCCAACAACAGGCGTTGTGCAGCTGACTATAATGAATTTGAAGATCTGGTGTTCAGGAGCGGACCATGAGTGACGAAAAAGCCCCCCATTCCGGCTATCAAAAGCTAGTTGATGAGTTGAAAGCGCAGATGGAAAAAGCTGAAAAATTCAGTGAAGAGGAGGTCCATGAGTGGGTTGAGAAGGCCACGGCTTACCTGCAAGCCGCGGGAGAGCTGTCGAAAGACGAGTTGCAACTGATGTCGACTTACCTGAAACGGGATTTTGCTACCGCCGCTGAGCGGATGAAGCATCTGCCTGATTCGTGGGGCGAAGGCCCGGCATTGGAATCATTTAAACAAAGTGCCTGGCGATGGATGTTGGAACTCACGGACCGAACGCAACTGGAGTGGTCTGAAGTTGCCGATGATTTAAAACATCAGGGAGTTTACAAAGTCGGGGAATGGATCAGTTTAGGGATCTTGATCTGCCATGATTGCGGCAAAGCTCAGGAGTTTTCGCACCCAGAACAGATTGATGCCTGCCCACATTGCGGGGGCGAAGCGTTTAATCGGCAGCCTTTCGATCCTTAAGTTGCACTACGGCGACAAGGGCAAAGGTCAGCATGATAACTAGCCAAACAGGCCAATGACCCAATTGGCTAAATGGTGTTACCCCTGTCATCCGTTGTATCGGTAATCTAAGCACGTCTGCGCTAAACATAGGCAGGCGGGCGATCTCTTCACCATACGCGTCTACCGCTGCCGTCACCCCAGTATTGGTGGCTCTGAGTAACGGCCGCCCTAACTCTTTTGCCCGTGCCCGGGCGATCTCCATATGTTGCTGTGGGCCGATGGAGTCACCAAACCAAGCGTCGTTACTGACAGTAAGGAGAAAGTCAGTTTGTTCATTGACGCTACGGCGTAGCTGCTCGGGGAAGGCTATTTCGTAACAGATCGCAGGGGCGATGGTGTAGCCGTTGGCGACCAGATTGGCTTGCGTATAGTCGCCACGAGAAAACGATGACATCGGAAGATTAAATAGCGGTGCAATTGGTCGCAATAGCTCTCCGAAAGGGACAAACTCGCCGATCGGCAGCAGGTGGTGCTTTTGGTAGCGGTTAGCGCTGTGATAGCGATATTCGTAAAGCGGTTTCTGCTGCTTGCCCAAAACAATTAAGGTGTTGTAGAACTGCCTGGTATCAAAGTTGTAGTCGACGATACCTGAGACGACCGTGGTGTCATTGTGCGTTGCGACATAGTTGAGGTTATCCAAGTACTCTTGTGCCATTGGTTCTACCGCTGGCACGGCGGCTTCTGGCCAAATGATCAGGTCAGCTTCATAGTGAGGGCGAGTTAGATCCAAGTACTTCAACATCGTCGGCCACTCTTGATCAGGCTGCCAACGCAGTGATTGTTCTATATTCCCTTGTACCAGAGCGACGTCAACGGGGTCGCCGTTCGGGCTAATAAATTGGATAAACGAAAGGCTAAAGCTGCCACCCAGTGTGCACAGGGCAAGTGCCGCCGCAGGCCACTGCCTTTGGGCAACAGTAAGCGCTAATGCGCCGGCAACAATGGCTGTCACTAGTGAGACTCCAGCGACACCGCTGAGTGGGAACCAGGCTGAAAGCAGACCATCTAGCTGGCTGTAACCTAATGCTAACCACGGGAAACCGGTAAGCAGATAGCCGCGGGCAAATTCACCTAGAACCCAGCAAGCGGCGAATAGCAGGATCTGCAAGTAGGGGTTACCGCAGCGGAACTTGCGAGATAACCAACATGCCAGGGCAGGGTAGAGTGATAGGTAAGCAGCCAGTAGCAACATTAAGGTCAGGGATACCGGTAAGGGCAGCCCACCAAACTGATCGATACTGATATGCACCCATGCGATGCCCACGGCAAATAACCCAAGGCCAAAGGCATAGCCCTGTCTGAATGCCTGCTTTGGCGTACTATCGTGCAGACAAAATGCGAGCACCGCCATGGATAATAACGCGGTTGGCCACCAGCTCCATGGGGCAAAGCCCAGCACAGAGAAGGCCCCAGCCGCTGCTAATAACAGTGGCTGGCGTAAGCGTTTTATCCAGCAGTTAAGGCGTGATTTTGAGGCCTTACTGGTGGTGACTGCATTTGCCACGTTAGAGCTCCGCTGCTTCACCACTTTTGGCATGGGTTGGCATGCGGACTTGCAGTTGGCGAATACGTCGTTTATCAGCTTGTACAACCTTAAACTGAATGCCGTTGAGCGTGATGGTTTCGCCACGACCAGGCATGTGGCCGAACGCATGACTTAACATTCCGCCGACGGTATCAAACTCGTCATCACTAAATTCGGTGCCGAAATAGTCGTTAAAATCGGCAATTGGCGTGAGCGCCTGAATAGCAAAAACTTTGCGGTTGATTTGGCGAATATCATGCTGATGGTCATCAGCGTCAAATTCATCTTCAATTTCGCCAACAATCAGTTCAAGAATATCTTCAATAGTGACCAGTCCTGACACGCCACCATACTCATCAATGACGATTGCCATATGGTAGCGTTTGGAACGAAACTCTTTCAGTAGAATATCGACACGTTTGCTTTCCGGCACGACCACGGCTTTGCGCAGTATCTTGGTAAAGTCGAACTGTTGATCGGTTTTTTTATAGGTGTAGGCGAGCAGATCTTTGGCGTGAAGAATGCCCTCGACATGATCTTTGTCTTCACCTATTACCGGAAACCGGCTGTGGGCACTGTCGACCACCAATGGCAGCAGCTCTTCTAACGGCTGACATATTTCAATGGTGATCATCTGCGAGCGCGGGATCATGATGTCTCTGACCCTGAGGTCTGATACTTCAAGAACGCCTTCAAGCATTTGACGGCTGTCCTGATTAATCAGGTTCTTTTCCTGAGCATGTTGTATTAACTGCACCAGGTCTTCGCGATTCTGCGGCTCTTCCTTAAATAGTTGGCTGATCTTATCAAGCCATCCTTTCTTGGAAGCGCCGTTACTAGAGTGAGGGTTGTCTTCGCTCATAGCGCCTTTTGTGGTTCCTTTGCCACTATTGAATTAGTTGTCCAATTCTTTGTAGGGATCATCATAGCCGAGCTTAGCAAGGATTTGCGTTTCTAATCCTTCCATTTCATCGGCTTCTTCATCATCAATATGATCAAATCCAAGTAAATGCAAGCATCCGTGCACCACCATATGCGCCCAATGGGCTTCAGCCGCTTTATTTTGTTCCTCAGCCTCCCTGGCGACAACGGCGCAACAGATCACCAAATCACCCAGTAGCGGCAGCTCAATATGCTCAGGAACGTCAAATGGAAACGACAACACATTGGTCGGTTTGTCTTTACCACGATAGTCGTGGTTCAACTGTTGGCTCTCTTCGCTCTCAACTAAACGAATGGTGAGTTCGCTCGGCTCGTTGCGCATGGCTAGTGCTGCATCTACCCATTGCTGAAACTGAGCTGCAGTGGGTAGCTGCGCAGCGTCCGCGGCATATTGCAGCTCTAAGGTGACACTCATTGGCTGTCGGTTCCGCTCAACGCTGCACGTTTGTCGACTTCCAGCTTTTGTTCGAAATCTTCGTATGCCTGCACAATTCGTTGGACAACTGGGTGACGGACGACATCGGCGGCTTGAAATAGGTTAAAGCTGATGCCGTCGATCTCTTTCAATACTTCGATGGCATGGCGTAAGCCGCTTTTTTGCGAGCGCGGCAGGTCGATCTGGGTTATATCCCCAGTGATCACCGCTTTCGAGTTAAAACCTATTCGGGTCAGGAACATCTTCATCTGTTCCACCGTGGTGTTCTGCGCTTCATCGAGAATGACGAAGGCGTCATTGAGCGTACGTCCGCGCATATAAGCGAGAGGGGCTACTTCAATAACATTTCGTTCAATCAGTCGTTCAACCTTTTCAAACCCTAACATTTCAAAAAGTGCGTCATACAGCGGGCGTAGGTAGGGGTCCACTTTTTGGCTCAGGTCGCCGGGTAAGAACCCGAGCTTCTCGCCAGCTTCTACCGCGGGGCGTGTCAGCAAAATACGCCGGACATCCTGACGCTCTAATGCATCCACTGCGGCGGCAACGGCGAGGTAAGTTTTACCGGTACCGGCGGGACCAATGCCAAAACTGATGTCGTTGAGTAGAATGTTTGCGACATAACTGTTCTGGTTGGGATTACGAGGCTTGATAACACCGCGTTTGGTTTTGATAAACAGCTCTTTGGCCGGGCTGACCATCTCTTTTGGTGTGATTTGCTCGACAATACGGCTTTCTTGGATCGCTAGATGTACCTGATGGGCATCCAGTTCCGAAAGTTTGCCTTTGACTGTTTGGGTTTCGACGTAGAGCTTTTTCAACAGCTCGCCCGTAGCCACAGCGGTACTCTCGCTGCCAATAACGCGAAAGCTGTTGTCACGGTAGCTGATCTCGACACCGAGGCGACGTTCAATCTGCTTCAAGTTGTCGTCGAAAGGGCCACAAAGGCTAGAGAGACGCTTATTATCGGCGGGCTCTAATGTTACGTCATGGGTACTAATTTGAGTGCTCAACATCTACCTCCTGACCGGCGCTTAGCGTCGGCCAGTTTGGAATTAGTTAGGGGTGAAAGTCGCAACGCCCAGCTCATCTACGCCATTACCCTGGCGTATGATCTCTGCGGGTGAAACGTCACTACGCAGAGACATTTCTGCTTCAGTGCGGATCAGCTCACCGCGGAGTGAATTTGGCAAGACTTCGGTGATCTTGACGTCAACAAATTGCCCGATAGAGGAGTGTGGCCCTTCAAAGTTGACCACACGGTTGTTTTCGGTACGGCCGCGTAACTCCATAGGGTTTTTCCGTGATGGTCCTTCCACCAGAATACGCTGTTCGCTGCCGATCATGCGGCGACCGATCTGTTGTGCTTGTTGCGTGATACGGTTTTGTAACAGATAAAGACGCTGCTTCTTGGTCTCTTCGTCGATATCGTCAACCATATCGGCTGCAGGTGTGCCGGGGCGCGCGCTGTAGACAAAGCTGAAGCTTAGATCGTAGCCAACGTCTTGGATCAGGTTCATGGTGGCTTCAAAATCATCTGCGGTTTCGCCGGGGAAGCCGATGATAAAATCTGAGCTCATGCTGATATCAGGGCGGATCTTACGCAGACGTCGGATCTTCGATTTGTATTCCAGTGCGGTGTGCCCACGCTTCATCATGGTCAAAATGCGATCGGAGCCACTTTGAACCGGCAGATGTAGGTGGCTCACCAATTCCGGCAGTTCAGCGTATACGTCAATCAGATCATCGCTAAATTCGACCGGATGAGAGGTGGTATAGCGAATGCGATCAATGCCATCGATGGCGGCAATGTAGCGCAATAGATCGGCGAAATGGCAGATGTCACCCTCATTGGTGTCACCGCGGTAGGCGTTAACGTTTTGCCCCAGCAGGTTGACCTCACGAACACCTTGGTCTGCCAGTTGCGCCACTTCGAACAAGACATCATCCAGTGGTCGGCTGACCTCTTCGCCACGGGTATACGGTACAACACAGAAGGTGCAGTACTTTGAACAGCCTTCCATGATAGAGACAAAAGCCGTTGGACCTTCAGCTCTAGGCTCTGGTAAACGGTCGAATTTTTCAATTTCTGGGAAGCTAACATCGACGACGGGTGCACTGTCATTCTGCACGCTACGGATCATTTCAGGCAGGCGGTGCAAAGTTTGCGGGCCAAACACGATATCTACATAGGGAGCACGTTGGCGCAGTGCGTCACCTTCTTGGGACGCAACACAACCGCCAACACCAATCACTAGGTTGGGATTTTGCTCTTTTAGTTCGCGCCAGCGACCAAGTTGATGAAATACCTTTTCTTGAGCCTTTTCCCTGATTGAACAGGTGTTTAGCAGTAGAAGGTCGGCTTCTGCCGGTTCTTCCGTCAGCTGGTAACCGCCGATCGAATTGAGTAGGTCTGCCATCTTTGACGAGTCGTACTCGTTCATCTGACAACCCCAAGTTTTGATATGCAGTTTTTTGCTCATGTGCCGCCTAACCTATTACGAAATTGCTTTCCCGAATTCGGGGGCAGGCATTTTACTCTGAATGGGCGGCAGTGGCTAGAAAAAGGCCGCTCGGGATTGAGCGGCAAGCTATGTTTGCCATGAGCGGCTGGGAAAATCAGTCGTTAACCGTTGCACTCCGTCATCGGCAGTAAAGCAGCTTCCGGCAGTTGCGGTGCCATTCTGGCCTGCATCTCTTGGGATGGCTGTTGATGGCTAGCCACTTCGGAAGTCGCAAAACTTTCTGCCAAAGCCAGCTGGGCACTGTGGCGGATCTCTGCTTTGAGCTGTTGTTGCAGCGTTTGCTGGGTTTGCACCATCAATGCTTTACTGTCAGTCATCTTCTCTGCTGCTTGCACGGCGCTGGTGTGGCTTAATAGCAGTGCAGTTAGCGTGGCGACAATTGTTTTGCTAACCATGATTTCAACTCCATATCCTTTGGTGGCACCGGTTTTTGCCTGAGCTTTCCAGTGCGTGATTAATGTGTGTTGAAGAGTAGTCCTATAGATATGTCAGTGTTGTGCAAGATGTAAGCAACCTTGTCTGTGCGGCGGAACTATCATGTTTGCTTACAATTGTTGAAAAAATAAGCAGTGAACACCGTGGTTATTCTTGGAAAAAAGTTCGCGTACACTGTCTAGTGTTAATCAAGGAGCTGTTATGGAAAGGTTTGAGCTGATAGTTGTGGGCGGCGGCATGGTGGGCGCATCGTTGGCGTTGAAGGTCGCTATGAGTGGCGTGCGAGTAGCCTTGATAGAGAAACGACCGCCAGCAGAGTTTGAACCTAGCAGTCCTTGTGGTTTACGGGTTTCCGCACTTAATCGCAGCTCTGAGTCATTGTTAGATACGGTGGGGGCCTGGCCTGAGCTGATGGCTATGCGCAGCCACTGTTATCGGCGTTTGTCGGTGTGGCAGCAGGGGGGAAGCCGGACTGACTTTGATGCATCGGAGGTAGGTGAAGCTCACTTAGGCTACCTAGTAGAAAATGATCTGATTCAGCGCGCGTTGTGGAACGCGTTGGAACAGAGCAATGTCGCTCTTTACACACCAGACTCCGTTGTTGAGTTAGCGCAAGAGAGTAGCGCCTGCCATCTCAAGTTAGAGAGCGGGGCGGTGTTGCAAGGGGCGTTAGTGGTGGCGGCGGATGGTGCGGATTCTAAAATGCGTTCGCTGGCAGGTATTGGGGTTACTGGATGGGATTATCAACAACACGCCTTGGTGGTGGTCGTTAAACTGCAGCAGACTGCCCCTGATATTACCTGGCAATCTTATGTTGAGAGTGGTCCTAGAGCGTTCTTACCATTGGCGGAAGAGCAAGCATCATTGGTGTGGTACCACTACCCGCATGAAGTGAAGAGGTTGCGGTCGATGGCGCCACTGAAGTTAGAGGAGGCGGTCAGAGAAGCGTTTCCAGATGATCTTCCTGAGTTTGAGATCCTGAACCAAAGTAGTTTTCCCCTTAAGCGGCAACATGCTAACCATTATGTGTCCGGGCGAGTGGTGCTGGTGGGGGATGCGGCTCATGTGATTAATCCGATGGCGGGGCAAGGGGTTAATCTGGGATTTCAAGATGTGATCGCTTTGTCTGAGCAGCTAGCTGCAGTGCAACCTGACGACTGGCCACAAGCGGCGCAGGCCTATGAGCGCAAACGGCGAGGCGCAAATTTACTGATGATGAGCACTATGGATGGCCTGTATGCGACGTTTGGTAGCGATAAGATGCCGCTGCGGATATTGCGTAGTGTTGGATTGTGGGCGGCCAATAGAGCAACGCCGTTGAAAGCTTCAGCGTTGCGCTATGCCATGGGGTTGCCACTTATTTGAGTGGTTCTGCTAAACAAAACTAAAAAAGCCCAGCATTAGCTGGGCTTTTTTAGTTTATGGCTGGGATACCAGGATTCGAACCTGGGAATGGCGGGATCAAAACCCGCTGCCTTACCGCTTGGCGATATCCCAATTGTTTGGTGTGGCTTGCTCAGCCAGAGAAAATGGCTGGGATACCAGGATTCGAACCTGGGAATGGCGGGATCAAAACCCGCTGCCTTACCGCTTGGCGATATCCCAACAAACAATCACATGGTGCGGAAAGAGAGACTTGAACTCTCACACCCTAAGGTACTGGAACCTAAATCCAGCGCGTCTACCAATTCCGCCACTTCCGCATTCTTACTGTGACATTAGAAAATTTGGTGGCTATGGCGGGACTTGAACCTGCGACCCCAGCATTATGAGTGCTGTGCTCTAACCAGCTGAGCTACATAGCCACTGCAACTTTCTAACTTTGCCCCTTTCGGGTGGCGCGTATTATGCGAATAGGCCCCTACCTCGTCAACCCCCAATTTCGTTCTTTTTTCTATTTGCGCATACTCTGAACAATTTGAACGAATTGTCAGCGTTAAAATCCCCATATTGTTAGCTCGAAACCTATTGTTTTCGTTTGGCATTGCGATTTTGCTATTAATGCAGATGGTGATGACGAATAGGGCTGGTTAGAATAGCGATGAATTCATTACAAAACACAGGTCGTTATGTTGTTTAACCGTATCGGATTGATTTTAGCTTTTTGCTTTACCCTTTCTTTTTTCACTACGTCAGCCGGTGCCGCCGAGGCTGATGTGAAATATTCGATAACCATGACCGATCCTGCTCATCATTTGGCTGTCGTCTCATTGACCTTGAATGCCGAGGCAGGAGCCTTGGATCTGTACTTGCCGGTGTGGCGGAGTGGTAAGTATCGAATTTTGCCGTTAGCCAATGGTATTCGACAGTTTTCCGCTGTTGATGCGAAGCAACAACCATTGAATTGGCAAAAAGTAGATAAAAGCCATTGGCAGGTGGAAGTGACGCAAGCCAGTAAGGTTACGGTGAGCTATCAGCTATACGCTGACATGTTAGGTGACAGAGTTCGTCATATTGACGACAGTCATGCCTTTCTCGACGCTTCTGGTGTGTTTATGTACTCGCCAAATCACCGGGCAAAGCCGCTGAGTGTCGAGCTGCAGGTACCGGAGAACTGGCAATCCCGCAGTGGCATGAAACAGCTGTCGCCCCATCACTTTGTTGCTGCTAACTATGATGTATTGGTTGATTCACCAATTGAAACGGGGATCCATGAATACCATGAATTCAGTATGGGAGATCGTCACTACGGCTTGCTGTTTTGGGGTAAGGGCAATCACGACAGTGACCAGGTAATTACTGACCTGAAAAAACTAGATAAAGCGGCTGGAGAGCTGTGGGGGGATTATCCGTTTAAGGATTACCTTTATATGGTTCATGGCACCAGTGGTGCGCGTGGCGCCACTGAGCACTTGAACTCGACTATCATACAATTTCCTTGGTATGCCTTTCATGAACGTAAGGACTACATACGTTTTATTTCAACCTCGGCCCATGAATTAATCCACACTTGGAATGTGAAAGCCTATCGCCCGAAAGGGATCTCGCCCTATGCCTACCAACAAGAAAATTACACCCCTTTGTTGTGGATCGCCGAAGGCTCAACCAGCTATTACGATCTGCTATTGCCTGTTCGTGCCGGTGTGAT
This sequence comes from Corallincola spongiicola, assembly GCF_004284785.1. Lineage (NCBI taxonomy): Bacteria > Pseudomonadati > Pseudomonadota > Gammaproteobacteria > Alteromonadales > Psychromonadaceae > Corallincola > Corallincola spongiicola. The sequence goes on from NZ_SHLY01000005.1 coordinate 164,546, forward strand.
CACTGAGAAAGAGTTTTTAGAGTTGTTTGCCAAAGAGCTACAAGCATATCTGGATAGACCTGGTAAGTCTGAGATGTCTGTGGCTGAAGCCAGTTTTGACTGGTGGATCGAGAGTGGAGGTGATCGCGGACACAACCATAGCGTGAGTATTTATGGTGAGGGCGCATTGGTTTCATGGTTCTGGGATGTAAAGTTGCGGGAGAGCAGTGGTGGTGACGCCAGTTGGGATGATCTGCATCGCGCCCTGTATCAGACATTTTCTGTGAGCAAAGGCGAAGGCTATGAGGTCGCTGATGTTCAGCTGATCCTAGGCGAGCTCAGCGGCGATGATGTTTCTCATGCTTGGGCTATGTATGTCGACGGTACGGAGTCGTTAGAGATAGATCCGCTGCTTAAACACTTTGGTTTGAAAACAGCTTGGCAATATGAAGACGCGCGCGCTGATGCTGGGTGGCAACTGAAAGAGGAAGCGGGGCGTTGGTTAGTCAAACAAACCAGTCGTGGCAAAAGTGCCTGGACGGCAGGTTTGGTTGCCGGTGATCAGATCCTGGCGATTAACGGTCAACGGCTGTCGCAAGGGTCGTCAAAGAGTGCTCTGACGCAGTACCAGCCGGGTGACAGTGTGGTTGTGCACTACTTCCGCCGGGACCAGCTGCTTCGTAGCACCATGGTGCTGGGCGAGAGCTTTGGCAAGCTGAAGCTAGTTAAAGATAAAACGGCATCACCGATGCAGAAAAGCCAATATGAAAGTTGGACCGGGCAACCATTCACTCCCCCTGAAGTTGCGGTTAGCCCGGAAAAACCGTCTAAGTAGCATCTTTATGCCTACCTATAGCGAGCAGCCGATCGGTTGCTCGCTTAACACGATGTTGTCGATAAGGATCCCGGCTTCACTGTGCTGACCATGGTGATAGAAGCCCATGGCAACTCGATCAAGTTTTAACTCGTCAGAGCTTCGTAACCAGAGGTTTTGCCACGGCCCCAAAGATTGACCATCAATGCTGAGGTTCATACGTCCATTTGCGCCATTCGTTGAGGGAGTGGGGGTACCTAGATCAACCATCAATTCAACGCAATACCATTGGTTTGTTGTCAGTTGTGGTAGTCCTGGTGCGGGGCGGTAGCTTGGATCTCGGCAGTAGCGTCGCTGATCGATAAAACATGGCAGACGATCCCCCCAGCACTTACCATTAGGATCCCGACAGTCCATCGACATTCCGGGGTAATAGGCATAAAGGTAAGGTGCTGGCAGACCGCTAGCTAAATTGATGCCGTGATCAACTTTCACTGAAAACCAGTCATTGCCTTTAGGTCTGAAGCCGGCTTTACCGCGACTTTGGGTCGCCATAAGCCCTTGACCATGAAAACGGGCAGAAAAATCAAATCCCGTTTGGTAGAGGATAAACCAGCGTAAGTGCAGTTGTTGGTAATCCTTTGTTAGTTTACGGTTGAGCCCTGTTCCGCCCTTGCCAGGTGGCAGGCTCAGCTGCAGTACTTGATTTTGTTGCGGGCTACCTATTGGACCTGGGAACGTGACTATCTTTGCATTATTGTCTTGTTCTCCCTTTTTCCACTCTTTCAAGCCTGCATTATTCTCGAAGTCGGTACACCAAATAGCGTCTTGTTGGCGACAGTTATCAGTTTTTATGGCAACGTATACGCCACCTATCGCCAATCCGCTGAGCATTAATATCAGTGCGTTTACCGCAACCCATCGTCGTTCTATCTTCACTAATGCCGCCTTTTACGAGCTGCCGAGTGAGGGAGACAAGCGCGCCATCATATAGCTGTCGCAGTATTCACCATTTTTAAATGCGTCCGCTTTTCTTAAACCTTCTACTTCAAAACCATACTTTTTGTATAGAGCAATGCCGGCCTGATTATCAGCGAAGACCACTAATTCAATCCGTAGCAGGTTTAGCCAGTTGTCAGCTTGTGCAAGCAGCAGGGCTAGCATTTGGCTACCAATGCCCTTGCCCTGCCATTCTGGGGCAACCGTGATCGCCAGTTCCGCGCTGTGCTTACGGCGCGGATTTTGATTGGTCAGCAAGCTGCCAGTTGAGACGAGATCTTCACCGGAATAGGCCACCAAGTGGGTATGTGAGAGGTCGGCGAATAGTGGCGCAATCATCTCTACTGAGTTGTAAGGTTGGCGGGTGGTATTGGGGAATACCGCAGGCGAGGATAGCATCTTGGCTAATGCTGGTAGGTCTGTGGGGGCATACGCACGTATATCTAAGTCCATCTGATATCTTCTGTTTTGCTCTATATCGTTATTGCAAACCATAGTGCGACGGTGGACGGGTGATATCAAGCATGAATTACAGGCATAAAAAAACTCGGCGCTGCCGAGTTTTTTGCAAGACTAGGAGATTTATACGTTAAAGCGGAAGTGGATCACGTCGCCATCTTTAACGATATATTCCTTACCTTCCAAACGCCATTTACCCGCTTCTTTTGCTCCGGATTCACCGTTGTTAGCAATATAGTCGTCAAAGCCAACGATCTCTGCGCGAATAAAGCCTTTTTCGAAATCGGTATGGATCACACCCGCCGCCTGTGGTGCGGTAGCGCCGACTTTTACCGTCCAAGCACGTACTTCTTTTACGCCGGCGGTAAAATAGGTATGCAGATGAAGCAGTTCATAGCCTGCACGGATAACACGGTTTAAGCCTGGCTCTTCAAGACCCATCTCTTCCATGAATTCCGCTTTATCTTCATCGTCCAGCTCAGCAATTTCTGATTCAATAGCGGCACACACTGGCACAACAACGGCATTTTCTTCTGCTGCTATCTCACGAACTTTATCTAGATATGGGTTGTTTTCGAAGCCATCTTCATTGACGTTGGCAATGTACATGGTTGGTTTGCCGGTGAGGAAGTTCATGTAGCGGATAGCGGCTTGCTCTTCCTTGGTAAGATCCAAGGCGCGCACCATTTTACCCTCTTCGAGGTGGGCAAGGACCCGCTCAAGAACTGGGATCTCGAACTTGGCTTCAGCATCGCCACCTTTGGCTTTTTTAGCCACACGCTGAATGGCGCGTTCACAGCTTTCCATATCTGATAGCGCTAATTCGGTATTGATCACATCAATATCATCGGCAGGATCGATACGCCCTTCGACGTGGACGATATCATCATTTTCAAAACAACGAACAACGTGGCCGATGGCATCGGTTTCACGGATATTGGCAAGGAATTTATTACCCAACCCTTGGCCGGTGGAAGCGCCTTTGACGAGTCCGGCGATATCAACGAACTCCATTGTTGTCGGCAATATGCGCTGCGGATCTACGATCTTAGCCAGTTGATCCAAGCGTAGATCTGGAACGGGTACCACGCCCGTGTTGGGCTCGATAGTACAAAACGGGAAGTTGGCTGCTTCAATGCCAGCCTTAGTCAGTGCATTAAACAGGGTAGACTTGCCGACGTTAGGCAAACCAACGATGCCACATTTAAAACCCATTTTGATTATCCCCAGAAGTTAATTACTCGGCTTTAAAGCCGTGAAGTCTGTTCATGGCTTTGACTAAGCCATCTTTGACCAGGATGTCGGTGCAGCGCACAGCTTCATCAATGGCCTGATCGATCTGATCCTGCTCTTTACTCGGTGCTTTACCCAGTACATAGCCTGTGACCAGATTTTTGTCGCCGGGATGGCCAATACCGATCCGCAGACGATGAAAGTTCTTATTGTTTGCCAAGCGGGCAATAATATCTTTTAGTCCGTTATGCCCACCATGGCCACCGCCTTGCTTAAACTTGGCGACTCCGGGTGGCATATCCATCTCATCATGGGCGACTAACACCTGTTCAGGGGCTATACGATAAAAATTCGCCAATGCGCCAACGGCTTGACCGCTGCGGTTCATGAAGGTCGATGGAATTAACAGACGAACGGTTTCGCCGTTCAATTGGATCTGGGCAGTGCGCCCATAGAACTTGCTTTCCGCCTTAAGAGTTGCACCGTGGCTCCGGGCAAGTTCTTCAACATACCATTCACCGGCGTTGTGGCGGGTTCTTTGATATTCTGGGCCTGGATTACCCAGGCCCACAATCAGTAGGATATCTTTGCTCAAGTGTGATTACCCGGGCAATTATTCCTCAGAGGCTGCTTCTTCAGCATCGCCAGCTTCAGCTTCGTCGTCAGCAGCAGCGCCTTTCGGTGCAGCAATACCAACCAATGCTTGGTCGTGACCTTCGCCTTTGCCCAGTTCAACTAAAACAACGCCTTCTGGCAGTTTAATGTCGGACAGGTGCAGAGTTGAGCCTTGCTCTAAGTCAGCAACATCAACTTCGATGAACTCAGGCAGATCTTTAGGCAAACAAGCAACTTCTACTTCAGTGATGTGGTGAACAACAACGCCACCCGCTTTCACTGCTGCTGAAGTGTCTTCGTTAAGGAAGTGAACTGGTACTTTAGTGTGAATTTCGTGAGCCGCATCAACGCGCAGGAAATCCAAGTGCATGATCTTTGGCTTATAAACGTGACGCTGAACATCTTTCAGCAAAGCTTCAACCTTCTCACCACCGATGTTCAGGGTCAGAATGTGGCTGTAGAAACCTTCGTTTTCAGACGCTTTGAATACCTTGTTATGGGCCAAAGTCAATGAAATGGCTTCTTTGTCACCGCCATAGAGGACTGCAGGAACTTTATCCGCGTGACGTAGGCGGCGGCTCGCACCTTTCCCCAGGTCTGTACGGATTTCTGCATCCAGAGTGTAGAGATCAGACATGTGTGTAACTCCAATTAAGTAATTTTTGCCCGTCTTTTGCGACCAAAGAACGGACCCTGCCTTCAAAAGGCGCGGTATCCTAACACTTCACACCGACACGCTCAATTTAAAAAGCAAGAAAGGAGCCTAAAGGCTCCTTTCTTTTCACGAAGACAGCGAACAGATTAACTAAACATCGCTGAAATCGATTCTTCATTGCTGACGCGACGGATCGCTTCGGCCAACAGACCGCTCATGGTGAGCTGTCGAACATTAGGCAGTTTTGCCATGTCTGGGTGCAGCGGAATAGTGTCTGTGACAACGACTTCATCAATCACTGAGTCACGGATGTTGTCGATCGCACTACCTGAAAAGACAGGGTGAGTTGCGTAGGCAAATACACGTTTAGCGCCGTGAGACTTCAATGCTTCGGCTGCTTTACAAAGTGTGCCACCGGTATCGATCATGTCATCAACTAAGATACAGTCGCGGCCTTCCACATCACCAATGATATTCATCACTTGAGACACGTTGGCTTGTGGGCGACGCTTGTCGATGATCGCGAGGTCGGTTTCTAACAGCTTCGCCATGGCGCGTGCGCGAACAACGCCACCAATATCGGGAGAGACAACAATCGGTGCTTCAAACTGCTTTTGCTTGAGATCGTTGAGCAAGATAGGTGTACCGAATACGTTATCAACAGGGACGTCGAAGAAGCCCTGGATCTGCTCAGCATGAAGGTCAACGGTTAATACGCGGTCTACACCAACGCTAGACAGGAAGTCAGCAACCACTTTGGCTGTGATAGGTACACGTTGTGAGCGTACGCGACGATCCTGGCGGGCATAACCAAAGTAGGGGATTACCGCAGTGATTCGGCCAGCTGAGGCGCGACGCAGGGCGTCAACCATAACAATCAATTCCATGAGATTGTCATTGGTCGGTGCACAGGTGGATTGGATAATAAAGATATCCAGACCACGGACGTTTTCTTTAACCTCTACGCTGATTTCACCGTCACTGAAACGGCCGACAGTGGCGGAACCCAGTTTGATGTAAAGACGTTCGGCAATCTTTTCTGCGAGTTCCGGTGTAGCGTTTCCGGCAAAAAGCTTCATATCAGGCACAGGCTGACCCTCGGAGCATTAAAAGTAAGTGGCTGGGATACCAGGATTCGAACCTGGGAATGGCGGGATCAAAACCCGCTGCCTTACCGCTTGGCGATATCCCAATAACATGTCTTGGTTTACGTATTCAGATACTTTAGCAGAGGAGATGAGTTGATACCTTGTGCAACAAAGCCTTGGTAGGTATCGGCTGCTGCAGCAAGGCAGGCATTTGCCTGTATTTGACTGTCAAACTGTGCAAAAACACAGCTGCCTGTCCCCGTCATCCTAGCCGGCGCGTATTCTAGCAACCACTGTAAGGCCTTTTCAACCGCAGGGTGCTTGTCACACACCAGTTTTTGACAATCATTGTTGAGCTGCCACAAATCTTCGGGCAGTTTCTCCAGTTTTTTTGTATTTCTTGGTAAGGCCGGATCGCAGAACACCTCTGCGGTGCTGACATGGCAATCAGGTCGTAATACCACGTACCAAGGTTCTGGCAATGTCACTGGGCGTAATTTTTCACCGACACCTTCGGCGTAGGCGGCTTTACCACGGACAAACACCGGTACGTCGGCGCCAAGAGACAGGCCTATATCTGCTAGCTGCGCTTCAGATAACCCTAGTTGCCAAAGCTGATTGAGGCCATGGAGCGTTGTCGCTGCATTTGAGGAGCCTCCGCCAATACCACCGCCCATTGGTAGCCGTTTTTCCAATTTAATGTCAGCGCCTAGCGTGCATTCAGTTGCTTGCTGCAGTTTTTTGGCTGCTTTTATAATTAAATTGTCGGCATCAGCCACCCCAGGTAATGATGGGGATAAAGTGAATTCGCCATCACTGCGCAAGTGAAAGCTTAAGGTGTCGCCGTAATCCACAAACTGAAACACTGTTTGCAATTCATGGTAGCCATCAGTGCGGCGGCCATTGATGTGTAAAAACAGATTCAGTTTGGCTGGGCTGGGCAGTGTCAGTGCCGTGTTCGTTGTTTGCGCTGTCATTGATCTTGGAGTTCCCACTTGCTGATCACCAATTTAATCGTGATCTCTGGGCCGTGAATGGTCATTTTTCTTGGCAGCCAATGGCCACCTGCTTGTTGATACTCACGATAGTCTATTTGCCAAAGTAAACCGTCGTCGGTTTGCAACGATTGACTGGCAAGCTTGCCGCTACTGTCTAACACATGTTTTGCGTTTGGCTGACTGAGTCGCCCTAAGATCCAATCGGGGAGGGTGCTGACAGGGAGGCGCCAGCCTGTTGTTTGGTAGATCAGACGTTCTGGTGCGCGGGAGTGATAGGTTTCGCCATCCACTTTTAATACCGCTTGGTATTTGTCACCTTCAAGCTCCATTAAAGAGGTACCAATGAAGCTGGTGAGCATTAACTTGTAGTCAGCCCCAGCAAGCTGCCAGTTGAGATTTGCCGTATTGGATTCTTCAGCTGTTTTGATCGCTACTTTGCCACGCACCTGCCAGTGTGACAGCGTTGTCAGTGATTGCTGGTGCTGGGCAAAAGCTTGTGCAGGATCCGCGACCTCGGGGGCTTCCACGACAGGAGTTTGCGGGCAACCGAATAAAAACAGGCTGAAAAATAGCAATAAGCTGGTGGCAGCGTAAGGGCGAAAACAGTGAAATGCAGATCTCATTATGTGCTCTTATTTATAACGGTTTTTGTCGAGCAATGTTGGTTCGCGTGGATGGCTAAGCAACAAGATGTGGTTGGCAAGTATACCTTGGCGGTTTAAGCAGGCAACTGTTCGACTTCCTTGTTGGCGCCGATTTACGTAAAATCATCGGATTGAGTATAAATTAATGATGGTTTGTTTTCTTCATGGCGCTATACGCCTTCGGTATTAATCATAAAACCGCTTCGGTTTCGGTCAGAGAGCAGGTGGCATTTTCGCCCGACACTCTGGTCGATGCGACGCGTGCGTTGCAGGCGAATAATGGTGTCCACGAGGCTGCTATTGTATCGACTTGTAACCGTACCGAGATCTATTGTCATGCTGACGATGGGTTGGCTGAAAACCTGGCTGCCTGGTGGGCAAATTATCATGGATTACCCCAAGCGCTGCTGAATGACTGTCTCTATCAATATCAGGATAATGACGCAGTGCGTCATTTGATGCGGGTTGCCAGTGGGCTCGATTCCTTGGTACTGGGTGAGCCACAGATCTTGGGGCAGGCAAAGCAGGCGTACGCATCAGCGCGAGCGGCGAATACGCTGGGTACTATTTTAGATCGCCTTTTTCAGCAAGCGTTTAGCGTGGCCAAACGGGTGCGTAGTGAAACTGAAATTGGCGCCAGCGCAGTTTCTGTCGCCTATGCTGCAGTGAATCTGGCGAAGCATATTTTTGGCTCGTTGGATAAAAGCCGGGTGATGTTAGTGGGAGCGGGTGAGACCATCGAACTGGTGGCGCAGCATCTGGCGGAGCAAGGCGTGCGCCAGATAGTTGTAGCAAATCGAACGGTACCGCGGGCGTTGGAGTTGGCTGATCGTTTTCATGGCGAAGCGCTGACGCTTAGTCAGATCCCCGAGCGCATGGCGGGTGCCGATATTGTCATCAGTTCGACTGCTGCGCCGCTGCCAATCATTGGCACCGGCATGGTCAGTGCCGCACTTGCTGAGCGTAAACGCGCGCCGATGTTGCTGGTTGATCTGGCCGTTCCTCGAGATATCGAGGCACAGGTGGGAGATCTTGATGATGCTTACCTCTATACTGTCGACGATTTACAAGGGATCGTGGAGCAGAATGTGGCCTCTCGCCAAGATGCTGCGGCGGAGGGAGAGCAGATCATTGCGGATTACGTGGTCGCCTTTGAAGGGTGGCTGCGTGGTCAAAGTGCGGTAGACACCATTCGTTCTTACCGTCAACTTGCTGAAGAGACCCGTGACGAGTTACTGGAGCGGGCATTGAAGAATTTGCAGTCAGGGGTTTCACCTGAACAGGTGTTGAATGAACTGGCTTATAAATTGACCAACCGACTTATCCATTCTCCGACCCGGGCGTTAACTGACGCAGGACAGGCGGGCGAATTGGAAAAACTCAATCTAATAAGAGATGTACTGGGCTTAGATCTGATTAAGAACGGCTAACATCTTATTCCGAGGAAAGATGAAACCATCTATCTACGCAAAATTAGAAGCGCTGAATGAGCGCTATGAAGAAGTACAGGCGCTATTGGGTGATCCTGGCACCATTGCTGATCAAGACCGCTTTCGCGCGTTGTCGAAAGAATACTCTCAGCTTGAAGAAGTGATCCAAGGATTCCATCGTTATCAGCAGGCCGAGCAAGATCTGGAAGCGGCTGAAGAGATGCTTAAAGATGATGATCCCGAAATGCGCGAGATGGCGCAGGACGAGTTTAAAGAAGCAAAGTCTGCGGTAGAGCAGCTCTCTGATGAGTTGCAGATCTTGCTGATCCCTCGCGATCCGAAAGATGACAATAACGCCTACCTTGAAATCAGGGCTGGGGCCGGTGGTGATGAAGCCGCGATTTTTGCCGGTGATTTGTATCGTATGTATGGTCGCTATGCCGAGCAGCTGGGTTGGAAGATGGAGCTGGTCAGTGCCAATGAGGGCGAACATGGCGGCTATAAAGAGGTCATTGCCCGCGTTGTCGGCAGTGGTGTCTATGGTCGGATGAAATTTGAATCTGGCGGACACCGTGTGCAACGAGTACCTGAAACTGAGTCGCAAGGACGGATCCATACATCAGCTTGTACTGTGGCGGTGATGCCTGAGGTTCCAGAAGCGGAAGCGATTGAGATCAACTCTGGCGATCTGCGCGTCGATACCTTCCGCGCCAGTGGCGCTGGTGGACAGCACGTTAACAAAACTGACTCGGCAATACGTATTACTCATATCCCGACGGGTGTTGTGGTCGAGTGTCAGGATGAACGTTCACAGCACAAAAACCGAGCTAAGGCGATGAGCGTGTTGCAGGCTCGACTGCAGGCTGCTGAAGATGAAAAACGTCAGGCCGAAGAAGATACGATGCGTCGCAGCTTAGTAGCAAGTGGCGATCGTTCTGAGCGGATCCGTACCTATAACTTCCCCCAAGGGCGGGTTAGCGATCATCGGATTAATCTGACTTTATATCGCTTGGCAGAAGTGATGGAAGGTGAATTGGACGCGGTATTACAGCCTATTATTCAAGAGCATCAGGCGGATCTTCTGGCTGCGTTGGCGCAAGACAACTAAGACCGTTGGTCGGGATAGCTCGCGATATGCACTCCATAGCCGCCTTACTGCGCTGGGCGAAATCAGCTTTGGCTGACTGTTCTGATTCGGCCTCTTTGGATGCCGATGTGTTGCTCTGTTTTTTGTTGGATAAGCCTCGTAGCTATCTTTTGACTTGGCCGGAAAGGGAGCTGGATGAAGAGACTGAACAGGCTTTTCGTCAGCTCGTGGCGCAGCGGATCGCAGGTCATCCTGTGGCTCACTTAACGGGAGTGAGAGAGTTTTGGAGCTTACCGTTGGCGGTGAGCCCTGATACGCTTATTCCCCGTCCAGATACCGAAGTTTTGGTGGAGGTCGCATTAGATTTACCTCTGCCTGCGTCTGCGCGAGTGGTTGATTTGGGTACTGGTACCGGAGCGATTGCCCTCGCGTTGGCGAGTGAGCGGCCAGCCTGGCAGATTTATGGCGTAGATCGCATGGCGGGTGCTATCACGTTGGCAAAAAGCAATGCTCAGCGCCTTGGATTAGAGCAATGCCAGTGGCAACAAAGTGATTGGCTCGCTTGCTTCAGTCGTTCACCATTGTTCGATTTGATAGTGAGTAATCCTCCCTATATTGATGCCAATGATCCCCATCTGCGTGAGGGGGATGTGCGTTTTGAGCCATTGTCTGCCTTGGTGGCAGAGGAGTCTGGCTTAGCTGATATTCGCACGATTTGTGAACAGGCTAAAACACACTTAGCTTCACCGGGTTGGTTGTTGATAGAGCATGGTTGGCAGCAAGGCGCGCAAGTCGCAGCGTTGTTTGAAAGTGCCGGCTTCGTTGAAGTGAAAGTGATAAATGATTATGCCGGGAACCCTAGGTGTACCTTGGGTTGTTGGCAAAGAGATAGCGAATAGATTCACGAATCAGAGTGAATGATGGGATGAAAGCAATACAGCAGATGATGGAGAAAAATGATGTTGGCTGAGAACTATATGATGTTGAAACACCTGCATATGACGTTTGCAGTGCTGAGTATTTTTCTTTTTGTGTTTCGCTTTTTTCTACAGCAATTTGCAGTAGGAATGGCGTCTGCTAAGTGGTTGAAAATTCTACCTCATGTCAACGATACATGTTTGTTATTGACTGCGGCACTGCTGGCAATCGCTTTGCAGCAGTACCCACTAAGTGACGCTTGGCTGACTGAGAAGGTGTTGCTGTTAGTGGTTTATATCGTCTTGGGCCTGTTTGCCTTGAAACTCGGTAAAACTGCCACCATAAAGCGCATATCCTTTGTTCTCGCCGTGGCGACATTTGGTTTTATTCTCTACTTGGCTCGTAGCAAAGCACCGATGTTGCTGGGATAAGCCTGTGGAGCTTAGTAAAAATTTAGATAGAGAAAACTTAAAGTTGACTGTGCAGTTTGATATTAAAGCCGTGACCGCGAGGTCGTTAGAGCTATCTTCGAAATTACAGAAGCGTTTTGTTACCGCGCAAACCCTGCTGCACTTAGATAAGTGGGCATGGGATGCGGCACAGCGTACAGCCTATTATGATTCGATGGATGCCAGGCTTGCAGCTTTTCATGAATATCTTTATCAAGAGCTAAAGTTTCGGCCACAAGCGGAAAATTGTTTAAGTCCAGATAATGGCTTAGTTGACAGAGTGATAGAGCAGTCTGCTGGTAGCCCTATCGTGATGTCTATGCTGTATCTTTACCTGTTGCAATACAGTGAGATCCCTTGTGCCATCGTCGAGTACCCCGGCGCAGTCTTGGTACGTATTGATGATCAGCAATTGGGATATCGCTATATCGATGCTACGGACGGTCGTGAGTTGCGCTTTGCTGAAATGGAAGCTCGATTGCGCGGTATTCGTGGTGATCTGGCTCGTTTGTCAGACGATATGCTGCAACCGATTGATGAGGATCAGGCATTGAGTCGTTTGCTATTGGGTTTAAAGGCGGCATTGATCCGTGAGGAGCGCTTCGCGGAGGCTTTGATTTGCTGTGAGCAACTGCTGACTTTGAATCAGGATGACCCATTTGAGGTGCGAGACCGAGGGTTTTTATTACAGCAGTTGCAATGCTTTCCGTTGGCTTTAAAGGACTTTGAATTCTTTTTGCAAAAATGTCCCGATGATCCCTCGGCGCCGCTGCTAAAAACTCAAATGCGTCAAATGGCTAGCGAACAGGTTGTGTTCCACTAATCTTAGGTCAGGTGCTGTCGCAACCGGCAATGACGGTACCCATTTTTATAACTTATTCAGCAACCCCAATTAAGAGAGATTGTTATGGCACAGCAGGTTGTGAAGATTGGCGATATTCAAGTAGCAAACCAGGCTCCTTTTGTACTGTTTGGTGGTATGAATGTTTTGGAATCGCGAGACATGGCGATGGCGGTTGCTGAGCATTATGTGACCGTAACCGAGAAGCTGGGGATCCCTTATGTTTTTAAAGCCAGTTTTGACAAAGCTAATCGCTCTTCTGTGTTCTCTTATCGTGGACCGGGGATGGATGAAGGGCTAAAAATATTTGAAGAGCTTAAAAGCACTTTCGATATACCAATTATCACGGATATCCATACCTGCGAGCAGGCTGCGCCGGTCGCTGAGGTGGTGGACGTTATCCAATTACCGGCATTTTTGGCACGGCAAACCGATCTGGTTGAAGCGATGGCGAAAACCAATGCAGTTATCAATGTCAAAAAGCCGCAGTTTCTCAGCCCCGGGCAGATGAAGAATATTGTCGATAAATTTGCCGAGTGTGGTAACGAGCAAATCATTCTTTGTGAACGCGGTAGCTGCATGGGCTACGACAACCTTGTCGTTGATATGTTGGGTTTCGGCGTGATGCGAGATGCTTGTGACAATGCACCGATGATTTTTGATGTTACCCATGCCTTGCAGTGTCGAGATCCGCTAGGTGCTGCATCTGGTGGTCGTCGCCATCAGGTGACAGAGTTAGCACGTTCCGGTATGGCCGTTGGCTTGGCAGGGCTGTTTTTGGAATCTCACCCTGATCCTGAAAGCGCTCGTTGCGATGGCCCTAGTGCACTGCCACTAAACAAGCTGGAAGCCTTTTTGTCTCACGTTAAAGCGGTTGATGATGTGGTGAAATCGCTGCCGGATGTTGATACCAATTCCTGATGAGTAACAAGCTCCCGCCGCTTAATGCGGTTAAGACTTTTGAAGCGGCTGCCCGCCATTTAAGCTTCACTCGAGCGGCGGAAGAGTTGTTTGTAACGCAGGCGGCGGTCAGCCACCAGATAAAAGCACTGGAATCCTTTCTCGGTGTGCGCCTCTTTCGGCGCGCCCATCGTACTTTGCTGCTGACGGAAGAGGGACAAAGTTACTTTCAGACAGTCAGCCCTCTGTTGCGCGCTTTGTCAGAAGCGACGGATAGAATGATGGCGATGCGGGCCAGTGGTGCGTTAACTGTCAGTCTTACGCCGAGTTTTGCTATTAGTTGGTTGGTTCCCCGGCTAAGTGAGTTTAGTGCCAAGTACCCTGAAATTGATGTACGGATTAAAGCAGTGGATAAAGAGTCTGGCCCATTGGATGATGACGTGGATGTTGCATTCTTCTACGGACGTGGTCGCTGGCCGGGTTTGGAGTCGTGTAAGCTGCACTCAGAGTATCGGATCCCTGTTTGTGCGCCGCAGTTATTGCAGGGTACTCATCCGCTGAAAACGCCTAATGATCTGCAATACTACTCACTACTTCATGACGGTAGCCGTCAAGACTGGAAGCGGTGGCTGCGACAAGCATCGGCTAAACACGTCAATGCTAATGTCGGCCCGATATTTAGCCATTCAACTATGGCGTTACAAGCCGCTATTTTGGGGCAGGGAGTGGCGCTAGGACATACCACGCTTGCTAGGCCAGACATCGAGAGTGGTCGCCTGGTTGTGCCGTTTAAAACCGCCATGTTGAGTCGTGATTCCTATTTCCTGGTCTTTCCTGACGAGGATGTTGATAACCCGAAGGTGGTTGCGTTTAAGGCGTGGGTGATGGAACGGGTGATGAAAGAGCAAAATTATTTAGTCGGGATCCAACCTGAGCCGATGGATGGCTCATATGAGTGAGCCGCTTCCGTTTCAACTTATTAGTCAAGCTGATAAACCTATTGCCCGTATGATCATGGCCCATGGGGCGGGTGCGGGTATGAATTCTGAATTCATGGCGCAAATGGCTTCGCTTGTTACTACGCAGGGGATTGAGGTTATACGTTTCAATTTTCCCTATATGGTCAAGATGACAGATGAGCAACGGCGACGTCCCCCTGATCGTATGCCGATTTTGATCGCGGCCTTTAAACAGGTTATGCAGCAATTTGATGATGAACTGCCATTGTTTCTTGCCGGCAAGTCGATGGGCAGCCGTGTGGCCGCTAATGTGGCTGCAGAGACTGAAACGGCACTTGGGGTGATCGCTTTTGGCTACCCATTTCATCCGCCTGGTCAGCCAGATAAGTTGCGCCTGGCGGAACTGCATAGTTGCCGAGTACCGACGTTGATCTTGCAGGGGCAACGTGATCCGTTTGGTAAAGAGGATGAATGGCCAGGTTTTAAGCTGCCCAATGATGTGTCGATTACCGCGGTTATTGATGGCGAGCATAGCTTTATTCCGCGTAAGCGCAGTGGAACGACTCTCGCGGAGAATATGATTTTTGCGGCATCGCAAGTGGCCAAATTTGTACATCAGCAAGTCACCGTTGTCGGCGATAAGAGATAAAATAGTTATGAAAAAAATTGCCACGATAGCGGCGCTGATGATGGCGACGGGAATAGCCTTGGGTGCTTTTGGGGCTCATGGTTTAAAGCATCGTTTGTCGCCAGAGTTAATGGCGGCCTTTAATACTGGGGTGCAATATCAGATCTATCATGGCTTAGGCGTACTGGCACTCGTCGCTTTGTCTCTTTACAGCAAAGTGTCGCTGCGTAGTGAAGCCATTTGGTTAATTCTTGGGGCGACCCTGTTTAGTGGAAGCCTTTACCTGTTGGCAGTTTCAGGTATAGGTGTTATCGGTATGATCACCCCTATAGGGGGCTCTGCCTTAATCTTAGGCTGGTTATTAGCCGCCAAAAAACTTTGGCAGGAGATGTCATGAACGCGCTGTTACTTTATTGTCGGCCCGGGTTTGAAAAAGAGTGCGCCGCAGAGATCACGCAGCGCGCTATGAGTGTATCTGCAGGCTATGCGGAAGCAAAGCCAAACACAGGTTATGTCTTGTATCGATGCTTCACTGAAGGCGATGCGGAATATTTGGTTCGTCGCTTGCAGTTCTGGCGTCTGATTTTTGCTCGTCAGATGATCGCTTGTGTTGCCCATTTGCAGGATATGTCGGTTGAAGATCGTATCTCTGAAGTTGTAGCGGCCGCGTCAGAATTTCCGCTATGCGGAGAATTGATGGTGGAGCCGGTTGATACCAACGAAGGTAAAGAGCTGAGTAAGTTCTGCCGTAAGTTTTCAGTGCCACTGCGCCAGGCGTTACGTAAACATAGAAAGCTGACAGACAAGCCGAAAGCGGACAAACCTGTGTTTCATCTGTGCGTACTTGATGGAGCAGAGATGATGTTGGGTTACTCGATTCCAGGCAATAATAGTCGCTTTGAAATGGGAATACCGAGGCTACGTTTGGCTAAAGATGCTCCGAGTCGATCAGCGCTGAAGTTGGAAGAAGCTTTCATGACATTCGTCCCCCCGGAGGAGATGGAGAAGCGCGTTACATCGGGCATGAATGCTGTTGACCTTGGCGCCAGCCCGGGAGGTTGGACTTATCAACTGGTACGCAGAGGCATGATGGTATCTGCGGTCGATAACGGCCCGATGGATGAAGGACTAATGGAAACCGGTCAGGTGAAGCACTTCATGGCGGATGGCTTTGGCTTTGAGCCAAAACGTAAAAATATCACCTGGCTGGTATGCGACATGGTTGAAAAGCCTGGCCGCATAGCTCGTTTGATGGGGCAGTGGTTAGCTAATCGTTGGTGTGAAGAAGCGATATTTAACTTAAAACTGCCAATGAAACAACGTTTCAGCGAAGCAGAACGCTGTTTAGAGTTAATGAAGCAGTTCTTACGAGATGAAGGAGTAAGATACCAAGTGACAGCAAAGCACCTCTATCACGATAGAGAAGAGATCACTGTACACTTGCGTCGGGAGCCTCGTCGAGACCGATAGATGCCCAGGCGCTCGCGCCGGGTACTATGCAGTCGTATTTATACCACTGCACACAAATCTGAACAGGGTGGCGCTGCCCAGGCTTCATTTGTGCGGCGCCGCATTCAACTTCGCCTTTTCTAATGTTAACCACTTGCCCGTACTTATGCTGGCCATCAAAGACACTGTAGCTCGGGCAAGCATTATCCGGCCATGAATCCAACTCAGTGAGTGGCTGTTGGGCGACGAACTCTTTTAGTTCTTGTTCTGGTTGTTTACCCGCTTCGAAGTAAAAACCGCGACACCAACGTTGAGTATGTCTATCGAGATCGCAGTCACCTGCTTGAAGCTGCATTTCTGCTGCAACCTTCTTTGCTACCGTTGGCACGGCTTGCAACTTGGGACGGTAGGTTTTGGGTTTGAGCTGCTCTTCGTAATCGGGAAGTTGATAGGTGTCACCTTCTATCTGGGTATGAGCATTTGCTAGGCGAGGCACTTCTGTAACATCAAAGCTATGTTGACTATGCATCCAGAATCCCCAAGCGAATAAGCCTAAGCCTACAGGGATAGACAACATGAATGGACGAAATGCATAAGCAGCACCGACGCCCCAGTTTCGAGCGAAACAGGAAGCTCCAGCTACGCCCCATATGATCACCGCTAAATATACTGTGATCGGTAGCGTTGGATTAGTACGTATTACGCCGTCCACAACAAAAAGGGCGGTTGCCGCCAAAATTAACAGGCTGAAAACCCAACGAATCAATACCAGCAATCTACTTCTCCTAAAACAGTCGGTGCCCGTTTACCGACAGATCGTTGATTCTACCACTGTTCATAAAATCAGCAAGCTAATCGAGTGGTGTGTAGGGGTGATATTGTTGAATAAATGTATTAAAGGTATTTTTAAGCTGATTATCGTTGATACCGAGTGAAACAGCTAATTCCTTGGTTTCTTTGTTTTTTAACGTCATTTCACCCGTTGCCATAAAGTGCTGATAAAGCTGGCTACAAAGTTTTAACAGGTGAGCGTAGCCGATCGCTTTTCTGCTGGCATTGGGGGCAACACGTTCAGCGGCAAGGAGCAGCGCGTTCAGGGCGAAAGGCGGAAGCTGCCAGCGCTTGGCGAAGGCAAGGCTTAGCGATTCCAATCGCAGGTTGTCCTGCTGTTTGAACCAAAATCCGGGGCGTTGCCCGTTGTTTTGTATGTTGGCTGGGCGGGTGGCAATGAGTTCGGGAGACAGTAGAAAGCCCGCACATTGGGCTGTGGAAATGATGCGGGTCTTTTCTATATCTGCAAATTTGGTTTGCTCTGCCATGAGAGAACAAAAAGCGCTATAGCACTCAATCAGTGAACTAAGTGTTCGTTGATATGGTCCAGCGTTGGCCTCAAGGGCTTCTAGCATAGCGTTACGCTGCACTAAGGGAGATGCACGCTCGAGTCCTAGCATCATTAAGATCTGTTTCGGGTCGCTGACGTTAAGCTGACGGCGGCTTAAGCGTTGGGCTTGCAGCGCTAAACGTGACAATAGGGAGGGGTATTCGGTTAATAATCTAGCTAATGCTGGTATGTCAGGCTCTTCTAATTCAAATAGGTAAGCCACTTCAGTAATTTTTTCTGGGCTGAGTGTTTCTTGCCGGGCTATTTGTAGGCCGTCAAGTAAGGTGATGGATTGTGCTTGCATCTGCTGCCAGCCACGGATCAGTCGAGCGAGAAAGTGACGTCCTTTGTCGATCTGGGTGGGGTAGCGCTTTATTATGCCGCTGATATTGCACTGCTGAATATCTAGATCTTTAGTGACCACAGAGGTGATAATAGCTTCGCGCCTGTTTTGCCGGCCAATCACTATGGCATGTTGTTTATCTTCGGTCTTAATGACAGCCCCTGGCTGAATAGGTGCGAAGATCTGTGCGGTTTTATTAATTAGCTGTCGATCAAAGGCGTGCCGTCTGCGGCCTAAGGCGTAGCGGATGATTTGTCTGGGACGTAAGCCTGTGCGGTTGGCTCGGGGACAAATCTGCTCAGAAAAAAAACTGCACCAACTCAGTAGCCTGACCGCTGGTGTCAGCTGATAGCCGGCGAGAGCTGGGTAGCCAGAGCCGTCCATTTTGGCTGCATGCCCAGCGACGGCTTCCAGCCAAAGTGCGGAGGTGACTCCTGCGGCACTCAACCACTGCTTGGCACGATCACCACGGTTATGCCATTGCAGTGTTTCTTGCTCGTTAAAACGGGTGCCATCAAAGCGATTATTGTTTAACTGCAAGTCAGCAATATCTTTGCTGATGGCCGCAGCGATCAATGGTACGACGTGGTGGCTGCTCCAATGGCTTTGATAACCAAGTGCACAGGTCAAGATGGCACAATTAAGCGCTTCGTTAACTGCCAAACTGAACTTGTCATTGTGCAGCGACAGGTGGGCAATGATCACCGGGGCATCAAGAGGGTAAGACTGATAGATGATTTTTGCTAATTTGTGTACGCCAACGACAAATTGACTCGATGGCCCGTCGGTGCTCAAGCGAAATAGCTTATCCACCGCCAGATAAAGAGTATCAGGGTGTTTAATATGTAATGACTTGTCTACTGCTCTAGTTTTCATGACGTAACAGCTGTCGCTAAAAGGTTATAGGTGATTCACCATGGGATCACTGTACCATCGTAGTTCAACATGCGTCCTATTTGATTTTCATCGATATTTTCGATCACTCTTACCATGCTGTCGACTGACTTTGTGGTTGATATTAAGGCATTCGCACCACCCATCTCGGTTTGCACCCAGCCAGGATGAAGCGCGACAACTTTTATCTCATGGTTGTATAGATCCAGAGCAAGGCTTTTGACTACGGCATTCAGGGCTGCTTTGGAACTGCGATAGATATAACTTCCACCAGAACTATTGTCAGCCATGCTCCCCATTTTGCTGCTAATACAGACCATGATCTTTTGCTGGCTTTGCGCTACCTGTTGTTGAAACGCCTGACAAACCAAGAGTGGTGCGATGGCATTGGTGGTAAATACTTCTTGCCAGTCGTTTTGACTAATCTCGCCGAGAACAGAGCCTTTCGGTCCATAAACGCCTGCGTTATTGATCAGGATGTCGATGCGGGCAGTGCTCAGTTTATTTGCTAACTGTTCAATGCTTTCCGGAGCGTCAACATCTAGGGCATGCATTTGTAGCTGGTCTTTATGAATGCGCTTCAACGAATGCAACTGATGTGCTTCGCCAGGATGACGGCAGCAGGCGATGACTTGATATCCTTGTTGCAGATACTTTTCGACAAAGGCCAGGCCGATACCTCGGTTTGCCCCTGTGATCATGATGGTTGATGAGTTAGTCATGACTTGCTCCCTGATAGCGAATATCGCTCATGGAAAACCCCAGTGGGATCTCCGTCCTGTACGTCAGTATTTTAAAGTTAGTGTGTAGCTTTTCCTGTTGCTCATGCAGCTTTAATGAAATTTTTTCCGGTATATCCTCAGCCCGTAGCAATGCGTCGATGGTGGTATAACGATTGAGTAAAGAGCTGGCTGTCTTCGCACCAACACCTTTGATACCTTTGATGTCATGACTATTGCTTCCGACCAGCGCATTGAACAAAGGTAGCTGATGGGGATGAAGCTGGTAGCGTTGTTGATAGAAATTGATGTCCAGAAATTGTCGGGCGAAACAATCCCATTGGTGTACCTGTGGCGACAGAAGTTGTCCGAATCCGTGGTCAGTGGAGATGATGATAACATCGGCGTGGTGACACGACTTGCTGCTTAGTGTCGCGATTAGGTCATCCGCTTCATCTGACTCTGACAGTAGCGAGTCGACTCCCATCTGCCAAAACGCTTCTTGTATCTGTTCTAAGCCTAGCTTCAGTGCGCTGGGCATTCCCTTGCGACTAATTTTATAATTCGCCAATAAGTCTCGACGCCAATTGGGTTGATCACCATCGAACACACACAGCGCGTGGGTTGGTCTGTGTTGTTTAACGACACGATTCAGGGTCTGTGTGCAGCGTGATAGCGTTTGTTCTAGGGCATAGTGTTCAGAATGACGAGAGCAGGCAGCATAGATACGGCGCACCATATTCATGCCATCAAGCAATATAATGCGTCCTCGTTGGCCGGCTTGTTTATTAAGCGCGGACGGTGTAACAGGGGACATAGTCGCTTCCGGGCAATTTCATGCGTTGCTGTTCGACAAACGCTCTGAGTAGTTTATCTAACATCTTCATTAGCATCGGATCACCATTGATTTCAAATGGTCCGTGTTTTTCAATCGCTTTCATTCCCTCTGCTTTTACATTGCCGGCAACAATAGCAGAGAAGGCACGTCTTAGATCGGCGGCAAGTGCAGCTTTATTTTGATCTTTGTGCAGGTTGAGCGCAGCGATATTGTCATGGGTAGGCTCGAACGGTAGTTGAAATTCGGGTTCGATTTTTAACGACCAGTTAAAATGATAGGCATCACCAATAGTCTTTCGATACGCGCGTACATCAGGCATTGATTCTTTTAACACACGAGCGGCTAGTGATGGATCGCCTATCACTATGCGATATTTGTTTTGTGCTTCAGGGCCTAATGTGGCGCCAACAAATTGATCTATTTGATGGAAATACTCTGCAGACTCTACCGGCCCCGTGAGTACGATAGGGAAAGGTTGCTTGGCATTTTCTTCATTGAGCAAGATCCCGAGCAAATACAAAAGCTCTTCTGCCGTACCTACGCCGCCGGGAAAGATGATAATACCGTGAGCAACGCGAACGAAGGCTTCTAAACGTTTTTCTATATCTGGCAATATCACCAGTTCATTAACGATAGAGTTGGGCGGCTCGGCGGCAATAATGCTGGGCTCTGTTAGTCCAAGGTAGCGACCATTTCTGACTCGTTGCTTGGCGTGGCTAATGGCGGCGCCGCGCATCGGGCCTTCCATTGCTCCTGGACCACAGCCTGTGCAGACATTGAGTTGTCGGAGTCCGAGGGCATGACCTACCTCGAGGGTATATTGATGTTCGATATCGGAGATAGAGTGGCCACCCCAACACACCACCATATTGGGATCAGATTGCGAATGCAGTGCTCCAGCATTACGCAGAATATCAAAGACAACATGAGTTAGGTGTTGAGAGTTGGTCAGATTGATATAGGCATTATTTTGGTACCTGTCACTGACATAAACGATGTCTCTGAGAACAGAAAATAGATGCTCTTGTATGCCCCGAATAATCTCGCCATCAACAATCGCTTCTTCCGGGGGGTTGATTAATTCGATTTTAACCCCGCGCTCTCGGCGTAATACATTGATATCGAAACTTTTATAACGCTCAAGGGTTTCTTTGCTGCTATCGGTTTTGCTGCCAGAGTTCAAAACCGCCAATGAGCAGTTCCGATACAGGCGATAGAGTTGACTGGTGGAACTGGCTTTTAATCGTTCGACTTCTAATGGGGACAACAACTCCATGCTGCCGGAGGGACTTATTTGGGTGATCATAGGGCACCTCTCATAGGAGAAAGCCCCCAGCTATTGGGGGCATGATGATTTGGGAGACGGATAGCTATTTGATAACGAGTTGATTCCGGCCACTTTCTTTCGCTGCGTACAGCGCTTGATCGGCGCGCTCGAATACGGTTTCGGTGTTTTCACCTTTATTAAAGGTTGCCAGGCCGATAGATACGGTTACCGTGACATTTTGTCCCTTAAATTTAAAGGGCAGTTTTGATACCGCAATACGTAGTTTATTCATCGGTTGTGTGGCCGATTCAGCAGTTTGCTCCGGTAGGATCAACACAAACTCTTCACCGCCGAAGCGACAGATAAAGTCGGTTTTTCTAACTGTTTTACCGAGTAGCTTAGCGATTACCTGAAGGGTCTTATCACCGGCGATATGGCCGTAGGTATCGTTAATGTTTTTGAAGTGGTCGAGATCTAACACGGCAATAGAGAGATCTCCGCCGTAGCGCTTCCAGCGTTGATATTCGATCTCTAATCGTTCATTGAAGGCTGCTCGGTTAGGCAGTTGAGTGAGACTGTCCAGGTAAAGCTGTTGCCGCTGTTCGTTCAACCTACTGCGATACGATTTAGCGTCCTCTTCTAGGGTATCAATACGATTTTGCATCGCCATCAGCAACTCGTTGAGACTTTGCTCCTGCTCGGCTAAACGTTCTCTTTTCTCTAATGCACTGGCGATCTCTTGCAGATGCAATCGGACTTTCTCTTTTAATAAATCGAGATCATTGGCCGCATCAACTTCTGCCCCCAGCTTCTCTATCTGGGTCTTTAATGCACTGTTAACCTCACGGCTTTGTTCGGTCAGCAGTTGAGAATTTTGCAGGGTTTGGGTGACGGCACCATAAACAGTGCTAAGTGCTTCATTGAGGTGGTTTAAAAACGCTTCTGATGACTTTCTTTCTTGTTGGACACTTTCCACCAAGAGTTTTATTAGTTCAATACAGTAACTAAGTAACTCATCAATATCGTTGGCCAGGCCGACTTTTTGTTTCAGTTGTTTGAGCCGAGTATTGGCTTCGTTATCAAACTCTACTTCGGTCATCAGTGCTAGTAATTCGTCACTGAATTCCCGCTTTAACTTTCTAACCTGTTGCGGTGCAGCTGTGTCGCCACTGCCTGCGGCATCGTACGCGTGATTATAGAGTTCAACGAGCTTTTGCAGATGAGGTAGAAAATCGTAAACAGACTGTTCGACTTTACCGCTTGAATCTATTAATGAGCGCAGATCTCGGCGCAACTGAGGTGGTAACCCTCGCCACTGCTGAAGATTTTTGCCTGATGTTTGGAACTGGTCTCTGGTGTAGCTGAGCTGCTTTTCAACATGGCTGGTATGACTATTGAGCAACTGATCGATGCTCAACAACAATTTGTTGGCTTTCTCAATGCTAAGGTTTTCTGTTAAATGACCTCGGAGTAATGCCAACTTGTTGTCGAGCTCAATGTTTTGCCCTTTACATGCGAGGGATAACTTATTTATCAGCTTATAAAGTGCCGCCGCTTCCTGTTTGTAGCGGACTTCGAGTTGCTGGTAAGCCTGCTGAGATTGCTGCAACTTTTGGCTGACCAATGCAATATTTGCACTTGCTGGTGCGGATTCCGTCATCATTATCTTCCTGAACTTACCACTGGCATCCACCTACTCTAGGAATTCAACTATAAACATAGCGTCTTTTACAACTATTTGATGATTGAATTCAGATATCAGTCATTAGGCCATTCAATCAATTGTTTATCGTGTGACGCTTGTACCTTTACTAAGCCTTTTCTTAAGCCTAACAAGCATCCTGTTCTTGCGTCATTATTGAACAGGGTGCCGGGCGTTGCATCGATCGCATGGAGTGTTACCCAGGCTGACTCGCCATTGATCACTCGCAGTTGATTAGCGCCATTTAAAGCCAAAACCAGTAGCTCGGGAAGGTTATTGCTGTCTATGGCTCGGCTTGCTTTTGATAAAAATGGCATACTAATAACACCAATAGAGTACAGTCGGGCGCGCTCAGACAGTGCCAATGCCTCAAATATGTCGTCGAGAATGGCTTGCACCTTCTTTACTGCTTGCTCTGATGTCAGGTAATTCGTTCCCGTTAGGCAAGCGCATAGGACATACTCTCTTGGGTGAAAAAATTTCAGCTCAGAGGTTATATTGGCTTGAATTAATTCGCCAAACTTTGCATCAAACAGCCGCCCTGCTTTAAACCCTTTTTGAACATAAACCTGCTTTAGTACAGGTAGCTCAATCAACAAGTAAAAGCTTTTGTAGTCTTTGCCTTGAGCATCACTTTCACTATAGAAAATTTCATGTTGCTTTTGTGCATCAGTGATTTTCTGTTTGAGGAAGTCATGCAAATGTTGTGTCCCCAGAAGTCCTGTCGTGGGGTGGAGGAATTGCTGTTTTTTTAATTCGACCGTCTGCCGTTTATTGCCTAGATAAAGGCGCAGAATGAGTATCAACAGCAGTACGCATATGGCTGTTATGGCCAATGAAATTATCAACCAGCTACTCTGTTGCTCATGTTCTATAGATGTATCTTCAAGCTGATTTCTTAAGCTTTGGAGGGTACGTTGTAATTGCTGCTGTTGATAGCGCTCGTCTGATACTTGAGCAGGGGGTAACAGCGCCTTATCAGGCCGCTGGTAATCACTCGCCTTACGTTGATGGTGGTAAGCGTCTGCAAACAATTCTTTGTCAGCGTAAAGCGTGGCCAATAGCAAGTGCGCTTCTGCCGGGGTAAACAGGTACTCACTTTCAGAAGAAAGTTTAAGTGATTGATGAGCGTGTTGCAGAGCCTCATTTACACTGTTTTGCTTATGTTTTAGTTTTGCCATCAACAGGTGAGATGCGCCAAGGTAATGATCTCTGCTGGCGGTTGTTAACTCCTGGAGCGAGCGTTCAAGGTAGCGCTGCGCATTGACGTAATCGTCTTGATGGAGATAGATCTGGCCAATATTATGATATAGCAGCCCGAGTTTCGTGGCTGTTGGGTGGTTTCTTGTGAGTTCTAATGCATTTAGGTAATGCAGCAGTGCGGTGTCGTACTGTCCTTGCTGTTCGTAGATAGTGCCTAAAAAGTTTAAACTATGGGCTAAATTCGAATCATCATTAAGCGATTGATAAATCTCTGCTGATCGCTCTACATAGTCTTGTGCTCTGGAGTAGTTTGACAGCTGTTTATAAACCAACCCTAGGCGACCAAAAATATACGCGGACAAGCTATCGTCTTTTGCTTTTTCAGCGATTGAAAGCGCCGATAAAAGGTACTTTATTGCTTGCTGCGATTGTAACAGCCCCTTGTAGGATTGGGCTAAATACACCCTTGTCCATGCCTTTAACAGTGGGTCATCAGTTTTTTGCGTTAGCGCCAGCGCGGCTAACATATGCTGACTGCCGAGGCTAAATTGTGCTTGATCGTTATAGGCGCGGCCAATGGCTTCATGCAGGGCATGCTTAAGTAGGCGAGGGGATGCCCCCGAATTATTGGCGAGTAATTGCAGGGCGCGGTCGAAGCGCTTGATCGCTGTGGGTACATCGTTATCAAAATAAGCCGCGATTCGTCCTTCAATTAATAGCGCTTCGGCTTCCAGGGAGCTATTGGGGGAGCTGGCGATTTGCCGTTGAGCAAAGTGCAGATGGTGTTTTGCTTTTTCCGCTTGGCTTTTTTCTTCGACATAAGTTGCCGCAACTAGGAGATGAGCACGGGCTAACAGCTGACCATCGGCTGGTGTTTCTGCGCCGGTTAACTCGGTGAGGACCAGTTCTCTGGCTTTTTGCGGGTTCTCAATTAACAGCGAGCGAGCTTCCGTGAGCAGGTCCAAAGCTGCGTCAGTACCCCACGCAGATGTATGGAAGAGCAAGATGCAGAAAACAAAGGATAGTTTTTTCAACAAGCCACTGACGTAATTAATAAAATGTTCCTGCATAGTAAAAGTTCTGACAGCAAATCGCGACCCTATTATTGCCGTGCCATTCTAATATTCGTTGGCAGTGGTTCAAAATTACTTCTAAATGGATTGATATCTAACCCCCCTCGTCTTGTATATCTAGCATAAACAGTGAGTTTATCTAATGCGAAGCGAGATTGTAGGTCAGTAAAGATCCGTTCAACGCACTGCTCATGAAATTCATTGTGATTGCGAAATGACACTATGTATCGCAGCAGCGAGGCGTGGTTAATCTGTTGGCCTGTGTAACTGATCATGACGCTTCCCCAATCGGGTTGATTGGTGATCAGGCAATTTGATTTTAGTAGATGGCTTTGCAGTTTTTCACTAACGATTTTTTTATCGCTACCTGCTTTGAGAAGCGCTGGTTGGTAGTCATAATCAGTGATGTCGATATCTTGGTTATCAATGAGATCGGCGTCAAAGCCGGTAATTTTTTGCTTTTCAAAGCTATCCAGCGTTGCCAACGACACATCAACTTCCGCCTCTGCGCACTTGGAAAGGTCCTGCTTTAATATCATTTGCACCGTTGCCCAATCGGAGAACGTGTGCTGGTTGAAGCTATTCAGGTACAGTTTAAACGACTTCGATTCAACCAAATTTGTGGAAGTGCAGGGTATGGCGAAGGTAGCAATGGCTACCTGAGGTAAGCCCTTTTCGTTTAACCATGATAATTCATAGCCAGTCCAGATATCACCGCCGTGGAACGGGAGGTCGTTTGTCACTCCTATCTGTTCACGATTTAGGCGTCGTGGCACGGGTTGTAACAGCTCGGGAGCGTAGTGCTGGCGATATTCGGTCTTTTCGCCCAGAGCGAGGTTAGATAGATCAGGGTGATTGTCGTAAGCGCTAGTCATAATAGAACTTGGTTGGTTAAACTGATGCCATTGTAACGCTTATTTGGAACCTCAAGAAATGATGTCTGCCACAACCGATGCTCTGGCGTCGCTTTTTCAACGTTTTCTTCAAGCAACGCAAGAAGCAACGGGTGAATTGCCAACACTCTGTTCTGATCCTGATTTACCCTCTCCCTGTTTTGTTGATGAGGTTGAGGGTAAAGAGGGCCACAAGCATTGGCAGCCTTTTAAGCGAGACGAGCTGGGCGATTTTAGTAATGTGGAAGAGGCGATTGAGTGTGTGCTTGATGAGAGTGTTAAGGCATTTTATCAAAGCTATTTTTGTGATTCATTGGCGCTGAATTTCGCTGGCCATTCGTTTGATCTTATTCAGGTTTGGAATGAGCAGGACTTCAAAGGATTGCAGCAAAATATGATTGGCCACATCGTGATGAAAAAGCGGCTTGGGCAAAAGATCACACTGTTCATTGGTTGTATCGATGATGACACCATTATTAGTGTCAACAATGAAACTGGGCAGGTGGTTGTCGAAAAAGTAGGCTGTGAGCCTCACAAAGTGCTGGCGGAGACTCTGCCTGATTTTCTTAACGCATTAACTGTCTGAAGCAGATTCATTCTGCTTTTCTATGTGAGCGCGGATCCAGGCGAGCTCGTTGCGGATCGCTTTGAGTTCCGCGAGTACCTCTGCTGAATTTGATGTTTCTGCATTACTGTTTTTAGCTGCCGTACTCGCAGCTGGTGCGGGGGCAGTATCAGCCGCAAGTATCTTTTCCGGTGCTGTTTTCGCCTGTTGTACGGCTGAGATCAGTTCATGCATGCTGACCTGCTTACCGACTCGCCCTTTTAGTAACGCAACGGAAGGAACCTTACCCTCTTGTAAAAGCTGTTGTAACGCCCTCATTAATTGATTATCCATGTACTTCCTTTAACGCCATCAGAGAAAGTCGCTATGTTAACTTGTGATGGGAAAAATGCCGAGATGGAACGGTGATAACTCGGTTCAATTACGCTTTTACGTCGGCTCTAAGCATGCTGTCTAACTGATCGACAATCTCCGTCCAATCACTATCTTCGCTCAGAGCTTCACGGAGGAAGGTCGCTTGAGATGCGTTCCAAAATGGCGCGTCAGCTAACTTTTGATCAGGGTTAAGTGAATGAGCAATGATGAAATCTTTGAGACTTGTAGGATCTGATGCTAATCCTAATTGAGCAAATAGATTACTCAGGTTATGCGTTGAAGTGTCCACTATGGTGGCCTCACTGTGGTGTATATCGAAAATGCTTCGATGATTTAACGTGGCAGAATAGTGCAATTATAGACTCTAGCTAAGGCGACACGGCTTAGGTTTTCGATTGGCGTTTTCGCAGGAAAATACAATGACAGAACAGAAATTTGAAAGCTTTCAGCAGTTCTATCCATACTACCTGCAAGAACACCGAGACCCGCGATGTCGTGCATTACACTATGTGGGAAGCACCTTAGTGTTGTTGACGACCATCTGGATCGTTTGGCAGGCGCAGTGGCACTATATTTGGCTGCTACCTGTCATCGGTTACGGCTTTGCTTGGTTAGGACATTTTGCTTTTGAACACAATCGGCCTGCGACATTTAAGTATCCCTTGTATAGCCTGATGGGGGATTGGGTTATGTACTTTGAGTTTCTTTGTGGCCGAATTGGGCATCGCTTTAATTAGGTTTTAGCCTTCGCTAACCATTAACGTAGTGACGCTAAAAAAATACCGATGGCTCCAGCTAATGCTGGAGAGCGATCGCTACTACGGAAGGCATTTTGTAGCTTTCCTCTCATTCCAGGGATAGCAAATAGATCAAGAAGCAATGTGTTAAACAGCGCTTGGTCTTGTCGTTTTGCTGTTTTTTCTAAGAACAGCGACAGGTCGGTGTCAATTAATAGCTCCCATCCGCGACCAGCGACGAGAATGAGGAACTCAGCATTATCTCCTAACTCTGAACTCAACAACTTAGGTAGCATAGGGCTTAAGATTGCGTGATGTTTTGGGTGCAACAACATACGGGTTGCGCATAGTTGTTCGGCAATATCGTTACTCTTTTCAAGGTGTAGGGTAACAGCTTTGGCCAGTGTATCAGAGATGCCAACTTGTTCTGCCATGGCCGCTAATCCAGCTTTAACTTCTAGTGGCAGCGCCTGATAGTCTGCGATGCTTGATGCTGAATCGCATTGCTGCTTCATTCTTATTATAAAGTCTGCTACGCCCTGTAATGGCAGTGACTGCCATTGCGAGTAGGGCAGTTGGCCACTGAAGTAGTCGGCGGCTTGTTCATAGTATTTAGATGCTGCTTGCTGTTTCTGTACACGTATGTGGGCGGTGATCAGAGCCAACTGTTGTTGGCTTGGTGCATAGGCGAATGGGTTGCTTTTTAACATTGATTCCCGCTGTTCGACGGCAACTGCATGGTTAAATGCCTGCTGTATCAATGCACATAGTTGGTTTAAGGCGGAAAAGTCAAGCATACCCTGTTCGTCTAAGGGCAGTTTAAGGCACCAAAACGAAGGCTCAAACGGTGCTAATGCCGTTTCTATCACCATGGCAAAAATGGCATGGCGCTGCAGTGGGAAGGGGTAAGGAACTTCCTGTAACTGGAGCTGCGTAAACAGCGTTTGATCCAACAATTCGACTCGCCGGCCCAGATTATAGACGGTCAGGTTAAGCCCCAATTGCTTACAGCATAGATCTAGTTCAGCGTTCATCATCACCCCTCTTGGCTTGGCTGCGCCATTATAGTGGTCCGTTCTATCCCCTCAACCCCCAATTTGCTGTGATAATATGCTGCCGAGATAGAGGAGTTGTTATGAAATATATGGCAATAGAGAAATACCTTGGCGATATATCCAGGTTGTTACGACAATCGGGTCTATGGAGCGAACAGGCACCAGAAGCTGCAGCGCTTAGTTCATCGGCCCCGTTTTGTTGCGACACTTTGTCGTTTCAGCAATGGTTACAGTTTGTTTTTTTGCCGCGAATGCAAGAGATCGTTAATCAGCGAGCGCCTTTACCGACAAGCTGCGATATAGCAACGATGGCTGAGCAGGTACTCGACCTATCCGTGCCAGAGGTTAGACAATTGATTGTTACATTGAAAGCACTAGACCAGTCGTTAACCATGACAGCGGGGCATTAAGGGTGTCGAGTGAACTGAGGATTTTGCACCAAGACCCTTATATAGTGGTTATTGATAAGCCGGGCGGCATGTTAGTCCATCGTTCTTTCATTGATCGTCATGAAACACGCTTCGTTATGCAGACCTTGCGGGATCAACTTGGGCAGCATGTCTATCCCGTGCATCGGTTAGA
Organism: Corallincola spongiicola; assembly: GCF_004284785.1. Lineage (NCBI taxonomy): Bacteria > Pseudomonadati > Pseudomonadota > Gammaproteobacteria > Alteromonadales > Psychromonadaceae > Corallincola > Corallincola spongiicola. Next base: position 194,318 of record NZ_SHLY01000005.1, read on the forward strand.
TAAGCCAACGTCAGGATGTTTGATCTTTGCACTGGATCCGTCCACGGCAAGTGCTCTCTCTTTATTGTTTCAAAATGGCGAGATAGAGAAGCAATATCACGCTGTGGTTCGCGGATATGTTAACAGCGCTGATACGATTGACTATCCGCTCAAAGAGAAGCGCGATAAGCATGAAGATAGGCGTACTAGCGAAGATAAACCGCCTCAGCCTGCCGTTACTCACTATCAACCTCTGGAGCAATTGCTACTGCCTATTCCGATAGGGAATTACCCAGAGGCACGCTATTCATTGCTTAAGTTGCGACCAGAAACTGGCCGACGACATCAATTGCGACGCCACATGGCTCATATTTCACATCCTATTGTGGGCGATACCACCCATGGCGATGGTAAACATAACAAACTGTTTCGTCAGGAATTAGGCCTAAAGGGCTTGCTGCTACGTGCGACCCGGATCAGTTTTATTCATCCCGTGAATGACCAGCTTGTTGAATGTGAGGCGGGTTGGGATGAGCTTTGGCGTGGGGTAATACAGTTGCCGAATTGGACAGTTGTTTGAAAATTAATCTGTAAACTAATTACAAACAAAAGGCTGCAGATCGCAGCCTTTTGTTTTTTTTCTACACCGCGCACATATTTGCCATACATCTGAAAATACCAATTAACAAGCGGTCTGCAATCAGTTATTAACGGTAACTTTAGAGCGAATGTTCAGTAACATTTTTTACCAAAGGTTCTATACTTGTAATCATCTTGTGAAGATAGTCACAGAAAAGTTGCTGACTCAGGTTTAGCATCTCCCCTGACTTTTAACGCCGGGGGGTGATTAAAGTCAGGTAGGCAGCGAAAGGCACTTAGCTGAATACCGGAGTGTTAACTAAATGAACACGAAGAGGTTCGTTAGCTAACTCTCCCAAGGGAATGTTGGTTTCTCAAATAACGAAGTAATAATCAAAAAAGGGATTAGTCAAATGGCTAAAATCAAAGCACTTCCAATCGCATTAGCGATCGCATCAGCATTGACTGCTGCTAGCGCTTCTGCAGTAGAATTTCACGGCTATGCCCGCGCTGGTTTGTCAACTACTGGCGCCGGTGGCGAGCAAACTTGTTACGGTTCTGGCGCAGGTGGTCACTATGTTGGTCGTCTGGGCGATGAGTGTGATACATACGTAGAGCTGGATTTGGCTCAAGAAGTTTATAACCGTGACGGTAAAGTTTTCCGTATCGAAGCTATGTGGGCTTCTGATATCGGTAGTCAAGGTAACGACTTCCAGGGTAACAACGGCGATGCTCCTTGGGGTGGTGCAGAATGGGCTTTCCGTCAGTTCTTCTCTACTGCTAAGGGCGTTTTAGGTTTCGCACCGGAAGCAACAGTTTGGGCCGGTAAGCGTTACTATCAGCGTAAAGACGTTCACATCTTGGATTACTACTACCTGAACAATTCTGGCTATGGTGCTGGTATTGAAGGTATCAAGATGGGTCCTGGCCAGTTCTCTTTTGCTTGGACCAATATGGACCAAAACGGCAATGATAAAGATGGCAACGGTACTGTTCTCCAGAACAACAAGCTAGATTTACGTTATGCTGGTATCCCTCTGTGGGGTGATGCAAACCTTGAGTTGGTTGGTATTGCTGCATTTGCTGATGATTCTGACGCTCAGAACGTAGAAACTGAAGACGGCCTGTTGGCAATGGCTGAAATCAGCCACTCTTTGCTCGGCGGTTTCAACAAAATGAGCTTCACTTATGCTAGTGACTCTCTTGCAGACTCTGTCTACGACAACCACACTGGTGGTAACGTTCGTGGTATTAAGGGTGCATGGGGTGACGACGCTGAAACAGCTTATCGCTTCCTCGACTGGGGTGTGGTTAAGTTCGGTAAGAACGTTGAAGTTGGTTACGCGTTCCTTTATCAGCACAAAGAGCAGATTTCTGACAATGAAGTTGACCGCATGAGCATCGTTGCTCGTCCTGTCTACAAGATTGATGATGTTCAGAGTATTGCTCTTGAAGTTGGTTATACTAACGAAGATCCTGATAACGGCGATGAGCAAGACCTGTCTAAAGCTGTTGTTTCTTACAACATCTCAGCAGGTAAGAGCTTCTGGGCTCGCCCTCAAATCCGTTTCTATGGCGGTTCTTTCTGGGGTGACTTGGCAGAAAACAACACCTCTTCTGACCCTGATGGCGATGACGGCAACTTCCGTTTCGGCGCACAGGTTGAAGCTTGGTGGTAAGCCACAGCTTCTTGTTGCATAGCTTGATTTAGTTAAGCAACAATATGATTAAAAGCCCTCGGTAGCTTGCTAACCGGGGGCTTTTTCTATACGGTAATTTTTTTATATACGTTTTATTTTAAGGGTGTGTTTCTTTATGGGAAGTTGGCGGGGATTAGCTGCTGGAATAAGCTTAGTATTTTTCACGGTGTCGCCGGTTCAGGCAGGCTGGTTTGATTGGCTTGGCGGTGGTGAAGAAGCCAGACAGTTAACTGATATTGAGCAGGCTAAATGGGCTTTGTTCAATAAGGAGAGTTGCTGCAAGAATTTATCTCAGCTTAATTACTTTCCTCTTGCTACTTCTTTTAATGAGCAAGTCTATATAGATACCGATGCTCAGGTTTTTGAGTTTAAGACAGGTAAGAGTTTTACTTTGGGTTACAGCCTTCCTCGTGTTGTGGGTCCTTATACTGTCGACATTGTCAGTTTACTTTTTGATGATGTGATTTTCAGCCCCTCGGTGCTCTTGTTAGACGCTGATTTCAATATCACAAGGGCATACTCTAGCAATGAGTTTACCTATCTTCCTGAAAAGATGTTTAATCCAAACCGCCTTGTTACCAGCATTAATATAAATGGCTTTCCTCCTGGGACAGCAGGAGCAGAGGTATATATGTTGATATTGACGACATCTGCTGATTTAGAACGTTCGACACAGATGACCGCGACGATGCGTACCTATGCTCAAACACAAGGGATGGCTGATCCCGGTATACCAGATCCAATCGCTTTGCATAGCGCGGTGGGTAAGTTAAGGATTTCGGTGAATGGTGGCTTCTCAAATTTGGCAGAGGGTGATCAGGTTGATGCGTTTTTTAAGAATATGTTTCCTGACAGTGGCTCTAGTAACTCAGCCCAAGAGTACGTAGACCTTCCTACACCGAGCGAAGTGCCTGATAGATCACCAACGCCAGGGCTCACTTCCGGGGTTGCTACAGGTAATGTTTCTATGCTGCCAGAAACAGAAGACCTCTATAACAACTTGATCGCTCAGGCGGTAGAAGCGAACGATATAGATAAGGCATTAAAATTAGTTGAAGAGGCGGAACGGGCAGGCTCAAGCTCGGCAAGAACGACCTTCATAGATAAAGTTAAGAACATGAAATAGTAGAACTTCTTTGTACCGATTAAAAAGGGAGCCAGTGAGGCTCCCTTTTTTATATCAATTAATCAGAACCGTCTATTCAGCGCTACGAAGCAGGGCATTGATCCCTACTTTAGAACGCGTTTTTGCATCAACCTTCTTCACGATAATCGCCGCATAAAGGCTGTAGTTACCGCATTTAGAAGGCAGGCTACCACTAACAACAACCGACCCAGCAGGGACACGACCATAATGGACTTCGCCTGTTTCACGGTCGAAAATACGTGTGCTTTGGCCGATAAATACGCCCATTGAAATCACTGAGCCCTCTTCGACAATCACGCCTTCAACCACCTCTGAGCGAGCGCCGATAAAGCAGTTGTCCTCGATGATGGTAGGATTGGCCTGTAGTGGCTCTAATACGCCACCGATGCCAACGCCGCCTGATAGGTGTACATTCTTACCAATTTGCGCACAGGAGCCGACAGTGGCCCAAGTATCAACCATGGTGCCTTCGCCAACATAAGCGCCGATGTTGACATAGGAGGGCATCAACACGGCGTCATTCGCAATAAACGCACCCTTACGTACGGCTGCAGGTGGGACGACGCGGGCGCCATCACGTTTAAAATCTTCTTCCGAATAGTTTTCGTACTTCATTGGGACTTTGTCGAAGTACTTACTTTCAGCCCCTTCAACTACGGCGTTGTCATTGATGCGGAAATAGAGCAGTACCGCTTTTTTTAGCCACTGGTGGACAACCCATTCGTCAGCGATCTTTTCTGCGACGCGAGCTTTGCCGCTATCAATCAGCTCGATGGCAGCGATGATCGCTTCTTTGACTTTAGGCTCTACGGTTGATGGCGTGATAGTTTCACGCTGCTCAAATGCCGCTTCAATAATGCCTTGTAGTTCAGTCATTCATTTTCTCCGGTAAAAACAAAGTTAACGTTAATCTATTGTTTGGTTGATTTGAGCTTCCAGTGCATGTTGAAGCTCAATTCGTGCTGTTTCTTCTAAACCGCCACCGACTGAGTTGGTGAGGATGAAAAAATCCTCTGCTCGCTCACCAATGGTGGTGATTTTTGCTGCTTGCAAATAGACATCATGGGTCTCAAATATATCCCCAATGGTGGCGAGTAACCCTGGGTAGTCTAGGGCGACCAGTTCCAACATCGTTCGGCTATGGTCTTCGACATTAAGAAATTTCACCTTGGTAGCCACTGAAAAGTGACGCATCTGCGTCGGTGGTCGACGGGTCGCTTCTCGATCAGTCGCTGGAGATGTCAAGGAGCTGAGCAGTTCGCGCTTTATCTCTTCTACGCGGTGAGGTGCCGTGAGTGGTTCACCGTCCTGCTCTAATACCACGAAGCTATCTAAAGTATGATCGTCTCGGGTACTTTGGATCTGCGCATCATGGACGTTGAGGCCTTTTCGATCTAGCACGCCAACTGTTTTGGCAAATAGCCCAGGACAGTCTTTGGTATAGATAAATATCTCAGTGCCACCACGGGTCATCTGTTTGCTGATAAGTATCAGCGGCTCGTCTGATTGATGGTTAATAATTTCTCGGCCATGCCAGGCAATTTGCTCCGGCGTATGGCGGAGGAAATAGTCATCGAAGAAACGAGATAACAGTAGTTCCACTTGCTCCAAGGGGAATCGCTTTAATAATGCTTTTTCTGCATCAGCTCTGATATTCGCTACCTGTTCAGATGGATCGTAGTCCAACTCCATACCGTTTCTAAACAGTGATTGCGTAGCAAAGTAGAGTTCACGCAGCAATGCCGCTTTCCAAGTGTTCCAAAGATTGTCGTTGGTGGCGCAGATATCAGCCACGGTGAGGCAGTATAAGAAGTCTAGACGCTTTTCGTCACCCACCTTTTCTGCAAACTCTTTGACTACATCAGGATCGTAGATATCTCGCTTCTGTGCGGTGACAGACATCAGCAAGTGGCTTTTAACCAGCCAAGCGACGATTTCTGAATCTTGTTGATTAAAGCCATGCTGCTTACAGAATGCTAAGGCATCCACCGCACCTAATACTGAGTGATCGCCGCCGCGGCCTTTGCCTATATCGTGAAATAGTCCGGCAAGAAACAGCAGTTCGGGTTTACGCATTTTGCGTAATAGCTCACCACAAAGTGGGAAGTTTTGTTCTGCTCTTGGCCTTAGGAAATGATAAGTATTCTGCAATAGGCGATAAGTATGTTCGTCAACTGTGTAGGCGTGGAACAGGTCAAATTGCATCTGACCGACAATCTGCTGCCATAACGGAAAGTAGAGCGCGAGCATTGAGTGCTTATGCATACGACTTACCGGCCGTCCCATACCGCGAGGGTGCTTCAACAACTGCACGAAAAGTCGACGGTATTGTGGGTGATCCACCATGTAGCCCTGGAAGTTACGGCGTGATATTCGCAACTGGCGTATGGTTTCTGCATTGATCCCTTTGATGGCAGGATCATCCGCTATATGAAGAAATAGCTCCAGCATTGCTTCCGGCCGGCGCTCAAAGACTTTTTCATCGATGATCTCCAGCATTTCGCCACGACGCTGAAAATCATCATCGATGGGATAGAGCTTGGCTTTGTTATTTGACCCCAAAATCTCTTGGTCAAACAGCTGCATGAGCATGTCGTTCAGTTCACGCACACGACGAATGGTTTGATAGAACCGCTTCATCATCTTTTCAACCGCGGCGCTACCGTCGTCGCAATAACCAAGAGCGGCAGCTATCTGGGGTTGATGTTCAAACAGTAGGCGGTTTTCGGAACGTTCAGTTTCTACATGGAGGATAAAGCGAACTTGCCAGAGAAACGTCTGGCATTCGATTAACTCTTGATGCTCTTCCTCGGTGAGAAAGTTGTGGGAGATCAGCTCTTGCAGGCTATTGGCATTAAAGTGGCTTTTGGCTACCCAACCTATGGTTTGAATATCACGCAGCCCACCAGGGTTACTTTTGATATTCGGCTCAAGGTTGTAGCCAGTGTCATGAAACTGCTCATGACGGGTTTGTTGCTCGGCCAATTTTGCCTGGTAAAGCTCACTTGACGGCCAAAAGCGTTTGGACTGCACCGCATCTTGCAGTTTATCGAACGGCGTTGTAGCGCCACAGATCAATCGTGATTCCAGCAGATTAGTGCCAATGGTAATGTCGTTTTTACCCAGCTGAAGACACTCTTTAACTGAACGTACCGCTTGACCTACCTCTAAACGTATATCCCACAACCAGGTGATAAATTCGCTAATCTGACTCTTGGCGCTGTCAGGTACTTGGCGTTTGGCTAAAACCAATATATCAACATCAGATTGCGGGTGGAGTTCACCTCGGCCATAGCCTCCGACAGCGACCAGACTGAGATCTTTTATTTCGTTTAAGCCACAGCGTTGCCATAAACTGCTCAGTAAGGCATCAACAAAAGTTGCACGATGATGTACTAACGTTGTGACTGGTAAGCCGGATTGATATTGGGCTCGTAACCAGTTAAGAAAATCACTATTAGCGGTGCGGTAATCCGTGACTTTGCCATCGATCGTTAACTCTTCGATTGCGTTGAGGATCTGCTGCAACTCCATTAATACTCCGTAGCTCAACGTTGGTTAGTCGTGCGAGATCACTCGGTCAATCGTATCGCAATCACGCAGCGTCATAATTTCACAGCCATTTTCTGTCACCAGCAAGGTGTGTTCCCACTGCGCAGAGAGGCTACGATCTTTGGTGATAGCGGTCCAACCATCTTTCATCAATTTCGAGTGGGGTTTGCCAGCATTGATCATAGGTTCAATGGTGAAACACATACCCGCTTTAAGTTGCTCACCGGTTCCTTTTCGACCGTAATGAAGCACCTGTGGCTCTTCGTGGAACTCTTTGCCAATGCCATGGCCGCAATACTCTTTCACTACCGAGTAGCCATGTTTTTCCGCGTGTTGCTGGATGACAAAGCCGATGTCGCCCAAATAAGCGCCCGGTTTAACCAGCTCGATACCTTTATACAAGCATTCCTGGGTTACGCGGATTAATCTTTCCGCGAGGATTGAAGGCTTACCGACAACAAACATTTTACTTGTGTCGCCATGGTAGCCGTCTTTTATCACTGTGATGTCGATATTGACGATATCACCATCCTTGAGTTGCTTGTCTGAAGGGATGCCATGACAAATAACGTGATTTACAGAGGTGCAAATGGATTTTGGAAAACCGTGATAATTGAGTGGGGCAGGGATGGCGTTCTGCACATCAACGATATAATCGTGGCAGATCTGGTTTAGTTCATCGGTAGTAACACCCTTTTTTACATAGGGGCCTATCATCTCCAGTACATCCGCAGCAAGGCGACCGGCGATCCGCATTTTTTCAATGTCGGCCGGTGTTTTAATCACAATACTCATCGTCTGCCCATTTACACTTCATTATTTAAGGAGCGGCAGTATAACAAACTGTAATCAGAGCGTCTTGCTATGCAAACTGATGAATTACGACATTTTCAGTGCGGGAGAATTGCTCGTGGGGGGGTAAATGTGGTATAAAGCGCGCCGAAATCCGTATCACAATTGTTTGTGATACAAACTACCACACACACATTCCGTCACATGCTTCGGGGTGCCTGAAAAGGTCGATTGCATGGGGGATGTGGAGGCTTAACCCCATAGAGGAAATTAAAATGCCTAACGTATCTATGCGTGACATGCTCCAAGCTGGTGTCCACTTCGGTCACCAAACCCGTTACTGGAACCCAAAAATGAAGCCTTTCATTTTCGGTGCTCGTAACAAGGTTCACATCATTAACCTGGAACACACTGTACCTATGTTCAATGAAGCGCTGGCTTTCATCAGCAATGCTGCTTCTAAGAAAGGTAAAGTATTGTTCGTCGGTACTAAGCGCGCAGCCAGCGTTGCAGTGAAAGAAGCTGCTCAGCGTTGCGGCCAGTTCTATGTTGATCACCGCTGGTTAGGCGGTATGTTGACTAACTGGAAAACTGTTCGTCAGTCAATCAAACGCCTTAAAGATCTGGAAACCCAGAGCCAAGACGGCACTTTTGACAAGTTGACCAAGAAAGAGGCGCTGATGCGTACTCGCGAAATGGAAAAGCTTGAAAAGAGCCTTGGTGGTATTAAAGATATGGCTGGATTGCCAGACGTGCTGTTCGTTATTGATGCAGAGCACGAACACATTGCAATTAAGGAAGCCAACAACTTAGGTATTCCTGTAGTTGCTGTTGTTGATACCAACTCTAGCCCTGACGGTGTTGATTACATCGTTCCTGGTAACGACGATGCGATCCGCGCAGTGGGTCTGTATCTTAATGCTGCGGCTGATGCCGTTGTAGAAGGTCGTTCACAAGGCGCTACTGGTGTCGAAGGCGACGGCTTCGTAGAAGAAGCTGTAGAGTAAATAGGGTTTTATTAATCACCCCTTTTACTTACCGCTAAGGTAATGAAACGCTGAAAAGGGGCCAGGTTAAGGCCCCTTTCTTCTAAACTTTACTGGATAATTTTGGCCGGAATACCGGCATGGCGAGGATTGACAGATGGCAGCAGTTACAGCAGCTCTGGTAAAAGAACTTCGCGAGCGCACAGGCGCTGGCATGATGGATTGTAAAAAGGCGTTGGTAGCAGCCGACGGCGATATCGAAAAAGCGATCGAAGAGATGCGCAAATCTGGTCAGGCGAAAGCAGCTAAGAAAGCTGGTCGTGTGGCAGCAGAAGGTATCATCTTGGCGAAAAGCGCCGGTGATAAAGCCGTAATGATCGAGTTGAACAGCGAAACAGATTTCGTTGCCCGCGACGAAAACTTCTTGGCATTTGGTGAGAAGCTGATCAGCTTGGCTCTGGACAACAAGACCGCTTCACTTGAAGCGCTGCTGGCTTGTGAGATGGATGGTGTGGCATTGGATACTGCCCGCACGAACCTGATCACTAAGATTGGCGAGAACATCAACATCCGTCGCGTTGCCTTACTTGAAGGTGCCGATGTTGTTGCTAGCTACATTCACGGCGCACGTATTGGTGTTCTGGTTGCGGCAAATGGCGCTGATGAAGCATTGGCGAAAGATATCGCTATGCATGTTGCGGCAAGCAACCCTCAGTTCCTTAAGCCTGAAGATGTATCTGCTGACGTTGTTGAAAAAGAGAAGCAGATCCAGATTGAAATCGCTATGAACAGCGGCAAGCCAGCCGAAATCGCTGAGAAAATGGTGATGGGCCGGATGAAGAAATTCACCGGTGAAATCAGCCTGACAGGTCAGCCTTTCGTTAAAGATCCTTCAACTTCAGTCGGTGGCTTACTGAAGTCTGCTAACGCTGACGTGACTAACTTTGTTCGTTTTGAAGTTGGTGAAGGTATCGAGAAAGCGGAAGATGATTTCGCGGCTGAAGTGCAAGCACAAGTTGCCGCTGCACAAAAAGCTTAACTCGTTGTAAGATAAGGCAGCCAACTGGCTGCCTTTTTTCCGTCCTTAATTAGTCCGAGAGTACTATGAGTATCAATCCGAAGCCTGCTTATCGTCGAATTTTGTTAAAGCTTAGTGGTGAAGCCCTGATGGGTGATGAGGAGTTTGGCATCGATCCCAAGGTGTTGGGACGTATGGCTCACGAGATTAAAGAGCTGGTTGAGCTTGGTGTGCAAGTGGGGCTGGTGATTGGTGGCGGAAACCTGTTTCGTGGACAGAAGCTGTCCGAAGCAGGAATGAACCGAGTAGTGGGCGACCACATGGGTATGTTAGCGACGGTGATGAACGGACTCGCTATGCGTGATGCCCTGCATCGTGCCTATGTGAACGCGCGCTTAATGTCTGCAATCCCTCTCAATGGGGTTTGTGACAGTTACAACTGGACTGAAGCGATCAGCTTGTTGAAGTCTGGTCGTGTGGTTATCTTCTCTGCAGGAACGGGTAATCCGTTTTTTACCACTGACTCTGCTGCTTGCTTGCGTGGTATCGAAATTGAAGCCGATGTCGTGTTGAAGGCCACTAAAGTTGAAGGTGTTTATTCTGCAGATCCTGTTAAAGATCCTTCTGCCACGCTGTATTCACATTTAAGCTACGATGAAGTGTTGGATCGTGAACTGAAAGTGATGGATCTGTCGGCGTTCACTTTGGCTCGTGACCATAATATCCCTATCCGCGTATTCAATATGAATAAGCCTGGAGCATTACGCTCTGTGATCATGGGTGAGAGTGAAGGCACTCTGATCAGCAAAACGCCTAGCCAAGAAGATTAATAGAATCGAATTACAACGGAGAAAAATCCAGTGATCAACGATATTAAAAAAGATGCTAAGACCCGTATGGAAAAAAGCATTGAATCGCTGAAAGGACAAATGGCCAAGATCCGTACCGGACGTGCCCACCCAAGCCTGCTTGATACTATTATGGTGCCTTATTACGGCGCACCGACACCACTTAAGCAGCTTGCCAATGTGACCGTTGAAGATTCCCGTACTCTTGCATTGACCGTCTTTGATAAGTCATTAGCTGGTGCGGTTGAAAAAGCGATTATGAGTTCTGATTTGGGGTTGAACCCAAATTCAGCGGGCACTGTGATCCGTATCCCAATGCCGCCTTTGACCGAAGAGCGTCGTAAAGATTTAATCAAAGTGGTACGTGCTGAAGCTGAAGCAGCACGTGTTGCGGTGCGAAATATTCGTCGTGATGCAAACAGTGATCTTAAGGAGCTTCTTAAAGAGAAAGAGATCTCTGAAGATGAAGATCGTAAAGGCCATGACGAAGTTCAGAAAATCACCGATACTTTTGTTAAGCAAGTTGATGAGCTGCTTAAGGCAAAAGAGCAGGAATTGATGGCGTTTTAATACGTCACCTTGTCGGTGGTTCTTTGTTCTAGGAAAACGCTGTGTCATCCAACGGCACGGCGTTTTCTATATGTTTCAACAGTTATCTGTTAGGAAGAGTGCAGGTCTGGATGTCAGAGGAAAACCCTTTCGCCAACTGTGTTGAACGATTACCAAAGCATATTGCCATCATCATGGATGGCAATGGTCGTTGGGCACAGCAGAGGAAAAAACCAAGGATTCTCGGACATCGTGCTGGCGTTGCAGCCGTGCGCGAGACTGTTCGTTTGGCGACAAAGTGGCAAATAAAGGCCGTGACGCTTTATGCGTTCAGCAGTGAGAACTGGCGTCGGCCGGATACTGAAGTCAGTTTGCTAATGGAGTTGTTTCTCAGTGTCTTGCAGCGAGAAGCAAAGCGCTTGCATAAGAACAATGTTCGTTTACGTATCATTGGTGACGTCAGTCGGTTCAGTGATCGTTTGCAGGAGCGCATTGCCGCAGCCGAAAGCTTAACCCAGGATAATGACGGCCTGACACTAAATATAGCGGCGAATTATGGTGGACGTTGGGACGTTATCCAGTCAGTGCAGAAGCTTGCACAGTCTTTACAGGTGGGTAGCCTTAAGCCTGAAGATATCACTGAAGAGATGCTATCTGAGAATCTTACAACGGCGCAGCAGGGTGATCCTGACTTGATGATTCGTACCGGTGGTGATTGTCGTATTAGTAATTTCCTTGTTTGGCAAATGGCATACGCGGAAATGTATTTCACCGAAGAACTTTGGCCCGATTTTGGTCAAGCGCTGTTTGAAGATGCGATCAATACTTTCCTTGGGCGAGAGCGCCGCTTTGGCTGTACCGGCGAACAGGTGAAATCTGTTGTCGGCGATACAGAAGATAAATAAGAGGTGATGCTTGCTTAAGCAACGAATAGTGACAGCGTTAGGACTTTTACTTGTAGCCTTGGGTGCGCTGTTTTTTCTGTCTGCCAATGGTCTAGCACTCGCCATGGCGGTAGTTGTTTGGATTGCAGGTTGGGAGTGGTCGCGGTTATGCGGGCTGGTAACTAAGCCATCCCGTTTTGTTCTAGCCACTGCGCTATTTAGTTGTTTTGGCGGCTTACTTTGGCTGATCCCGCCTACTAGTCTAGAAACCCTTACCACTTTAACAAGCCTATTGATATGGGTGCTAGGTCTCGGTTGTGCGTGGTGGGTGTTGGCTGTCATATTGGTGTTTACATTTCCCGCTAGTGCCGCTGTTTGGCAAAACAGTTCCATTTTGAAAGTATTCGCAGGGCTATTGACCTTGTTGCCTTTTGCCGTTGGCGTTCTTTTACTGCGCAGCGCTCATGCATCCTCTTTGGGTATCTATTACGGGGCAGAACTGTTACTTACGGTATTAGCCATGGTGTGGGCTGCTGACTCTGGGGCCTATTTCGCCGGTAAACGATTCGGCAAGCGGAAACTGATGCCGAAAGTAAGTCCTGGTAAAACCATTGAGGGCCTGTTGGGAGGTCTTTGTGCTGCTTCGATTGTTGCATTGGTTGGCGCCTGGTTACTTAATATCGAACCTGCCGACTGGGGCTTTTTTGTCTTAGCCAGTGTGTTAAGTGTATTAGCTTCAGTGTTTGGTGATCTGACGGAAAGTATGTTTAAGCGTCAGGCCGGGGTAAAAGACTCTGGCCGTATCTTACCTGGGCATGGCGGCATTCTTGACCGGATTGATAGTTTAACCGCTGCACTGCCGGTATTTGCTCTCTGTTATTGGTTGTGGATCGTTTAAATGCAAACTGTCTCTATATTGGGAGCGACTGGCTCCATTGGTGACAGTACGCTGGACGTTATCCGTCGTAATCCTGAACGTTTTACTGTTTATGCATTAACGGCGGGAAAAAATGTCACTCGTTTGGTCCAGCTGTGCCTTGAGTTCCGTCCCCGTTTTGCCGTGGTTGCCAGTCAGGCGTCATATAGCGAGTTAAAACTTGCGCTAAAAAATGTGGGTTTAGAAACTACTCCGTTAGCAGGAAGTGATGCCTTAATTGATGTCGCATCTGCAGATGATGTTGATACCGTAATGGCAGCCATTGTCGGTGCTGCTGGCCTTATGCCAACATTGGCTGCGGTTAAAGCAGGCAAGAAGGTGTTACTTGCCAATAAAGAAGCGCTGGTCATGTCTGGTGAGCTGTTTATTGATGCAGTAAAGAACCATAAAGCCACGCTACTGCCTATCGATAGTGAACATAACGCAATTTTTCAGTGCCTTCCTGCATCGGTTCAACAGCAAAGCTCACAAACTTCGTTGTGTAATAATGGCATAGCCAAGATCCTTTTAACTGGTAGCGGTGGTCCATTTTTAAATACACCATTGTCAGAATTGTCTGCAATGACGCCGGAGCAGGCGTGCAAACACCCGAACTGGGATATGGGGCGCAAGATCTCCGTTGACTCAGCCACCATGATGAACAAGGGCTTAGAGTTTATAGAAGCCAAATGGTTGTTTAACGCCAAGCCTGCAGATATCAACGTAGTGATCCATCCGCAAAGTGTTATCCATTCTATGGTGCAGTATGTAGATGGCTCTGTAATCGCGCAGCTAGGTAATCCAGACATGAGAACGCCGATCGCTCATGCGATGGCTTTTCCTGAACGGATCGAGAGCGGAGTGGCGCCATTGGATTTTACGTCGATGGTCGATTTCTCATTTGTCCCGCCTGACTATGCCAGATTCCCTTGCCTCAAGTTAGCTATCGATGCCTGTAATGCAGGGCAATGGGCTTGCACAGCGCTCAATGCAGCCAATGAAGTGGCAGTTGATGCATTTCTTGAGAGGTCGATCAGGTTTACTGATATATCCGCGGTGAACCATCGTGTACTTGATGGGGTCTTACCACAGCAATTAAATAGTTTGGAACAGGTTGTCGAGCTAGATAAAATGGCACGAATGCTGGCCAAGCAATACCTGACAGAGAGCCAATAGTTCTATGTTCGACATATTATGGAATATATGTGCCTTCATTTTCGCGCTAGGCATTCTCATTACTTTTCACGAGTATGGTCACTTCTGGGTTGCTCGTCGTTGTGGGGTGAAAGTACTGAAGTTCTCGATAGGCTTTGGTAAACCCCTGTGGAGTAAAGTCAGCAAAAGTGGCACTGAGTATGTTTTGGCTGCTATCCCACTAGGCGGCTATGTGCGTATGTTAGATGGTCGTGTTGATGATGTGCCTAGTGAGCAAAAGCATCTAGCGTTTGATAGCAAACCTGTTAGCCAGCGGATCGCGATCGTATCTGCCGGCCCGCTAGCCAATTTCGTGTTCGCTATCTTAGCCTATTGGCTGATGTTTGGTATTGGTGTACCCAGTGTTAAGCCCGTTATTGGCGAGGTGATGCCAGAATCGATCGCTGCAGAAGCGGGTTTTGAACCGGGAATGCAAATAACCGAAATTGCGGGTCGACAAACGTTAGATTGGGAAGAGGTTAGCCTCGCTTTGGTTGCTCATATCGGCAATGAAACTATTCCTATTAAACTAAATTCTGCTTCGTCCGGCGTTAGCCACAAATCATTGGATATAAGAACATGGCAATTCGATCCTGATCAGCAACCTTTATTGAGCTCTTTAGGTATCAAGCCGTTTTTCCCCACTGTGACGCTTGAGCTAGCGCATGTTGAAGAGACTGGCGCTGGTGCACAAGGAGGTCTAGAGGTTGGCGATCTTGTGATTGCTGCTGATAGTGAGCTAATTGAAAGCTGGCCTCAACTTGCTTCGATTATTGCTGTGCATGGTGGTGAAGAGCTTATCGTGGATGTGATGCGGGACGGTACGCCGGTGACCTTGGTGTTAGTGCCCTCAGAGAAGGCGTCTGGAGATGGCAGTATTGGCTACTTAGGCATTGCTCCTCGGGTAGACGAATGGCCGGAGGAGTACCGCTTTGAAATGCAATACAGTTTTGTTGATGCCTTTGTGAAAGGCGTCGAGAAAACAGGACAACTTATTGTGCTCAGCATTGATATGATCGGCAAACTCCTTACCGGTGACGTGTCAGTTAAGAATTTGAGCGGCCCCATATCTATTGCGCAAGGTGCCGGTAGCAGCGCGGGTTATGGCTTGGTGTATTTTCTCGGGTTCTTGGCACTGATTAGTGTTAATTTAGGGGTGATTAATTTACTGCCCTTACCAGTGCTCGACGGTGGACATTTAGTTTATTACATTGTCGAGCTTGTACGTGGTAAACCAGTATCAGAACGCATTCAGGAAGTCGGGTTTCGTGTTGGCTCAGTATTGTTATTGGTCATCATGGGGATTGCCATTTTTAATGATGTGGCCCGTCTGTAGAAAATTTAGAATTATAAGAAGTATTCGAGCAAAAATAGAATGATATCAATGGGCTTTCGTAAAGCACTGGCGGCTATTTGTCTGTTGAGTGTGTCTTGGTTTAGTGTCGCGTCAACGGCTTTCGTTGTTGAAGATATCCAGATAGAAGGATTACAACGGGTAGCGTTAGGCGCGGCACTGCTACATGTACCTCTCCGGGTGGGCGATGAAGTGACGCCATTAGGCGTCGCTCAGCTTATTAAAGCACTTAATAAGTCCGGCCATTTTGAATCTATCGAAGTACTGCGTGACGGTAATATTCTGCTTGTCCGTGTGTCAGAGCGTTCTACTATCAGTAACATCGTATTTAGTGGCAATGAAGATATTCCTGATGAACAACTGCAGGAAAGTTTGGCAGGCAATGGGATTAAAGTAGGGGAGCCGCTCGATCGCAGTATTATTGCGAATGTTGAGAAAGGGTTAGAAGATTTCTATTTTGGGGTGGGTAAGTATACCGCCAAGGTTGATGTCTTTGTCACGCCGTTGCCTCGTAACCGTGTCGACCTGAAAATTGTTTTTAATGAGGGTGAAGCTGCAAAAATTCAGCAGATTAATATCGTAGGTAATAGAGTTTTCCCTGAGCCTGAATTGCGCGAGCAATTTGAGTTGACTGACCATGTACCTTGGTGGGACTTCTTCGGCTCTCAGCGTTATGAGAAACAGCGCTTAAGTGGTGACTTAGAAAACCTGACGAGCTATTACCGTGATCGTGGTTACATTCGATTTAATGTCGACTCCACTCAAGTCTCCCTAACGCCAGATAAAAAAGCCGTATATGTGACCATTAATGTCAACGAAGGCGAGATTTATACCATTTCCGATGTGAAAGTCGCTGGTAATTTGGTGGGCAAAGAGGAGCTGATTCGAGCGCTTATCCCTGTCAAATCGGGTAGCCAATACAGCGCAGCAGAAATTACCTACGCAGAAGAGAGTATCAGTCGATACCTTGGCCGATTTGGTTATGCATACCCGAAAGTCAGTACCTACCCTGAAGTAGATGATGTTGATAAAAGTGTAAAAATTACTGTGCATGTTGAGCCTGGTGCCCGTATCTATGTTCGACGGATAAATTTCTCCGGTAACCACGTCACTAAAGATGAGGTGTTACGCCGAGAGATGCGGCAACAGGAAGGGGCTTGGTTGTCCGAGTCATCACTTGAGCAGTCAAAAGCGCGTTTAAATCGCCTTGGATTTTTTTCCGACCCTAGTTATGACGTCGTGCGGATCCCTGGGTTAGAAGATCAAGTGGATGTTGATTGGAAAGTGACAGAGCAACAGACCGGCTCTTTCAATGCTGGGGTTGGGTATGGTACTGGCAGCGGTATTAGTCTTCAGGGGGGGATCTCACAGAACAACTTTATGGGAACGGGTAACAGTCTGTCCCTTAATTTAAGTAAAAATACATATTCTAATAGAGTGGATCTTTCATACAATGATCCTTACTTTACGGTAGATGGCGTGTCGTTAGGCGGACGGATCTTTTATAGTACTTTTGATGCGGGCGACGCTAACCTTGTTAACTATAATAATGATTCTTATGGCTTAAGTACTAATCTCGGTTTTCCGCTTAATGAATACGACCGCTTTAGTATTGGCGCAGGTTATCGCCATAACGAACTGTCGAATCTAGATCCTTATGATCAGATCCAGCAGTTCTTCCGGATCTATTCAGATATCGATGATCCAGATGCAAAACTGGAGTTTGATACGTATGACCTCAATGCTTCCTGGTCGCGAAATAAGCTGAACCGTGGACTGTTTCCGTCATCTGGTTACAAGCATACAGTTAACGGTAAGGTCACAACGCCCCATAGCAGTGACTTACAGTATTTTAAGCTGAATTATGAAAGTCGCTGGTACTTTCCTCTGACCCAAAAACAAGATTTCAGCTTCATGGTGAAAGCCAATCTCGGCTACGGGAACGGTTATGGCGATAAAGATGGTAATGATCAAATATTACCGTTTTGGGAAAACTTCCGTGGTGGTGGCTCTGGCACCTTGCGTGGCTTTCGCTCTAATAGTATCGGTCCTCGTGGTGTGATCCGTTACCCTGATCCTGAGAATATTCCAGGTTCACCCAATCCTGGTGGGGGTAGCGATTCTATATTGCCTGGATCAGAAGATGACCTTATTACTGTGAGTGATAACTCGCTCGGTGGTAATGCGTTAGCTGTTGCTTCATTTGAACTGTTTGTTCCTACTCCGTTTTTGGATGAATCCTATAACAACTCTGTTCGTTCGAGTTTCTTCGTCGATGCGGGTAATGTCTGGGATACCGAGTTTGATTATGGTAGCTACAGCGACCTGTCTCCTTCGGAGTACGATAAGCTATCTGACTATTCCGATTACGATCGTTTTCGAGTATCAGCAGGCATCTCAGTACAATGGGTCTCTCCTATGGGGCCAATGGTATTTAGCTTAGCTAAAGCTATTAAAGAATATGACGGCGATGAAACAGAAGTTTTCTCGTTTAATGTGGGTCAAACATTTTAGTCTCTGGTGTCCATACACTCTGAGTGCTAGATTTACTGGCTGATGGAAGCCTATTAATACTGTAAAGGAGCATCCTTTGAAAAAGTTGGTTTTTGCTGCATTGGCGGCGTTCGTTTTGATTTCTAATATGGCCGTAGCAGCTGATACTGTGGCCTATGTCAACATGCCTCGTGTATTGCAAGAGATGCCGCAGAAGGATGAGATTGGTAATATCCTTAAACGTGAGTTTGCTGACCGTGTCGAAGAGTTAAAGCGTTTAGAAGGCGAGATGCAGGGCATTGTACAAAAGGCACAAAAGGATGGTGCTTTGATGGGGGAAGATGAGCAGATTGCTTTAGAGCGTCAACTGGAAGGTTTGAAATCTCAGTTTGAATTGAAGAAGAAGGCGTTGGAGGAAGATAACCGTCGTCGTCAAGCTGATGAGCGTAACAAGCTGTTGATGCAAGTTCAGGAAGCAATTAATAAGGTTGCTAAAGCTGAAGGCTTGGCAATGGTGTTTAACACCAATGCGTTAGTTTTTGCTGCAGACAATACTGATATCACTGACAAAGTGATTGCTGAGCTGGCAAAAACTAAATAGGGATCGCTATGCCGACGTTTACTTTATCTGAACTTGCTGAGCACCTAGGTGCGGAACTTATTGGCGATGGTACGGTTGAAGTTGAATCGGTCGCATCTTTAGACAGTGCAGGCGACCGTCAGGTCGCTTTTTTAACCAATCCAAAATTTAGAGAGCAGTTGCAAGCCTGCTCTGCCAGCGCAGTGATCGTTGCGCCTGCGGTAGCTGAGCTATGCCCGACCAACGCAATTGTGATGGCTAACCCCTATTTAGGTTATGCGAAGGCCGCACAGCTTCTAGATACCTCACCAGAGCCCTCTCAAGGAATTCATTCTACAGCCGTGTTGGATGACGTGACGTTGGGGCAGGGGGTCTCTGTTGGCGCATATACCGTCATCGAGCCGGGTAGCATCATTGCTGATGGTGCAAGAATCGGCGCCAATTGCTATATAGGCCACTACAGCCAGATCGGTGCTGAAACCCGTATATTCAGCAATGTCGTTATGTATCATCGAACCCATACTGGTGTTGCTTGTCGAATTCACAGTGGCGCAGTGATCGGGGCTGATGGTTTTGGCTATGCTAATGATGCGGGCAACTGGGTGCGTATTCCCCAGACCGGTCAGGTGATACTTGGTGATAATGTTGAGATTGGTGCCTGTACTACCGTGGATCGCGGAGCATTGGAGAATACCGTGATCCATTCTGGCGTTATTATTGATGATCACTGCCATGTTGCTCACAACGTTGTTATGGGTGAAAGAACAGCGGTTGCGGGGGCGACAACTTTTGCTGGCAGCGTCACTGTAGGCAAACAGTGCGTCATAGGCGGGGCGTCGGTGATCAATGGTCATATCGAAATTGCTGATAATGTGCACTATTCTGGAATGAGTATGGTGATGCGTGGAGCAAAAGAGCCTGGTGTTTATAGTTCCGGTGTGATCACGTTACCCAATAAAGAGTGGCGTAAAAACGCTGCGCGTTTTCCTAAGTTAGATGAAATGTATCGCCGTATTAAAGCATTAGAAGACGAGCTCAACGCACTGAAGCGTGAAGATTAATCTGTTCTATCATTTTTAAACATTTGAGGAGTTCCCCTTGTCTGAATCAAAGGCAATGGATATTCAGGATATCCTGGATCATCTACCCCATCGGTATCCTTTTCTACTGATTGATCGTGTGTTGGATTATGAAGCCGGCAAGTGGTTACATGCGATTAAGAATGTCACTTATAACGAGAACTTCTTTCCGGGACACTTTCCTAAGAAGCCTGTTTTTCCTGGCGTATTGATTTTGGAAGCGATGGCTCAGGCGACTGGTATCTTGGGTTACAAGTCTGCTGCCGACAAGCCAAATGAGAATACCATTTACTATTTTGCCTCCTGCGATAATGCTCGATTTAAACGCCCTGTCGTACCTGGTGATACTGTTCACTTGGAAGTGGAATTACTGAAAGCTCGTCGTGGCATGGCGAAATTTGATTGTGTGGCGAAAGTTGACGGCCACATTGTCTGTTCTGCTGAAATTATGTGTGCGATACGCGAGGCATAATTGTGATTGATGCATCTGCCAATATTCATCCTACTGCACTGGTCGAGTCCGGTGCCGTCATTGGTGCCAATGTAGAGGTTGGCCCTTTTACTTATATTGCTGCCAATGTGACGGTTGGAGAAGGCAGTTGGATTGGATCCCATGTGGTCATCAAGGGACCCACGAGGATTGGCGCACGGAATAGAATTTTTCAGTTCGCCTCAGTCGGTGAGGATTGCCAAGATAAGAAGTACGCAGGCGAGCCGACCGAACTGGTGATGGGGGATGATAACGTTGTTCGTGAATGTGTCACTATCCATCGTGGGACAGTGCAGGATAAAGGAGTTACCCGCATAGCCAATCGTTGTCTGTTTATGGCGTATGTGCACATTGGTCATGACTGCGTTGTGGGTGATGATGTCATTTTGGCAAACAACGTAACTTTGGCTGGCCACGTTCAAATCGGTAATCATGCTATCGTTGGCGGTCTATCTGCATTTCATCAGTTTGTTAAGGTCGGTGACCACGCGTTTATTGCTGGTGCCTCAGCTGTGCATAAAGATGTGCCAACCTATGTTATGGCAAGAGGCGATAATGCCCATGGTATTAATGTTGAAGGGCTTAAGCGGCGCGGCTTTTCCAAAGAGGCTATTACCCTTATTCGTAGGGCATATAAAGTTATATACCGTCAAAATCTGACTTTGGAAGAAGCAAAGCCAAAACTTTTTGAGATGGCCGATGAATGCGCTGAAATAAGTCCTTTAGCAGAGTTTGTCATGGGCAGTGAACGTGGCATCGTCCGATAGCACTGCTGTACTCTCTTCACCTGTTATCGCCATTGTCGCCGGAGAGATGTCCGGCGACATTCTTGGTGCAGGGCTAATCACTGAATTAAGAAAGCGTTGTCCTAACGCTAAGTTTGTTGGCATTGGCGGCCCCAAAATGCTCGCTGCGGGTTTTGAAACCTGGTTTCCGATGGAGACCTTGTCTGTCATGGGCCTGTTTGAAGTGATTAAACATTTGCCCGAACTGCTTAGGGTTCGCCGCCAGCTGTTAACTCGCCTATATGACCTTTCTCCCGATATATTTATTGGCATTGATGCGCCTGACTTTAACCTTGGAGTTGAAAAGCGCTTAAAGGCTAAAGGAATAAAGACAATTCATTATGTCAGTCCATCTGTGTGGGCTTGGCGTCCCAAACGTATTTTCAAAATAGATAAGGCGACGGATCTTGTGCTGTCGCTCTTGCCATTTGAAAAGGCGTTTTATGATAGACACCATGTGGCGTGTGAGTTTGTTGGTCATCCGCTAGCAGATGAGATCCCGTTGAACAGTGATAAATCCCAGGCTAGGCAAGTGCTTTCATTACCTGCTGAGGGGCTATACCTAGCGGTGTTACCTGGTAGTCGTGGTGGAGAGATGGAAAAACTGCTGCCTACGTTTATCGAAACTGCACTACGACTAAAGAAGAGCCTACCCGATTTAACCTGTTTAATGCCCCTCGCCAATGAAGCCCGCAAAGCTCAATATCATGAGATCGTTGCACAGTATCCTGGTGCCGAGGGCCTATTTTCCTGCTTTGATGGGCAGTCCCGTGAAGTGATGGCGGCAGCTGACACCATTTTGTTGGCGTCAGGTACAGCGGCATTGGAAGCGATGCTGGTTAATCGTCCTATGGTTGTCGCGTATAAAGTCAGTGAAATGACCTATTGGTTAGCGAGAAAACTGGTCAAAGTGAATTATGTTTCTTTACCCAATTTACTGGCTGACGCGCCCTTAGTGCCAGAGTTGTTACAGCACGATGCTACGCCAGAAAAACTTTATCAGACTTTGCATCAATTGCTCAGTAGCGACAGCTCTGATATGACCCAACAATTTGAGTCGCTACACCTCGCTCTGCGGCAGGGGGCGAGCGCCAGTGCTGCCGCCGCTGTTATTAACGTTATGGGATCATAAGAATGCTGATAGCTGGTGTCGATGAAGTAGGCCGAGGCCCCTTGATTGGTGATGTGGTAACCGCGGCAGTGATCCTCGATCCGCAGCAGCCTATTGCAGGGCTTAATGATTCAAAGAAGTTGTCGGAAAAAAAGCGCGAGCTATTGTTTGACGAGATCATCAATAAAGCCATTTGCTATGCCGTTGGCAGAGCGTCAGTGGCTGAGATTGACGAGCTCAACATTTTGCACGCCACCATGCTTGCCATGCAAAGAGCTGTTTCAGGGTTAGCTATTCAGCCTGAGATGGCGTTAATTGACGGGAATCGTTGCCCTGAGTTAAGCGTTCCTGCCCGCGCTGTGGTCGGTGGCGATGGCTTGGAGGCTTGTATCAGCGCTGCCTCCATAGTAGCTAAGGTGACTCGGGATCGAGAGATGCTGTTGCTGGATAAAAAGTATCCTGACTATGCTATTG
This sequence comes from Corallincola spongiicola, assembly GCF_004284785.1. Classification (NCBI taxonomy): domain Bacteria; kingdom Pseudomonadati; phylum Pseudomonadota; class Gammaproteobacteria; order Alteromonadales; family Psychromonadaceae; genus Corallincola; species Corallincola spongiicola. The sequence continues at coordinate 216,828 of NZ_SHLY01000005.1, forward strand.
CCCAACATAAAGGTTACCCCACCAAACTGCACCTTGAGCGCATCGAGTTGCATGGTGTCACTCCCGAGCATCGACGTAGCTTTAAGCCTGTGAAACGCATTCTGGCGTTATCCGAATAATAGAGACGCTATATGTCTACTGATCCGAAATTTGTTCATCTTCGCGTCCACAGTGATTTCTCCATGTGTGATGGTTTGAAGAAAATTGGCCCCATTATCAGCCGGGTTAAAGAACTCGGCATGCCAGCCGTTGCGATCACAGATCAGATGAACCTCTGCGGTTTGGTGCGATTTTATGGCAACAGCCAAGGTAACGCGATTAAGCCAATTATTGGAGCCGACTTTTGGGTTCAAGTGCCGGGATTTGAGGATGAGCTTTGCCGGTTAACCGTGCTATGTGCCGACAATGACGGTTATAAAAATCTGACACTTCTGATCTCTAAGGCCTATCAGCGGGGTCATATTCAAGATCGAGCCGTGATAGATCGTGATTGGTTGGTGGAACATGCGGCAGGTTTAATCATTTTGTCGGGTGCGCGGGAAGGGGACGTAGGGAAGGCATTGCTTAAGGGCAATGAACCGCAGGCCCTCGCGTGTCTCGAGTTCTATCAAAAATATTTTCCGAATAGTTACTTCTTAGAGTTGGTGCGCACCGGGCGTCCCCATGAAGAAAGCTATCTACATATGGCTGTGGCTTTGGCGCAACAGGCCGATGTCCCCGTCGTGGCAACGAATGATGTGGTGTTTTTAGAGCCTGAGCAATTCGAAGCACACGAAGTGCGGGTGGCCATTTATGATGGTTTTGCCTTAGAGGACCCGCGTCGTCCAAAACGCTATAGCGAGCAGCAATACCTGCGCAGCGAAGCGGAGATGTGTGACCTGTTCAGCGATGTTCCCGAGGCGTTGACGAACAGTGTAGAGATCGCCAAGCGTTGCAATGTAACCGTCCGGTTAGGGGAATATTTTCTACCCAATTTTCCAACTGGCGATCTCACCACGGAAGATTACCTGGTCAAAGTATCGGAAGAGGGATTAGAGGAGCGCCTTGAGTTTCTTTTTCCTGATGAGAAAGAGCGTGCGGAAAAGCGTCCCGAATATGATGAACGTCTAGATATCGAGCTTGGCGTGATTAATCAGATGGGCTTTCCTGGTTACTTCCTTATCGTTGCCGAGTTTATTCAGTGGAGTAAAGACAATAATATCCCAGTAGGCCCCGGACGAGGTTCTGGTGCCGGCTCACTTGTCGCTTACGCTCTTAAAATTACCGATCTTGATCCACTAGAATTTGATCTGCTATTCGAACGCTTTCTTAACCCTGAACGGGTATCGATGCCTGACTTTGACGTCGATTTTTGTATGGATCGCCGTGATGAAGTGATCGATCACGTTGCCGAGCTGTATGGTCGCCAAGCGGTATCACAGATTATTACCTTCGGTACCATGGCTGCGAAAGCCTCTATCCGTGATGTGGGGCGGGTACTTGGGCACCCTTACGGCTTTGTTGATCGGATCTCGAAATTGGTTCCTGGTGATCCGGGGATGACCTTGGCCAAGGCATTTGAAGTTGAGCCCAAGTTACCTGAGATCTACGCCGCAGATGACGATGTTCGTGAACTGATTGATATGGCACGGATCCTCGAAGGGGTGACGCGTAACGCTGGTAAACATGCTGGGGGCGTGGTGATCGCGCCCACCACCATTACCGACTTTTCTCCACTGTACTGTGATGATGAAGGTAAAAACCCTGTCACCCAGTTCGATAAAAATGATGTTGAAACCGCAGGCTTGGTTAAGTTCGACTTCCTGGGGTTACGGACGCTGACCATTATCCAGTGGGCACTGGATATGGTGAATGATACTCGCGCCAAGCAAGATCTGCCGCCAGTACGTATTGAATCGATCCCGTTAGATGATCCTGCCAGCTTTAAGACGCTGTTGAGGCATGAAACCACCGCGGTATTCCAGTTGGAATCCCGCGGCATGAAGGATCTCATTAAACGTCTAAAACCTGACTGTTTTGAAGATATGATCGCCTTGGTGGCATTGTTTCGACCCGGGCCGTTGCAGTCAGGCATGGTAGATAACTTTATTGATCGTAAGCTGGGTAATGAGGAGTTGTCCTACCCGGATGCTAAGTACCAACACGAATCGCTAATACCGATCCTACAGCCCACATACGGCATTATTCTGTATCAGGAACAGGTGATGCAGATCGCCCAGGTGTTGGCCGGTTATAGCCTCGGTGGCGCGGATCTATTGCGTCGAGCCATGGGTAAGAAAAAGCCGGAAGAGATGGCGAAGCAGCGTTCGACCTTTGAAAGTGGCGCTGCGGACAATGGCATCGATCCTGATCTGGCGATGAAGATCTTCGATTTGGTGGAAAAGTTCGCCGGATACGGATTTAATAAATCGCACTCAGCCGCCTACGCTTTAGTGTCTTATCAAACCTTGTGGATGAAAACCCACTACCCGTCGGAGTTTATGGCCGCGGTGATGTCGGCGGATATGGATAACACCGACAAAATTGTTACCTTGGTTGATGAGGTCAGTCGCATGAAGCTGACCATGCGTCCGCCCGATGTGAATGCGGGGCAATACCGTTTTAGTGTCGATGAAGCGGGCGCTATCATCTACGGTATCGGCGCTGTGAAAGGCGTGGGTGAGGGACCGATTGAGGCGATTATTGAAGCTCGGGAAGAGGGCGGTCCATTCAAAGACCTATTCGATTTCTGTGCTCGTATTGATCTGAAGAGGATCAACCGTCGGATCCTAGAAAAGTTGATTAAATCTGGAGCGATGGACAATCTCGGACCGCACCGGGCGGCATTGATGGCTACTTTACCTGATGCCATGAAAGCTGCGGATCAGCATCATAAGGCTCAATCTCAAGGGCAAGACGACTTGTTCGGGTTATTGGCCAGTGCCGATGAACATGTGACTCAACACTTTGTCAGTTCACCGAAATGGCCAGAAGAAGTATGGCTTGAAGGTGAGCGCGAGACTTTGGGACTTTATCTTACTGGTCACCCAATCAACCGTTACTTGAAAGAGCTTAAAAGGTTCACTTCTGGCCGCTTGGCCGACTTGCGCCCTACTGGGCGTGGTAAAACGGTAACGACTGCCGGTTTGGTGCTTGGCGTACGGGTGATGATGACAAAAAAAGGCACTCGTATGGGATTACTCACCTTAGACGATCGCAGTGCCAGACTGGAAGTGATGCTGTTTTCTGAAGCCTTCGAACGCTATCAGGAGCAATTGGAAAAAGACCGGATCCTAGTCGTAGAGGGAGAGGTCAGCTTTGATGACTTCTCCGGCGGCCTTAGAATGACCGTCCGCGATTTGATGGATATCTCTGAAGCCAGAGAAAAATACGCCAAAAACTTGTTATTAAAAGTGAAACAAGCACAATTGGAAGGATCCGGAAAAAATCGTTTGCAGCAGATTTTACAACAACATTGGCAAGGTGTTTGTCCTGTCAGTGTTCAATATGTCCGTGATGAAGCTGAGGCTACACTCACATTGGGCACGCAATGGCGGGTTACCCCCTGCGATAAATTGCTATATGAATTAAGAGAAATGCTCGGCGAAGAACAGGTTGAGCTGGAATTTTAATCGTCGCATCCTATATTTCGAGGGTGTGGCCGACTTGCGGTAGCGAATGCAATGAGCTTGAATTTTTTAGATTTTGAACAGCCGATCGTTGAACTTGAAGCGCAGATTGATGAATTACAACTTGTGGCTAAAGGCACCGAGGTTGATATCAGTCTCGAGGAAGAGATCAATCGCCTGCGCCAAAAACGCGATGATTTGACGAAAAAGATCTTTTCTGGCTTAGGCCCATGGCAGGTTTCACAATTAGCCCGTCATCCTATGCGCCCTTACACTTTGGATTATATTCCACTGTTATTTACTGAGTTCGACGAGCAGGCTGGGGATCGTGCATTTGCTGATGATCCGGCTATTGTTTGTGGCACAGCACGCCTCGATGGCCAACCTGTGGTAGTGATTGGTCATCAGAAAGGGCGTGAGACCAAAGAGAAGGTGCGCCGCAACTTTGGTATGCCTAAGCCTGAGGGCTATCGTAAGGCGCTGCGCCTGATGGAGCAGGCTGAGCGTTTCAATATGCCGATTATTACCTTTATCGACACCCCTGGGGCATACCCCGGTGTCGGCGCAGAGGAGCGTGGTCAAAGTGAAGCGATTGCCCGTAATCTGAAGGTGATGGCAGGACTTAAGGTGCCGATTATCTGTACCGTGATTGGTGAAGGTGGCTCAGGTGGCGCGCTGGCTATTGGTGTGGGCGACCGGGTTAATATGTTGCAAAACAGTACTTACTCAGTGATTTCGCCAGAAGGTTGTGCTTCGATTCTGTGGAAGAGTGCAGATAAGGCACCTAATGCCGCTGAAGCCATGGGGATCACAGCTTCCCGTCTGCATGAGTTGAAACTTGTAGACGCGGTGCTAGAAGAGCCGATGGGCGGTGCTCATCGCCATACGGATAAGATGGCCGAAACGATGAAAGCGAAATTGCTCTCTGATTTGGCAACGCTCAAGGGGCTAACGACAGAGCAACTGCTTGAGCAGCGTTATCAGCGTTTGATGGGCTACGGTTACTGTTAACCCCACGAAATTGATGAGCAATGGGCGCATAGGCGCCCATTTTTGATCCCAATGGTTTATACCGTGATTTCAAATATCGATAATTTATGGCTAGTGCACTGAAATCGATTTTCAAGCAGCAAGTTGAGGCGCTCATTACTCAGGTCGAGGCGACGTCTGTTTGGGTATCGCTTAGTGGTGGCTTGGACTCTGTGGTCTTAATGCACCTGCTGGCCAACTGGCATGTAGACAACGCTTGTTCACTGCCGATGTCTGCTATTCACGTAGATCACGGACTCAGTAAGAATGCCCAGGCTTGGGCGCAGTTTTGTGAAGCACAGTGCCAGCAATTGTCGCTGCCAGTAAAGATTTGTCAGGTTAGACCGAAGCAAGGCCCGAGGCTAAGTTTGGAAGCTGAGGCGCGCGAGGCACGATATAACGCCATTCAACAACAGCTGCCCAAGCGCGCTTTGTTGTTGACTGCCCATCACCTCAATGATCAAAGCGAAACCTTTCTGCAGCGATTGCAACGTGGCTCAGGGCCATCAGGGCTGTCCGCTATGGCTACTGTGAGCGAACTTAAACCAGGGTTAATGGTAGGACGGCCCTTACTCTCAGTCTCCCGCGACGAGCTTGCTGAATATGCTGAGCAGCAAGGATTACACTGGGTTGAGGATGAGAGTAATCAAGATCTGCTGTTTGACCGCAACTTTTTACGTCATCAGGTGCTTCCCTTGCTACGTCAACGTTGGCCGAGTATCGACCGAACCATGGCACGTAGCGCTCGCCTCTGTGCTGAGCAAGAACTGCTTCTGCAGGAGTTTGTCGCTGCAGATCTCGCGGCTGCTGTTTCCTGTGAAAATGCTCTGAATATTACCTATCTGAGGGAGCTGACGCCGCTACGTCAAGCGTATCTGCTACGCAGTTGGCTTAAACAGCAGGGCGCCCAGATGCCTAGCGAAGCACAGTTAAGTAATATGCTAAGCAGCTTATTGGTTGAACGGCAGGACGCGTCACCGGAGGTGTGTTGGTCAGGGTGCTGTGTTCGTCGTTATCGCCATCAGCTGTATTTGGTTGAACAGCAATCAGCTAGGGATTTAACGTCGCTGATATTGCCATGGGACTGTCGCTCATCGCTGGTTTTACCCTATGGCTTAGGAACGCTCGAAGTGACTCGTCAAGTGCAGGGTACAGCTGACATCCCAACGCTTAAATTGCCACAAAATGAATGTGTTAGCGTCAGGTTTCGTTCAGGAAACCCGACTTGCCGCCCCCACGGTCGAAAGGGGAGTCGTCCTTTGAAAAAGCTATTTCATGAGTATCGGGTGCCGCCCTGGCAACGAGAATCCGTGCCATTGATTTACTATGATGATGAGTTGGTGGCGGCGGTCGGACTCTGGATCTGTGAAGAGTTTGCGCAGATTGAAGGCGAAGGGGTCAGGCTCAGATTATCTCGCCCTTAGTGCAGGCGAGGAAGTTAGCAGTGTAAGCTAAGGGAGCTGACGCTCCCCTATTATCCTTCGATTAGGCCTGTTTTAAGCAGTTACGTCCATTGGCTTTTGCTTGGTAAAGCGCTCGGTCAGCTCTTTCAAACAGCGTTCTGACGCTGTCAGCGGGGCGAAAGCGGGCGCAACCGATACTGGTTGAGACCTTTAGGCGGCGCAGGGTTTTTTCACTGAGCAGGCCATCCTGAATGCGCCCGCTGATGGTTTGCGGCACCTCATTATCACCGTCGAACAATAAAACAACAAACTCATCACCGCCCAATCTAAATGCACTGTCTGCTTCACGAACCGAGCGCTTAATGATCTTGGCAAAGCTAGCGAGTACCTCATCACCCACTAGATGGCCCTCTTGGTCATTGATCAGCTTAAACCGGTCGAGATCCAACACCATCAGGTGCAATGCAATACCGCTACGTTGCGCTTGTGCTAGCAGGCGTGGAAGGTTGTCCTCAAATTCACTGCGATTGCCTAAGCCCGTAAGGCTGTCTTTTAGTGCCGATTGCTTCAATTCGAGGAAGGTGATGCTGTTTTTCAAAGGAAATATCAGCTGCCGATGAAGACGAGCTAACTGTTCCAGTTGCAGTGGCGATAGTGGCGACAGGCTGTTGTAACAAATATGCCCAAGCTGACGTCCAGCGATCGCTAAAGCAAAATGATGAGCAAACTTTGAGTGTTCGGAATAGGCAACCACATGCTTAAAATCAGTACGATGAAAAGTCATACTGGCAAAATTGACTTGGGTGGCTGCATATTCGGCGAAGATCTCTAATAGTTCTTCTATCTCTAGCGTTGTTTGCAGTCGATCAGAGAGATTCTGGCTATCCAACAGCTCTTCGGCGGCGAAAGGCGGAATATAGGCCGCGCGACGAAAATCAGCTTCGCTGACACTATGACTTTCGATTAGATATAGATTTTCCACAACACACTCCTACTTCATTCGCTAAAACTAAAGCAAGAAAAATGCCGAATATACTTTTTTCAATTAAAACAGCTTGTTATGGGGATTATTTGGTGGGTTTTATCTCGAGTGTCGAACCGTTGACGTTTGACTTGCCGCTGAACAAAATCACGTTGGCAAAGATTTGCCGCCTAATTATTGACCTAAGAAGTCACGGATATTTTTTTGCTGGGCAATGCCGTCTTGATAGCCAATTTCTATCAGTTGTTGGCAATAGCTTTGTTCGAACATGAGATAACTGACCAGACTCGATTCTGAATGGCGGTTAACGCCGATCAGTTTGAGCATACTGCGGATGGTGAGGGGTAACTGTGAGTAGCATTCGGCAGCGACCTGGCGAAAATCATGGGTGGGGTTGATTACTAAGGTCTCAATCTCCCTTAGCTGCAAATCGTCACGTTGCTCAGGGCTGATCTTGCTCAAGGTGTTATTGATCCTGTGCAAGCGCTCTAAATCGGAGTTCAGTGTGTCAGCGAAGACGGTATCCAGAAGGTGACCGGCGACGGTGGCGATGCTGGGATGATGGGCTGGTTTTGGCCGGTACTGCGTGGCCATTGGTTTCTCAACGCCGATCACAAATAGTTTATCTGCACCTAAATGCACGGCGGGGCTGAGGGGGGCTAACTGATGTACTGAGCCGTCACCAAAATAGGCTTGATTGATCCTAACCGACGGAAAAATACCTGGAATAGCCGAGGAGGCCATTAAGTGTTGCGGGTTAATGATGGTCGGCACACCGGATCGTCGGGCACGTTGCCAGCCGGCGCGATTTTGCCCCTCTTGAAAGAAGCAGATTGAGTCGCCACTGGTGTAGCAAGATGCCGTCACCGTCAGCGCTTTTAGCGCGCCGTTGATTATATTGCGATCGATGCGTTTAAAGTCGAGAACGAACTCAAGTAGCTCTCTTAACGGTGCATTGTCTAATAATGATACGGGGCGTTTGTATGCATAATCGGCCTGGAAATTGGACATGATGTTCTGTAACAGGTGACCAAATACCCCCCACAAGTCGGTGCGATAGACCTGATTAATGCGAAAGTTTTTCCATACCCACTCTAGTTTGCGGATCCCTAAATGAAAACAGGAGGCATAACAGGCCAACGCCGTACCGTTAATCGCACCGGCAGAGGTGCCACATATGATAGGAAAGGGGATGGCATGATTTCTTGGATACAGAGAAGCGATAGCCTTCAGAACGCCAACTTGGTACGCGGCGCGGGCGCCGCCACCAGTTAGCAGTAGGGCACAGGTGGGGGGCTGTGAGCTCGTTGCAACCAAATAGCTTGTCCTCTAGTGATTGTTTATCCGAGTATAGTCTGCGTCTGTCGTCAGGTTGTGAGCTAGCTTTTAGGCTTAACAATTAAGCCTTAGTTATTGAACTAAAAATGCTGTCTGAGGCAAAAAAATGGCGACCGAAAGGCCGCCATTGATGGGAGGTAGAGGTGAAAGTTTATGCTTGCTGAGTGATGAAGTTCACCACCTCATCAATCGCCACTTTCTGTTTTTCACCGCTGTGACGATTCTTGTACTCCACTACACCTTCATCAAGGTTGCGTTCACCGATCACTAAGCAGTGAGGAATGCCAATCAGTTCCATATCTGCGAACATGACACCTGGACGCTCTTTACGATCATCAAATAGCGTGTCGATGCCAGCGTCTTTAAGATCCGCATACAGTTTGTCTGCAACCTCTTTTACCCGTGCAGATTTATGCATATTCATCGGCAGTACAACGACGTTGAATGGTGCAAGACCATCAGACCAGATAATGCCATTGTCATCATGATTCTGCTCGATTGCGGCGGCGACAATGCGCGATACGCCGACGCCATAACAGCCCATGGTCATTACCTGATGTGAGCCTTGTTCATTGAGTACACCCGCTTTCATTGCTTCGCTGTACTTGCTGCCCAGTTGGAATATGTGGCCGACCTCGACACCGCGCTTGATCGATAGGGTGCCATGGCCATCAGGGCTGATATCGCCTTCTACCACGTTCCGCAGATCAGCGATTTCAGGCAGAGCGAGATCACGTTCCCAGTTGATGCCAAAGTAATGCCTATCATCAATATTGGCGCCAGCGCTAAAATCTGACATCTGGGCGACAGAGCGGTCAATCACACAAGGTACCTTGAGGTTAACTGGGCCTAATGATCCTGGACCGGCGCCGATAAGCTTACGGATCTCATCTTCAGTGGCAAACTCTAGCGGGCTAGCAATTTGTGCTAGTTTCTCAGCTTTAAGTTCATTTAGATCGTGATCACCGCGAACGATCAGTGCGATCAATTCTGCCTCAGCTTCTTCTGCGGCTTTTACCAACAGTGTTTTAACCGTTTTCTCGATCGGCAGATCGAACTGTGTCACTAGCTCGTCAATGGTTTTCGCTTTCGGCGTATCCACCAGAGTCATTTCTTGGCTTGGCGCAGCACGTTCGCCGGCAGGGGCGACAGCTTCTGCCATCTCGATATTCGCGGCATATTCACTGTCACTGGCAAAAGCGATTGCATCTTCGCCAGATTCAGCCAGGACGTGGAATTCGTGGGACACGCTACCACCGATTGAGCCTGTATCCGCTAGTACGGGGCGGAATTCCAACCCTAACCGTTTAAAGATATTGCAGTACGCCTGGAACATCACATCGTAGGTTTGCTGCAGTGACTCTTCGCTTAGATGGAAAGAGTATGCATCTTTCATCAAGAACTCTCGGGCGCGCATCACACCAAAACGGGGGCGAACCTCATCGCGGAACTTGGTTTGGATCTGAAACAGGTTTAGCGGCAGTTGCTTGTAGCTGCTAACCTCTTTCCGCACTAACTCGGTGATCACCTCTTCGTGGGTAGGCCCCAGGGCAAATGGGCGGTTATGGCGATCTGTAATACGCAATAGTTCTGGGCCAAACTGTTCCCAGCGGCCAGACTCTTCCCATAAATCGGCAGGTTGAACGACGGGCATGGAAACTTCGATAGCGCCAGCACGCTCCATCTCTTCACGAACCACCTTTTCGACTTTACGCAATACGCGCAATCCGGTTGGTAGCCAGGTGTAGAGGCCTGAGGCCAATTTACGGATCATTCCTGCGCGAAGCATCAATTGATGACTGGTGATTTCGGCGTCAGATGGTGTTTCTTTCAGAGTTGACAGCAAGTACTGAGTCGTACGCATGGGTTTTCCGGATCAGGATTAAAAAATTGGCGATAGTGTAACAACGCTGGCGCTTGCAAAAAAGCTTAGTTAGCGACTTCATAACGAATGATTTTGTCGATCACCTGTTGCTTGTCGTTCATCCCGCCAATTGTCAGTAGCTGCCCCTGCCATTCAAGCAATCCTCTATGATCCATGGTGGCGACACTGCGCGCTGGCAGTTGTTGCCAGTCGCTGCTAGCTAAGTCAAAGAAATCGACCCGGGATGACGCTGGCGCTGCTAAGCCATCGTAGCCGGTGCCGTTATAGTTATATGGGTTTTCGGAGCCGGCGACAAAGTAAAAGCCAGTTTTACCCTGTGGCTGTTGGCTGCCTATCGCGGCCATGCGATAGCGCGCTTTGCCAGCGAAGTGTGGCGCAGTTTGCCAGCTGATTTTTGCTGGGTCTTCGTTATCAATCTGGCCAAGGTAACAGGCGCGTTCGGCCTCATATTGACGTCGCCCATCAACAATGGCAGCGACCTTGACGCCATCGCAGATAAGGAGTTGGTTGTTCACAATGGCGCCGGCGTGGCCAAATACCGGCTCGCCCGGAAAGGGGGTGGCGTTAAACCAGTGATTATTCAAACGATCATAGACCTGAACCAGATCGACATTGCCATGGTTATGCCAGCCGCTAACCAGGTAGATATAGCGCTGCCGATAACTCAGGGCCACGCTGTCATCCACCGGTACCGGCATATCGGCGAGTTGTTCAAACTGCTTAATGTCCGGACGGTAGCTGTATACATCCGGGGTTGATATTTCGCTGTGATCTGCGGCGACAGTATATCCACCAAATAGGAGCAGTTCGCCCGGTAGCGTTGCTGCAACTGACGCTAGGCGGCCTTTCAAACTCAATGAACTGGGAACGTCGGGAGTTCGCTGCCAACCATCCGGCTTTTGTGACAACGCCAATTGCCAGCCTCTATTGTGCACATCTGTATGGTTTTTTGCCGCCCCTAGTCCCATCATGCTGACCAGGTAGTCTCCTTGCTTGGTGCTGACCAATGCCACTGCGTTATTGGCGACTGGCTCAGGTAATGGTGGCAAAGGCACTATTTTCGACGCGATGGCTGTCGCTGAAAAAGCGATCGTGCATAGGGTGGTCAAATATGTGAAGCAGCAGGTGCTGAATAGACGTCTGGATTTAGTCATTTTACGGTCTCAGTATATGGCAAAGGCTAGCCGACAGAACTGCTGTTGGACTATTGCTAATATGGTGAAAGATGGTTCGGGTTAAGTGCATTTTCTAATTTGCTGCTAGATAGTCTGGGTGCGCATCGGGTTTGTCGCGTCGGTCACCAATGATCCGTGCTGGGTTGCCAGCGACAATCGCATAGGCGGGAACGTCTTTGGTGACTACTGCGCCCATGCCGACGACTGCATGATCTGCAATCTCAACACCATCTCTAATGCATGCTCGGCTACCAACCCAAACATCTTTGCCTAGTACGACCCCTTGCGAGTGAACCGGTTGTTGATCTATTAGCGCGTTTGCGGCTAAGCCGTGATTAAAGGCGTAGATCGCGACGCCACTGGCAATTCGGCTGTTATCACCAATGGTGATGCCATGTCGGCCACCATCAAAAGAACAGCCGTGGTTGATACCTACGTTGCGCCCCAGGGTCAGAGGGCCGTGGATAAACGTATCTGCGGCAATCGCGGTGCGATCCCCTATGGTTATTTGGCGACCTGGCTCTGCAAATAGGTTCGCTTCCGGAGCAACAAAGCAATCTTCACCAAACTGGATGGTCTCCAAAGCCATGAGTTCAGCCTGTTGCTGTTGCTGCCACGCTAGCGCCCACAGTTTATGTTTTGGTTTTAAACGATAGTAAAGCCATGGCATGTAAGAGAGCCGCTTTTTATGCTGGGACTGGTAGTCTGGAGGTACGTTTTCAGTCACTGTTGATCTCCAGTACTTCCGTTATTTTGGCTTCAACTCGGTATTTTATATTGAGGTCGTAAAGTGCCATACCGTAATTCTGGCTAGCGACCACTCTTTGTTTATAGGCTGGTCGTGGATCTTGTTGTAACACTTGTTCGATAAGTAATTGCAGGTTGGCATACCGTTGTTGGTGATGGGCTAACTGCTGCGCCGCTTCAGGCGTAAATAACACCGTCATTTCACTGTCTGGACGGCTGTCAGCGAAGCCGCCGGCGGCCTCGTTGATCGCATCCGAGTAGGGCAGGTAAGGCTTAATGTCATAAATTGGTGTGCCGTTAACCAGATCAACCCCTTGCAAGCGCAAGCTAGCGCGGCCATGAGTAATATCCACAGCCAGCAGCTTTACCACTGAGAGCCCCATGGCATTCGGACGAAAGGTTGAACGTGATGCAAATACCCCGACTTTAGTATTGCCGCCTAGGCGCGGTGGCCTGACTAAGGGCTTCCATCCCTGTTCTGCCGTTTGATGAAACTTGAACAGTAGCCAGAGGTGGCTAAATGCTTCGATACCACGAACACATTCCGGGTTGTCATAGGGGGGGAGCAGTTCCAATGTTGCTTCTGCGGCACTGACTAAGCCGGGTTGCCGAGGAATGGCAAACTTCTGTTGGTAGGGGGTATGGATCAAAGCAACCGGTGATATCAGGTGCTCACTCATGGTTACGGAGCCTCAACGGCTAAGGCGGTGCCGATGCATATGATGCTATCGATGCAGCCAGGCAAGGAATCATCGCCAGTTAAGGTTAAACACTGGCTAAACGTGACGCCATTGCCGCCCATTTCCGCTACGCTGGTTCTAGCTTGCGTTCTCGCGTCGCTGACCTGTGCTGGTGGGAGATCGCTTCTGTTGCGACAGCTTTCGCCCTGTACCGGCCCCAACTCTTTATAGTTTAAGTCAGTTAACTGTTCGGCAGTGTAGACGGTGACAGAGGAGGGGCGGTAATAATCGTCAAAGTTTTGTTTATCCAAATTAGTATGCAGGGAATAGCCGGAACAACCTGATAGTGTCAGGAGTAGAGCCGGAAGCAGCAATCGGCGCATTTGAGCCTCAACAGAGAATTAACCAATGCACTATTTTGCTTGCCATCGAGATTGGCTGCAACAAACATTCATTAGCGCGTATACTTGCGGCCAAAGTTTCAGTCTCAGGTTATATCTAGGAGTCGTTGGTCTATGAAGCGTATGGCATTGATGGGATGGTCATTGGGGGTAGCTTTGTTGATGGGGGCTATATTGTTGGTGATTGACAATGATGAGGTCCCAGAGAAAAAGCGTTTTTTACCCGCCTTACAATATGGCTCAGAAAAATTGGTTACCGTTGAAGTAGTGAACCCTGCCAATGATTCGGTGATTTATGCTGAGCGGGTTGAAAACGGTTGGGTAGATAAACACAGCGGCCGTACAATTGAAATTATGCCTTTGGCCAATTTAGTTCAGCAGTTGGCTCATGCCAAAGTGATTGCCGCGGAAACCAGTTTACCGCGCAACTATGAGTCATTAGATATGCTTCCACCCGGCGAAGGGAAAGGCAGTGCTTGGCGAGTTTCACTTAAGTCTGCAGGTGGTTATGAGAAAGATATATTGTTGGGCGCGCTAGATAGTCAGCGCGGAGGTCAATTTGTCAGAATGGCTGACGACGCCTCCGTCTATGTGCTTGACCGTGTCATTGGCTTACCGGAACAAGCATCTACTTGGTTAAAGTAAAGTCAGGTTGAACAAGTAAAAGATATAAAAAAACCTGCTTATTAGCAGGTTTTTTCTTTAACGGGAGGATTACTTAATTAAGAAAGTATCCAAGGCTTCGCCAGCATCGACCCGTACTTTGAATACGTTTGGCATACGGCCTTGACCTGTCCAGGTAATGCGCTCACCAGCGTCGTTCCAAATTTCATATTTAGCAGGGCGAGGCGCACGCTTTGTTTTAGCTTTTGGCGCGGCAGCAACACCGTCAGTAAGATCGTCGAGTTGAATACCATCGGCGGCAAGCATTTCACGATACTTTTCAATCTTGGCAATTTTTTCTGCGTTAACGCGCTTTTCTTCTTCTTCGGCAGCGACACGATCATCAATGATCTTCTGAAGTTTTTCCTTAACTTCCAATAGTTGTTCAACAGTAAGCTCTTCAGTTGAACTTTTAAGACGACGAGCATGGCTCAGGATTTTCAGAAAATCGCTCATGAATATTCCTTATATTAATATTATCGGTGGACTTCGAGTCTAAATATAATAATAGATATTCATTATGGTGCAAGAAATTTACTATTTAGATCACTTTTTTCACTATTAATCGGTAAATTTTGCGTATAAATCGGGTGAGATAAAAGTGGATATAAAAATAAACGAGTGGTCAGGGGTTAGCACAAAGCGTAGAAGCGGCCGTTCTACCGGCCGCCGATTCAATGAATTACTGCTCAAGCAGGCTATTACTCCAGCCTACGGCATCCATATAGAATTCTGGTAATTGTCCAGTATCTACGCCAATGGTTGAGGAGAGTGCATTGACTCCGTCCCATACGGCACGTTCATAGTCAAGAATTAGGGATAGGTAGTTAGCTAAGGGGCCTTCCCTTTTTAGTAATGCGAGTTTTATTTCGTCAGAAAGTGGTAGTTTCGACATTACCTTGTCCATGGGCTCATCGAGAATGGCACTGATAAGGGAAAAGAGACCTAGCAAGAAGGCTTTTGATGCATACTCGGGTGCTTGTTGTTGTGCAATCAATTCGCAAAAGCGGGCACGGGTAATTGATAATCGGATCAGTTCACTGGGCTTGTCCTCTGCCAAATTGGCAGCGGCTAACAGGGCAATAAACTTCCTTATCTCATTCTCCCCTAAATAAACCAATGCTTGGCGGATCGAGTTAATTTCCCGTCGACGGTTGAAAAAGGAAGAGTTAACGTAGCGGAGCAATTTATAGGTCAGCGACACATCACGTTGGATTATGGTGTCTAGTTCATTAAAGTCGCAGCTTTCTTGTCCTAATTTGGCGAGTAGTTCTACCAAGTTTATTTCATTTGGCTTCAATGCGCGTGTTTTTAACACTTCCGGTGCACTGAAGAAATAGCCCTGAAAGTAATCAAAGCCAAGCGTCATGGCGAAATTGAATTCATCATGGGTTTCTATCTTTTCGGCGAGCAGTTCTAAGTCAAAACTGGCCAGTTGATCACAGGTGCTTTGAATATCGTCGATTGAAGTGGCTCTAAAATCGATTTTGACCATGTCAACGTAGGGTAATATTGGCAACCAATGGGGTTGCATAACAAAATCATCCAGCGCGATTTTATATCCTTTCTGCTTAAGCTGTTGGCAGATCGCTTTTAATTCATGACTTGGAGCAATACTTTCCAATAGCTCGATAACGACCTGATTATTTGGCAGTAGTTCTGGTACCTTGACCAGTATCGACATCTCTGGAAAATTGATAAATGCAGGTACGGAACCTGTCAGATTGTCGATACCTAAGTGAAAATGGCTACCAGCCAGCAGTCTTGACGTTGCTTCATGGGGGTCAATTTGCGGGAATACATTTTCAATGCTGTCTCGAAATAACAGCTCGTAACCGATAAGCGATTTTTCTCGATCCAGAATAGGTTGCCGGGCAACATAAAAGAACATAGGGATACGACATCACCGTGGAAAATATGAGAATACCAATCTAAACCAACTGATGTGGTATCGCATCTATTTGAGGTTCGTTTTGTGATCGCTGAAATAAGCAAGTTATAAGGCGCGGAGATATGTCAAAAGAAGCTGTTCAAGGCTTGAAGGTCGGAGTGGCATTAGGCAGTGGCTCAGCCAGAGGCTGGGCTCACATTGGTGTACTGAAAGCGCTGGCAGAAATGGGGATCCATCCTGATGTTATCGCGGGCTGTTCGATTGGTGCTTTGGTGGGGGCTGCCTACAGCAATGATCGATTAAGCGAGTTTGAGTTATGGGTGCGAGAGTTTTCTCATTGGGGGATCGTCAGTCGTTTTGATGTTTCTCTAGCAAAAGGTGGATTACTTGCTGGCGACAAGGTGTTTAATGAGGCGGCTGAACTCATTGGTGAGACACGTTTTGAAGCGCTGCCGAAACCGTTTGCGGCAGTGGCGACCGAGTTACATAGTGGCCGCGAAGTATGGTTACAACAAGGCGATCTTATCAGCGCGGTAAAGGCCTCTTGTGCCGTGCCGGTGCTGTTTTCGCCGAAGATGTATCAAGGGCGCTGGCTTATTGATGGCGCTTTGGTTAATCCTGTGCCGGTGTCACTTTGTCGCGCAATGGGCGCAGATTTGGTGATAGCGGTGAATTTGAATGCTGATAACAACGTGCGTGCCGCACAGCAATATCGGACTCATCGCGCCATCATTGAACCGCATATTGCGGATGATGGTGCTGAGCTCAAGCCCAATAAGGGCAATGGTAACAGTGGCTTTATGGGGCTGTTTGAGAACGGGCGTAACTATATTCAGCAGATGTTGCGGCGTTCATCGGTGGATGAAGTTCGCTCGCCCAGTTTGCTGGGGGTCTTTTCTAATTCGTTAAACATCATGCAAGACCGGGTGACAAGGGCAAGGATGGCTGGTGATCCCGCGGATGCTTTGATTGCGCCATTGATGGCTGATTACGGTGCTATGGAGTTTCACCGTGCCGATGAAGCGATTGAGGCGGGGCGTTTAGCGGTCGAGGTTGCCACGCCGGAGTTGATGAGAAATATTTTGCCACTACTTAATAAGCCTGCAGGATAGCAGGCTTATTGTGGCGAATTCGTCGCGACTTGTTGCTAAAATTGATAGTTAAGCTGTGCTGACAAGATGTGTGCGTCAGCGCTGTTTAACTGTCCCTGATAACTGCTCACCGGAATATGGATGGGAGCGCCGGTGTTTGGGTTGGTTGTTGTCAGGCCAAACTCTTCAGTCACATCGACCTTTCGCCCGTAAAGATAGGCATAACCTAGGTCAAACGATACAGCCTCATCCCACTGATAGCTGGTACCTAAAGTAAACCATTGCCGATCTGTATCCGGGATGCTTAAAGTCCGATGTTTGGCGTCAACCGGGGTTTCGTCATAGGCGTAACCAGCGCGAAGGGTCCAGGCGGGCGTCGCAAGATAGGTAACGCCAGCTGCTAGACGCCAGGCATGATCCCAGTATTCATCTTTGATATGGACAGGCTCATCCAAGTTATCCAGTTTTGCTTCCAGTTTGTCAAAGCTGCCCCATTGTGTGTATACGGCGCTGGCCTGCAGTGACCATTGGCCGTTAATGGGTTGGTGAATAGCCAACTCAGTGATAGCGGGCAGATCCAGATCCAATGTTCCTTTGTCGTTTAGGGCCGCAGAAAGATCGGATTCAGCGTGACCGTCCAGCTCCAGTTTAACTTCTGAGCGATAACTGAGTGCCACACGGGTGCCAGCGGGTAACTGCCAAAGCAAGCCAATATTCCAACCGTAGGCCCAATCGTCACCACTCATCCGCAAGGTTGTGGCATTGCCGGGAACAGGCAGCAGGGTGGGTGCACCTATTTGCTCGGCGATCTGGTTATAGTCGTTTATAGGAGCCACGTAACCGTTCATATATTCCGGCGTTGTACTACCGATCTCTGCATCGGCATAAACCAGGTTTATGCCACCACCGATGCTCCACTCATCATTGATCCGATAGGCAAGATTAGGATTGATATTGATGGTAGTTACTTCTGCTTTATCGGCGAATTCGCTGGTGTTGGACTGGCTATCGTAGTCGGTACTGAGACCAAAATTGGAGAACACACCGAAGCCAAAGAACCACTGTTCATCGATTGGGCGAATATAGTATATCGCTGGTACCACGGCATCGGGGGCGATGTCCCGCTGTTTGGCATCGAATTCAGTTTGCACCATGGCAAGATCTGCGCCTGGAACGGCAGCGTTGACTCCAGCCGCCGCACCATTATAAAGCTCGCCATAATGGTTGGTCGTATGGCCAGTGATATCTACCTCAGGGTTAATATAAGTAGCGGCGACCGAGAGCTGCGCTTTGTCGAATAGCGTCATCGCCGCTGGGTTTCTTGCCAGTACCGCGGCATTTTCTGCGATAGCGCCCTCGCCGGCATAAGCGCGGCCTAGGCCGTTGGCACTGTGCTCATTGAGCTGAAAGCCGGCGGCGTTGGTTTGGCTGGAGATGACAGCCAGCAAGCTGGCAAAGGCGGTTTTTTTTAAAGGTTGCATAGCGTGCTCAAGACTCGTGGGCGTCGTGCTTGGCCAACACCCTTTGTTATTAGAAAAACTGATCCGCTGACCCTGAGTCAGCGGCGCGCTACTATGCGGATGGGTAGATGGAAATGCAAGGTTCAACCTCGCATTGAGCTAATTTATTCCGCGGTTGGCTTGTCAAGGTCAGCAAACAGCCGCTCATGTCTGATGCACCGACACTTCGTGCGGTAACCGCCGACCCATTTTGGGGGCCATCTAGAATATAATCAGTGAGGTTATCGGTTGATTTGTACGCAACAATCCCTAATCAAAGGGGGTTAACAGGCATGCGGTAAAAGTGGTCAGTGGCGGCCAATCGAGTTGCATAGCAGCGCTTTATGTCGCTATTGTGTTTTTAGTGCTAGTAACCTCAAGCGGCGGCATCCAGTACCGCACAATGTTTGGAGAGTAGAGTGCAGCCATTCAAGTGGTCCATATTGAGCTTTGAACAGTTAAGTAAAGCGCAACTGATAGCGATACTGAAGCTTCGGCAACAGGTATTTATGTTGGAACAAAACAGCCTATATCTGGATATTGATGGTGAGGATGAGCATTGCTCTCACCTGCTTGTCGAACAGGATAATGTGCTGATCGGCTATGCGCGCCTGGCACCGCCGGCAAGCTGCCATCCTAACTATCCGGTGCTGGGGCGTATTGTTTTAGCGAAACAGGGTAGAGGAGTAGGGTTAGGTGAAAAACTGATTAAAACAGGTTTGGATACCTTGGCAAAATGGTATCCCGGAGTCGCGATAAAGATTTCAGCACAGCAGGCATTAGTTCCTTACTACCAACAGTTTGGTTTTGAAGAGAAGGGTGAGCCCTACGATGATGGTGGGGTGATGCATCTGGATATGCTGTTACTGCCAACGCGTTAACTTTAGCGATAGGCATTAAGCAAAAAAAACGCGGCTTGTGGCCGCGTTTTTTTTCGCTTGCGCGACCAGTTTAAATATTCTGCCAGCGCAGTGATTTTTGTAATCGTTGTTCAACGGTCTTGATCTGCGCGTTAGGCTCAGATAGCACCACCATACTCATCCCTTGGCCCTGGGAGTCGGTGAAGTGGTGGACTGAGCCAGCCATTTTGCCATCGTTGAACTGTTCATCGACTGGGCGCTTATTGTCAGGCACAAAAAACACCGTGACGCGATGGCCGCTATCGTCGTCAACAATCAAATGCAGTGAGCGAGTGCCATCAAAATCGCAGAAGTTAGCGAAATACACATGGCCAATATCCTGCTCCAGCTGACCTCCTAATTTGGCCAGTTTACTGTTCACCTGCTGAAAACGTAGCCCTTCATCAATGCCATCAAGATGATCAGCTTCGCCGTAAACATGCGCTAGCGAGTGTTGAATGACATTAAAATCATGTTGCGGTGTGCTCTTGAGCAAGCTAAAGCTAATGCCGACAGCAAAGGCGATGGATGCAGCCAAGGCTAAATGTACCCGCGAACGTTTACGTTGCTGACGGAACTGTTCCATTGACTGACTCAGGATCAAACGTTCGGCTAATCCTTCAGGCACTGGCACTTTTACCGCGCTGCTAATTTTTCCATCAAGCTGTTTTAGTTCGCCAGCAAACTGCTGATTACTCGGGGATGATGTCAGTGCGTCACTGATCTGCGGATCCTTATCATTGGGATCGGCATACAGGCGCCTTCTTAACTCCAGATCATCCATTGCTGTGACCTCGCTTTCTATCGCTTGTTTCTAATGCTTCTTTCAATTGGTTTCTTGCGCGAAACAAACGTGTCATGACTGTATTTTTGTTGAGCCCAAGTTGCTCGGCTATCTCATCGCCGCTAAAACCACCTAATACCTGCAAAATCAGTGGTTCTCTGTACTCAGGTGCCAACATTGCGATTTGACGTCGAAGCAGGTGGTTCTCGGTATCCTGCTCTGTGGAAACCGATTGCTGATCGGCGACCGGTTGGTCGTCAATATCCACCACATCGAACTGCTTGCGCTCAAAGCGCCGGGCGTTCTCGCGACGTACGATGGTAAATAGCCAACTTTTGGCTGCTTTTTCATCTTTCAACGAATCCAGAGAGCGCCATGCCCTAAGGAAAGTTTCCTGAACTAAATCTTCTGCTATGTCGGGGCTGTGACAAAGCCAATAAGCGTAGCGATAAAGATCGCCGTGCAGGGCGTTGACCAGGGCCTCATAGCGTTTCTGTTTATTTGCCATATCAACAGAGACCGGGTCTTTTGATTTTTTCTTTCGAAAAAGTGTAACTGCCATAAATTTAGGTCCAAAATAATGGAGTACGCAGCGGCTTTGGCTGGTTTGTTTCGCTGATTGGACTCTCTCGAAGAGCGAGTAGCGCCTCAACTAAAGGGGCTATTATGCGCTGATGGGTTGATACAGTTCAAACAGCCTAGTGAGATCTGCGTTATATTGCAGATATGTTTATCGATTAAGGTAAGAAAATGAGTAAGGATCTAACCTGTACCGCCAATGAAACAGAAGTATGTTGTTGCGTTGATGTCGGTACTATTCTCGATGGTGAGGATTGCACTGCGGAAGTGTCTGCTGTCGTTGCCGATGAAGCTGCTTTGGAAACGATCTTGGCCCATTGGTTGTCTATGGCCGAAAGCAAGTCGTCCGAGCCGGTTGAAGTGGTCGAAGTGAAGAAGCAAGAGGTCGCCGGTGGTATTGAAGTCTCTGGTACTTATCGCTTTGGCTGTCAGGCGGAAGGGCTGTTGTTCCAATTGGCACTAAGATAATTTCTGCGAAATCGCCTGCGTTTTTGTTCGAGCGGAAACGTAGCAAAGAGATGAATAAAAAAGGGCTGTGACGACAGCCCTTTTTTGTGCCCGAGAGTCACTGTTTAGGCAGTCGGATACAGCGGTGATAATGACGTTCCGTTGGCTGGAATAGTCTGCATATAGCTGCTCTTTATTGCCGCTAACAGGGGCTCGGCAGGCCAAGTTTCGGCCTGTTGGTTGACCGCTTTATCCAGTGACGTTAGTTGACTTTCAATCTGTGTGGCATCGGTGGTCGATAAGGTGGCTAACCACTGCCGACGACTGCGCCAGCCCTGAGATAAGCACCAACGCTGCAAGCCTTGTTGGATCGCGGCGGGTTGCGCTGTTGTACACACTTTTTCCAATTCAGCAAAAGAGAGGTTTTTCGCTGATGCGGGCTGTATCTGTGCCTGAGGTGTCGACTTGCTGCGCTTCAGATAACCATAGATCGCAGCCGTTAATGTCACTAACCACAAGATGCTCATCAATATAAATGGCCAGAACCAGGTACTGTCTTGTTCCACCTGCGCAGGGGATGCTTGTCGCGTATTCTCTGCGAGCGGCACTTGTCCTTCGGCGGCTATCACGGTAAATGTTCGTGCCGGCAGTTCTGCTGTTCTTTGTCTATTTTGCGCTGTATCCCACCAACTCACTGAGAGCGCCGGGAACGTGAGTTCTCCCGCTTGGGTTGGGATCAAGGCGACAGACTCCACACGCTGGGCGATCAGACGATCTTCCTGTACATAGGTGTCGTTAATCGCTTTATCTGGATAGACCTTAACGGTTGCCGGGTATTGGATCTGCAAATTTGGCAACTGTTTATCTTCAATGCCGATGGCACTGAGGGTGATGGTGCGGGTGATCGGCTCTCCTACCGTCAATTGGCTATTTTGCGGTTGCCATTCATCATGCAAGGTGACTAATTCCGATGGTAGCCAGTGGCCGCTGTAGTTTTCGGGTGCAGCTTTTACCTGCAGTGTCAGAGTGGGTGCCGACTCGTTGACTGGCAACCCGTACAACTGTCCCCGCGAATTTTGCTTCACCAATTGTCCTTTGACGTTGGCACCGATGATCTCGTAACTGCCAGCTTGTTCTGGCACTACAGCAAAGTTGCGTTGGATCACTTGGTAGCGACGGCCATCGACTATCTCTGTGGTTTTAGTATCAGAGCCGATATTGCGGATCGCCGCATCGGCCATCTGTGGATCAGCCAGGCTACCGTTGCGTAGTTCTTCGCCGAGATAAAGTTTGACGCTATAGCTGATCTGTTGTCCTAAATAAGCGGTGGTACTGGACAGCTCGGCGTCAATAAATAGATCCCGCGCCGGTCCAGTTTGCTTGGGTATTGGTCGCACATCGATAGTCACCGGTTTGCCCTTCACACCATCGACAGAGGCGGCGGGCAGGGTATAAGTGCCTGCTTTGCGTGCATAAATTTCGGTGCGCCAGGTGGTTTGCCGTCTACTATCGCCATTGATGATTTGATAGTTACGGCTGACATTTGTTGCACCTACCACTAGGCCTTGCCGTAATAGCGCATCACGATCCAACTCCAGTTTGTCGGCGTTGGCATCGACACTGATGGTCAGCACAAAACGCTCCTCCACAAACACTGGATTAGGTGCCACAGAGCTGTCAATTTGCATGCTTGCCAATGACTGGTTGGCCCAAAGCAGCAGGATTAAAAGGGCAAAAAGTCGTTGCATATGTGCTACCAAAGTTGTGTCTCCTCGCTTGTCTCTCCGGCTTTTTCCCGTCGCAGATGTTCAAGCTTCATTTTGTTTCTGAGCAGCAGTGACGGATCGTCGGGGATCTGCTCTAACCAGCGTTGTAGTTTTTGCTCTTCAGGGGAAAGAGGCTCACCTGGGGCGGTGGCGTAGGCCTGCGCTCCCTCTTGTTCTGGTTTGTCATCATTTATCTCCGGGTTAGCTGTCACCGGTTGTGGCTGTGGTATTTCAGCCTGACCATCGGGCTGGCTTCCGTCCTGTTCGCCGGGAGTCGGTTGTGGTGCCTTTAGTGCTGATTCATCGACCTCCAACTCGGAATCACCAGCGTTGCCCGCTGGCGGTTGGCTATCACTGTCTGCGGCTTCGTTCGGCGGCTGCTCGCCACCAGTTTGCTCTTGCGGTGGTTGATCGCCGGTGCCGTTTTTGCTCGTTTCGCTATTTTCGCCATCACCTGGTGGTTGTTGATCCGGTTGATTTTCTTCACTATCGCCTTCACCGGGCTGGCCCTGCTGCTCTTGTTGTTCGTCGCCAGGTTGCCCTTGTTGCGACTCATCATTACCGTCGCCAGACTCTCCCTGAGACTGGTCAGGATTGTCTTCCATCAGGTCCATAATGCGCTGACGATTGGTGGCCGCATTCGCTAACTCTGGATCCAGTTCAAGGGCGCGGTTATAGGCGTCTAATGCTTCTTGGTACTGTTGTGACATCGCCAGTGCATTGCCACGATTGTAATGATTAATAGCATCATCAAATTCAGCATAGATAGCTGCGGCTTCTTCATATTGCCCCGCTTTATAAAGGCTAGCCGCGCGCCAGGCATCATTGTCAAATGTTGCTGCCGCTTTGGCATAGTCGCCGTTTGCGAAAGACTCCGCCGCCAGTTGGTCATCGCTTTTCAGGGCATCAGGCAACCAATCGGCTTTGACCTGCGGAGCGGGCAGCAGCATTGGCACGCCCAACAGCAAGATGAGTAGGCCGCGACGAAACGCAGACAGTGCCAGAGGTAACAACAGCAGCACTAACCAATAACCGCTGTCGTGCCATTGCCACACCTCACCATCAACGGTTTGCGCTGTTTGGCTGTCGCCCTGGCTTATTGCCAATAAACTTTTGATATCGAGGTCGTCACTGCGAATACGAATATATTGACCGCCACTGTTCTGACTGGCTTTGCGCAGTGTGTTCTCTTCCAGTGTGGGTACCGGCAGTTCGCCGTCCACCATCTTCAGGAGGCTGCCGTCGGGCATGCGGATCGGTCCACCATTGGGCGTACCCACCCCCAAAATGGACAGTTCAAAGCGGTCACCCAACAGGGCTTGGATCCGCTGCTGTTGTCCGGGTCTTATCTCATCACCAATGAGAAACAGTTGCCCTTTTTGATAGCCTGCGCTGGTGAGCAGTTCGATTGCCAGTGCCACGGCTTTATCAGGGCGGCTCCCCATCGCCGGCATGATGCTGGGATCTAATGCGGGGATCATGGTTTTCAGATTATTGATATCCGAGGTTAATGGGCTGAGTACATAGGCATCGCCAGCGAAGCTGATCAGTCCGGTGTCCCCCTCCTGCCAGCCATCTAATAGATCCATGGCTTTGTAGCGTGCTTGGACTAAACGATTTGGTTTGAGATCGGTTGCCAGCAGCGACAGTGACATATCCATAATCAACACCCGCCCGTTGGGGGCGGCGGACAGTGGGGTTTGCACCTGATACCAACTAGGGCCAGCCATCGCCAAAGTAAGTAAGCACCAAATCGTACTGAGCAGCCATAGCCATCCCTTGTGTGCGGGGGAATCGTCGGTCATCAAACGCTTTAGTAACTCGGGGTGCACGAGCTTTTGCCAACCGGAGTTGGCGAAGTTCTGCCGCCATAACCACCAGATCACCAAGGGAAGGGGCAATAGGCTCAATAACCAAAATGGGCGCAGGAGATGAAAGTCAGTTAGCCAGTTCATTGTTCAGCTCCAGATACGTTGGCTGCATTAGCTGGAGGCAGTGTTAGCCGGTTTGCGAACATCGACCAAAAGAAGGCTGCTGTGATCAGTAGGAATGCTAACCCTAAAGGCCAAAAATAGATCTCGGTGGTTGGTCGTAACATCGGACGGTCTTGGTCAACGGGTTCTAGTTGTTCAATCTCTTGGTAGATCTGTGCCAGATCTTCAGCATCTCTGGCGCGAAAATAGCGGCCGCCGGTCAGGGCGGCTATTTTGGTCAGTGTGACCTCATCCAGATCGGCACTGGGATTAACTTTGCGGGTGCCCATGAAGGTCCGCTTAATCATTTCGTCGGCACCGACGCCGATGGTATAAACCTTCACCCCTTGTTCTGCGGCCACCTTGGCGGCATCCAGTGGGCTCACTTCACCGGCGGTGTTCTGGCCGTCGGTAAGTAATATCAAGATCTTTTGTGGTTGTTCATCGGCTAATAGGCGTTTGGTGGCTAAGCCTATCGCTTCACCAATGGCGGTTGATTGCCCAACCAGGCCAATCACCGTATCTGCCAGCAGTTGTTTCACGGTGCCGGTATCGAAGGTGAGAGGGGCTTGCTGGTAGGCGTTGTCAGCAAACAAGATCAAACCGACCCGATCGCCATTGCGCCGCTCAATAAACTCGCCAACCACGTGTTTTACTAGGGTTAGACGGTCAACCGCGCGGCCTCTGACCTGCATATCTTCAATCTCCATGCTCCCTGAGAGATCCACTGCGAGCATGAGATCACGTCCTTTGGCTGGCACTTCCACGGGATCTCCCAGCCACTGTGGGCGGCTGGCGGCAATCACCAGCAGCACCCACGCTATTATCGCAAGCCATTTGATCTGTACCGGCCGGCCGCCACTGTTGGCTGTAAGCGAGTGTTGCGACAGCAAGGCAAAGGTTGGTAACCGCAAAGCGCCCGCTTTTGTCTCTACTTGCGGCAGAAAAAAGTAACTCAGTAGCGGCAGCGGCAGGGCAAGAAGCAGCCAAAGCCATTGAAACTCAAGCATCTTTCCTCCCTCTGTTTTGTTGTGTTGCAGCTGTTGTGCGGTGATGAGGTAACCGAGTGTGCTGTAACCAGTACGCTGCGGCAGCACGTAACGCGGGCACCTGTGTCGAGGCTGAAAAATCGGCCTTAAATCGTTGATCATCTGCGAGCAGTTGCAGTGGTGAGATCTGCTCGCGTAGCTTGGACGGAAGATGCACTGCTAAATCGTCGAACCAAGCTTTTCCAGTGGCCGGTTGTACGCTGAGCGCGTGGGGCTGGTAGGCGCGTATTACCTGTTGCAGTAGCTGTTTCAGTGGCCAAAGCTGCGCGAGGGTATTGTCATCCATCGCGGTCAGTGTCCGTAAACCGATACGGCAATAGTGTCGCTGCTGATAGCGAAGATAAAGTGCCACTGTGATGGCCACTGCGCATAACAGCAAGGCAACGAGCAAGGCGATCAGCGGCCATGAGATGCTGCTGACCATAGGTGGCAGTAGAAGATCTTCAAGGTCTAATTTAGCGCCCATGATGCTGCCTCCGCCACTGCTTGTTGATCTCTTCGTGGGCACCGATATGAAATAAGCGACAGCCACTTTTTTGTAGCTGGTCTAAACGGCTCTGGCGCGCCTGCTCTAAGCGTTGCTGGCATTGCTGGCGCTGGTTGCGTTGACTGAGGGGGAGGATGGCGCGCTGATTGCCATCGGTGATCATCAGATCATTGCCAAACTCAGTTTCAGGTAACTGGATCTCCAATGGGTCATAGATCTCTCCTGCGATGAGGTCGTTGTGGCGCCCCAACAGGCTGAGGTGGCGGATCCCTTCGTCATTGAGCTGTTGGAAATCACTGATTAGGATCACCTGGCTACCGGGACGGACGATATAACGCAGACGACTTAAGGCGTGGTTAAAATCCTGGGGCTCTATGCCATGTTGAGGTGTTTGTTCATGTAGTGACACCATGGTGTGGATTAAGTGCAACACCGCAGCAGAGCGACTTTTAGGTTTCAGCTCCTGATGTTGATATTGATTCCAGATCAGACCGCCGATGCGATCGCCATTGTCACAGGCGCACCATGCGAGTTGTGCGGCCAAGTGCGCTGCTTGCACCGATTTAAAACGCCACTGGCTTCCGAAGCGCATGCTGGCACCCAGATCGACAAGCAGAAACACTGGCCGTTCTCGTTCTTCATGGAACAGCTTGGTATGGGCTTTACCTGTGCGCGCGGTAACACGCCAATCGATACTACGAATATCATCACCGGGCTGGTAGTGACGGGTTTCTGCGTACTCCATGCCTCGACCGCGGGCTTTGCTTTGATAGCTACCCGCCAATTTACTACGCAGTTGTCTCGGCTTGAGCAAGGAGATGCCACCGGTTTGCTGTTTCAACGCAATAAGACTGCGTTGCTCCAGCATCCAGCCTGGCTCAGCCCTGTGGGATCTTTCCTCTGTCACGGCAGCGGCACCAAGGCTAATATCTTGTCTAATACCTGATTGACGGTGACGCCGTCAGCTTCTGCTTCATAGCTCAGCAGCAGGCGGTGTCTGAGCACATTATGGAACACGCTATGGATATCATCAGGGGTGACAAAATCACGCTCTGCTAACCAAGCATTGGCACGGGCACAGCGTTCCAGCGAAATAGTGGCGCGAGGGCTGGCACCGAACTGCAGCCAGCTGGCCAGTTGTTGATCATAAGCGGCAGGTTGGCGGGTGGCTATAATCAGCTGCACCAGATACTGCTCCAACTCTGGCGCCATATGCAATGACAATATTTTTTTGCGGGCAGAGAAAATACTTTGCTGGGTCAGCTTTTCATCGATTTTAACCATCTCGCCTAACGCTTCGTTACGGCTGAGCTTTAAGATCTGCTGCTCAACTTCTACCCCGGCATAGTCCACTTCCAGATGCATTAAGAAACGATCTAACTGTGCTTCCGGCAGCGGATAGGTGCCTTCTTGTTCGATGGGATTCTGCGTCGCCATGACCAGGAATAGTTCTGGTAGTTGATAGGTCTTACTGCCGACAGTGATTTGGTGCTCACCCATCGCTTCAAGCAGGGCTGACTGCACCTTGGCCGGCGCCCGGTTGATCTCATCCGCCAGGATCAAATTATGAAACAGTGGCCCCTGTTGGAACTCAAAGCTGCCATTTTCCGGGCGATAGATATCTGTGCCGGTGAGATCAGCAGGCAGCAGGTCAGGGGTGAATTGGACGCGGTGAAAGTCGGCTTCGATGCCGTCAGATAGTGCTTTAATCGCACGGGTCTTGGCTAAGCCTGGAGGCCCCTCAACTAATAAGTGGCCATCGGCTAACAGGGCAACCAAAATATTATGGGTAAGCTCGGGTTGTCCCAAAATCTGCTGATTCAAATAATTGTTGAGTTGTTGGAACTGACTCACTGGCATGGTTTACGTACCTTCTAAGCATTTCTCTGGTGGCTCAACAGTGAGCCTAAGCCTTGGCGGCTATTGGTTTTATCTAATAATGGGGGCGAGATCCAGTATCACAACCGTCACAAATGTAAGGAAAAATCAAAACGGGTGTTTGAAACCGGTCAAGGACTAGCTACAATGCGTTTAGTTAAGAGGTCAGACCTCTAGGTCGAGTAGGCCTCCCTCAATAAACAAATAAGAAAGGTGTGGGATGAGTAAACAGGCATTGCCCCTCGTCAGCCAGGGCGGACATCGTATCGCAGTGGTCTCTGGATTGAGAACGCCATTTGCCAAGCAGGCAACGGCTTTTCATAAAGTCTCTGCGCTGGATCTGGGAAAAACCGTCGTTGCAGAGATGATGCAACGTATCGACCTGGATCCGGCATTAGTTGATATGCTGGTGTTTGGTCAGGTGGTGCAGATGCCTGAAGCGCCCAATATTGCCCGTGAAATTGTGCTGGGGACCGGGATGAATGTGGCGACCGATGCGTATAGTGTGAGCCGCGCTTGTGCGACCAGTTTCCAGTCGGTAGCCAATGTCACCGAGTCTATCCTCGCCGGACAAAGTCAGATCGGTATCGCTGGGGGCGCTGATTCCAGTTCCGTGCTTCCTATTGGCGTCAGTAAGAAATTAGCCACCGTGCTGGTCGAATTGAATAAAGCGCGCACCCTTGGTCAACGGTTAAAGATCATTCGTCAGTTGGGTTTAAAGGACCTGATGCCTGTGCCGCCAGCGGTGGCGGAATACTCCACTGGCCTGAGCATGGGACAAACCGCAGAGCAGATGGCAAAAAGCCACGGCATCACCCGGCAGGCGCAGGATGAATTGGCACACCGTTCTCATACGCTCGCTGCCAAAGCGTGGCAAGACGGTCTGCTAGATGATGAAGTGATGACCGCCCATGTGCCGCCCTATAAATCTTTTATTGAACAAGATAACAATATCCGAGCCGATGGTTCGCTGGCCGGTTACGCCAAATTACGCCCAGCTTTCGATCGTCGCCATGGCACAGTGACCGCCGCTAACAGTACGCCACTGACGGACGGTGCAGCGGCAGTGATGCTGATGCGGGAAGATATCGCGCACTCGTTAGGGCTGGAACCCTTAGGCTATATCCGCAGTTACGCTTTTGCTGCGATTGACGTTTGGCAGGATATGCTGATGGGCCCCTCTTATGCCACGCCAAGGGCCTTAGCTAATGCGGGGATCACGCTGAACGATCTTACTCTGATCGATATGCATGAGGCGTTTGCCGCCCAAGCTTTGTCAAATGTGAAGATGTTTGCCAGCGACAAGTTTGCTCAGGAGAAACTGGGATTAAGCAGTGCCATTGGTGAGATTGATATGGATAAATTTAATGTCCTGGGCGGGTCTATCGCTTATGGCCACCCGTTTGCAGCCACGGGCGCAAGGATGATCACGCAGACACTGCGGGAATTAAAGCGACGGGGAGGCGGGTTAGGCTTAACCACTGCCTGCGCGGCTGGTGGTTTGGGTGCAGCAATGGTATTGGAGGCGTAACCGATGAGCGAACAGAATAACGCATTTACCCTGAGCTACCGTGACGATGGTATCGCTGTACTGACCATGGATGTGGTGGGTGACACCATGAACACCCTCAAGGCTGAGTTTGGCGACGAGGTGAATGGTGTCCTCGATGAACTAGAGGCAAAGTCGGATCTGCAAGGGGTTGTACTGGTCAGTGGTAAGCCAGACTCGTTTGTTGCTGGTGCCGATATCAGCATGCTCGACGCCTGTAGTACGGCCGCTGAGGCGGAAACATTGTCGCTGCAGGGGCATAAAGTATTTGATCGGCTGTTTGCATTGCCTGTTCCCGTTGTCGCGGCGATCCACGGTGCCTGTTTAGGTGGTGGCCTGGAGCTCGCGTTGGCGTGTCACCGCCGCGTATGTAGCGATGATGACAAGACCCGTTTAGGTGTGCCAGAAGTGCAGCTAGGACTGCTCCCCGGTGGTGGCGGTACCCAGCGCTTACCGCAATTAGTTGGCATCGCGAAGTCGTTGGATATGATGCTCACTGGTAAGCAGTTACGGCCGAAGCAAGCACTGAAAATGGGACTGGTTGATGAGGTGGTAGCCAATACTATCTTGCTTGAAACAGCGGTTAAGCTGGTGATGAAAGGCAAACCGAAGACGATCAAGCCGCGCCTAAAAGGAATCGAAAAACTGTTGGAGCGTAATCCGTTTGGTCGCAAGGTACTGTTTGATCAGGCGCGCAAGAAAACTTTGGCTAAGACCCGAGGTAATTATCCTGCGGCAGAGCGAATTTTGGATTGTGTGGAAGCCGGCGTGGCTGACCGCCGCCGCGGTTTTGCTACCGAAGCCAAACACTTTGGCAATCTGGTGCAGTCTGCGGAGTCGCAGCAGTTGCGGAATATCTTTTTTGCTACCACGGAAATGAAGAAAGAGAGTGGTGTCGAGGGCGGAGAAGCTGCTGCTATCCATAAGACGGCGGTGCTGGGCGGTGGCTTAATGGGGGCAGGAATTGCTAATGTCACAGCAATGCGAGCCAAGTTGCCGGTACGGATCAAAGATGTGGCTCCTGCAGGAGTCAGCAACGCCTTGCGTTACAGCTATGACCGCTTGTTGAAACAGGTGAAGCGCCGCCATTTGACGAAGCGCCAGATGGAAAACCAGATGGCACGACTGACTGGTGCGACTGATTATTCCGGTTTCAGCGATGTTGATATCGTGGTAGAAGCTGTATTTGAAGATCTCTCTTTGAAGCACAGTATGGTGAAAGAGGTGGAGGCGAACGCTAAGCCGAACACCGTATTTGCCAGCAACACTAGCTCGCTGCCCATTGCTCAGATCGCAGAAGCCGCAGCACGTCCCGAAAACGTGATTGGTTTACACTACTTTTCCCCGGTAGAAAAAATGCCGTTGGTTGAAGTGATCGCCCACGATAAAACCTCTGCAGACACCATTGCTACCACGGTGGCCTTTGCCAAGAAGCAGGGCAAAACACCTATCGTCGTGAAAGATGGTGCGGGTTTTTACGTGAATCGTATTTTGGCGTTGTATGTGAATGAAACGGCGCAAATACTGCTGGAAGGCCATGGTGTAGATACCATCGATCGCGCCTTATTGAACTTTGGATTCCCAGTGGGACCGTTCAAATTGCTCGATGAAGTGGGCATTGATGTCGGTAGCAAGATCGCTCCTATTCTGGAGAGCGAGTTGGGTGAACGGTTTAAAGCTCCAGACGCATTTTCGAAGTTGATCGCGGATGGTCGTCTTGGCAAGAAAAGTAAGAAAGGTTTTTACGATTACGGTAAAAAATCGAAAGGGAAGCAGGTCGATCTGTCCGTTTACGGCGTGTTAGGCATGCAACCAACCGCCACCACCAATGCATCGGCCGTGGCGGAGCGCGCGGCGTTACAGATGCTGAATGAAGCGGCACGATGCCTAGAAGAGGGGATCATCGCTTCGCCTCGTGATGGTGATATTGGTGCTATTTTCGGTATCGGTTTTCCACCGTTTTTAGGTGGGCCCTTCCGTTATATGGACACCTTGGGAGCCAAGCATGTTGTGCATACGCTTAATGGCTTGAAAGAGACCCATGGCGAACGTTTTACCCCGTGTGATTTGCTACAACGCATGGCGGAAAATGATGAAAAATTTTACCAATAGTTCGTAGTTGTTGGCTGTATTAGGGAAAAGGCGGTTATAACCGCCTTTTTTTGTGGTTATTTTTCATACATTGCGATGGTATGATCTTGAGTATGAATAGTGTTCCAGGCTGGCGTTTTTGTTTGGCGTGTTGTGTTGCTGCCGTATGGCGAGTCATTGCAATTAGGTAATTTGATAGGACTTTGTTGTGTTGCTGTTATTTGTTCCGTTAAGTGTCATTTGTGCGCTGTTTTTCTATGTAGAAGCGATGAAGTCAGCAATGAAGGCGAAACGCTGGGCGTTTGCCGCTGCTCTGGTTGGCCCTTTTGTGTGGCCACTGTTTCGGGTGGAACGACGTATGTTGTGGCGGCGAAACGCCGGAACCAGTGCGGTGGTCTGGGCGGCATAACCTCGCGTAGAGTGACCGTTATGCCGTGCGCGGTGCTGTCTCCATTAGTTCGATGGGCAGATTGCCTTGCTGGGTTGAGAGCAGTGTCGTCATATCACGCTGGGATAACGGTTTACTGAAGTAATAGCCCTGGCAGACATCGCAGCTCATGGCACTGAGTATTTTCAATTGGTCGTGGGTTTCAACGCCTTCGGCTATCACTTCCAGCCCTAAATTGTGGGCAATGGTAATAATGGCGTTCGCCATCTGCCGATCTTCCAGCGAACTTTCCAGATCCATGACAAAGGTGCGATCGATCTTCAGCGTGGTAATGGGGAATTTCTTCAAATAGGCCAGTGACGAATAGCCAGTGCCAAAATCGTCCAGTGCCAACATGATCCCTTGACGTCGCAATGCCTGCATCGATTCCACCGCGGTCTTCGGGCTCTGCATAACCGAGCTCTCGGTTATTTCCAGCTCCAGCGCGTTTGCGGGTAAGCCCGTCTTCGCCAACACCGCTTCTACGTGATCGCTGAAGTTATCAAGATCGAGCTCTTTGGCTGACAGGTTGATGGCAATGTGGCCCTTATAGAGGCCGATGTCTCGCCACTGCTGAACGGTTTTACACGCCTGTTCCAATACCAGATTGCCGATATCGATAATCAGCCCTGATTCCTCCGCCAGCGGCATAAAATCACCGGGGAAAATAAGCCCTTGCTCTGGATGCCGAAGCCTGACCAGGGCTTCCATTCCCACCATCTGCTGTCGCTCAACAGAGTATTGTGGTTGATAGTGAACTTCGAACATGCCCTCTTTTAATGCCTGACGCATCAGTGATTCTAAATGCAGCCGTTTTATCGCTTGTTCGTTCATCGACTCGCTGAAAAACTGGTAGCGGTTGGCGCCCTGGTTTTTCGCGTAGTACATGGCGATATCAGCTTTTTTAAGCAACTCCTCTGTGCTTTCACCATCCAGTGGGTACATGGCAATACCGATGCTGCTGGTAACAAACAGTTCAGATCCTTGCAGGGTAAAAGGGTCGTTGAGGGTCTGCATGGCGCGTTTGGCTACTTCTGTCAGAGTGCTGACAGAATTACTGCCCTCGATGACAATGGCGAACTCGTCTCCGCCTAATCGATAGAGGGTATCTTGTGAGCGGCAACAGCGCTTTAAACGGCGAGCAACGGCACACAAAACCTGATCGCCGGCATGGTGGCCTAATGAGTCATTCACCTTCTTAAAATCGTCTAAGTCGAACACCAGTAAGGCATGGGGCTCGGTTCTGCGTACCATGTGCTTGTGGTTAGCATAAAACAGCGAACGATTCGGCAGTTCTGTAAGGGTGTCAGAGTTCGCCAGTTTACGCAGTTCGCGTTCAGTGTTCTTACGTTGGGTGATGTCGGAGAAAACCCCGACATAGTGGGTAAACTGACCTTCATCATCACTGACCGCATCTATGGTCAGCTCGATTTGAAAAATATCACCATTGGCGCGGTTGGCTTCCAGTTCGCCAAACCAGCGTCCAGTACTTTTCAAGGTTTGCTTGAGCTGCTCAGTAAATTGCTGGGGATAACGGTCAAAGGCGAACTGCCAGTTGGTTAGCTGCTCCTTCTGGTAGCCGGTGATTTTGCAGAATGCCTGATTCACATCCACCGCTTTGAAGGCTTTATCAAGGATCACCACGGCATCGGAGATATTCTCTAAAGTGTGGGAAAACAGCAGGTGTTGATCTTTACTCTGCATCAGGTGGTTGATATCAGACAGCGTCCCCGCCATGCGGGTTGCATGCCCTTGGTTGTCTTTCCCAACGACTCGGCCACGGTCGAGTACCCAAAACCAGCTGTCACTGTGTTGCCCTTTGAGCCGGTAGGTGATCTGGAACTGATCACTGCCCCCTTGAATATGTTCATTCAAGGCCTTTCTGACCCGGGGTAGATCTTTTGGATGAATAGTACCGGCGGTATAGTGGTCGTCACTCCGCAAGCCATCGTCAGGAAAGTAGTCCCAATGATGGCCACGATGAAACTCCTGCTTGGCAATATCCCACTCCCACCACTCGTCGCCACTGGCATTAAGTGAGTGATTTAGTCGCACGAGTTGCTCGTTCAGCTGGTGCCGACGATGTTGTATGCGACTCATTAACTTGCTAAGCAATTTATACATCAACAAACAAGTGCCAATGACGATCAGGATAATTTCAGCATAGTCGCTGATATTCGAACCTGCTGAATTAGCGAACTTATTTGCGGCGGCAAATGAGGGGGGACAGATCGTTACACTGAAAGCAGTCAAACCGCTAAATAGGGAAGTTCTTAGTAATTTTTTAGACGACAACAACGCTGGCAAAACAACCCCAATTAACCATGGCGCCCAGTGGTTGGATGCCATGATTTATTTATGATAATCAGCTGGTTATGAACCGTTGGTGAAAAATGATACTGATATCATTGGTAACAAAATCGCACATTATGGGAAATTGCTTAAACAGACAAGGCTTGAGATCGCATTGTTTGATCTTGATTAGTTGAGAACAAACCTTTCGCACATTAGTTTGAACTCGGCAATGTTTTCCACATGAGTCACGTCTTTGTCTGCCACCGGGGTTGGGTCTTGTTCGCCATGGCTGTATAGCACCACGCGATCGACCTCGGTTGATAGCAGGCGCTCCTCAACAAAGCGTTGAATACGTTGCTTGGTGAGCCCTTGAATATGCTTAGCCACATGCTCTCTTTGGTTAAACTCAATGTCCTTATTACCAATACTGACCCAATAACGCTGAGCCAGGGTTCTTAAGTTGTTGTCGGGCTCAATTACCTGATTAATGAGTCCTAGTTGGGCGTGTTGCCACTCCTCATCCGACATTTGCTCGAGTATGGCCGGGAAAGTTTTTAAGAATTCATCGACGGCTGAAAGCAGGGTGTTCGGGCCGTTATTTGGCGATTGTAGGTACATAATGAGGCCCGGATGGCGTTGCATCGGCAAGTAACCCGTGCCCACCATATAACCTAGCTGTTGCTGTGTTCGCAATTCATGGAAGAAAGGCGATGACAACAGATGGTTGAGGAGTAAGAACAGAGCCACTTTATTTGGAGAGGTGAGGGTGGATTGGTAGTAAACCACCAGAGCCGCGTCGTTGTGGGGAACTTCCAGTTGACGATGAAGTGTGCCTAGGCCGCCTATATTTAGCAGCTCGCGGGGGCAGCCTTTACCTGGGCGGGCATGACTAAACAGGCGTTGCTGTACCCAATTCCCCAGCTCGGCAGCTTCGTCAGCTAGCCAATCGCCATGGATCATCATCTCTAAATGCAGTTCCACTTTGAAGCTGTCTACGTAGTCTCGCAGTTGCGGCAGGGTGACATTCTGGATCTCATCAGCCAGCCTTCTAGGGCCTGGATTAGCCGGTTGCAACAGTGCCGCCAACTCGGAAAAAAGTTGGCTGACCGGACGGTTCTTCTCGGCATTTTTCCAGTGGCGAAGTAGCTGACTTTTTAGCTGGACAAAACTCTGCTCATGAAACTCGGGATAGTAGAGGTGCTGCAGCAGGGTTTCTAATAACAGGCGTTGTTTGCCGGTAAAACCGGCCAGGTGCAAAGTGACACCGCACTGATGGGCATAGATGTGGTAGCTAAGCCCGGCTATCTCTGCGGGATAAGTGGTCTCTGACAGGTTATCTAAAATCATCTCTACCGCCAGACGCAACATGGCTATCTCGGTCGGATTTCGGCTGGCATAGGGGCTATCAACGCTTAAATAGAGATGCCCTTTGGGCTGGTTAAATTTCTCTTCCTGTTTATGCCAAAGGCGGAAGTGAGGTTGGTCAACCAGTCGCACCGGATGGGCAAGCGGCTGGGCTACCTCGCGCGGTTCATTGGCGGCCACTAAATAGGGATTGGGTGGCGGTAATACATGGGGACGCAAAGACACCTTTGGTTGTTTCCAGCTGGCGAGCATCTCTTCATCAAAGGGAAACACACTGTAGTGAGTAAAGTAGAGCTTTGCTTCGCGATCGGTATTGACCTCAGGAGCGATGACATAAAGGCGCATATTTTCAGGTTTGAGCAATGCCAAGCGGGCGTTGGCTTCCGCTTGAATCAGCCCTTCCATGCGGTAATCGCCGTAGATCACATCTTCTTCGTTGTAGTGCTGCATATTAACTGCAAGATGACCAACGAGGTCGATAGGGCGTCCTTTCTCCTGAAAACGGAATGCTTGTTCGGTCAGCTGTTTCTTCTCGGCGTAGCGCCAATCTTCAAGGCCGTTCGCTTTGATCTCGTTGATCAGGGCAAAGGTATGTTCAACGATATCTGGCACATGGCCTAAGCCCTGCTCGGTTAGCAGAAACTCAATATTAAAATCTTTGAAGTTACTGCCGTTAATGCCGCCGCCCGCCGACATGCTGGAGACCCAATTGTTCGCCTTTAATTGCGCAAGCAGGCTGTCACTGCCTTCGTCGCCGAGTAGGTGACTGATGAAGTTGACCGGTTTAGTGCGGTAGCAGCTATCTACCTCCGGCATGGCGAAACTCATGATCAGTTTACGAACCGTTTTTTGCGGTTTAACTAATAGGGTGATGCCTTGATCTTCTGGTCGATACAGTGGCTCTTTGACCAGGCTGGGTTTGGTTTCTCCACTGCGTACGCCATCAAACACTGAGATCGCTTCAATCTGTTCGGCTAATGGCATCGCGCTGAGCATACACAGGGTCATGTTGCCGGCATGGTAGTTTTGCGCAAAATATTCACGTAATTCGGTTGCCAGTTCCGAGCCTTCTCTGTCGGCTAGGGTCTCCAAATCACCCACTGAGAATTTGGCAAACGGGTGAGCTGGATTAATGGTTTCTTTATGTACTTGAAACAGGCGGCGCACATCGTCTTTGATCTTCATCCGGTATTCGGCATCGATCGACTGACGCTCTTTCTCTAACCAGCCGGGATCGAGCAATGGAGCGATAAAAAACTGAGCAAACCGATCTAGCGCAGGTAAAAATTGTTGGTGGTCAATATCAAAGAAATAGCAGCTGTGTTCGGTGCCGGTCCAGCCGTTATGATTGCCACCGTGTGTTGAGATAAATTTTTGATAATCTTCGGCATTTGGATATTTCTCTGTGCCGAGGAATAGCATATGTTCGAGTAGATGAGACATGCCCTGGCGTTCGACGGGGTCATTGAAATGACCCACATTCACCGCTAATGCAATGGCAGATTTTGTCGCTTGCGGATCTTCTGCTAACAACACTCGCAGGCCATTTTCTAGCGTCAGATAGCGATAGCTTCTGTGGTCATTTGGGCTGGTGAGCACGCTGCCTCCGTCTCAAACTGGGTGACATTAAATACTAGTTGATCATCAAAGGCTTGTCGCAATCTTTGTTATGTTGACTGTAATTTATGAGCGTTCTGCTTGCCCTATGTATGGGGCTTCCCTATGCTACAGCTTGCATAAGCATATTAGTCAGTACGGTTGTATCCCCATGCAAGTGTTTATTATGCGTCATGGTCAAGCAGAAGAGTTAGCAGGGCGCGATAAAGATCGTGCACTGACACCTGATGGACGCTTGGAAAGCAGTTTGATGGCTCGTTGGCTGGTCGAACAGGGCGGGCATTTTCAGTATGCGCTGGTGAGCCCCTATCTGCGTGCGCAGCAAACCTTCTCGCAAGTTAATGCCGTTTTAGGTATTCAGCGTAGTGATGTCGAAGTGCTGGAAGAGCTAACGCCCCACGGCACACCTGATGCCGTGGCAGATTATCTCTATGCATTGGCCGACAAAGGGATTGATTCGCTCCTTATTGTCTCTCATATGCCGTTGGTGAGTTTTTTGGTTGAGCAGTTAGATTGTAAGCACGCCACCCCAATGTTTTCACCCTCATCTGTTGCACGTATCGACTTTGATATCGAAAGCCAGTATGGCCATCTACTGGCCGTGCAGGACGCCGTCAACATGGCGTAGTTCGCCGTTCTGGATACTCAGGCTCGCCGTGTGTCGTCCTGTGCCAGCAGGATAAGTAGGGCATTACGGCCACCAAACTCTCTCGGCGCTTCACAGAAGGCTAACACATCCGGATGTTGCACCAGCCACTTTGGTAGCTGGGCTTTTAGTATCCCCATGCCTTGTCCATGCATGACCGACACGACATCTATCCACTCTCGTTTACTGGTGGCAAACAGTGCCAGCAGCTCTTGTTTCGCTTCAGCACGACTCAAACCATGCAGATCAAGAAATAGTGCTGGCGCCAAATCACCACGGCGCAAACGCTTTAATTGATGTGAAGGCAATGAGGGTTGGCGAAATTCGACGCCCCGACTGAAATCCAGTAACGGCTCATAGTCATCGCTGAAAAACTGGTCGACCTGCCGTTGTTGCTGGTTGTCAGACGCTTGTTTTATGTGCTGTTTAGTCTGTGCACGGGCGTGACGTATGGTATCCTGCTGCAACTTTTGCGAGCCGGAGACGGCTTGCCTGAACAGTTGCATCTCGTCGTCTGTTGTTATGGGTGGTTTTTTCATTAATTAATTACCAGCGATGGCTGTAACGGGTCGTGATAGTGACCATGGTACTGAGAGAGGAATATTTTGGACAAGATATTTGTCGATGAAGCAGTAAATGAGCTGCGCACGATCGGTGATCTTATTCGCTGGAGTGTCAGTCGTTTTAATGATGCCCAGATATTCTGTGGTCATGGAACCGACAACAGTTGGGACGAAGCGGTGGCTTTGGTATTGCAAAGCGTGCATCTGCCCATCGACTCAGATCCCAGTGTGCAACACGCAGGCCTGACCCGCAGCGAGAAACAGCGCATCGTTGAACGTGTGGTTAAACGTATTGTTGATCGTGTGCCAGTACCTTACCTGACTAACCGTGCTTGGTTTGCTGGATTAGAGTTCTATGTTGATGAGCGTGTTTTGGTGCCACGCTCTCCTATGGCTGAACTGATAGAGCAAGGATTTCAGCCTTGGTTAAAAGCGATGCCGATGCGGGTATTGGATATGTGTACCGGAAGTGGCTGTATTGCCATTGCTATGGCGCACGCGTTCGAAGATGCGGAAGTGGATGCAGCTGATATTTCGACTGACGCACTGCAGGTCGCTGAAATCAATATTCAGAACTACGGCTTGGAAGATCGTGTTTTTCCGCTGCAATCAGATCTGTTTAACGATCTGCAGGGACAAAAATATGATCTTATTGTCAGTAACCCACCGTATGTTGATGCAGAAGATTTAGCTGAGATGCCAGATGAGTTTCAACACGAACCAGAACTGGGTTTGGCTTCAGGCAATGACGGTCTCGAGCTTACTCGGCAGATGTTGGCCGAAGCCGCCGATCACCTCAATGAAGATGGCATATTGATTGTTGAAGTGGGTAACAGTCAGATCCATTTAATGGATCAATTTCCGGAAATACCTTTTACCTGGTTAAGTTTTGAGCGTGGTGGTGACGGCGTGTTTATGCTGGAGTATGACCAGCTCAAACAATATCAGGCTCAATTTAAAGCGGCGTTGCCAGGCGAGTAGCCCGACGCGGTTGATATACGAGCGTTAAAAAACGCTTAAAACAGATAATAAAAGTATCAAGTTTAAAGAGTTAGGGGACAAGAAAACCATGTCAGGGAACACATTTGGCAAGTTGTTCACAGTGACCACATTTGGTGAAAGCCATGGGGTGGCGTTGGGATGTATCGTTGACGGTTGCCCGCCGGGTATCGAGTTGAGTGCAGAAGATCTGCAGATCGACCTTGATCGCCGCAAGCCGGGTACCAGCCGTTATACCACGCAACGTCGTGAATCAGATGAAGTACAGATCCTAAGTGGTGTATTTGAAGGAAAAACCACGGGAACCTCTATCGGCATGGTGATCTTTAATAAAGATCAGCGTTCGCAAGATTACGGCAAGATCAAAGAGCTGTTCCGCCCAGGGCATGCTGATTACACCTACCAACAAAAATATGGTTTCCGTGATTACCGTGGCGGAGGCCGTTCTTCGGCGCGTGAAACGGCGATGCGGGTCGCGGCCGGTGCGGTGGCAAAGAAGTACCTGAAACAAAAGCATGGCATTGAAGTGCGTGCTTACCTATCACAGATGGGTGATGTGAAAGTGGATCTAAAAGACTGGGACGCGGTAGAGCAGAACCCGTTTTTCTGTGCCGATCCAGACAAAATCGATGCACTGGATGCTTTGATGCGTGACTTGAAAAAGCAAGGCGACTCTATTGGCGCCAAGGTTTCTGTCGTTGCCGATAATGTGCCTGTTGGTTGGGGTGAGCCGGTATTTGACCGCCTAGATGCCGATATCGCCCATGCCCTGATGAGCATCAATGCGGTGAAAGGCGTTGAGATTGGTGATGGTTTTGAATGTGTTAATCAAAAGGGCAGTGAGCATCGGGATGTATTGACGCCGGAAGGGTTTCTGTCAAACCATGCCGGTGGCGTGCTCGGCGGGATCTCTACTGGTCAGTCAGTGGTTGCTCACATTGCCATGAAACCCACTTCCAGCATCACCGTCCCTGGTGAAACCGTCGATATAAATGGCGACAGTGCCGAGGTGATAACTAAAGGTCGTCATGATCCGTGCGTTGGTATCCGTGCGGTGCCGATTGCTGAAGCGATGATGGCCATTACGTTAATGGATCATTGTTTGCGTCACCGTGGTCAAAACGCCGATGTGCAAAGTACAACACCGGTGATCCCCGCACAGCCAAAATAACGGCTGTTATAAAAATGGAACGACGTCAGTACCTCAGTCTTGGCGCAGGCTATTTTAGCTTCTTCGCCATTCTGGGGCTGATGGTTCCCTACCTCAGCGTGTTCCTTGATGGTCGTGGTTACAGCTCCCTGCAGATTGGTGAGCTGCTCGCTATCGTGATGGCCACGCGGATCATTTCCCCTAATCTTTGGGCCGCTGTCGCTGACCATACCGGTAAACGGGTACAGGTGATGCGTGGCGGCGCCTTGGTGGCTTTCCTCTGTTTCTTTGCCGCTTACCCCGATATCAATTGGTGGTTTATGGCGTTGGCTATGGCGAGCTTCTCCTTTTTCTGGACAGCGATACTGCCGCAGCTTGAAGTACTGACGCTGCGTTCCCTGGGGGAGGAGCGTCATCGCTACAGCCGACTGCGAGCCTGGGGCAGCGTCGGTTTTATTGTGGTGGTGATCTGTGCTGGCTATGTGGTGGAACAGTTGGGTAGTGAAGCCGTGGTTTATATTGGCTCTGTGCTGCTGATCTTGTTGTTACTCAGCACCCTGCTGGTACGAGAGTTGCCAGGGAAAAATGATAAGCAGGGGAGTACTCACTTCGCTGCTAACTGGCTTAGTCGGCCGATGTTGATGTTTATGGCTGCCACCATTTTGTTGCAGATAAGTCACGGTCCCTATTACGGCTTTTTTGTGCTCTACATGGAAGGTTTGGGTCATAGTGCGGCGTTTGCCGGTTGGCTGATCTCACTTGGCGTTGTGGCAGAAATTGCGCTGTTTATGGTCAGTGGTCAATTGCTTAAACGTTGGGGGGTGAAATGGTTGCTAAGCATCGCGATGGCACTTACCGCGTTGCGTTGGCTGTTGCTGGGGCTGCTACCAGAAAGTTTAGCCGTGCTGTTGTTTTCGCAGACCCTGCATGCCGCTAGCTTTGGCTTAACCCATGCCGCGTCCATCCAGTTTATCCATGGATACTTTTCGGAGCGCCAGCAGGGGCGGGGGCAGGCGATGTATAACAGTGTCGGCTTTGGTATCGGTGGTGCCCTAGGCGCCTGGATCGCCGGAGTGACCTGGCAGCAAGGGGCTGGAGCCATGACCAGCTACCTAATCGCTGCGCTGGCTGCGACAGCAGCCTGTATGTTAGTACTTGCTATCCCACGGCAGAAGATGGCGTAATCGGCTTGCTATCTTTGCCTTGGTCATCTTTCCTGCAAGTCGCCATCTTCGGCGAAGCCACTGAAGCGCATCGTTGCGTTTGAGTACTATCCGTAAGACTGCGCTACAGGAATAGCTCAAATCCCCTAGTTTCTTGATGTTATCTGTTGCGGCGGTTGGTTGAGTTGCGGGTTAAGTTCAACTTTTGGAATCTTTAACGGTTGAAATGTTTTTTGCCATCCCCATCTAAGGTCTCAACAGCCTTTGTGTTAACCAATGTAGAGAAGAAAAGTCGGATATGGCACATCAAGAAACCCACGGTTTTCAAACCGAAGTTAAACAGCTCCTGCAGCTGATGATCCATTCACTCTATTCAAACAAAGAGATCTTCCTGCGGGAACTGGTCTCTAACGCTTCCGATGCAGCAGATAAGCTGCGTTTCAAGGCGCTGTCGCAGTCTGACCTTTATGAAGGTGACGGTGACTTGCGTGTGCGTATCAGCGTGGACAAAGACGCCCGTACCATAAGCATTATCGACAATGGTATCGGTATGACCCGTGATCAGGTGGTTGAACATCTGGGTACAATCGCGAAATCGGGCACCGCTGATTTCTTTAAGCAGCTC
Source organism: Corallincola spongiicola (assembly GCF_004284785.1). Lineage (NCBI taxonomy): Bacteria > Pseudomonadati > Pseudomonadota > Gammaproteobacteria > Alteromonadales > Psychromonadaceae > Corallincola > Corallincola spongiicola. The sequence goes on from NZ_SHLY01000005.1 coordinate 259,572, forward strand.
TCTGGTGATCAGGCTGCTGATTCACAGTTGATCGGTCAGTTTGGTGTTGGTTTCTATTCCGCCTTTATTGTGGCTGACAAGGTTACGGTAAAAACCCGAGCTGCAGGTGAATCTGCAGATCGTGGTGTGGTGTGGGAATCTGAAGGTGAGGGTAGCTTCACGGTAGAAGATATCGATCGCGCAGAGCGTGGTACCGAGATCATTCTTCATCTGCGTGAAGAGGAAAACGAGTTTCTTGATGATTGGAAACTACGTTCTATCGTCAGCAAATATTCGGACCACGTCAGCGTGCCTGTGCAGTTCTGGAAAGAGGAAGTGCCAGAAAGTGAAGGCCCAGATGGCGAAAAGATTGAAGCTAAGCCGGGTGAGTGGGAGCAGGTCAACAGCGCGACAGCACTGTGGACCCGCAGTAAGAGCGAGATCTCCGAAGAGGAGTATAAAGAGTTCTATAAAACTGTTTCCCATGACTATCAGGAGCCATTGCTTTGGTCCCATAACCGGGTTGAAGGTAAGCACGACTACACCAGCTTACTTTACGTGCCAAGCAAGGCGCCCTGGGATCTTGGGCATCGTGAAAGCAAGCATGGCCTGAAGCTTTATGTTCAGCGCGTGTTCATCATGGATGACGCTGAGCAGTTTATGCCTACCTACCTGCGATTTGTGAAGGGTGTGCTGGATTCTAACGATCTGCCGTTGAACGTTTCCCGTGAGATCCTGCAGGACAACGCGGTCAGTGATGCGATGCGTAAAGCCTGTACTAAGAAAGTACTGGATATGCTGGGTCGCATGGCGAAGAAAGACGAAGAAAAATATCAAGGCTTCTGGGCTGAGTTCGGCAATACGCTGAAAGAGGGCCCTGCTGAAGATCATGCTAACAAAGAGAAGATCGCGGGCCTGCTCCGTTTTGCTTCGACTCACAATGACAGCAGTGTCGATAACGTTTCTCTTGATGCTTACATTGAGCGGATGAAGGAAGGTCAGGACAAGATCTATTACATCGTCGCTGATAGCTATGCAGCCGCTAAGAATAGCCCGCACCTGGAAGTGTTCCAGAAAAAAGGCGTTGAAGTGCTGCTGATGCATGAGCGCATCGATGAGTGGTTGATGAATCACCTTAGCGACTACAGCGAGAAGCAGTTCCAATCTGTGACTCGTGGTGCGCTGGACCTAGGCGAACTGGAAGACGCAGAAGAGAAGAAAGCACAGGAAGAGGAAGCCAAGCAGTTCGATGGCCTCGTTGAACGTGTGAAAGCGGCTCTGGGTGATAAAGTGAAAGATGTGCGTATCACTCATCGCCTGACTAACTCTCCAGCGTGTATCGTGGCAGACGAGCATGACATGTCTAGCCAGATGATAAAGCTGATGGAAGCGGCAGGTCAGCCTGTACCTGAAGTGAAGGCTATCTTTGAGGTGAATCCGCAGCACGACATCGTCAAGCATGTTGATGGTTTACAAGATGAAGAAGCATTTGCTGAGTGGTCTCAGCTGTTACTTGAGCAAGCAACCCTTGCGGAGCGTGGCAGTTTAGAAGATCCGGCATCTTTCGTGGCGCGCGTGAACAGCATGTTGCTAAAAGCAGCACAATAGTGCTGACTGACACGCTGTAAATAGATAGGACGGGGAGCTTGCTCCCCGTTTTTACGTTTGATTTGATCTGAATGAAAGCCTTTAACTTGTTTTAACACTGACCGCTGTTAAAATTGTGGCTTAGTAATCGTTCGATTATTCTAATTTTTATCTGCTGAGACATGAGTCTCACGCAAGAGGACAAAAACCAAATGCGTATTATTCTGCTTGGCGCACCCGGTGCTGGTAAAGGCACCCAGGCGCAGTTCATCATGAACAAGTATGGTATCCCTCAGATCTCTACCGGAGATATGCTGCGTGCCGCCGTTAAAGCCGGCACTCCGCTTGGATTGGAAGCGAAAAAAGTGATGGATGCTGGTCAACTGGTATCAGATGAACTGATTATTGGCCTGGTAAAAGAGCGCGTTGCGCAGGATGATTGTGAAAAAGGCTTTCTACTTGATGGCTTCCCACGCACCATCCCACAGGCAGATGCGATGGCGGAGAACGGCATCGATGTTGATTTCGTCGTCGAATTCGATGTGCCAGACGATGTGATTGTTGACCGCATGGGTGGCCGTCGTGTTCACCCTGGTTCTGGCCGTGTTTATCACACTGTCTATAATCCACCGAAAGTGGAAGGCAAAGATGATGTGACCGGTGATGACTTGGTTATTCGCCCTGATGATGAAGAATCGACTGTGCGTAAGCGCTTAGGTATCTACCATGATCAAACGGCGCCGCTAATCGCCTACTACACCAAAGTGGCTGCGGCTGGTAATACCCAGTACCTCACTTTTGATGGTACACAAGCGGTTGAAACAGTTAGCGCTGAACTGGCTGAAAAACTGGGTTAAACCAAACCCTGCGTCTTCAGCAAGAAAGCCCACTTCGGTGGGCTTTTTTCGTTTTATGCTGAGAACCCTCCTAAATTGGCTCTTTATCTATATTGCTAGCTGTTAACTGTTAGCTCTTTTCTCCTTCTTAGCTCCTTCTCCCCTTGGGGGAGAAGGCGGGGATGAGGGAAGCTTTGTTTTTTTAGCTGGAGAAAAAGGTTAGCTATGACCACTTGGGGACCATTTAAAAAGCCCCGCACCCTAGCCCTCTCCCCAAGGAGAGGGAAGTAGAAGTACGATGACGTTAAACCCAGCCGTATTTCTATTGGCACTGAATGGGCTGTTAGCTCTTTGCTCCTTCTTAGCTCCTTCTCCCCTTGCGGGAGAAGGCGGGGATGAAGGGGCTTTGTTTTTTAGCTGGAGAAAATGGCTAGCTATGACCACTTGGTGACCATTTAAAAAGCCCCTCACCCTAGCCCTCTCCCCAAGGAGAGGGAAGTAGAAGAAGTACGATGACGTTAAACCGAATCGTATTTCTATAGGCTCTGAATTGGCTGTTAGCTCTTTGTTCCTTCTTAGCTCCTTCTCCCCTTGCGGGAGAAGGCGGGGATGAGGGGGGCTTTGTTTTTTGACAGCGGAAAAAAGCCTGATACTTTTATAGGCCAGACGGTGACTGACGGTTGTCCAAGGAGGGATGATGACAATAAGGTGTTTTGTTGCGCGCAGTGCGCGCAGTGCGTGCTGGTTGGTATTACTTGTTGGCCGCTTTTGTTCTGCTGATGAGAGCCTGCCATCAAACTATCACTGTGCTGACAACAAGATATCAACTGCTGCCGTCGCTGAACTCGCTGATAGCATCCTTTATCATCGCCAACGTTACGAGTCTGGACTCGCCCCAGAAATTAGTGACAGCGCTTATGACCAGCTCGTAAGGCGCTTAGCGGCATTGGCTCAATGCTCGCCATCATTTGCTGCTCACTATCAAAGAACAACAGATTCCCCAGCGAATAGATCCCAGCATAAAGTGCCTCATCTGCGGCCTATGCTCAGTTTGAATAAAGCCTATTCGTTTGCTGATGCTAAGAGTTTTTTTACTGGCGAGTTAGCGAGTAGAGCGTTGGTGCAACCGAAGCTAGATGGCATTGCGGTGGAGTTGCAATACAGCGAGGGGACACTGGTTTCGGCCGCTACCCGCGGTGATGGCGCTTATGGCAGTGATATCACCGGTTTGCTTAATCGTGTTTCGCCGTTGCCGAAAAGGCTACCAAGTCCATCCTCGTTGGCGGTTTACGGTGAACTGGTGGCTACCAGACCTTGTTTCGAGCAGTTGGGATCTGATTACGTTTCTACACGCCATATGGTGGCCGGTATGGCGGCGGCAAAAGAGCATGCTGCAGCGCATGTGAAATGCCTAAGATTCTACCCCTACGGCCTGTATGAGTTACAACGTCGGCAGCAAAGGGATGATATTGCGGCGTTATCCCTACTGACTAAATGGGGCTTTAGTGATTTGCTGGCGCATACGGAGATCGTTGACAGTGAACAGCAGCTTATCTTGCTGTATGGCAACTACTTCGCCGTTTCCAAAAGTCGGGGTTCAGCTCTCGTCGCAGCTAGCGCCTACGACATGGGGCTAGATTTGGATGGTATTGTCATCAAGGCGATAACGCCACAGGGTCGAGAGCAACGCGGTGAAACAGCGCAAGCGCCTGAGTGGGCGATGGCTTGGAAGTTTCAGCAACCAGTGGCAGTGACGAAAGTGATGGCGATTGAATGGAAACAGGGGCGAACCGGCAAAGTCACGCCAGTGCTACAGATCGAGCCCGTTGCGTTATCCGGGCGCAAGATCAGTAAAGTCAGTGGTCGATCCAGCAAATGGTTGCAGTCAAAACAGATCGGTGTGGGAACACAGCTGGAGTTGGAACTCAAGGGCGATGCCGTGCCGCAAGTGGTTGGGGTTGTATCTCGTCCTGAGCCTTTAGCGATGCAGCATGCGTTGACTCATGTTCCGCAGCAAACGTCGACAGGGGGCGATCTCTGCCTTTCATATAATCCATCGTGCGAAACACGTTTTATGCTGCAGGTTAAGTATGCGTTGTCGGCATTTAAGTACCGTGGCGTTGGTGAAAAAAAGATACAGCAATGGATAGCGAAAGCGTCACTTAGTACTTTGGCTGATATCTTTTCGTTGCCGCCGTTAGACACTGAATTGAGACCGTTCATCCCGTTAAATACCAAAGATCTGCTGTCAATGCTCGGCGTCCCCGGTTTGAAAACGGCGGCGGCTCAGCGTTTGGCGCGAAAGTATCCGACGCCGACACAAATATCACAGCTATCCGAAGCTGAACTGCGCGCTGTTACAGGCATTGGTGAAGTATCCGCAGGGCGGTTATATCGGTTATTTAGGCGTGATGAAGTGCAGCAATTGATCGCACAGCGCTGAGTTCAGCGTTTGCTAACGTGGTGAATTGCGCACGCTGTTGGCGAGGGGCAGAAACAAGGTCCTAATTTTGTGGTTTAGCTATTGATCGTAAAAGCGATCTGCTGCGTAATGAGGCTAGCAATAATCATAAGAGAGTTTTGATGGAGCTTAAGCATTCTTCTGGCAACTACGGTGTGCTGCTGGTTAATTTGGGGACACCCGACGAGCCGACTACACCCGCTGTGCGACGTTATTTGAATCAGTTTCTATCTGATCCCCGAGTTGTCGATGTGCCTAAGTGGTTGTGGCAATGTATTTTGAAAGGCGTGATCTTACCATTTCGTTCGCCCCGTGCTGCCAAGGCATATCAGAGTATCTGGTGGGAAGAGGGCTCGCCATTACGGGTGATTAGCGAGCGCCAACAAAAAGCGTTACAGGACGCTCTCATGTTTGCTGTTGGTCACAAGCTCCCAGTTGAACTCGCGATGACTTATGGTCAACCGTCTATCCCTGATGCGCTAGAAAGACTGACCGCCGCCGGTGTGACAAAAATCGTTGTGTTGCCATTGTTTCCGCAATATTCATGTAGCACCACGGCCGCAGTATTTGACGGTATAGCCGCCGCCTTGAAGAAGCAACGCCTGCTGCCGGATTTGCGCTCGATTCATCACTATCATGATCATCCTGCCTTTGTGAAAGCGATGGCGGGTAAAGTGTCTGCCTACTGGCAGCAAAATGGTCGTGGGAAACATCTGTTGATGAGCTTTCATGGGATCCCCCAGCGTTACGCTGATCAGGGCGATCCCTATGCCCAGCATTGTCATGAAACCGCGACATCGGTTGCCGAGGCATTGGGGTTATCCGCTACGGAGTGGACCATTAGCTTTCAGAGTCGGGTCGGCCGAGAGCAGTGGCTGACGCCTTATACCGACGACACCCTCAAGGCTATGCCAGCGCAAGGGATCAAGGATCTTGACGTCATCTGCCCAGCGTTTTCTGTTGACTGCCTCGAGACACTCGAAGAGATCAAAGAGGAGAATCGCGAGTATTTTGAACATGCTGGCGGTGAACAGTATCGCTATATTGAGTGTTTAAACGATAGCCCCTGTCATATCCAGATGATGGTTACCCTGATTAAAGAGCAGTTGGTAGGTTGGTAGACAGGGTGATTTATCGCTCTGCTTTGTCATAAGGTTAAGCCTGCGGTTGCTATGGCTGGTTTAACATCGAAGCTCGCCCTTTCGCTCACATTGAGAACCGCGGAGCGTGTGCTGGCACTGCGACAAATTGCGCCAGCATTGATGGTTATCAGGCAAGTGAACTCTTCGCCGTAAAGCTTTACAATGCGCCCCATTAAGCAGGGGCTTTCCCCCTGAGATTGAATCGTCAAAGCTAATTTCGCCCTGCCAATGAGGTTTATCGGCACCATGATTGTTGAGAAAGACCGACACCAATATAAAGATCTGATCGCCTTGTTTAATGGTCAATTTAAACAAGCGCTCAATACTGTTTTGGTGGCCGGGGATGGCGAGCCTTTGTATCAACCAGCTAACAGCGACAGTGAAAACCATCAGGTGATCTTCGCCCACGGCTTTTTTGCCAGCGCATTGCATGAGATCGCACACTGGTGCGTGGCCGGTGAGGCTCGGCGCCAGCAGTTGGATTATGGCTATTGGTACTGTCCGGATGGCCGCGATGCAGCGCAACAAGCAGCGTTTGAGAAAGTAGAGATAAAACCGCAGGCGATTGAGTGGGGACTCGCCGCTGCGTGTGGCTTTGCGTTTAATGTCAGCAGTGACAACCTTAATGGCGTGATGCCGGATCGTCTAGCGTTCCAGCATCGGGTGCATGATCAGGTACTGGTGTATTTGCAACAGGGCTTTCCTGCCCGTGCGCAGAGATTGATTGATGCCTTCAGGGCTTTCTATCTGCGTCCGGCGCTGACGTTGGCTGACTTTGATTACCGGGGCATGTATGAGCGCTAAGTTTCGCTTAGGTTTGCTGATTAACCCCTATGCAGGTATTGGCGGCAGCGTGGCGCTGAAAGGCAGTGATGGCGCAGATATCCGTCACCAAGCGTTGGCCAAAGGGGCAAAGCCACAGGCGCAACTTCGCGCTGAGCAAGCGTTACAGCTGCTGCTCCCCTACAAAGATCAATTAGAGATATTCACCGCTGCCGGAGAGATGGGCTTAGCGCTGTGTCAAAGTCTGGGCTTGAACGCCTCCGCTATCTATCATCCTCAGCAGACCCCAACCGAAGCCAGTGATACCCAAGCGGCAGTGCAACGTATGCTGGACAATGAGATCGACCTGCTGCTATTTGCCGGTGGTGATGGCACTGCGCGGGATATCTGCGCTGTGGTTGAGGCGGAGCCGGACAAAGCGATTACTGTTCTGGGGATCCCCGCTGGTTGTAAGATCCACTCTGGCGTTTACTGCGTAACCCCGGCCGCCGCCGGACGTGTGGTAGAGGATCTGCTAACTGGTAAGGCCGTTAGCCTGATGGACGCCGATGTCATGGATATCGACGAGCAGGCATTTAGGGAAGGGCGGGTGAGAGCGCGTCGCTTTGGTGAAATGACGATCCCTGCTGAACTGCAATATGTACAAAGCGTTAAGATCGGTGGGCAGGAATCTGATGAACTGGTGTTGGATGATATTGCCGACCATGTGATCGAACAACTCGAGCCCGAAGATCTTTGTCTGATGGGCTCAGGTAGTACAGTCGCCGCCGTCATGGCGCGGATGGGCGTGGTGAATACCTTGTTAGGCGTAGATGTCGTGCAAGACCAAGCGTTGCTTGCCAATGACCAAACCGCCGAACAACTACTGGCGCACGTGGCGAAGCATAATGATCCTGAGCGTGTGAAATTGGTGATCACCTTGATTGGTGGTCAGGGCCATCTGTTTGGGCGCGGGAATCAACAGCTTAGTCCCGCGTTACTTAAGCAGATAAAGCGGCAAAATATTTTGCTGGTGGCGAGCAAAGCGAAACTGAGTGCCTTGAATGGCAGGCCGCTGATCGTCGATACAGGCGATGCTGATTTGAACCGCCAGTTGTGTGGCACCATAGCGGTGATCACCGGTTATCACGACAAAGTGTTATATCGGATCGCAAGTCCGGCGTGAGGGTTATTGCCCCGGTAATATCAGATCAATGCTTTGCAGTGGGCTGGCAACGCCAGTGCCATGCAATCCCAGCACATGGGTGTAGATCTGTGTGGTGGTGATATCTTCATGTCCCAGTAATTCTTGTATCGTGCGTAGATCCGTCCCCTGTTGCAGAAGGTGTGTTGCAAAACTGTGGCGCAACGTATGGCAGGTCACATGTTTATCGATCTTTGCGCGCACGGCTGCAGAGCGAACTGCGCGTTGAAGTCCCTTCTCCAATAAATGATGCCGCTTTTCTCGCCCCGAACGTGGATCTATGGCGCGATTAGGAGAAGGGAACAGATACTGCCAATAATAACTTTTTGCCACATGGGGATATTTTCTGCCGAGGGCGTCAGGCATAGAAGCTTCACCGAAGCCTTCTAGTTTATCCTGAGCATGGATCAGCCGTACTTTCTCCGCTTGCACACGCAACTGAGAGCGCAAATTGTCAGGCAGTAGCGTGACACGGTCTTTGCCTCCTTTCCCACGCCTAATCGTGATAGTCATCTGTTCAAAATTAAGTGCCTCGATGCGCAAGCGAAGGCATTCACTTAACCTCAGCCCTGCGCCATACATCAGACAAGCCATAAGCTGATAATGACCCTTTAGCTGTGCGATCACCGCACGCACTTCGTTGTGGGTTAATACCACGGGAATTTTCACTTTCGGCTTAGCGCGTTGTGCCCGAATATTGTCCATTTCCCGTCCTAGTACTTTTTGATACAGGAATAACAGAGCGTTCAGGGCGATGTTTTGTGTTGCCGGAGCAACTAGCCTATTGACGGCGAGGTGAGTCAGGAATCGTTCAACGTCACTTTTTGTCAATTTGTCTGGATGCACCTTATTGTTAAATAAGATAAATCGTCTTATCCAATGCCAGTAGGTCTTTTCAGTTTTTAGGGCGAAATGATAATGCATGATGGTTTCATGAAAGCGTTGCTGAAGTTTTTTCGGGGACTGTTCCATGTCTGCGCTGATTTATGCTGTATAAATATACAATACTGTATGGGTGGTCATGTGATATCTGTCAAATCGCGATCTGGCACTAATTTCGACGGACTTTGTGAAAAAGAGAGTAAAAATCGAGTAATCAGTGAGTTATGATTAAAAAATAATTAATAGAAAGTAGTTTAGACGAGATCTTTCCGGTTTGGAGTGATAGGTATACATGTACCCCTTATCCAGATAGATGGTCCGTGTATACCTACTTAGCGTTGTACTCGCCGAGGCAGGCCTCGGGGAAGTCTTTTTTTGCTAGATTGCTGGATAAATAAACAGTGGTTTGCTATAGCTTAGTCCATGAAAAGGACACTGCAAACGCTGCTGGATCAG
>NZ_SHLY01000006.1:0-79437 GCF_004284785.1 Corallincola spongiicola
GATAACGTTGTTCGTCCATAGCTACGGCGGTGCGGGTGTACAACAAGTTTGATAAACGAGGAACCACCCAGAGAGCGGTGGTTTTATTTGGGCGCGTTATAGGTCCTGTTATCAAAGGCGTTAGCTGCCTTAAGTTTGAGTGAAAATGGAAAAATTTGGCCTAGCTCTTCTCATCTATGGAATTGCTCGCTCGGTGATTTTTAACCTTGTGGGCGTAGCTCGAAGTCTTTGGGCTTTAACGTGGAAAAGAGTTCCGGGATGCCTAACTTACTGCAACATTGAATCAAGCATCGCAATCCGTGGCGCTAGGCTCTATAAGCTCGAAATATGGTACTCGTATGTTGTCGAAGGTAAGCAATATACCTCGAAGCGATTTGCATTTAACTACTCTGAAAACTCTTTGCTCTCCGTGCACAAGCTAACTCGTTGGCAAGCCCGCAGGCCAAGGAGTTTAAGCGTAAGGGTAAATCCAAAAAATCATGAGCATGCGGTTATCTTTGCTGGTGTTACCGGTTTCCATGTCATTAACTTGTTGCTACCGCTGCTCTCCGGTCCAATGCAATTCGTCGAGCGGCAGCTTATAAGGCAGCTAACAAGTAAATCTTAGGGATGCTAAATAGAGCGCGGCTGCGCCGCATTTATCACCCCAAATTCAGGCGTTACGTGTTTCTGGAGAGTTGAGTGCTAGGAAAATTATTTGGAAAGAAGAAAGAACCTAAGCAACTTGAAGCAAAGGTTTCAGATATGGAGTTTCTCGGTGATATAGAGGGGAACGGAGTTGATGCATTAAGACTTGAAGTCGGGAAGATTCTTTTGAAATTTCCGCAAGTCAAGAATGCATATTTCTCAAAGCTGAAGTATAAAGGCGAGGAAAAATTCCGTATTGCGCTTGTGATTGATGCTTCTGAAGCATCCAGCAAATTGGGCAAAGATATAGCCGAGCAATGTGCTGGTATATCACCAATGGACGTAATGTTTTCGAATTCTTGTGCAAACGCCTTGCTTAGCGACATTGTGGCCAGTTCCGAGCCTCTTTTTAGCGATGGAAATCTCTTGTTTGAGTGCCCAATTATTGTTTCGCGGGGCACAAATCAGGAAATGCCCCAAGAGTGGAATGGAGCAATTCTTTGTTATTACGTAGCAGCTGCAGATTACGAGTCAGCATTACTTAGAGCCGCTGATGATTTAAAGTCTGACGGCTACAAATATGAAAATGTTCACGATGGCAAGGTTAGTCAGTTAGATCCAGCCGTTTGGTGGGATCAATATGTCATGGAAAAGTGGTCTGAGTACTCTGAACATTTCCCTTCTCAAGAAGATATGCAAGTTTTGGTAGTTACAGGCGGCATGCACAAAGGGCCAGCTTTGGGGTGGGAGAATGAAACAGTCAACACTTAACAAGCGCATGTTGTCGGACTGGTTTTTCGCTGCGCTCCAAACCAGCCCCAAATGCGGGCGTTAGGTTTTTATTCAAATGACACTAAAGATAGAAGGCTACGGTACAGTTGCGATTGCTTTTGCCCTTATGACTGTTGTGGGATGTGGGTACGTGCTTTCTCAGACCTTGCCGGATGCTTTTCAAATGGAGCGCTACGAAAGGGCTTCAGTTCCAGCTTTCGAAATCATTAATGTCGTAATGGGAAATGTTGGCAGAGCCTTGGCGACAATTGCGGCATTTCTGGTACTGGCCAAGAGAAGATCTGCGTTCCCGATTATGGCGGCAGCTTTTATCCTTAGCTTGGCTAACTCTGTTCTATACAGCTATCCCACGTTTGGAGCAGTATTTGCGAATCCTTCAGTTTCCAACATTGCTTGGCACTATGTACCACTGCTTTTTTACGGGCTGTTTCTCATAGTTCTTTTAACAAAGGCTAAGTCGCTCTTGCCAGGGGCGGAACCTAACAATGCAAGTCACTAACTCGTCGCTGCGCTCCTCGGGAACAACGAACACGACGCGGCAAGCCGCTGTCCGTTGCCCGTGCTTGCGGCGTTAGGGCCTTGCCAACCAACATTTAATAAATCAAGGAATAGTTATGATGAAGTACACAGCATTAGCACTTGTGCTCTCGACTCTAATGGGCTGCGCGGCGACGCAATCGGGTAGCGAAACGAAGGCGGGGAATTTTGTTTTAGCCGGCCCAGCGAGTGCAGATGGGGATACTGTGTCAATGCGTTGGCGGTATGGGATGGCGCTCAGCTTCGATGTAAATGAAATCGAAAAAGTAGACTTCGCCTGCAGCCCAATAAACGGCGCGAAATTCTCAAAGGCGGGTTCTGAGTTAAAGGTGCTAAAAAATGGCGTCGTATTGGCCGAGGGGCCCGTGCTTGAAGTGTCAGTTCAATCAACGCCTTGGCTATATGCTGAGTACACGACTAACGCTATTTGTACCGCCAATATGATACTTATAGACGGAACAGAAGCATCACTGGTGGCTCCAGTTAATTTTACGGCAGCGGTAAAAAAGACGACGTTGCAGCAATTCGCTTTGACTCATCAAGTTAACAAGGGTTAGCCTTAACAATGCAAGTCACTAACTCGTCGCTGCGCTCCTCGGGGACAAAGGCCACAGCGCGGCAAGCCGCTGTCCTTTGCCCATGCTTGCGGCGTTAGCACTCAAGGAAGATTATGAGAAAAATTCTACTTTCATTTGTTGTTTCAGTTTTGCTTCTCGGATGCGCTTCAAATGGCCAAGTGCAAGATGCATCAGGGAGCCGATTTAGCCCGTACTGGCAAGCTAAGACAGAAATAGAGAATGTCGAGTTTGATACACTTGTCACTCTTGGAGAAGAGCGTTTGCCTGAGGAGTATCGCCTTACGGAAGATGAACTCAAATTTTTAAAGTCTCCTGATATGATTGAAAGTGTTCATGAAATATATATTCGCAACAATTCCGTCGACGACGTCGTTGTTGAGGTGTTGGCATTTAATGCAAATGGGCATTTCGGTAGTCACAAGGGGCATGAGTACACCGTCAAACCAGGTGAATGGGTAAAGACTGCACCTCATGTCTCGGTGTCATCAATCTATAGTGCAGAGTTGTTCAATTATGGGTTCAAGTGCCTGATTAACGGTGTTGAACACGACGTGAAGGGTAAAACTCGTCGCCTAACCGTTGAAGAACTCGAGCGCTAACAAGCTCAACCAATGCAGTACTTTGTGAATGACAGAGTACAGAAGTTTGATAAGGTCATTTTTGACATTCGAGCACCAGACTTGGCTGAGCGAGAGTTGTCAGGGTGTCGTCTAATGGTTAATTATTGATGGGCGATTTTACTGCTAACAAGAAAAATCGGAGCGCCGCAAATAGACGCGGTTGAGACTCCCTACGCGAGCTCCGGTCGCCCCTGTTTTAGGCGTTATATTCCTTGAGAGATATGCGAGACATCAGCGATATAATCCGAGATCTAGATGAGTTCAAACCTGTCAATGATGACTGGAGTGCTCTCGACCTACTAATCGACGAAGCAATTGAGGCAAACAGCCCTCAGCTAATTACTCCTCTTCTCAGTATTCTTGAGAGAAACCAGTCGCATGACGGGTTTGGAGTATTCTGGTCTATTGTCCATGGGCTGGAGAGCATGGACGGATATGAAGCTGAGCTAAAAAATTCCGTCCTACGCAAGCCACATGAACTAAGCGTTGTAATGCTTAATCGCCTTGTGAATTCGAGTGTTTCTGACATTGCCGGAACCCCGATAAATGCTCTGATTGAGCAAGTGGCTATGGATGTGAATGTCCCAGAAGACATAAGAGAGACTGCCAAAGATCTTCTTGATGATTAGTGTTTCGGAATGTACAAGCAAATTAACTAGGCATTCGTCGCTGCGCTTCTCGCGGGGATAAATGCCACGACGCGGCGAGCCGCTGACTTTTGCCCGTGGCGTTAAGTGCACAAATGAATATGGAACTAGACAACGAAACTTGGCTAATTGAGTTCGGTGATGATGTAATCGAAAAGAAAGCCGAACTCGGAATTGAGGCTCTGACTGACTACGAAAAAGTAGTGTACTGTTTCTGGGTCATTGATTACTCGATTAGAAACTCAGGCACACTAGATGCGATCGAAGATATCTATCCTGAAGCTATATCTGAGTTTGAGGCTTTAGCCGGTAAGAATCATTGGTTGTCAAAGTTCAACATCAAGGAAGTTAGCAGCAGTGAGGAAGCGTACTACCGTAATTTTGAGGTTTTTTGCAGTGAATTACGTTCAGTTCAAACCCGTATTTAATAAGTCAAAGCACGCGGACCTGGCATAGTTGTCATCTTTTTTATAAAAAAGCCGCTAACTTGCTCCCTGTTTTAGGCGTTATGAGTATCATGAATTTTAAGTACTTTAGAGATCCCGACAATTTTGCTTTTAAAACAGACGAGCCAATGAAGTGTTCAGTTTGTGGCATGCTTGGTGTCTGGTTTGATGCTGGTGGATTCTACGGTATCGACGAAATCGAATGCATCTGTGATGATTGCTTAGCTGCGGGAAAGCTCAAAGCACTTGAGATCGAGGCTAATGAAGCTTTTGGTGGCAGTGCTGAAGAGATTGAAGAGATTGAAGAGATTATCTTTGCTACGCCTGCGCTTCCAACATGGCAAGGCTGTGTTTGGCCTTATGTGGATGGAAGCTTTTGTGTATTCGAACGAATAGCGTCAAAGCAGGATTTTGATAGTAAAGAAGAGTTTAAAAGGGCCTTCTCTAATAAAGTCGCTGAACAATCTGATTTGGAGTGGTTGTGGCAAACCCTTCCCGAAAAAACGGTTGAGAACTATCAGCAAGGCGGTGATGTCACAGTTTACTTGTTCTCAAATAATGGAGCTAAGTACTGTACCTGGGATGCTAACTAATACTCATAACAAACAAATTAACCAAAGCACTCGTCGCTCCACTCCTTAGCTTAGCCTGCTCAAGCCAACCCATGGTTGGGGCATTATATTTTCAAAAATCTGGGCGTTAGTTTTACTCGTGCTCTCTCTAGTTTAAGGATTAAATAGAGCTGTTATGACCAAGAGTTTCTACTTTTCTTCGGCAGTCACATCGTTAAGCCTGTTGTTGATATCTGGGCTATTTAGCTTGGGCTTTTTGGGCGTTGATAGTGGCATTGGAGTCATCTGGTATTGCACATTGTTTACGAGCTTTATTTTGTGGGGAATGGGGTGGCTTTTGATTGTCAGGTTGCTAGGCGTTGACAATGTTTATATATCCATACCATTTTTGCTTTTTATCAATATCACAGTGATGCTTTTACTACTAATGCCATCCGTTATTTTTATCGCTGGAATTTTTAACGAGTGGCTGGCTCTGCTGTTTGGTGCGATGGCTTTTGGTGGTTTTCTCATTCCAGTGATTACAAAGTTAAGCAAACGGAATTGGTATATAAAGGATGCTATTTCAAGAGGGCGATTTTCTATCTCGGCGTCAACATCAATCCGATTTGATCCTGAAGTTGAATATAGTATTTGGAAATTAGCGGTAAATGAAAATTCTAACGTGTCAGGGAAAATTAGTAAGATTGCCATGGGGCTGATTCTACCTGTTTCAATAGCATTTTCCCCTCTCGCAGCAGACTCTTTGTGGTTTGCGTTTATCTCGTTGTTCTCACTCTATTTTGCTTATGCTGCATCAATCTTTATTCGTTTGCCCTTGCTTGATAGCCTGACCCTTCTCAGTTTTCGTAGGAACATAGATTATGGAAAACAAAGTGGCCACGAGCTATGAAAATATAACAAACGCATCAAGTCGCTCGCAGGCTCATTTGGGCAACAAAACTACACGGCATTTTGGTTTTGTGCTGTTTATTGGCCGAATAGCAGAAATTCTTGTTTAGACGGGCTGGTAGGCTTCAGCTTATGCTGTGCTTAGTCGAAGTAATCGTATGGAGCTTTTAGTTTCCAAATGACGGCCTTAGTCACGCCGGAATCGTCGACGATCTCTCCCGCAATCACATTATTTTCATTAATAGCGTAAGCAGCACCTTGATTGTCATTGGTTGGTAGTAGATGCATCACTTTAGATGCGAAATTTAGATAAAACGGCAGACGGAGAGCATCAGCATTATCAGCTTCACCTATGATGCGTTGCTGAGCATTGATGTCATGAGCGATACTGCTCGCGCCGCCCAGCGTGCCTAAACGTACCGCTCCGGTAGAGGTAAATAGTGCTGCAATTTTGTGTACGGGACCGGGAGGTTCGCTGTGGATCCAACCCACTACATCTCCGGTGTCATTAAGTCCAAGTGCTTCACTCCACGAAAGATCATGCTGAGGGAGGTGAGTCAGTATCTCATTTTCCCAGATAAACGCTCGAGTAGCAGATTGGTCTTGCCCCACAACAGTACCTGATTGATTTATCGCATTGGCTGCTCGTGGCAAGAAGTGAGTTACTAAAGGGGCGGGTTCTAGGTTGTTTTTCCAAATAACAGCGGTTGTCATAACTGAACCGATTATCCAGTTATCGTTATTAATTGCTGTGGCTTCCCCAAACGCCTCATCAGCAAGCTCGTCGTAAAGATCGATGATATAACCGTTACGCCAAACGACAGGATGATAATTACCATTTGAGTCCTGACTTCTCCCGACGACAGCACCTCTGTCATTGATGCCAAGTGCAGCACTGTTGAGGCCACCATCTAATGGCCCCAAATCAATCATGGTATTGTCGCGATAAAGGAAGCCATGAATAGATCCAGACTCGGTGTCTGCAATACCAACCACTTCGTTATTCACATTGATGTCACGGGCTGAACTGAAGCTCCCGCCGGGTAGCGTGCCAAGCTCAATGACTTCATAATGTCCAGCGCACCCTGCGGCAAACATCAAACATAGTAGCAGCGGCAGATACCAAGACAGTTCCCTCTGAGGGATTATCATCGTTGACTCTCAAGTTAAGTGACAAAGAACAAACGTATAGATGTAAGGTAGCAGTATTCCATTTAGTGTGCTTTTGAGGGCGCGGCTGCTGTTAGGATATTTCGCTGGCATTGCTGCTGTGGCGCAGCAGTCCTTGGCCGAGCTGAGTGTTTAAACGGTTTGGTGACTGTCTCTTCGCATCTTATTTGTTGCTAGGTAATGACTCAACGAAAGGAAGTAGATGAAATTCAAAATTGAGAAACCAGAGCACTTATATGCCAAGTGCAGCTCAAACGGCATCACAATATCTTTTATTTTCAATGGTACAAAAACAGGGCATTGTGGCGGTTGCACGTTAACCACTGGTTTGGGGGCGTATAACGGGGTGCCGGGCAAAAACACCTTAACCTTGAAGTTCGATTCCTGGCAAAGCGGTGCTGACATTGACTTCAAAATTGCGCTTGTTAATGCGCCCAGCTTAGCCGACGTTGATGCAGGTAAGGTGCTTCACGTATGGACTGAGAAAGATTTTGCCAGCCAGCCAGATCAGGAAGAGATTGAACTCATATTAGAGTGTGATGGCTACTTCCCGACGTTGGCGCCCTTTATTGCTAAGTATGAAAGTATTAATCGGGTCCTATTCAGTGATGTACCAGAAGCAATTTTTGAGCACGTAGTGCAGCAAAAAACTGATCAGCTTAAAGAGGAGCTACAGCAGTTTAGTGATGAAGCGGAAGCTAAAGACTTCCTTAATCAAACCATTGAAGAGGTGAGTTCCTACGTTGGCGGAACGCTTGAGGAGATGGAATCAGGCCGGTTAGATTGAGCATGGGCTGATTATGCCTTGTGTTGATACTCAAATTATGAGTATTTTCTATGGCTTACTGCATCGCAAGGTCGCAGACTCGGTTCCGCAGGCACTCAATATGTGCCTTGGGTATTTAGAGGGATCCTGCTGTGCGATTTTTAAACAACGTAATTTATCTGCTAATGAGATTAATAGGAAGTTAGATGGAAGGTACAAAATTAGGCGCGTTAATGGATTTAGCGGCCGATGCTCAACGTCTTATTCAACAGGATTATGAACAGATTAATCCCATTGTCGGCGCTCATACGCGGTTAAGAGAGCAGGGTATCCCCGCTGACGCTATGACGATTGACTGTCCCCAGTCAGGAAAGCGTATCGTCGTGATGATACTTGATGCTAATCCTGAGCAGATTATTTGTACTTTTGGCTTCAAAGATAAAGACGCCGACGAGAGTACACTTAAAATAGCTTTTTCTGACATTAAGATGGGAACAATCTATCAATGGATAGAAAGCCATTTTTCTTCAAATTAGCAAGGTTGATCTCAGGGGGGATATATCTGGGGCGTGTAGATCTGTCCTAGCTGCATTCCCCTCGCTCCGTTGTATCCGGAACCGTCAATGTGTGGCTTTGATGATTGCAGTACGGAGGTGAAAGTTCATTTGCATCATGGAGCTGTCAGGCTTGTTTGGGTCGCTTGCCAGTGACAAGCGCCAGTAAAAGATACGCTATATGGAGTAGGCTGCTAACCCTATGCACCCAAAACTCAAAGGACTGATCAAAACCATGTTGCTGGCACTATCCATCCTAAGCATCGGCCTTGTTTTTTTAGCATGGTATTTGGGCTTTTTTGGCCAATCGCTGTTTCCTACCACGCCAAGGGCGGCTTACTTCACGATATCCTCGGGAGAAAACTGGCTGGAAATCCAAACATTTAATAGCGCATTTGCCAGCAATAATCGCCAGCAACGTCATCTATTCCCGCAGTTCCTTATGGGCTATGGTTCGACTGCGGCGGGCAGTCTCACTGGGTATTTTGATCTACCGGAAGGAGAGGTGTTGCCTGATACCATCGTAATCTCTTACCGAATCGCTCCGCTGGATCGTAAAGTGGCAGAGGCGTTTTTCAGTTCGGGGGAGGGTGACTCATTGGCGCAGTGGGATGCGTTTATAAGCCAGCAGTTAAATCTTCAACGTGCTGAATATCAGAGCTTCAATTTAAGCCTCATGCAGTACAAAGATGACTTGGCGTACCAGGCATCAGCCAAAGATGGACGGCAGTTGTTGCTCCTCAATATCCGCTTTCAGGCTGATGGCCAGCCGCTGCTTAATTTCAGTAATACCTATCAAAACATGGATCCCCGCTGGATGCACTGACGCCAGAGCGCTAAATCGCTTGGGCTTAGCTTGCAAATACCAAGCGATGCCTGTGCTACGAGCACGGAACAGTATGAAAGTGAAAATGTTAATTTAAAGGTGTGAATTTTGAAATAATGTAATTAAAAAGTTGTACGTAATTATGTATTATGACTAAAAACGTCACAACTAAATCGAAGATGAACAAAAAATCACCGCTTTCTCGCAGCCAATTTCTTGGTTGTATTTTTTTTATAAGTCAGTTGTTTTTTTGGGTGCCTAATGCACTGGCGATAGTCACCTTAGACGCAGAAGTAAAAGTGTCTGATAAAGGCTTGTATTTTGATGGTGTTGATCTTGATTATGAAAATGTAGATAACCCTGATACTGGTGAAAAGTACGACTACTTCTTCGGTCGTAGTATCTCTGCTCACGGAGATGCGGTGAAAACGTATAAACATTATGTTTTCATGACGTGGTACCGCGGAGGGAAATACGACCGCCATGTTATGTTGTCACGTTACAATACCCTTACTAGAACATTAAAATCAATTGAGTTCCCTCATCAACACACCGGTTTCAGAGGTAATCCATTAGTTGGTGAGTCACATAACACCATTGGGCTTGCGGTGAGTCCCGTTAATGGGACTATTCACATGGTTTATGACATGCATGCTTATGATGATAATAACCATGATGGCAAATTTAGAGATGATTTTTTCCGTTATTCATACAGTATTCCTGGTACCGCTGAAGTTAGTGATGACCAATTTACTTTAGATAGATTTGTAAAAGACACCAGCCCGGTCAGCCAAGGCGATGATGATTATAAACACTTAACCATGACCGGTGACCTAGCAGACAAAAGTAACTTCGCCCGGTTAACATACCCTAAATTTTTTACCAATACAGACGGCACCTTACTACTCTACATGCGCTTGGGTGGTAACAATAATGGTGCGTATGTTTTTAATCGCTATGACGCAGCCAGCCAAAAATGGTCAAGGTTTACAAACTTCAATCTTAATAATCAAATCAGCCATGGTAATCATGAGAACTGGGGCTTATATGGTGATATGAAGTATGTAAATGGCAAACTTCGTGTCGGATTTCAAAAGCGAAGTGGTGATAATACAGATAAATACCAGTATCAGAATGGTGTTTACTATGCTTACTCTGATCATCCAGAGGGTTTTGGTTCTTGGAAAACTCATGATGGTAAGTCAATGACATGGCCATTAGTGGATGCAGATGAAATTAAAATATTTGAGCCAGGTGATTATTTTAATCACGATGAAGCTAACTCCATATATATTGTTGATAAGTTTGATTGGACTGTAACTGAAAAGGGTGATTTGCATATTGTCAGCAAAGCAAGATCTTCAAACAAGTCTCGCCCAGATTATCAAGAGATTAACTTTCACTCCTATAAGCCTGCTGGTGAAGATGAGTTTATCATCAGTACCGACTTTGTCGGTGCCGATGGGATTTATACTTCAGGCGATAATATTTACATTATTGGCTTAAATAATGGTCGCCCTTATGTAGAGAAAGCACAAGGTGGCACCAATGAGTTTACCCGAATATATGAATCAAACAGTGGTTTAAGCTTTAACCATGGCACCATTTTTATTGATAAAGGCAAGCTGTATTACTTCTTAATGCAACGAGGTAGTGGCAACTCTAACCCTCTTTATCTGCAGATCATAGATTTAGATATTGATCATGGTGGCCCAGCAGGGTTCGATTTTAGTGCTAATGAACAACAGACTGTCGTCGTTTCGGGGGTGATGGATATTGCTTATGGCACCCAAGGGCAGTTTAATTATTTATATGGTCAAACTGAAAATGTCGTTTGCGACACGAGTCAGTTTGGTGACCCTTTCCCACAAAAACAAAAGCGTTGTTACACTCGTACGGTATCAGATCCTAGTGTCCAGGTTGATATCAATACCAGTGCTAGCACGCTAATGGCTGGTTATGATCAATTGCTTATTGAGGTCGAAGCTCAGAGTGGCATTGTTGATGGTCAAGTCGTTAATACCTCACTGTACATTAATGATCAGTTCATTCGTAAAGAGGCTGTTGCGCCCTATTTATGGGGTGACCAAGGCCGTGATGAATTATTGGGCCTTAGTGTTGGCGAACATACAGTTAAAGTTGTTGCAATAGACGATAAAGGTTTTACCGGTGAAGCGACGTTGTTGATTAATGTTGTTCCACCATCATATGAGCTAAACGAGCAACATTACTTTGATGGCAACGAAACTGAGATTTCATTTGCTCATCCATTTTCTTTAGGTAATCAGTCTTTTGGGTTTGAAGCGAATGTGCGTCCTTTATCTAATAATGGCGTTATATTTGAATACTTTGATAACCAAGTTGGTTATCAAGTGGGATTAAATAATGGCAAGGTTATCGCCGCTATAATCAACGAAAGCGGGCAGGTTAACTTTTTGTCTTCAACCTCTTCGGCGTCATTAGGGCATTGGAGCCATATTTATGTTAATTATGATCATGGTGAAGAAACGCTGTCGTTATATTTTAATGGCGTACTTGAAGCTCAAAAAAATGTAAACAAAATCACCTCGACCACGGCTGGGAATGCGTATGTTGGTCAATCTAAATCGCATTTCTCAAATACCACGCCATATAGTGGAATGATTGATGACCTTCTGGTGGTTAGAGTTAATAAGCTGGCGCAAGAAGTTGAAGCTAGCTATACCCAGAGCCGTAAAATTCCATCTGATCAATCATCTTTAGATACAGATAATGATGGCACTATCGACCTATATGATGCGTTTCCACTCGATGCTACGGAAACATCAGACACTGATTCTGATGGCGTTGGCGACAATAGTGATGTCGACATTGATGGTGACGGCGTTGACAATGAAGATGATGCATTCCCATTTGATAGAGACGAAACTCACGACAGTGATAACGACGGTATAGGCGATAATGCGGATGTGTTTCCGAATGATCCTGATGAATCAGCAGATGCTGATGCGGATGGTGTAGGGGACAATTATGATGCATTGCCTTTTAATCCAGAGGAAAGCCTGGATATAGATAGTGATGGATGGGGAAATATTCAGGATGAACTTCCCCTGTCCCAGTTTTTTCACCGCAACAATAATATATTGCGTAACTCAGATGCAGAGCAAGATGCCGATTATTGGGATTCAGCTGAACCAAATGGTAGCAGTGCAGATATCACAAGTGCTGAATCGTACACCGGTCAGCACAGCTTCCAGCTAACTAACAATTCTGAAGGCGATGCCGTTAGTTGGAAGTCAAACTTGATCAATCTTTCGCCTAGTACGAGGGTGTTAAATCTATCTGGCTGGGTAAAACGCAGTACAAGTTCTATTGATGAAGCGCAGGTGTGGTTACGCACTGAGCAGCTAGATGACAATAGAAAATTCTTTATATCAACCATTACTTTTGAAGGTAATGATTGGCAATTCTTTAGTTTTGATTATGAGCACACAGAAGATATTGGGACTATATCGTTTGTTAGATTGCAATTAGAACAGTCTGGTACTGTGTGGTTCGATAATTTAAGCCTAAATGTGCTCACGTCGGCTGATAACGACCTTGATGGTATTGATGACGCGATAGATTCAGACGATGACAATGATGGATATCTAGACGGAGAAGATCCTGCGCCTTTCGACGGCAGCATTGGACCATTTACTGATGATGACTCCGATGGGATTTTAGACGGTTTGGATAACTGCGTACTCATAGCTAATCCAAACCAGGCCAACTTTGACAACGACAGCGAAGGCGATCTCTGTGATTTGGATGATGATAATGATGGCGTGCCGGATACTGAAGATTTAGATCCATTCAATGCCAGTATTGGTCGAGTTGCTGATAGCGATGCCGACGGCATTTCAGATGACGTGGATAACTGTGTCGCCACTGCTAATCCAAGCCAAGTGAACTTTGACAACGACAGCGAAGGTGATGCCTGTGACTTGGATGATGATAACGACGGTGTGCCTGACGCGTATGAGTTACAACATGGCTTAGATCCATACAACAGTGCCGATGCTGAGCAAGATCTGGATAATGACGGTGTCAGTAATATTGATGAGTTTTTACAAGGATCGGACATTGCTAAGGACGACGTATTACCAATATTGACCCCACCAAAGAATATACAAGTTGACTCTACTGGTCCGCTAACTCCCGTTGATTTAGGTGTTGCGACAGCATTTGATGAGAAAGACGGTGTCATCGTGCCACAAGTGGACAATGCTGGCCCCTTTATTCCTGGGCGTCATATCGTTACTTGGTCTGCAACGGATATAACCGGAAATAAAGCGCAAGTAGAGCAAATTGTTGATGTTGTTCCTATGGTTAACTTCTGGGCATCGCAAATTATTGATGAGGGGAGCGTAGCCGAACTCACTGTTACTTTGAATGGGACGCCGATTGATTACCCTGTCACCATTCCCCTTCGGATCAGAGGAACAGCAGAGAGCAGCGAAGATTTTATCGCCACTGCCAATGAAATTGTCATTGATTCTGGTACTTCTAAAACTCTACTAATATCGTCTGTTGCTGATGATATCTGGGAAGGTGAAGAAACGATAGAATTCACGATGCAAAACCCTATCAATGCAGCCTTAGGGAGTATAAATACTCATACAATCACGCTGACAGAAGAGAACATTGCACCACAAGTTAGTATATATGTAAGCCAAAATGATACCCCTGCAACCACGGTGTATACCGATTCGGGCCAAGTCGTTATTAGTGCGAAGGTTGTTGACCCTAATCCAGATGATTTACATTATTACGACTGGAGTTTGACTGATAATCGTATTGCTCCTCTGATTGTTGATGAAGCTGAGTTTAGTCTAGATCTACAATCAATAGAATCTGGATTGTACTACGTGGCGGTCAGTGTTGAAGATGACGTTGTTCCTCCTTTGTCTGCAAGTACACAGTCATTGATACGTGTTGCTAAACAGTCTCCTCAGTTAAGTGAGGAACAAGATAGTGATGGTGATGGAATTGCTGACTCAGAAGAGGGTTTTGGGGACCGTGACGGCGACCGTATTCAAGATTATTTAGACGCCACTAACGATGCGAGTTTATTGCCAACAGGAATAAATGACGCGATGATTATAGGCCAAAGCCACGCTAAACTGTTACTTGGTAATATTGCTTTTTCTACTGGAAAAAATAAGGCTTCAGTCACATTAGAAGAGCTATCAGAATTTGCAGACCAAATGATTGCTAATAGGGCAACAGCCAGGGCTATAGGCGCTCAAGCGTCACTAGATCAGTATGTAAATGGTATTTTCGACTTTTTAGTGACTCACTCTAGTACAACGTCCACGATTGATGTCGTGATCCCGCAGACGGCGACTATACCTGATGGCGCGTTATATCGTCACTATCAACGCGGCTGGCAGGATTTTATTATTGACGATCAAAATATCCTAATGTCAGCGCCAGGTGAACTAGGCGTGTGTCCAGCTCCTGGACATAAAAGTTATCAATTAGGTCTAAATTCAGGTGACTACTGTATTCAGTTATCTATTGAAGATGGTGGATTAAATGATGCCGACGGGGTGATGAACGGAATAGTTGAGCATACTGGTGGTATTGCGATGACCACATTACCGGCTCCTAACTTACAAGTCACAAACGTCCCAGTAACTGAGCGTGATTTTTCATCCGGTGATGGCGAAAAAGTGGTATTAGCTTTTAAGCTTGTCAATGATTCAACTGACGTTGTGTTAAACCAGTTAACCTTTGCTGCTAGCGGCGAGTTAAACGATGTAACAGAGATTATCGGCGTAAGCTTATATCTGGATAAAAACCAAAACGGTATTCCTCAAACTACTGAATTGTTATCTGAAAGTAACTACAGCATTGATAATGGAGAAATAACATTCGAGTTTAATTCGCCCTATCAATTGGCTGTGGGTGAGTCTCACTTTGTATTGACTTACAAACTGTAAATTAGAGATTTAAGATGAAAGTGTTAAGGTTAAACGGTGTAATAATTTTCGCTTTGATGATGTTGCAAGGTTGCGGTGGGGGCGGCGGTGATTCTGGTGACGATAACACCACACCGATACCTGAAACAGCTGAAAAAACGTTTACGGTAAAATTGATTAATATTGATGCCACACAAGTTAGTAACGGTGAGGCAATTGAGTTAGAAACAGATATGATAAGCAGTACAGGTACGGTAATGGTAAGCCAATAAATTTATATTATCAGTTTTTAAAAGCTGTTTAGGATGATGGCAATATCGCTTTTTGAAACAGCCTCTGACTGTATACCCACCTGACACGGCTACCAATTCACTCTGGCTTTGTGCTGTTTGCTGCGCCTCTGAAGGGTTTCAGAGGCGTATGTTTAGAGTGTAGGAGTGCGTGCCCCGAGCGTTTCGAACTTCCCTCTCAAGAATCGCAGCATAACTGAGCAAGGCGTTAGCACCTGCCCAAATTGCGCCTTCTGATGAATGCACACCATGCCAACAGTAAGCCGATACCATAGCTGATGCTACCGCCACCGCTAGCGTCTGTTGCTTCAGGCTCAGACTCCGGTGCTTGCTCTGGCTCCGTCTCAGGCTCTGGTTGCGGCTCAGGCTCTGGTTGCGGCTCAGGCTCTGGTTGTGGCTCAGGCTCTGGTTGTGGCTCAGGCTCTGGTTGTGGCTCAGGCTCTGGTTGTGGCTCAGGCTCTGGTTGCGGCTCAGGCTCTGGTTGCGGCTCAGGCTCTGGTTGCGGCTCAGGCTCTGGTTGTGGCTCAGGCTCTGGTTGTGGCTCAGGCTCTGGTTGTGGCTCAGGCTCAGGCTCAGGCTCTGGTTCAGTTGTCTTATCTTTGATTGTCAGCGCGACCGTGTTGTCGGTGCCGGGGGTCGCATTCTCAACGTTTGTTATGGCGATGTTCAGTGTTTCATCCCCCTCAATCAGTTCATCTGAAAGTAGTGTGACGGTGAAGCTGACTTCGGTGCCATCGCTAATAACAACACTGCCATCAGTGATGTTGTGGTCCTGATGATCAGCGGTGCCGTTGAGGGTGTATGACACGGTGACGGGGTAATCCTCTGCCTGTTCAGACAGCATCATTTTAATCGTGATATCACTGCCTTCGTCGGCAGTTACACTATCAATGGCAAAGCCATCTACAGCAAAGCTTACTACTGGCAGTTCTTTTACTGGGTCGATGCAATCTTCCCCAGGTAAACCGTAGCAACCGTTACCAGTAGGGCCAAACTCTCTGCTCCAGGTTATGCCTGCCGTCCAGTTGGCATTTTCACCGTCTTTTTCATATGCGCCAACATCGGGCAGCCCGTCGCTGACATCATCTGTAATACCGGCGATGACCCGGCCATAGTCAATCGGCGAGGTGTTTGCTTTCAGGCGGAAGTCACCATTCGCATCATCAACAAAAGGAGACTCTGCGACCGTCAGGTTATTTTGCTTATCTGATTGTGGCTCCCAATCGCTTTTGTCAGAGAGGTTGTTCCAGACACTGACATTTGAGAATGCGGTGCCGTCCTTATGCCATGCCCCCATGGTGACGCTGCCATTCCACAAGGTGTTGTTGTAGATGTTGATGTCAGTGCCGTTCCAGTTGATTTGAATATTGCTCCACTCGGTATTCCAGATCACGTTGTGGTGAACATCAAAGCCTGACGCATCGTTGTCGAGGTAGATACCAGCCGCTTTGTTTTTAGGGCCGGGTGAAAACGTGTCATGGAGCCAGTTGTGATGGATCTCTGTGTTGCTTGGTCCACCTACGGTGTAGATAAGGCCGCAGTCATCGGCAATTAAATTACTCCGGGAAATATCATTGAAGGCATATTCAGAGTTGGTATTGAATGCCTGAATCGCGTCTCTGCCAGCCCGTGTAATGGTGTTATTCAGTACCTTAGTGTTGTTACCACTGCGGGCGTTGATGATGGCGTCGTAATTACCAAGGTAGTTAAAGTCATGAATATAGGAGTTGATGATCTGTGTGCTTTCGCCGGAGTCGTAGATCCCGGTGCCAGAGCCGAAGCCGATCTCACTCTGTTCAATGATGTTATTGACGGTGTTGCCTTTCCCCCAATCACTGCGAATATTGACGCTTTGGTTATTCGACGAGAAGCCAGAAACGACACCCAAGGTGTAGTTACCATACAAGCTAGTCACACCATAAATATGGTTGTTTGATGCACCGCCAGTGATCTCTATTGAGCCACCAAACACGGCGAGGTTTCGGATCTGGATGTAGCTTCTGCCTGATAGGTCGATGGTTTGTTCACGTTGGCGCATCTGTACTTGGTTTTCAGCTGGCATGGCGCCATCTGGCAGTTGTACATATAGCTTTTGGCTGGCGGCATCAAAGTACCACTCGTTTTGATAATCTAGTGCTTCTTTAATGCCTTGCAGAAAGAAGTCACCGCCATCGGCTGGGGCGTGAAAGGTGCGGATCCATGCCGGGTTTTTATTGAGATCAAAAGAGACGCTTGTGCTGGTATTGCTGGTAATAAAAGCGCGCCAGGTTGTCCAGCCAGAGCCAGGCTTGTCGCCGTAAAAATATAATGACCCGCCTTGAGACCAATCTCCCGCAGGGATGCCGTCTGCATAATCCAGGTGAGCATTAAACTCGACTGAACCGTCGCTGCCACCTGAATTTCTAAGAGTGTCTTGCGTGAACGGATCACCGTCTTCGTTGTTTGGCCAGCGCGCCAGATCCATCGCAGTACTGCCCTGCATGACAAAGTTCGACTGGCCTAAATCCCACGCCACATCCGCCACATATATTTGGCCGGAATCTAATGCCCAGCCGTTCACTGCTTCCATCGCTGTGATAATGACTTTTTCATCTTCATAGGATTGAAAAGTGATAGGGCTTGATTCGGAGCCTGAATGACTGGGACGCAGTGTTTCGTGATAGGTGCCTTCGCGAATGTTAACTACATCACCGGCAACGGCGACATTTGCCGCTTTGGAGAGGGTTAAAAAAGGAGAGTCTAGCGAGCCAATGTTTGCGTCATCACCACTGGGGGAAACAAAGTAATTGGCGGCATTAACGGAGCTAGAAACTGCATATAGAACAAAAATTACCGCTGACCATTTGGCTTGCACAACAGACTCTCATGATTGTTAATAGTATGTTAATTTGACCAAGATATAGCATTTTTTTGTCAGTATCAATCTGTGTTAAAACAATAGTTTATAAGCGTGATCTGTTTAATTTTTGGCTGACGCTTCTACTTGTTAAAACTGACTTCAAGGTAAATGGAACTTAATAGGGTTGAGTTGTGGGCGCGTTGGGACGGGGCGTTCTGACTTCGGACTCGTTACCGCAGGAGATAATTTTATCTTTGCTGAAATGGAAGTTTGTCAGCGCTCTGTTGACTTTCCACTCTGATGTCGCGTCAAATAATTGACTCCATAGTGTCAAAAAGTTAATGTCTATCTGTTTAAGTTAATTAAAACATTAAGTTAGCGTTTGGTGTTGTAAGCGGTAGGGCATGACTTCATTGAGCTTTGGCACGCCGAATAGCTAAATCACAATAACAAACAGAGGGTACCCACAGATTATGAGAGTCATGAAGAACTTGAATTCGGTTTATGTTGCGTGCAAAAGCGTTTTGCTTATTAGTGCACTGGCAGCTTCATTTGCCCATGCTGTAGAGCCGTTAACCGTCAGTGGAAACCAGGTTTTAGCCGGTGGCGAGAAAAAAAGCTTTGCCGGCATGAGCTTGTTTTGGAGTAACAATGGCTGGGGCGGAGAAAAGTTTTACGACGCCGAGTCGGTGGCGAAAATTAAGAGTGACATGAACGCCAACCTAGTGCGGGCGGCGATGGGCGTTGATGAGAACGGCGGTTACTTTGATGACCCTGCAGGAAATGAAGCCAAGGTCCGACGGGTTGTCGAGTCGGCTATCGACAATGATATGTATGTGATCATCGACTGGCACTCCCACCATGCCCACGAGCATGATTGGAGCAAAGCGAAAGATTTCTTCTCGCGTATGGCGAAAGATTATGGTCATTACGATCACGTGATCTACGAGATCTATAATGAGCCACTGCAGATCCCCTGGTCAGACATTAAGCCATACTCTGAGGCGGTTATTTCAGCTATTCGAGCGGAAGATCCGGATAACCTGATTGTGGTGGGAACGCCGCAATGGTCGCAAAAGGTAGATGAGGCTTCGCTGGATCCTATCGATGGCACTAACATCGCTTATACACTGCACTTTTATGCAGCCACACACCGTGAATACCTTCGTTCAGCGGCCAAAACCGCCCTTGATAACGGCATTGCGTTGTTTGCAACGGAGTGGGGTGCGGTCAGTGCCAATGGTGATGGTGCGGTTGATCACAGCAGCACAGATGCATGGATGGCCTTCCTGCAAGAGCACAATATCAGCCATGCAAACTGGGCATACAATGACAAGTATGAAGGGGCATCTGCACTGACTCCGTCGGGTGCTTACACTGAGTCTGGTGAGAAGGTGCGTGACATCATCAAAGGTTGGCCGACCGCAGACGGCAGTGATGGTGGCGATGATGGCGATACCGATCCATCGACATGTGAGGCGGTGGCGGTGCCGGGCAAAATTCAGGCAGAAGACTATTGCTCTATGGTTGGGATTAAAACCCAAGCGACGGCTGATAGTGGTGGCGGTGAGAACGTCGGCTGGATTGAAACCAGCGATAGCATGACGTATCGCGTTAACGTTGCCGATACCGGTCGCTACAAGGTGTCTTACCGAGTGGCTGCCAAGGATCGTCACACTGGTTTGCAGTTACAGTCTGTTGACGGTGATGTTTACGCTACCTTAGATATTTCGCCGACGGGCGCCTGGCAGAGCTGGAAAACCATCAGTCATCAGGTTGAATTGAATAAAGGTAAGCAAGATCTGGTGATAGAAGCGACTGGTCGAGGCTGGAACTTGAACTGGTTTGAAGTCGAGAAAGCTACAAATGACGATGATGGCGGCGATACCGGAGGAGATACTGGCGGTGATACTGCGGGCCAGTGCCAGGATGTCTCTGTCTACCCAAATTGGATCCGTAAGGATTGGTCTGGTGGTCAGCCAACGCACCAAAATAAGGGTGACCAGATGGTACACAGCGGCAAATTGTACTTAGCAAAATGGTATACCAACTCGGTGCCGGGTAGCGACCACTCCTGGAGTTTTGTCGCTAATTGCAGCGAGTAAGTCGAACACCGAATCGTTAACGATAGACCTCAAGAAGCCTCCAGATACTGGGGGCTTTTTTTTAGAGCGCTAAATGGCTTGTTTACTGTTGGTCACTTTCTCAGACGTTCTTCTCGAACGGCACTGCTTGCTATATTGATAGGCTAAGTTCGAACGTTAATTATCAACATTTTGTTGATAAACATTATTCG
Organism: Corallincola spongiicola; assembly: GCF_004284785.1. Lineage (NCBI taxonomy): Bacteria > Pseudomonadati > Pseudomonadota > Gammaproteobacteria > Alteromonadales > Psychromonadaceae > Corallincola > Corallincola spongiicola. Next base: position 20,397 of record NZ_SHLY01000006.1, read on the forward strand.
TTGCAGTGGTTTTTATATTTTTCATCTCGGTTTACTGTGGCTGCTGGTTTTTTATTTAACCGCTGTTTAAAAGGAATCACGGGACATGAACATATTGCTATCTGAGGTACTCGTCGTTGCTGTCGCTATCGGCAGTGCGGGCTCATTGCAGGCGTCTGAAGCCGTTGTCAGTGATCACGTTGCCGCACCTAGCTACGAATTGGTGTTGCGAGAAAACGTGAAGTGGGAGCACCTTAATCCTGCTCGTGGCGATAAGAGCCCGAGAGCCGGTACCCTGTGGGGCGATCGTAATGGCTCTGAGGCGACAGGATACCTGCTAAAGCCTATGGATGGCTTTCAGTCTCCCCCACATATTCATAATGTGACTTACCGTGGCGTCGTGATCAGTGGTTTGATTCATAACGATGATCCCACAGCGGTTGAGATGTGGATGCCAGCGGGATCTTTTTGGACCCAGCCGAAAGGTGAATCACACATCACTGCGGCTAAGGGCAATAGCACCCTTGCGTATATCGAGATTGATGAGGGGCCATATCTGGTGCTGCCTACTGACGAAGCGTTTGATAGTGGTGAAAGACCGGTGAACGTTGATGTGTCCAATATCGTGTGGGTGGAAGCATCGAATATCAGCTGGCTGCAACAGGCCGGAATGCCAACCTCTGGCAACGCTCCCGAAATCGCCTTTCTTTGGGGCAAACCACAAGATGGTCATGTCAATGGCGTGCTGCTCAAGCTACCTGCTGGTTTTAACGGCACGATAGATAGTCAGGCCTCCACCTTTCGGGCGGTGCTTATTCAAGGGCAAGTTGCCTATCAGGCAACTACAGATAACAACAGCGTCAATTTAGCACCTGGCAGCTACTTTGGTTCTAAGGGCGCAGCGCAACACTCAGTGACAACCAGTGACGAATTGGAGAGCATTATCTACATTCGCACGGACGGCAGAATTAACATTACGCCAAACTAGGATTCGGGGTTTAGTCAGCCATTTAGCAAGGCGTTTGTGCTCAGTTCGGTGATTAGGTGTCACTGTTTTCGTCGCTTGAGCGGCGAAAATAGGGAATAGGGCTAAACTTTGATAGTGGTTGATTACGCCGTTCGGTTCGTCGTGCGATTACTAGGAGCTTATATTGCCTAATCCTATTGATCAGGATCTGTTTCTGTTGGAGCATCCAAGCGATTTGATTTCGCTGGGTAAATGGCAAAAAACAGTTAATCTGCTGTCAAAATTGTTTCATGCGCCAGCTGGCTTTTTGGTGCAACATACCTCTGCGGGCTTTCAAGTGACTATCTCCAGTGAGCAGAGCTCAAACCCTTACCCTGCAGGTATCGTAATTGAAAGTGATGCCAACATTTTTTGCCGCCGTATTGTTGAAACCGGACAAGCCCTCTATGTACCCAACGCGATGATCGACCCTTGCTGGGATACCAACCCAGAGGTGCATCAAGATGGCTTTCGTTCCTACTTAGGCGTGCCTGTTTTTTGGCCTAACAAGCAGCCTTTCGGCACCTTTTGTGTCATGGATTACAAAGAGACTGAATACTCAGACACCTACATCGAGTTGATTGAGCAGCTCAAAGATATCTTGGAGTCTGATCTGTCGCTGATGTCTCTGTACCAACAGATGCAAACGCTAGCCATCACTGATTCGCTGACTGATATTAATAATCGGCGTGGTTTTACTGCGTTGGCGCATCAACGGATCTTGCTTGCTAAGCGAATGAATATGCGCCAAGCACTGCTCTACTTTGATATCGACGAGTTTAAGGTGATCAACGATAAGTATGGTCATGGGATCGGGGATAAGGTGCTTATTGCCGTGGCGCAGTCCATCTTTAAAGCTATACGACGTTCGGATGTGGTTGGCAGGTTAGGAGGAGATGAGTTTGTGGCTTTGGTTGTTGTGCAGAGCCCGGATGACATTCGACAGTTGCAGAAACGGATCCTTACGGGGTTTGAAGAGGCACAACGTCAGCAAAAGTTGCCTGATTTTACTGTTTCTATTGGTGATATCGAGGTCGATCTCAACCTGAGTTTTGAAGAACTACTAGACCGTGCCGACCATGTAATGATGGAGAAAAAAGCGAAAGTGCCATAAATGCTATTCGGGTGCTGCAACTGAACTGCTTTATGATTACTAAACTCGACCACAGAACTGTGCAGGTTTATCACTTGCCGCGGCGCGCTCCTTGAATATGGTCGCAATGGTCGTTAAACAGACTTAGCCTTGTTACAATCTGTTCGTTCCCCTTAAAACAGGCTGGCTATGAGTTACATCTCTCTTTCTGAACATAAAAAACCGTGGATCTTTAACCGTACGGATCTGCCGATCAGTGATGATGATCGGTTGGCGATTAAGCCGATGACCGAAGCGCGCGCAGCCACGTTATGGAAAGCATTAATCAGCAAACAGACTGATCATCCTGATTTTTTCCGCAAAGGCGATTGGCCGTTTAGCATTGAAACCTGGAAAGAGGAAGGTGAATGGGAGTCTGTCTGGGATAGCGACGCTGTTTCGCTGCCGGAGATGATCCAGGCGCACTTACCGTGGGAAGCCAATACGGTGGTTTATTACTGCAACGATCAGCAGTCAGTGATTGAGACAACATGGGCGACGTTTCAACGCTGCTGGAAAAACTTTCTGTTTATGGATGATGGCGCTTTGCTGGTGGCGAAGAAGCGCCCTGAAGCGGTGCAGTTTCTCTCCAATGGTAGCTTTCGCATCGGTACTAAGCCTTAGCTTGGTACTGTCGCTCTTCTCTTGACTGCATCACCGCCGTGACTTGCTTAACCTGCGCGCCTCACCCATGGCGAATGGGAGTATCGCGGGGGTATCGATGCTTGGCTCTGTTTTTCATTGAGCAGATGGAACAGAGAGCGCTGAGCACTCTCTGTTGCTGAGCTATTCACAGTTTGAATCATTCTTATAAAAGATCTTCATTAGTTTTATGCCCAGTGGGGATCTACACTCGACGTCAATCCGTACATATTTAGCTGGCATGCTGGTGGTTACTGGTAGTTCGAGGCTATTTGCCGTGGATGCCGATATTGTGAGTCTTGGTTTCAGAACCACTTATTATTTTTGAAAATGGAGAACAGAAACATGAAATTGCTGATTAAAAGCGTTTTGCTAGCTGTATTGGCCTTTGCATCCACCACCAGCTTAGCCGCAGATAAAGTGTTGATGGTACTGACCAGTCACAGCCAAATGGGCGACACAGGTAAACCAACGGGGTACTGGTTAGCTGAGTTGACTCACCCCTATTATGCCTTGGCTGATGCAGGTTTTGAGGTGACGATCGTCAGTATTAAAGGCGGTAAAGCACCGATAGATCCAAATAGCCTGACAGAGGAAGACGCTGAGAATCAGAGGTTCCTCGCCGATGCCAAGTTGAAACAACAGATTGAGAACACGGCGACCTTGGCTTCAGTAAATCCTGCTGATTATCGCGCGGTTGTCTATAGCGGTGGTCACGGCACCATGTGGGACTTTCCCAATAACCCAGACGTGAATAGCGTATCTGCAGCCATCTACGAACAAGGTGGTGTGGTTGCTGCGGTCTGCCATGGTCCGGCAGCGCTGTTGGATATTAAGCTGAGCGATGGTAGCTACTTGATTGCAGGCAAGCAGGTCACTGGATTCTCTAATCTGGAAGAAGAGCAGATAGAACTAACTCAAGTGATGCCGTTTCTGTTACAAGATCAGTTGATTGAGCGGGGTGCCAGTTTCAGTAAAGCGGCGCCTTGGCAGAGCAAAGTGGTGGCTGATCAGCGCGTTGTAACAGGACAAAACCCGCAGTCAGCCAAGTTATTGGGTGAAACTGTCGCAGCGCTGCTAAAGAAGTAGATTAACAGCGTTGTTTTAACATCGCGCCTTTGCTCCATGGGGGGCGCACTCTTCCCTCTGCCGCCTATTTCCCCGATGACTCCTGTTGCCTACTGTTTCCTATCTCGCCCCGTACTTCATTGATCTTTGACTACACTGATTAAAGGTGTTTGTTGGCAAGGAAACTACAACTATGGAGAAGCATATGCGAATTCTTATTGCCGTCGTCATGTCACTGTTATTGGTGGCATGTGGTACGACAGAATATGTGGTGAGCACTAAAGATGGCACCTTGATTACGGCCTATGGTAAGCCGGTGCTGGATGAAGAAACGGGTATGTATAAGTACTATGATCAAGATGGTAAAGAGCTTTATCTGACTAAAGATGAAGTGGCGCAGATCATGGAGCGTTAATCGTAAAAAACATCTATTGGGTTAGCGATAAAGCCACATCAGACGATGTGGCTTTATGTTGTTAACATACTAATTTAGTTAATTTAATCACTGATTTTACTGGCTCAGTGGGTTAAGCTCCGTCGCTCTAAGATGTAGAGCTAAGTATTGTGGATAGTATAAAAAGCAAGGAACAGCTGAGTCGTTGGCATTGCCCCGAATTTTATAATGGCTGGGTTTTCTCCTCTATAGCACTGTTCGGTCTGAATAACTTTTACCTCAAGGCCGCCTACGGCAATTGGCTGACAGGTAAGCTGTCTGACCTGCTGGTTTGCTTCTTCCTGCCCCTGTTTATCTGTGCTGTCCTGCAATGGTTCCATGTTCATTTTAAGCTCCGCATCGTGATCGGCTTGTTTGTTACCGGAGCCGTTTTGAGCTTGGTGAAATTGAATACAGATGCATCTGAACTGCTGAAAACATCATTGACTTTGATTGGCCAACCGCTGGGTTTAGGCGCGAGTAGCAATCAAGTTGACCCAACAGACTTAATCGCTCTGCCTGTGCTAGGCGTTACCTATTGGTTTGCAAATAAACATGGAGGTTCCTCGTGAACTGGAAACACTACAGAGACAACACCCTGAAAGCGGCGATGTTGCTGCTGACCGTCGGCATGCTGATTGGTCATAGCTCTGACAGTTTAGACTTTGACCTGCCTCCTCCTGATCCTAATCCTGATCCTTGTAGCGATGAGTTGGAGGGCTTCAATTATTGTATTAACGGTGAGTCGAGTGCTGAAACGATCGCTGCGATGCAGGGAATTGAAATAATTGAGGGTACCTTATTTATTTCGAATACAGGACTGACAGATTTGTCTGGGCTGGAGTCACTTAGAAGGATTAATGGAAACCTTTTTGTCGAGGACGACGATTCCTTGACGAGCCTAAAAGGGCTAGACAACCTCGAATATGTCGGTGAAAGGTTAGGTATTATTAGTGTCGGATTGACTGATTTGTCGGGGCTTGAGTCACTAATAACCGTTGATGGTGATCTCACTGTATTTCACTCACATAGATTGGCGAACTTAGGGGGGCTAGATAATCTCGAATATATTGGTGGGCTTTTAGCCATTGCTGAATCGTCTGCGCTTGTTGATATGACTGGATTAGGTGCTGTTGAGACGATTGAGCAGGGTATCCAACTTAACTTAAATAACTCCTTGGTTAGCCTAATTGGCCTGAACTCATTGAAAAGCTTGCCTGGAGGGTTGTGGGTTGCCGAACAGCCTATTTTTAGTTCGTTAGAGGGCTTGTCAGGAGTGTCGGGCATTATGAATACGTTAAGTATCGACAATGCGCCTGTTGCCTCATTACAGCCTTTAAGCCAGTTGAGTGCCATTTCAGACCGGATCTCTCTCACTAGGACATTTTTGGACGATTTGAGTGGGTTGCAGCAGATTGAACCATTCACTGGCGCACTAATAATTGAAGATTTGGTCGATCATCCATTGAGTTCTGCAGCTCAACTCCCCGTGGGCGACTCTTTGACCGCACTATTCATGAACACGTTACTGACAACCGATGAGTGGCCAAATTTTTCCTATCTGGTTTCGGTTTCCGAAGGTGTATCTTTGTCTGTTGGCACCATGGCTGATCTTGGCGATGCTTTTCCGTTGCTTCAATCCGTTGACGGCCAATTCCACATCAGTGATGTTCCGGACGGCGTCCAGTGCGAGGATGTTGACGCTACAGATATAAACTTAAGTTTTAACAGCTTGGTAAGTATTGCTGGTGACTTTTCGATCAGTTCTGAATGTCATACCCGTTTATTCGGATTTGATGCATTGGAAAGTGTGGAAGAGAAGTTGTCTATTTCTGGTGGGATTAACAAAATACCAGAATTTCCAGCCTTGCAACGTATTGCGGGGCTAGATATCTTGGCGCCTGTCAGTGACCTCTCAGCCTTTAACGGGGTTCAATTGACGAGTGATAGAAAAGGACGCGAACCTTCAATTAGCATTGAAGGCACCAACATCGTTGATATGCCTGCTCTCCTGCTTCCTGTATCGATGAGTGATCTCTTTCTTGAAAATAATGCACGGCTCACTCATGTCGATTTGCAAGGCGGTAGTGACTTCGTTGTCAGAACTATCGAGATTCGAAGCAACGATGAGCTGATTTCTTTTTCTAGTTTTGAGTCTCTTATTTCTATCACTAATATTATTTTTTCTATGAATCCGCAGCTTGTAAATATTGATGCATTTTACGACATTGATTCAGCGAACCGTGTCACTATTGATGGTAACCCTAAGCTGACGTCGCTGGCGATGTTTAATAATATTGAGACTTTGCAATCATCGGTTGATGTGCGACAAAATGACACCCTTAGTGATTTCGGCTTTGAGGCGTTAACCGTGGTTGATGGCGATTTCGTTGTCACGGGTAATTCATTGTTATGTCAGTCTGAAATTGAATCCTTGGTTGAGAATCAAATTACTGTAGCGGGAGAGGTGAATGTTTCAGATAACCAAGAGGTGTGTGAGTAGCTACATATGAGTTTAAATTAGAGGCGCTACGGCGCCTTTTTTGATCCAGCAATTTGTTTAGCGCCTGCTTGGCACAAAATGCTCGTTATCCCATTTGTGGCTCGTTTCCTTATGATTACTTCCAGCGCTCTCTTCCAAAAAAAACTGCATAGGCTATGGTTGTAAGGTTATGAAACTTATACCCCTTTGCAGCATTGGAGGCTTGCATGCCGTTTTTGTTTCGCATTTTTAGCATTCTATTCTTTGTTATCTTGGCACCCGCACTGCTTAGCGCATGTCAGCCTAAGCAGCCCGAACCCGTCGCTTTAGGCACCCCAGCGGAGGAGATCACCGAGTTACCGCTCAGTGTCGCTGATATCGAGCTGCCTTATGAGGCGTTCGAATTGAATAACGGCTTAAAAGTGATAGTGCATACCGATCGCAAAGCGCCCTTGGTGGCTGTAAGTGTCTGGTATCACGTCGGCTCTAAAGATGAAGCACCCGGCAAAACCGGCTTCGCTCATCTGTTTGAGCATTTGATGTTTAATGGCTCTGAAAACCATGATGATGAGTACTTTGGGCCATTGGAAGCGGTGGGCGCGACCGATCTTAATGGCACGACTTGGTTTGACCGCACTAACTATTTTCAGACGGTACCTACCCCAGCATTGGAGTTGGCACTGTTCTTAGAGTCAGATCGTATGGGGCATATGCTCGGGGCAGTGACTCAAGAAAAGCTGGATAATCAGCGTGGCGTGGTACAAAACGAGAAACGTCAGGGTGACAACCGGCCTTATGGTATGACGGAGTACCGGATCCTCGAGGGTTTGATGCCGGAAGGACACCCCTATCGCTGGTCAACTATCGGCTCGATGGCGGATCTTGACGCGGCGTCGTTGGAAGATGTTCATGCCTGGTTTAAGCAATATTACGGCCCCAATAATGCCGTGATTGTGTTGGCGGGGGATATTGATCTCGTTGCAGCTAAACCGCTGATGGAAAAATACTTCGGTGACATTCCTGCTGGCCCCCCATTGCATCGTTTGCAGGCGATGGTTCCTGAGCGTACGCAGACCACGCGTGAACTTATGTATGATCGCGTGCCCAGCCCAAGGATCTACCGCTACTTTGCGATCCCCGGTCGTTCACAACCGGCACGCTTCCAGTTGGAATTGGCTGCGCAGATCTTGGGTAAAGGTAAGACATCACGACTGTATCAGCGGTTAGTGCATCAGGAGCAATTGGCAACAAGCGTTTCTGTACAGATTGAACCCCATGAGTTGACCAGCTTCTTCTACTTAGAAGCGGATCTGAAAGTGGATGCTGATCTGCATAAAGTGAATCAGATTGTCGATGAAGAGTGGCAACGCTTTTTGTCGCAAGGAGCGACTCAAGTTGAATTAGATCGCGCCAAGACCCAAGTGATGGCGGCGTATACCCGCGGACTTGAAAAAGTTGGCGGCTTCTCTGGCAAGGCGAGTCTGTTAGCGGAAAGTCAGCTCTATGGTGGAGACCCGGCGTTTTGGCGCCAAGGATTGCAGTGGTTAGTGGATGCGTCGGTTGAACAAGTTGGCGAACTTGCCGGTCGGTGGATAAGTGCGGGTGATTATCAGCTAACGGTATTGCCCTACGGTGAGCCTATGGCTCAAGACGAAGGGGTTGATCGCAGTGCCTTGCCACAGGTAGCAACGACACCTGATTTAGTTTTCCCTGCGGTCGAACGGGCAACCTTGAAAAATGGCATCAATGTGGTGTTTGCTCGTCGAGCGACGGTACCGGTGGTGAATGTCGCGTTGCAGTTTGATGCGGGCTACGCTGCGGACGCTGGCGGTAAGCCGGGGCTTTCCAACCTGACATTGAACATGCTGGATGAGGGTAGCGATGGCATTACCGGCCTTGAACTGGCTGAGCAGTTGGAAACGCTGGGGGCAAGGCTAACCACTGATTCGAGTCTGGATACATCGACGGTAAGTTTGTCTGCGCTAAAGGGCAACCTTGTTGATGCGTTAACGCTGATGGCGAAGGTGGTGCAGTCCCCCAGTTTTGATGCCGAAGAGCTGGAACGACAGCGGCAGATCGTCTTAGCAAAAATACAGCAAGAGTGGGCTAGCCCAGTGTCGATAGCGATGCATACGCTGCCGCCACTGCTGTATGGCCAAGGTCATGCCTACAGTATTCCATTAACCGGTTCTGGCACCACGGCGGCGGTTTCCGCTATCACTCAGGCCGATCTGCAGCAGTTCCATACGCAATGGTTGCAGCCAGATAACGCCACGCTGTTCGTGGTGGGCGACACAGAGCTAGCGACGGTGATGCCACTATTGGAAAACACGTTGGGTCGTTGGCAGGCAAACAAGATGGCTAAACCAGTCAAGCAGATAGCACAAGTTGAGCTACCAAAGCAGAGCCGTGTGTTGATCGTTGATAAGCCGGGTTCGCCACAGTCTCTCATTTTGGCTGGGCATGTTGCGCCGCCTACGGGGGTGGCAAATAACATTGCGGTTAAGTCGATGAATGATGTGATTGGTGGCTTGTTTACGGCACGGATCAATATGAATTTGCGTGAAGATAAGGGCTGGGCTTACGGCGCTTACTCTTTCTTCATTGATGCTAAAGGCCAACGTCCTTGGATGATCTACGCGCCAGTGCAAACTGACCGCACAGGCGACGCTATTGCTGAATTAAAACGTGAATTTACGGCTTATCTCGGCGACTCACCTGCCAGTCAGCAAGAGCTGGACAAGGTGGTGGCGTATCGTTCGCGGCAACTGCCTGGCCGTTATGAAACCGCAGGGAACGTGATGGCGGCGCTGCAAGCTAATCAGCGCTTTGAGCGACCCGACAGCTATATTGGCGCATTGGCTGGCGCTTACCGTAGCTTGCAATTAAGTGATGTGGAGGCCGCTGCTGTTGAGGTGATCCATCCGGACAAGTTAGCGTGGGTCATTGTTGGCGATAAAGCGCAGATCATCCCGCAATTGCAGGCGATAGGCATGAGCCGTATCGAAGAGTATCAGCAACCTGAGTAAACGAAAAAAAGGCTAGTTGAGCTGTCACTCTAGCCTTTGTCTTGTCATGGTTATCGTCAACATATGGAGAGGGCATAGCGGTGTCATTTGAAGTGGCAATGGTCGGTATTGCTATGCTGATCGTCATCGGTATTTTGCTTCACCATCCATCAAAAAGCTTGGGCGTGCCTTCGCTGCTGATTTTTATCGGCGTAGGCTTAGCGCTCGGCAACGGTGAATTTAACTTTGTTTATGACAACCTGCGGCTTACCTCTCTTGTCGGGGAGGTCGCGCTTAATGTCATCGTGTTTGTTGGTGGGTTAAATACCTCCACAGCAAAAATCAAAGTGGCTTATAAAGAGGGTGGGGCACTCTCCTCTCTTGGTGTCATGTTGACGACGCTTATTTTTGGCCTGATTTTATATGGCTTGCTCGATTTTGAACTGATCACCTGTTTATTGTTTGCTGCCATTGTTTCGTCCACTGATGCGGCGGCAGTATTTTCCATACTTGAATCAAAGAAACTAAAGCTTAAAGAGCAAACGGATACCGTGCTTGAGTTCGAATCAGCCACCAATGATCCCGTGGCTTTGTTGACGGTGATCTTGTTGACGGACATTGCGCTGAGTAGCGGCGGAGCTCAGATAGTTGTCAGCGAGATATTGCTGATGTTAAGCCAACAGGTGATCGTCGGTTTAGCGGGGGGATACCTGATTGGGAAGCTGGCGGTGTGGTCGCTTAATCATATCAAACTGCAAGAGTATGGCTTGATCCCTGTGTTTATTTTCGCGAGTTTTATCATCGCCACCTATGGCACCGATCTGCTTGGCGGCAATATATTGATCGCCGCTTATGTTGTAGGGGTCATAATTGGCAATGAGCTACAGCGGGGCAAGGAGGTGAGTAAGCACTTCTTTAACAGCTTGGCTTGGCTGGCTCAGTCGTTGATGTTTGTGGTGCTGGGGCTACAGATATTTCCGCAGCAACTTTGGCCTGTGTTTATTATCTCTATTTTGCCCGCTTTGTTATTGGTGTTTGTCGCCCGTCCGCTGGCTGTGCAGATATGTTATCTGCCATTTCGCCGGGCGAGCTGGCGTAAACGCCTGTTTATTTCTGCGATTGGCCTGAAAGGCGCAACCCCGATTGTTTTTGCATTGATCCCCGCCGCGGCAGGCCTTGCTGAGGGCACTCAAATCATCCATATGGTGTTTTTTATTGTCTTGGTGTCGGTACTCATGCAGAGCGGAGCGATCGAGCCATTGGCAAAAGCATTGCGACTTAATGATAACGTTGAAAAAAGTCCGCCAGATAAAATTGAACGCCGTTAGACAAAAGTGTCTAACTTGAAGAGCGGAATATTGGTAAACCTAACGGCACGTAGCACACTAATGTGTAACCAATCTCCATGGTTTTTAAGGAATGAAGAATGGCTAAAGAAAGAGTATGGGTAACATCGCTGTCCGTTGTTATTTTACTGGTACTTATCGGTGTCAGTGGTTATTTGGGTAACTTGGTGAGCAAGATGGAAACCATGGAAGACAAGCTTGGCTATGGCCAGCTTAATAAGCAGCATGCGACGGTACCGCAGCTAAAAAGCGCCACCCCCGAAGGGGCGATGATGCGTACAACCTATATTCCTAGCTATTCCCATGTGTATGGTGACGGTGGTAAACCGCTGCTACTGGAAAGCGCCTTGATAGTGCGTAACACCGACAGCGAATATGGCATGACCATTCATTCTGTAAACTACTATGATTCATCCGGTCATTTAGTAAAAGAGATGCTGGCTACGCCGATCCAACTCAACCCATTAGCTAGCGCAGAGTATCTTGCAGAAAAAAGTGATATCAGTGGTGGTTCAGGGGCTAACTATTTGGTGGTTTGGTCAGCCGTTCCTGACCTGACGCCACCGATCCTAGAAGCTGTGATGGTTGGTTCGTCGGATTATACTGAGGTCTCTTTTACCAGCCGAGGGATCACCCATTAGCGTGCTTACAACCGCATGTCCTAAATTGCTGCTGCGACCAATAGGCTAAAACCAACGTTTAATGTAAAAAATAGCCACTTGGATCGCCGCGGTGACGAGAATAAGCCCACATACAAGGGTAAAGCCCCACTCATTATCGGCGAGAGGGATGCCTCCGACGTTGATACCCAGCAAGCCAGTGAAGAAACCCATAGGTACAAAAATACCGGCAAATATGGTTAGCAGGTAGATACGTTTTTCACTTTTAGCTGCCAGCTGGCCTTCCACTTCAGCTTTAATAAAGCTCAGTCGCTCCTTGAGGGTGTCAATTTGTTCAATCAACCTTTGTGTGGCATCGGCGCGTTCCCGAAGTCCAAAGCGTGAATCTTCGCTTAACCAATCGGGTTTAAGGCTGATCAGGGCGAGGATGGCATCTTTCTGTGGTGCAAAATAGCGACGAAAGTGGATCAGTTGCGTACGTAGTGGGTAGATCCGTTCACTGACAGACAAATCACCCTTCTCAAAAAGTTGGTCTTCGGCTAAGTCGGTCTGATCTTCGAGTTGGTCAATCAAGTCGCGCATGCGGTGAGTTAAGTGCTTTGTTAATGATGCCAGCAGTTCGTCAATATGTTTCGGCCCATTGCCAGCGTGCAATTGCGTAGTTACATCTAATACTGAATAAATTCGGCGCTTTCTGACACTGATAAGGCGGTGGGCTTGGCAAAGGATCCGCAGTGACACCATATCGTCTGGTTCTGCGCCGGGGTTGATATTGATACCGCGTAAGTTTAGGAGGACGCCTTCTTGGGCTTGAACACAGCGAGGGCGTGTATCTTCGGCGCACAGCATATCTACGGTTGTAGGGGATAACCCCAGTTCGTTTTGCAGTTGTTCTGGTTGCAGTTCGTTAAGGTCTAAATGTAGCCATCTGGACTCGGTATGGGAGCTACTGGTTATCTGTTCTGGTGGCAGCGCACTTGCTCCGCCTGTGCCGTCGAGTTGAAGTGCATGTATTACCCCAGCTACAGTCGCCATCATTTTCTCTACTCTGATTCTTATTGGGTTGCCAGCAACGACTATTAGACGATATCGACAGAGGTGCGCATCTCTTCGCCGACCAATAGGCGGGTAACTTTGAGCAGCATTTTACCTGCATTGTTGCCGTAAAAATCGGGTAAGTCATTAGCGAACGGGCAAAATTCTCCTGACTTACGTGGGGTATAACTGCTCTCTAGGCCGATGGGAAACAGTTCATTGTCATTGGCACCGATGGCGCCACACAGTGCCAGCCAGTTGACATTGGGTAGCCTTCGGAGCGGTTCATAGACTGCGAAAGGTTGATGGTGGGGACCTAAACTGACCGTGCTGCGATTCCAACCATTGGCGTCGCACTGAATATCTGCATCGCGCCATGATTGTTCAGGTAGCACTTCGAATTGATAGTGCTCTCCGGCTATCAGCACTAGTCCAGTGCGGTTAAACTTTTCAGCGGCAAAAACGGTGACCGTGACGCTGGTATCTACATCCAAGCGGCGTAAATTTTGTATGGGCAGTTCGATGTGGGGATTGATCCCTTGATAAACCAGTTTGCTGCCATCTTGAGTTAGTAGTTTGTGCGTACGCCCTTTTAAAGAGGCTGGGCGGTAATCATGAGCAGCGTGGATCCGCGTGGCGACAGAGTGATGCACCAGCGGTGCCTGGGTTGTTGCCGTATCATTTTCGATAACGCAACAGAGGCGGTGGTCACAGGTGATCAGCCCAGACAATGGGCCGCGCTGCTGTTGGTGATTTGTGCCTAGCGGATCCGGCTTAATCACGACATCGTCTGCTGAGATCTGGTAATCGGCATTGGCAGGTAATATGTTGCGGTAATCGACTGCAGCATGACGTTTAACGGTTAATGGGAAAGGTTGCTCATCCAACCATTGCAGGCAATATTGCAATGCGTTGTCGGACAAGCCGTCCTGGTGATAGCCTCCGCCGACGTCCGCATGGGCACCAGCAAACCAGACTTCATGCACTTTATCCTGTTGATTCATTAACGTGGGTTGAAATGCGCTGCGTTTCTCATCCAGTGCCACCAAGTGCAAGGCCTTGATCACTATTTCAGGTAAGCTGCAGTTCTCAAATAGCACATCGGTTTTTGGTCGATCTTCTTTCTGCAGATCTGCGCCGCCGATAGACGCGACGGTATCGAAAACTGCCTCGTAGATACATGGCGTTGTGATGGTGCGGGCAAGGATCGCGGCAAACCGTCGGGCTAAGGCTGCCCCGCGGCTGAAACCTGTGACCAGTAAAATATCTTGTTCAGGATTAAAATTTGCGCGGGTGAAATCGATCAAAGCGCGTTTCAGTATCTGCGCCACATCACTGCCTTCAGGGGCAAAGATAGCGTTGATTGCCTGTTGCATCGCGTTGCCGTAAGCACCGATGCCAGCATAGTAATAGCTGCGCTGATTGTTGTCCCAGCCGCGGCCCTGTTCGCCTAACGAGCCGCCACAAAGTAAGTGCAGCTTTAATACGTTGGTAATACTGCTGTCTTCCAGTTGGCCTAGGCTATCAACGGCTTGTTCCGCATCACTAGGATCATTACAGGTGCCATCGAAGTTAAATATAAAGGTGCGCGCCATCCGTGTGTCTCTCTCTTTATTGGTCAATGCAGCCCATAAAATCACTGTATTTAGTTTAGCAGCCAATAGCTTAGCTGCAGGTAATTCCTTTTCGTAACGGCCTTTAGAATGAACTGTTTTGACAATTTACAGCGTCACTGTCTATCCCCCCTCAGAAGCCATTGTTAGTGCTATTTCCATATGAATTAAGCGGTAACAGAAGAATTGGTATTGGAATTGCTGATACAGAAGATGACCTAAATTTGGTGGCTCGCGGCTTTGATCCGCACAGTGGTGATACATGAGATTGATTAAACAGGAACATCTACAAGCAGAGTTCTTTGATGAACTGGTGAATACGCAAGGAGAGCCACGTAAAGAGTTTTCTCAAGTCACTGATTTTCTTGGTGGTATGACGCCAGTTGAACTTGGCGAACGGCAGCAGGATGTACAGCTTTGCATTCGTGAAATGGGGATCAGCTTCACTGTCTACAGTGAAGGTGAAAACATAGATCGGGAATGGCCATTTGATTTGATCCCTAGACTTATCTCGTTGAAAGAGTGGCTGCGCACCAAAGACGGGCTTGTTCAAAGGCTGACTGCACTTAATTGCTTCATTGATGACGTTTATAACGAGCAGAAAATCGTGCGCGATAATGTCGTCCCCGCCTATGTCATCGAACAGTCAAAGGGGTATCGTCCCGAGTGTCAGGGCTTCTCGCCCGCCTATGGTGCGTGGGCCAATATCTGTGGTTCTGATTTGGTGCGGGATGATACGGGCGCATTCTATGTTTTGGAGGATAATCTTCGGGTGCCGTCTGGCGTCTCCTACATGCTGGAAAACCGCAAAGTGATGAAGCGTATTTTTCCTGAGGTGTTTCAGAATCAAGACATTCTTCCTAATAGCGACTATCCCAATCAGTTGCGTCAAATGCTCACCGATATGTCACCGCGACAAGACGTGACGCCGACCATTGTGGTGCTCACGCCTGGTATTTATAACTCTGCCTATTTCGAGCACAGCTATTTGGCTCAGCAGATGGGGGCCTCCTTGGTAGAAGGGCAGGATCTTGTTGTTGAGGATGACAAACTTTACATGAAAACTGTCGATGGTTTGTGTCAGGTGGATGTGGTTTATCGTCGGATTGACGATGAGTTTATTGATCCTGAGGTGTTTAATCCGGACTCAATGCTCGGTGTGGCGGGACTAATGCGTGTTTGGCAGCAGGGTAATGTTGCCTTAGTTAATGCCCCCGGTGCTGGCGTGGCGGATGACAAAGTGGTTTATGCCTTCGTGCCGGATATGATCCGCTACTACTTGAATGAAGAGCCGATACTCAACAATGTTCCGACCTATCTCTGCGTTAAGGACGACGACCGCGCTTATGTGCTGGATCATCTGGAGGAATTAGTGGTGAAACCCGCCAGTGAATCGGGTGGCTATGGCATGTTGATCGGCCCCCATGCCAGTGCTGCAGAGATCGAAGAGTTTCGTCAGGTGATCCTCGACAATCCGAGAAACTATATTGCTCAGCCTACCCTTAAGTTGTCCACTGTGCCTACCCTGTGTGATGCCGCGGTAGAGCAGCGACATGTCGATTTGCGGCCGTTTATTTTGCAGGGCAAAGACAGCTATGTGACAGAGGGAGGGCTAACCCGAGTCGCACTGACCCGGGGATCGTTGGTGGTTAACTCCTCGCAGGGCGGCGGCAGTAAAGACACTTGGATAGTAGACACGGCGGAGTAAAGATTTATGTTGTCGAGAGTTGCTGAAAATATTTATTGGATGGGCCGTTACGCCGAGCGTGCAGACAATACCGCACGATTAGTGAAGTCTACCTACGAAATGATGTTGGATCTGCCACGTACCGTCCCCGTGAGTTGGTCAGGTTTACTTGATGTATTGGGCTGTTGGCCTGAAAAAATGAACCATGAGCAAGTTGATGAAGCGATGGTGATGGCGTCGATCATTGGCGATAAAGAGAACAGCTGTTCGGTGATCTCTGCGGTGGGCGCGGCCCGCCAGAATGCGCGTAATACCCGTGAAATGCTGCCACAGTCTAGTTGGGAGGTGCTTAATAGTTGCTTTCTTTATACCCGTGCCAATCAGGGAATGTTGTCCAATCGACAGGGAAGGATCCGTTATTGTCAGCAGGTGCAGAAACAGAGCGAGCAGTTTGTTGGCATTATGATGAACTCGATGGATCGAGACTTGGGTTTTTCATTTTTCCGCATCGGCCAGCTGCTTGAACGTGCCGATATGATCACGCGTATTATCGATGCGAAAGCCACATCGTTGCTGCAGCTGGAAGAGGATGACTCCTTTTCTCTGGATAAATATCGAACATTTTTTTGGTTGAATGCGTTGGATTCACTTGAGGCGACTCAGAGCTTTCGTAAGTTAATTAAGCGCGGCGTTCGGCGAGAAACCGTGATGGCCTTTCTGTTGGAGGATCCACGCCAGCCTCGCGCCGTGATGTACTGTCTCAGCAAGGTTCAGGCGCTGCTTACCGAGCTGCCTAAAAATGCCGATCTGATAGAGAGCGTGAGCAGTATTCAGTCCGCGGCAGTTGATTGTTCCGTGTGCGAATTGGAAGAGGTCACCGAGAAAATGGATGTATTACAGCGGCAGCTCGCAAATTTACATGACTCGATCGGCATGAATTACTTTGCATTTCGCAACAATTAACTAACAATCAGCGCAGATGCTAAGCGTTGTAGAGTAAGAGATGCAGAACGAGGGTGATACTAAGAAGTATGCTAGCCTGATTGCTGGCTATCGTGATATCGATAGTCGGCGGTTTGACGAGATGTGGTCGAAAGAGGGAACGATTCAACCTCACTGGCGTGACTTTATGCGTGCGCAGGAACGTTTTGGGCCTGACGATATTGATGCGCGTAAGCTTGAGTTGGATGGTTTACTGCGTGAAAACGGCGTGACCTATAACGCCTATACCGAAGGTGCTAGCGACAACCGGCCCTGGGATCTCGACCCTTGCCCGCTGGTGTTGGCAGGTGACGAGTGGGGACAGTTGGAACCCGCTTTGATCCAGCGTGGTGAACTGCTTAACGCACTTTATAAAGATCTGTATGGCCCGCAGCGCTTGATGAAAGCGCGCATTCTCCCCCCTGATCTGATCTTTCAGCACCCTGGCTTTTGTCGTGCAGCGGTGGGCATGCCTCTGCCCGGTCAGTATGCGCTGGTGCAGAGTGCGTTTAACCTGGTGCGCGGTACTGATAAACAGTGGTGGGTGCTGTCGGATAGATTGCAGACCATGCAAGGGGCAGGCTACGCTCTGGAAACCCGGTTGGCGATGTCTCGGGTTTACCCTAACCTAATTCGTCACTGCGAAGTTCAGCGTTTAGCTGAATATTTCCGTCATGCGCATCAGTCGCTGGTGGACGCTGCTGAGGTGGATGACCCACATGTCGTGTTGCTTTCACCGGGTCCGAGTAACGAAAGTTATTTTGAAGATGCTTATCTGGCCAACTACCAAGGTTACACCCTGGTACAAGGTGACGACTTGGTGGTTCGGGATGGCTATGTTTGGCTGAAAACTCTGCATGGTTTGAAAAAAGTCGATGTGATCCTGCGGCGCATTTCTGATCAGTTTTCTGATCCTCTGAGTCTGCGCCCTGATTCTTTTATTGGCGTCCCTGGGCTGATTGAGTCGATGCGCCAGCGCAAGGTGGTGGTGGTTAACCCTATCGGTGGCTGGTTACTGGAAAGCCCCGGTCTTTACCCATTTTTGGAGCGCTGTTGCCAGTATTTGTTGGGGGAGCCATTAAAAATCCCTAGCGCGGCAACTTGGTGGTGTGGACAGCCGACAGCATTTGCGCATGTGATAAAAAATATCGACAAGATGGTGGTCAAGCATGTCAGCGAGCGTGCCGATATCGCATTTGGACACCTGCTTTCAAAGCCGCAGCAACAGCAACTGATCGACCGTATTAAGCAGAACCCTGCTATGTATGTCGGCCAGCAGATGCTCAATGTATCGACCATGCCCAGTTGGACCGATCAGCAGTTAAAGCCTAGGCATGGCTTCCTGCGCACCTTTATGAGTGCTTCACGTAGCGGTTATCAATTGATGCCTGGGGGCTTGGCATGTGTAGCGAGAGAGCAGGGTCAAAGCGTGGTGAATACCCAAGCGGGTGCGGTTAATAAGGATACTTGGGTACGGGCGTCAGAAGCGATGCCACTGCGACCCTATGCGCCGAAGGAGCATGGCGCTGCGGTACAGGAGCGGGAGCTGCGAGTTATCTCTAGCCGCACCGCGGAAAACTTGTTCTGGTTAGGACGTTACAGTCAGCGGGCTGAAATGGTCGCCCGGATCATGCGGCAGGTGATCAACAGTTTTTATGATGAATTTAGCGAACAAGGCCAGCCCCTCGCCAGCGCGGGTAAATTGATGGCGGCACTGCGTCAGTTCACTGATGATTTGCCGTTGATAGCTGACACGGGGGCGGAGGTCGACCTAAACCAAAGCCAATCCCAGTCACAAAGCCAAACCCAATCCCCAGATATCACCGCCGAGCTTTATAATATCGCGGTCGATAAAAACATGAGTCGTGGCATGCATAGCATCTTGGCGTCGCTGCATCGCTCCGCCTTTCATAGCCGTGATGTCTGGTCCAATGATAGTTGGCGGGTGATTGATGATATTGGTGAAGTGGTTACTAAGCTAAGGGGGCACAGCAGTCTCGGATCGCTGCAGCGCGGCTTGGATAAGTTGCTAAGTTCGCTCATGGCACTAAACGGTTTGATCGCTGACAGTATGAATCACGACGATGGTTGGCGAATGCTTGATATCGGGCGGCTATTGGAACGCACGATAAATTTGAGCCATTTGCTGGAATTCACTGTGTCTTGCAAGGTCAGCGACAATGAAACTGAAGTGCTGACGGCCTTACTGTCGGCCAATGACAACGAGATGAATTATCGACGCTATTATCGTGGCGAAATGGATGCTCAATCGGTACTTGATTATGTGCTGCTGAATCGCTTCAACCCCCGAGGTATGGTGTACCAACTGGATCATCTGCAGCAACATATCAGGCAAATTTTTGCTGACGATGGTAGCCAAATATCCGCGGCTGAGCGTTCGGTGCTATCAGCGTATTCGCAAGTGCAGTTGGCGGATGTATCGCAACTTGTCGTAGAGAATGAAGTACATTGTCGTCCTGGCTTAACGCAATTAATGAAACATATTCAGCAGTCACTTGAAGTGACCTCGAGCGAATTATCCAATGAGTGCTTTGTTCATTCGCAAAAGTCGCGCAGCAGTGAATGGTCAGGGAGTGAATCGTGAGCATCTATTACCGTATTGAGCATACTACGACTTACGATTACCCCTCTGATATTAGTTATGGCCAAAATTTAGGATGTTTGATCCCCCGTACCGAAGCATTGCAAAAGGTATTGAGTTGGCAGTTAACTACTGATCCTTTAATCCATGGACATACTCGCCATACTGACTATTTTGGTAATGATCAGACCTATTTCGCAGTAGAGCAGCGGCACCAGCGTTTAGCGGTGACCTCGACCAGTTTGGTGCATGTGATGCAACGCCAGGAGTCGTTGCTGGCGGATATGCCTTGGGAGCTGGTGGCTAAACGCTTGGCTGAACCCTCTTCTGAAGAAGAGGTACTCGCGCGCCAGTTCTGTTTTGCTTCTCCGCGGGTGGAAAATAACGCTCAGTGTGGAGAGATCGCCCGAGCTTGCTTTCAGCCGGGGGTAGGTATTTTGCAGGCTTCTACCGCGTTAATGGCGAAGATATTCGAAGAGTTTAACTATTCTCCGGCAGCGACCGACGTAGACTCATCGGTGGCAGAAGTAGTAAAGCATCGGCAAGGGGTTTGTCAGGACTTTGCCCATGTAGCGATTTCCGGCTTGCGTGGCTTAGGGCTCGCCGCTGGCTACGTCAGCGGCTATCTGGAGACGCTGCCGGCACCGGGTAAACCTAAGCTACGCGGTGCCGATGCCTCCCACGCCTGGTTCAGTGTGTTTATTCCCGGTTGTGGCTGGATCGACTTTGATCCGACCAACAATGTTATTCCTAAAGGGCAGCATATTGTGGTTGCTCGCGGGCGAGACTTTGGCGATGTCACGCCACTAAAAGGGGTCTATCTGGGGAACTCGGTACCGGAACTGTCGGTGTCGGTGGATGTGAATCGTATTCCTAAAGAGAAAGCGCTAGCGCTCGCGAACACAGTGGTCACCCCTTAAGGGCGACCACAGTGCTATTGCTGAGGTTAGTATTTCGGCTTGCGCCTTAGATCCAGAGTGGTGGGATATTCATGGTTGGTGCTTTCCTCTGGTGGCACCACAAAATCAGAGATAGCATCGTGTTGTTTGAATCCTCGTTTAGCGACGGCTGGTGACCAGGTTTCGGTGTTGACAGTGACCGTGGCTGGAGAATGGCCGTGGTCCCAATATCTGGCAATGCGACGCCCTTCCGCTTCAAAGGCATTGACTGGGAATGTGTCAGGATTTCGCCCGCCGGGGTGGCTGACATGGTAAGTAAAGCCACCCAATGAGCGCCCTGACCAGGTATCAAACAGATCGAAAGTGAGGGGGGCATGGATCCCTATGGTTGGATGTAACGAAGAGGGAGCTTGCCAAGCGATATAGCGGACACCAGCGATAAATTCACCCTTGGTCACCGTTTCTTTTAACGGCACCCGCCGTCCGTTACAGGTCAATACGTAGCGGTTGCTAACGATATTGGTTAACTTTACCTGTACCCGTTCCAGTGATGAATCGACGTAGCGAGCGGTACCGGTTGACGAAGATTCTTCTCCCAACACATTCCATGGCTCGATGGCAGTGCGCAACTCCATCTGTATATCGTCAATTTGGCGCACACCACAGGTGGGAAAACGGAACTCAAAGAACGGCGCAAACCAGCTCGGGTCAAAGTTGAATCCTGCATTTTGCAGGTCGCGACAGATACCATTGATATCCTGCTGCACGAAGTAGGGCAGGAGAAATTTGTCATGCAGTTCGGTGCCCCAACGCACTAAAGGCTTGTGGTATGGCTGCTGCCAGAACCAAACCAGCAGCGTGCGCAGTAACAGCATTTGCATCAAGCTCATACGGGAGTGTGGAGGCATCTCAAAGCCGCGAAACTCGACAATACCAAGGCGGCCTGTTGCCGAATCTGGCGAGTAAAGTTTATCGATACAGAACTCTGCTCGGTGGGTATTACCAGTTAGATCTGTCAGCAAGTGTCGCAGTAGGCGGTCAACTAACCAGGGTTGGGGCACGTCACCGGAGGGCATGTTTGAGAAGGCTATCTCTAACTCATACAGAGACTCATCTCTGGCTTCGTCGACCCGTGGTGCCTGACTTGTTGGTCCGATAAACAGGCCGGAAAAAAGATAAGAGAGTCCGGGGTGGTGCTGCCAGTAAGTAATAAAACTGCGTAGTACATCCGGGCGACGTAGAAAGGGGCTGGTTGCCGGTGTGTTGCTACCCAAGGTGACATGGTTACCACCGCCCGTTCCAGTATGCCTGCCATCGAGCATGAATTTGTCGGTGCCAAGGCGCGACTCTCGTGCCAGTTTGTATAGGTCACTGGTCCGTTCTACCAGCTGTGGCCAGGTTGATGAAGGGTGGATATTGACTTCGATGACGCCGGGATCTGGGGTCACCGCAAATTTTTCTACCCGTGGATCGTGGGGGGGCGTATAGCCCTCTAATACCACCGCAATGTCGAGTTTATTTGCCACGGCTTCAATGGCATTACACAGTGCGATGTAGTCCTCCATATGGGTCAGCGGTGGCATAAACAGATAGAGCAAACCGTCGCGGATCTCGATGCTAATGGCTTGCTTGACCAGCGCTTCACTGACATAGCCCGCTTGCGCTGCCATGTAATCACTGTTTTCGAATTGCGCTGGTATATCGAATGGGTCTCGCTCTGGGATTGGCGCGGCGTCGCCTAAACTATCTAAAGGTAGGCGATAGCCAAGGGGTGAATCGCCGGGGATAAGAAAGCAATAATCGCGCTTAAATTTCCAATGGCAACTTTGCCATTTAGCGGAGGCTGGATCCCATAACAGCGGGAGTACGTATCCCGCTACTTTATCCAAACCCCGTTCCATCTTTTTTAAGAACCCTTTGCGGCTAATGGCGTTTAAAAGTTCAGGTGACTTAGGGCTGAGCTCTTGGGGTAGGTTACCCTCCTGCCACAAGTGATAGAGCATGTCTTCATAGGCTGGAATGAAACAATCAGGCTGGAGCCCAAGTTGGATGGAAAGGGCATCAGCAAACGTTTTTGCTTCTTTTTCACCGTAATCATACTCAGCGTTGATGTCCGCCAGTAGCTTGGGGTTGCGCCAAAACGCGGCGCCATCTTTGCGCCAGTAACAGGCATATTGCCAGCGGGGCAGGGGCTCTCCGGGGTACCACTTACCTTGACCATAATGACGCATTGCACCGTGGGCGTAGTGCTTGGTCATTTTCATAAACAGCTGATGCGCCAAACGACGTTTATCTTCGCCGTCAGCGCCAGTATTCCACTGGTCACTTTCCATATCGTCGATAGAGATAAAAGTAGGCTCGCCGCCCATGGTCAGTTGAATGTCATGTTCATTAAGCAGTTTATCGACCCGTAAACCCAACTGATTTATTTCCGACCATTGGCTATCGCTGTAAGGCTTTGTGACGCGAGGGGTTTCATGGACACGGGTGACCTTGTTGTAGAAATTGAATTCGGTTTCGGCAGGATCAACACCGCCAGTGACAGGAGCTGCACTGCTGGGCTCTGGCGTACATGCCAGAGGGATATGGCCCTCACCCGCAAATAATCCCGAGGTCGGATCTAAGCCAATCCAACCGGCACCGGGAATATATACCTCGGTCCAGGCATGCAGATCGGTAAAGTCTTCGTCCGGCCCACTGGGGCCATCGAGGGATTTTTCATCCGTAGTTAACTGCACCAGATAACCGGAAACAAAGCGCGCTGCTAATCCTAGATGGCGCAATAATTGGACTAATAACCACGCAGAATCGCGACAGGAGCCTGATTTTTTCGCTAGGGTTTCAGCACAACTCTGAACCCCGTGTTCTAGGCGAATGGTGTAATCGACCAGTTCATAAACTTTCTGGTTTACCGCCACTAGAAAATCGACAGTTAGCATTGAGGTCGACAGATCGACGCTTTTAACCAGCTTTTTAAACAGCATTGATGATGATTCTTTGAGCAGATAAGGCTGTAACTCTTTGCTTAAACTCTCTTCATAGACGAATGGAAATTCGTCAGCGTATTCTTCAAGGAAAAAATCAAAGGGGTTGATCACTGTCATCTCTGCAACGACATCGACGGTGAATGAAAATTTCTTGGTTTTTTCTGGAAACACGACTCTGGCTAAATAGTTACCGAAAGGATCTTGTTGCCAATTGATATAGTGCTCTTCAGGGTGAATTTTTAGTGAGTAACTTTTTATCGGCGTGCGGCTATGGGCTGCGGGACGCAGGCGGAACACATGGGGACCAAGGGTGACAGCTTTGTCATATTTGTATTCAGTGTGGTGAGTAATACCGACAGTGATGGTCATCTGATATGCCTTTCCCTTTGATTACGAGTAAACGTATGTTTCTGCAAAAATACTATTTCACAGCATCATTATGACGTTGGACGCTTTACTTAAAGTTGCCCGTTAACTATGCCGTTAACCTACAAATATCGCGCCAATATGATGGTGACTGGATTTATCATCAGCAGTCGCTGTTGAATGGCGCTGATTTAGCATTTTGCTGCGACTTTTCCGACCAGATCTGGCGTTAGCGAAGAAAGCGAGCGTTAATGATGGCGCATAATTAGTTTTGAGTTTGCAGTATGCGCCACTTTGACTCGCTTGGCGGCGGCTTTTTGCACCAACATCGTGCTAATGACGGGTGAGTTTTTGTCGATAGTGAGCAGATAACCGGCGTTTGATATTTGCTTTATATTTGACCATGTTAAGTCAATCACGTTAGTTAAACTCGAAATATCAAAACGTTAGTTTTGCGGCTATGTTAATAATATGGACTGAAAGTTCCGCTTTCCGTTACTACGATGACAACAAGCTATTATCATTTTTGTAAATAGCGTGAGTGCCTCTGTCTTGTTCGGCGCACCTCTTCGATGGGATTGCTTGAACACTGAGCACTTAGCAATGAGTACTGTTTCGCCACTATCAATTTGTGTGGGGCGACATGGGTTATTCCCTAGGGGAACTCTTAGTGAGCTTGAAATCAACTGAGCGCATAAAAATACCGCCGCTATCTGCCAAGGCTAAGCATTCGATAAAGTTTGGCTTGGCGATGGTGATCAGCTATTTCCTTGCGTTGAACTTTTCCTGGATGAGCCCGACTTGGGCTGCGATTGCAGTGGCAATGATTGCGCTCCCCACCGCTGGCCAGTCTCTTGCCAAAGGAATGTTAAGAGCAAAGGGCACCATTCTTGCCTTTGCTGCCGGCCTGTTTTTCCTTGCTATGTTTCCCCAAGATCGTTGGTTGTTAATGATCGCAGTTACCCCTTACTTAGCGTTCGTTACTTATAAAATGACCGGTAAAGATGGTCAGTACGCTTGGTTTGTCGCTGGCTTCGTTGCCTTAATGATCTTAACGGCAGGGCCAGGGGAACCAGGACATGCGTTTCTGTTTGCCGCATACCGGGTGTTAGAGACATTAATCGGCATTCTCATCTGGACCTTGATATCGGTGTTTATTTGGCCGGTGAGCAATCGCAACGCATTGCATGAACTGAGCGAGCGTCTCATTGAATCTGAACGAATGGCGCTTGATCATTATCGAGCGCAGCTATTAGGGTGTGAGACCGAACAAGACGCTGTGGTGAGCTTTCAGTCTTGTGAGACGCTCATTGCGCAACTGAAGCAAACGGTGGATGCGGCTGGCGCAGAAAGCTATGACGTAAGAATGGCAAAGGCTGAGTGGCAACGGTTACAGCTCCTGTCTAAATCGTTTGTCAGTATGGGGAGGCGCTTTGATGGGGGGATCGCCGACTTACATCAGGTCGACGTTGCTAAGGCGTTACCAAATATTGATGTGTACTTGGCTGAAATATCCTCTCATTTGCAACAGGTGGGTGATTTTCTGCGGGGCGATAGCGTCAATCTATCTGATAACGTGAAGCCGTTAGTGGTTGAGCAGAGCTATATTGATGGACTTAATCACTTTCAACGCGCTGCGATCGCCGTGGCGATTAAAGAGTTGTCACATTGTGCGAGTATTGTCAGCAGCATCATTGATTGTGTTACCAACATTAAAGCGTATGAGCGGGGTGGTGAACAGCAGAACCGCCAAGGATCAGAAAACCCTGTTGATAATAAAATAGTACCTTTGGGTTTTGCTTTGACGCCACTGGATCCGGATCGGATTCGATACAGTTTTTTTGCCGTGGTGTCATTGTGGGTCGGCTTCCTTATCTGGATCTATATTGACCCGCCAGGGCATGTCAGCTGGCCATACTTTTTGCCAAATCTTGCTTTAGCGGCAATGCAGGTACCGCATATGCGATTTAGAATGGCAAAGGTATTTGGTACTGCTTATCTCTGTTTGATGCCGATATATATCTTTGTTATGCCGGAGCTTTCTCAGTTTTGGCAACTAGCCATTCTATTGTTTGTTATATCTGCACTTATTTCCTACATTTTGCCGCCTCTGATTGCGATCGCCTTTTACCTGGGAATGTTCAATATGCTGGGTATTACCAACACCCAACACTATGATGTTGCCGCCATGATGAACACCTTGGTATTCAATGTGATTGCACTCGTCATCGTCTATGGCCTCTCTCATATTGCTGGCTCACCTCGTCCACATAAAAAATGTTTGAAGATGCTAAATCGCTACTTTCATAGCAGTGGGGTGGTACTCGCATCGTTGGCTGAACCCAACACCAAGCGTTCTTTCTTTGCCCGCCAGCGACTCGCTTATCACCAGCAAGAGATGCGCAGCTTGCCTGCAAAGCTGGCGATGTGGAGTGCACAGGTTGACGGTAAACAATTACCTGATGATGGACGTCTGAAATTGCCATCTCTGATTTCAACGCTGGAGATGATGTCACTTCGAATTGATGATCTTTATCGCCTTCGCCAAACGGTATTCGCTGCTCCCTTGGCTGGTGCGGTGAATGAAGAGATTGCAGAGTGGCGGCGAGCATTGGCTCGAACATTTGGTCATTTGGCGAAGGGTAAAGCTTTGGACTCTGTAGACAAAATCAGCTTGTTGCTGCAAGCGCGGTTGCAGAGGTTGGATAGGTGTTGTGAGACAGCTATCAATCAATGTAATCGAGCGAATGATGAAGAGCTCAAGCATCTCTATGTTGTGCTTGGCTGCTATCGTAATTTGTCGCAGGTGACCTTGGCATATATTGGTTTGTCGCAGCAATTTGATTGGCAAATGCTACACGAAGAACATTTTTAGCTTTTGGCCTGACTCGCTAGCTTGCGTCACTCGTCAATGCTGGCTCAGTTGTTGGAGCAAAGGAAGGTACTTGATGTCCGAATTTCCACATGAATTTTTTATCGCTGATGTCTACATGCCGCCGCTATTGGTGGCGAGCGTGTTAGGGATCTTAGCGACCAGCGTGACGGTTGGGCAGCTAGAAAAGCGCCGCTTGGCTCGCTACTTTTTTTATCCGCCTTTGGTTTACGTCGCGTTAGCCGTTATCTACACAGGCGTTATTGGCATTTTTATCGTTAAGGTATGACAAATATGCTCGGTTTAAACAGAAAGCATCTTGCAACAGCTGCAGTGGTAGCGGTGGCGATTGCCATCGTGCTGTATATGTATAGACATTATGTCCTTAACCCCTGGACCCGTGACGGTCAGGTGCGGGCTCAGGTTATTCAGATCGTGCCTAGGGTATCCGGCCCTATTATTAACCTTCCGATTAAGGACAACGCCAGTGTCAAACAGGGGGACCTGCTTTGGCAGATTGACCCAAGAACGTTTCAGGCTGCTTTAGATCAGGCTAGTGCCCAGCTCAGTTCTGCGCAGGCGCAGTTAGATGAAGCGAAAGATGAAGAGCATCGAGCTCGACGTATCCGCAAGAAAAACCCCGGGGCTATGTCAGTTGAAGATATGAATGCGCGGGTAAATGCACGTAAGGGAGCTGAAGCAGGGGTTAAGCTGGCGGAAGCTGCGCAAGAGAGTGCCCGTTTAGACTTGGAATTCTGTGATGTGAAAGCGCCAGTTGACGGTTACGTGACGAACCTGCGCTTACGCTTAGGTAGCCAAGCTGTAGCTAACTCCCCTGCGCTGGCCTTGGTGGATGTCAATAGCTATTGGATTGATGGTTATTTTCGCGAGAACTATATTGCCGATATTCGCCGTGGTGATCGCGCCGTGGTGACTTTGATGACTTACCCAGATAAGCCGGTGGAAGGTGTGGTTGATAGCATCGGCTGGGGGATCGCGCAAAGCGACGGCAGTACGGGGGAAAATCTCTTACCTACAATTAGCCCTACGTTTGAATGGATCCGTTTGGCTCAACGAGTGCCCGTGCGTGTCCACGTCACCGAGCTACCAGAAGGGGTGGAGTTACGAGTTGGTACCACCGGATCGGTGTTGGTGATGACCGGCACAGCAAGTGAGACTGATGAAGAGATGCCGTTGGCAGCCCCTGAACCATTATTATAAAAATCGTTGTTTGACGAGGGATCGGATATGAAGCGCATGTTTCCAACGGCTAAGTCAGCGGTATGTCTGGCGGTAGTTTTAGCAGTGTCGGGTTGTACTACGTTAGGGCCTGATTATGTTGAACCTGACAGTCGGGTTGAAATGGATTGGTTGGAGGCCAAAGATCCTGCTTTGTCGGCCACCGAACCAACAGATCCTCAATGGTGGAAGTCATCGTTTAACGATCCAGTTCTGGACAACTTGATTACTGCAGCTTTGGCTGACAACTTAACCCTGCGCTCTGCTGGGTTACGTGTACTTCAGGCGCAGGAAAACCTACGCATTGCCGCGGGACAACAATATCCGACCCAAACCTTAAGCGGCGGCATCGGTCGTGAAGGCTTAGCGCCGAATAGCACAGGCCCAGGTGTTGACCGTAATTTCTATAGCGATGACCTGGGTTTTGGATTGGGTTGGGAAGCTGATGTTTGGGGCCGCTTTCAACGCTTGGTTGAGTCAGCTTCCGCCGAATTAGATGCCTCTGTTGCTAGTTACGATGGTGTGGTGATCACCCTGTTAGCACAGGTGTCACAGACCTATCTGAATATACGTACCTTGGAGGAACGCCAGCGTTACCTGCGGGATAACATCAAGGTACAGAGTGCCAGTTTAACGATCGCCGAAGATCGCTATGAAGGTGGCTTGGTGACCGAACTGGATCCGGAACAGGCGCGAGGTTTACTTTACAATTCACAAGCTACGCTCAGTTCCTCTGAGATTGCCTTAGCCCAGCTTAAGAACAACCTATCACTGCTGTTGGGACAGCCGCCAAGCAAGGTGCGAGAGCTCTTGGGTGAGCCTCGAGCCATTCCTACCGCACCAGCCCAAATAGCCATTGGCATGCCGCAAGATCTCATTCGTCGTCGCCCAGACATTCGTCAGGCGGAACGTCAGTTAGCCGCGCAAAGCGCGCAGATAGGTTTTGCTATTACCGATCTTTATCCGACCTTTACCTTGGGCGGAAATATTGGTTTTGCCAGCACCGACAGTGGTAACAATGAGCTGACAGACCTATTCCAGAGTGACTCACGTAGCTGGAATTTTGGTGCAGGCTTTTCTTGGAATCTTTGGAACTATGGTCGCATCAAGGGCAACATTCGGCTGCAAGATGCGCTGTTTCAGCAACTCAAATCTGACTACCAAAATAGTGTGTTGAGTGCCCAGGCCGAGATTGAAAATGCGATCGTTTCTTATCTGGTGAGTCAGGAGCAGTTAGCCTGGTATGTTAAGGCGACGGAGGCGGCGCAACGTTCAGTGACATTGTCACAGGTACAGTATGATGATGGCTTAGTCGATTTTGACACCGTGGTGAATAACCTCACTGCGTTACGTGATCAGCAAGATCTCCTTGCCAGCACCCAAGGCGCGGTGGCGATTAATTTGGTTGATCTCTATAAAGCGCTTGGTGGTGGCTGGCAGATCCGCACCAGCAGTCGTGCTGATGATCTGCTTCCTGAAGCAGTGAAACAGGAGATGCGAGAACGAACGGACTATTGGGACGGCGTGCTGGAGTGATAGGTTACGGCCATCTGGTGACTCGGGAACCGATGGCTGTTAACTATGGCCGTTGACCTGTAACTGCTTCGCAAGCCGTTACAAATTCGTCGATAATTCCACTGTTCGACAGCATATTACGTGTCGCGTGTATGCTACTGTATAACGATATTAACCCTGTCTTTTTAGTTATTAATGACCTCCGAGACATCACCGTTGTTGTCCTCCCGCTGGCTGAAATTTGGCATTTTCTTAGGTGTCATTGTGACAGTGCTGAGCTTTTTGGCGGCACTGGCCGTGGCCGTAGTTTGGAAATTCTATTGGCCGACATCGGTTAGCGTCGAACAGGTTTCTATTGAGCTGGATCCGCTACAGATCTCTGTTGTGCAATTACGTTGGCAGTCACCGCAACGGGCGGCATGCTATATCGATATTGAGCAGCTTGATGCATCCCACATGCGCAAGTTTGTTGGCGACAAAGGACGTGGATTACGAATGCTGATCGATTCGGTATTTGTTGCCGAAGCTTGCTTGCAGGGCACAGCTACTGCCGCAGGTAGCTCTGATGACTCATCATCGGCCGACGATGGCGGTGAGGCTGCCAGCATTGATTTGCCCCTGTGGTTGTCGTGGATTGAGCTCGATGTCACTCATCTGGTGGTGGAGCAGTGGGGGCGTGGTGAAGTTGCAGTCGAGATAAGTGAGAACGGTTTGCAGCTCCGTGGTTCCCTTTATCCTCAAGCCAACCTGCTTACCGCGACGCAATCTTTGCCCACTTTGTTAAGTGAAGAGTGGCCAGTTGATCTTAATTTTCATTGGTCTCCCAACAAGGAAGTAATTTCACTGACGACCGGCTTAGCCGAGCAGTGGCAGCTGCAATTGGGAGGTACCCTGCAGCAAAGCGATGGGCTTAACTATCAGTTATCCGGTGCGTTGGATTGGTATCCGTCACCTAAGATCCATCTGCCGTTTTCTGTCTCGGGGGAGGGAGACAAGCAAGTGTTGCAGATCAGCCAAGCAACGCTGGCTAATCAGCCTTCGCCGTTGTTGGTTGATAGCGAAATTGAACTTGATTGGCCCAACTATGAGTTGGCACTAGAGGTATCGACAGATCTGAGTGCCGATTTAAGTGCGACTCAGCCGGTGGTCGTTACGCTGACCAGTATCGGTGATCTGCAACAGGTGTTGCCGAAAGATGAGTTGACGGGACGTGAGGCGATCCCATTATCCGGAGAGCTCAACGCACGTTATCAACAGCTCAAGCCTAGCCATAATCAGGTGAACTTGACGGCGCCAGCCATGATCGCAGAACTGACCGCGCCGTGGACGTTGACGCTTAAGCCGTTATCCGTAGATCTGTTGCCTAAGGTAATCGTTACCCAATATGGGGCAAGCGATAACGATGAGAGTGCCGAGGAGCCTGCCGCTTCTCAGTCCGTTCTTTCCGCCGAATTTTCTGGCCAGTTACAGGTGAATAACGAACAGGCGCAGACGAAATTAACTGGGCAGATCCAACATCCATTATTGGCAAACAATCGGCAGCAATTTGATGGCCAGTTGAGCTTTGCTGATATGGCGTTGCTTGGGCACTGGCAGAGCAGTGGGGTGCTAGCGGATACGCCGCTGCGTTATCAGTTGTCTACCCAGCTGGCGGGTGACACCAAGCAGTTAGTGTTCATTGTCGATCAAGGAGAGGCGCAGTGGCAGGGGGTACTGCTCGGGGAGCAGGCCGAAACGGTGACGGTAAGCATTCAACCCGATAGCCGAGGGATGTTTGATCTTGAGAAAAGCTCACTGCTTGCTGCGATTGACCTGGCCATTGCTCACCCCTATGGCGCTGATGCCGAGCAGCCCGCATCCTTGAATATTGCCCTGGAGACTGAATTGGCAAGCGCTCGCGTGGCAGGTATCGCCTCATTGGTATCGCCGTTAACCTATCATCAAGATGCCGTGTCGGTGAATGGCCACAGCATGGCGGAGGTGCGCTTAGATGGACTGTTATCTGCCCCAGAACTGATGTTGCATCGTTTTGACCTGTATGCGGATATCGAAAAGCAGGCATCAATGACTGAGCATGAACCTACTGCTGGCGCTAGCAAGCCCTTTGTCTTACGGCAATTGCATAGTCAATTGGCGACGCCGTTTGCGCTATTGCCACAGCCTGAGACGGCTTGGTTGCAGCTCAACAGCAGTGCCGTCTCGGCGCAATGGGGCTTAGATCCGCTACCTTTGCCGCAGGTGTCTGCGCGGTTAAAGCCGTATGACTTGAATCAGCCTATCGACATTCTCGTCGACTACTCGGCCAGTCCTGTGGCTGATGCACTGCAACAGGCATTTAGCCTTGAGTCTCCGCAGGCGTTGCCGCAAACCATCGCCGGGCAGCTGTTGCTTGCAGATAATCGTGGCCAGGTTTCGATAAACGCGCTTGATATCACGCCGTTTGCACCCTTGATCGACCCTGTTCTAACCTTACGTGACGGGCGATTCAGTGGCGAGTTTAAGGCGCTGAATATTTTGCCCGTAGTAGAGGAGGCTGGGGAGCCGGTGCAACCGATAGCGCCAGCGCCTGAGGTTGATGGCAGATTTACGCTGTCGGACGTTAGCGGTGAATACACGGGAATGCTGTTTGAGCAGGTTGATATAACTGCAACTGAGTTTACGACGACTCTCAACGACGCGCTCGTTATTAATGCGCAGGGGCAGCTGAAAGCGGGGGAGGTGTATACCGGTGTATCAATGCAACAAGCAAGCACTGACTGGGTATTTGAACAATCTGCTGACATGCAAAAAGCCGTGGTGACAGATCTCAGTGTTGATCTGCTGGGTGGTCATGTGACAGCACCGAAGTTAAGTTATCCGTCGCAGCAGTATCAAGCGGTGTCGGTTAGCGGGTTGGATCTGCAACAAGCTGGCGCTTTGCAATCAGAGCCAGTAGTGGCATTGAAAGGTAAGCTAGATGCCATGTTACCGTTGCAGCTTTCTGAGGCAGGCGTGAGTATACAGAACGGGCGTTTGGTTAATCGGGGCATGGTTGATATTGTGGTTAGCGACCCGACGGTGATTGACCAATATGCGCTAGCCAATCCGTCGCTTGCTTTGGTGTTAAATAACCTGAAGCAGATGCAGGTTAATCTGCTAAGTGCCGATATCTCGATGCAAGCTGATGGCCTGGCGGATATCAAAGCGGTCGTCCATGGTCGCAATCCGAACGAAACCAGACCGATACATCTGAATTATAGCCATCAAGAGAATCTGTATGAGCTGTTAAAAAGCCTACGAATGGGCGATAGTTTCCGCAAGCAGATAGAGCAACAGCTTGAGAAATAACTTTGGGACTAGCTAAGTAACTAGCTATCTAATTAACTAACGATGGGAGCAGTCAGACCATCGTGGCAAAGGAGCCAGTATGAATAGACAACGCCTGATCATCATGGGGTGTTTGTTAATGTTCGCCGCCGCATGCACGCCAAGGGTGGAGCTCGCCGCCCCTGAGAAGCCAATAACCATCAACCTTAATGTCAAAATCGAGCACGAGATTAAGGTTAAAGTCGATAAAGAGCTGGACGATCTGTTCAGTGACGATTCAGGTTTATTCTAAGGAGTTCATTATGATTAAACGGATATCTATGGGGTTGTTAGCCCTGCTGTTGAGTGCTTCAGTGTTTGCCGCCATAACGCTGGACGCAGCTAAATCTCAAGGCTTGGTCGGTGAGCAATTAGATGGTTACCTGGGGATCGTCGTGGCGTCAGATGATGTGTCTGCACTTGTCACCGATATTAATGCCAAACGCCAGCAAGCTTACGCAAAGATTGCCAAGCAAAACCAGCTGACGTTAGAACAGGTCGCTGTGTTGGCAGGGAAGAAAGCGATTGATAAAACCCCGTCAGGGCAGTTTATTCAGGCTGCCGATGGTACCTGGATGAAGAAGTGATTTTTCATCGCTAAACCTTCTCCCATTATGGGAGAAGGTTTGCATCATACTCTTTCGGTTCTGACCTTAACGAGCCAGTGACAAAGCGTTTACCCAAAGAACTTTTGCCACGCCACATACGAAAAAAACAGCAGTGTGATAAGCAGCATGCCATTGTATAGCATGCTGTTTTTGTCTGACTTCATCCCTTTTTGGTTATTGAAGTAGAGCAGCGCGACGGCCAGAAATGGCATAAAGAAAGTGCCAAATACTGAATAGATTTTCTGCACCTCTTTAAAGCTTACCCAGAGGCTCATGATCGGGAGCAGCGCCAGGGCTAACTGAAACAGTTGGTAGCTGGATCTGTCTGCTAACCTGGTCGTCTGCTCTTTGCCTGCTGGCGTTAAGTGTTTAACTAGATCTGCAAACATATAGGGCACCGCCTGCCAAACGCCCAGCAAGCTACTAAAGATGGCGAAGAAGCCTCCCACCAAAAACATCCATTTACCCGTCGTGCCTAGTGCGGTTTCCAGACTGGCAGCGAGGTTAATGATAAGGCCACTGCCTTTACCTTCAACCGAGACCGTACTGCCGATAATCACCATGGACAGGCCAAACAGAATCGTTACGGCATAGCCCACCAATAAGTCGATACGGCAGGTAGCAATATCTTCTCGTGAGATACGCTGTTTTTCACGGATCCAGTAGCCGTAGGAGAAGATAGTCAGTGTGCCGCCGACACCACCAATAAGCGCGACCGTCCAGGTCAACCCTTTGCCATCAACATCTGGGATCGAGGGGAGAAATAAACCTGATAGCACTTGGGTGTTGCCGGGCCAAAGGATAAGCGCGGTGGTAAAGACTATCAGCACCATAATGGCGACCGAGAAGCCCATGATTTTTTCAAACAGGGCAAAGTTGCCGGCTCTGACCAATAACAACCCCAACAGACTGCAGGTAATGCCAAACACAATTTTTCCAGTGCCTGCGCTAAACACGGGGAACAGCGCATGCATCGCCACACCGCTGGCACTGATCAGCGCCGAGCCAACAAAGAAAGACCAGAGTACGAGGTAAGCAAGAAAGATATAAACAAAAGGTTTGCCAAAGCGCTGGGCAAAACCGTCGATCAGGCTGTCACCATTGACCAATTGCCAACGGGCGATCCCCTCGGTTAAAGCGAACTTCAGCAGGCCACCTAATACAACCGCCCATAATACGGCGACCCCCAGGTGGCTACCGGCAAACCCTGCGGTGGCTAAGTCTCCGGCTCCAACGCCGGTGGCTGCGATAAGCAAGCCGGGAAGGATGATAGAAAGTGTTTTCTTGTCCATGTTATCTGCGCCTTCTAGACACTCTTTTATTATTCCTATCTTTTCAGTGTGCTAGTAACACCAGTCAGAGGCAATCCTAACCCCGTCAAAGTGGTGCTTGTGGTCACAATAATCTTGATAAAAATTAAGGGGGTAATGGGGTGGTATATCGACAGAGTTTAGGCAAGCGGGAGTCTACGCATATCACAACGCGATTGTTTTACACTTTTTATATTGCCGTTAATGGGCTAGGTTGAGAACAAATAATTATTAGAATCGCAAGCATATGAGTCAAGCAGTTACCTGGTTAGTGGCGGATGACCATCCGTTGTTTCGGCAAGCGATTATGGAAAGTCTGAAGCCAGCCTTTCCCGATGTTGAGTGGCTTGAAGCGGAAAACGTGGAGCAGCTAGAGCGGCGCCTGAATATGCCGCAAGAGATCGAGTTGCTGTTGTTGGATCTGAAAATCCCCGGTGCCCATGGCTTTTCTACGTTGATCCATATGCGCAGCCACTACCCTGATCTGCCGGTGGTGATTGTTTCTGCATACGAAGATCTCGACACCATACAACGTGCCATCCAATCCGGTGCCAGCGGTTTTATCCCTAAATCATTGTCAGCAAAAGCGATGGTTGCAGCGGTACAAACTGTGCTCGATGGTGGCATCTCTGTGCCCGACAAGGGCACTTTGAAACCGAAAGGTCATGATGCTGACGATATGGTTGAAAAAGTTGCTTCACTGACGCCGCAGCAATACCGCATCCTGATGATGTTTGCTGAAGGTTTATTGAACAAACAGATAGCCCCTGAACTGGAAGTTTCTGAGGCGACGGTCAAAGCGCATGCGACTGCGATCTTTAAAAAGCTTGGCGTTACCAACCGCACGCAGGCGGTGATCGCCCTAAGTCATCTGGACCTTGATAAGGAAACGACTGGGTTCGAGCACTAGTTATTGCACTTCAGGTTTGATACTCGATATGAAGCAAGGGGGCGTTATCGCCCCCTTGCTCTATCGGTTGATTTACAGTCTTCGCCGTGGCGTTGTTAGCTTACAGTGAGAAGCAAACTACCTAAGCCAAGGAAGATAATGAAACCGACCACGTCGGTGACCGTGGTCAGGATCACTGAGCCAGCCACGGCAGGGTCAACTTTCATCTGTTTCAGTACAAATGGGATCACCGTGCCAGACGACGCTGCCGCCAGACTATTGAATACGATGGCGACAAAAATGATCCCGCCGAGCGTAAATGAATCAAACCAATACCAAACCACAGCACCGATCAACAGCCCCAGCCCGATACCGTTAAATGCAGCAATTTTTATCTCTTTATCCAGTAGTAGTTTCAGGTTGCCACGCTTTAAGTGGTTTAGTGCGATACCGCGTAGGGCTACCGCGAGGGTTTGGCTACCGGCAATGCCACCCATACTGGCCACGACTGGCATCAGGATCGCCAGTGCGACAACCTGTTGTAATGCCGCTTCAAATAGGCCAATCACCGCCGATGCTAAAAAGGCGGTCAGCAGATTCGCTGTCAGCCAGACAGCACGGACACGGGCAGCGACAGCAACCGGGGTAAATAGATCTTCTTCGCTCTGAGGCGTATCCGAGGCTAGTACCTCTAAGCTTTTATCTTTTAGGCGTTGCATCAATAGTGACACGGCAAATGCGCCAACAATCTTTCCCTCTTTCTGTACTGGCTGCCAGGCAAAGCCTTCCACAGGATTAAGTAGCCGCGCAGCGGCACTGATATCTTGACGATCAGAAAGCAATTCCATTGGCGTGCAAATATCTATCAGCTTGGCTTCCGATGGCGCGCTAAGTACCTGACCTATGGTGCAGCCGCCATGAAATACACCGTTGGCATCTACCACATACACACCAACAAATTGCCGCGGCTTCGCCTTATCCATCCGCTCCATGGTGCGGGCCACAGTAGCGCTGGGACGAGCACGCAGTACATCATAAGTGGTGTAGCGACCCACCTCTTCATCTTGGTACGTGAGTGCTTTTTGTAGTTGCTCAGTGGCAGCCGCTTCCTGTTGGTCGACAAACTCATCGACCAGTTCTTGCGGTAATATCTCGGCAAAAGTGAGGATATCTTTCTCAACGGCTGCCGCAATCAGCAGGTGCAATTGGCCTCGACTGAGCTGGCCGATAATGTGTCGTGCTGTTTCATACTGTAACAGGTGCAGTATTGGCCAAGCACGCGCTGGAGAGATAACGTGGCACAGTGGTGCCCGGTACTTCTCTGGCATCGACTCCAGCAGATTCGCAATGTCTGCGTCGTTGAACTGCTCTGTCACATTCAGCGTGGCTAATGCGGCCGGATCACCACTATCAATGGCACCAATAATCTGGGCTAAAACCACCGAGTTGACGTGCGGTTGGTTGAACTCTGGGACGGCAGTATTCTCGACCATGATGGTGTCCTATGTGATATGACGCTTGCTTGTGATGAAGCGTTCAACCCCATTAAATGGGGTTGAGTTTTACCCTTCGCTAACCAGAAAAGTCGCAGACGGATCGACATACACTCTGTCGCCCATAGCTTCACGCCCCAGCAGCATCAGATAGGTCATCTCCTGGCGATTACTTAGGGTGATCTCGATGGGCCACTGCTGACCACCGATTTGAAACAGGGTTTTAATCACGTAGCGCTGCTCTATGTCACCATTGGATGACTTAATTCGCCGCGTGTCATGCACGGCTGCGCAGCACCGCACCACTTCGTCCAAATTGTAAACGTCGGGATGCAAGTCGAATTCGACGTGCGGTTTGCCATTCGTTTTCACTCGCACCAAATTATCCACATGAAGGGAGGAGGTTTTTGCCCCTGTATCCACCCGAACCTGCAACTCTTTAATACCCAGCTGTGGCAAGTGGCAAACTTCAAGGTTGCCAATGATCAGTCGTGTATCCATGTTTGACTCCTAATTACCCCAATGCCAGTGTTGGCATGCGCATACTGATATGCTGGCGCTCTACCGATTACAGATCGGTTTGTTCCGCGATAACCGGTTTCACCATCTCCTGCATCATCTCAATGTGCTCGGCCACCTCTTCGGCGTCATCACCAAAGAAAGCGATGTGGTACATGGCTTCGCCTTCCTGTACCAAAGGTATATTTTGTTTACCAATCACGATACCTGATCGAGTAGCAACCACCTGACTGATCAATTCGCCTAACGGGCTGTTGATCTCTGCCAGTAGATCGCCTTTTTCTACCTGTTTACCCAGGGTGGCATACTCGCGAACAATGCCACTGGCTGAGGCGCGCACCCAATCGCTGCGGTTGGCAACAAAGGGTTCGATTTTCTTTCTAATGCGGCGTTTTCGGATCATCCCCAATGCTGAGAGTACATTGAGGATCCCTTTGAGGCCGCTTTGGATAGAAAGCTCATCAAAGCGCAGCGCTTGTCCTGCTTCGTATAGCAGTATTTTGGCGCCGTTGCTTACCGCTGCTTCCCGCAGAGATCCATCCCGTAGGTTGGCATTGAGCATCACAGGTACACCGAACTCGCGCGCCAGCGACAGGGTTTCTTCATCGTCCAGATTAGCTCTGATCTGTGGCAGATTGGAACGATGGATAGCGCCGGTATGCAGGTCGATACCATAATCACAGTGCCTCACTATCTCGTGGAGAAAGATGTGCGCCATTCGCCCAGCTAACGAACCTTTGGGTGATCCTGGAAAGCAGCGATTGAGATCCCGCCGATCCGGCATATAACGGCTTTGATTGAGCACGCCATACACGTTGACCATAGGCACCGCGATCACGGTGCCTTTGAGCAGTTTGATCTTCTTTTCGATCAAGCGGCGAGTGATCTCAATACCATTTAGCTCATCGCCGTGTACCGCTGCACTCACAAACACCACTGGCCCTGCTTTTCTGGCGCGCGTGACATGAACTGGTATAGACATATCTGTGTCGGTATACAGTTTGGCCACAGGCACTTTAAGCTGGCGTACCTGTCCGGGCAGTATCTCTACGCCGCCGATCACCATTGCTGTGTTCATTTAGCCTTTTCCTCGCGTTCTATTGGCATTTGGCTTGGCATTGCGCTCAATAAAATCAAATATCAGTCCGGCCACATCTTTGTTGGTGGCGTTTTCAATCCCTTCCAGGCCAGGTGAAGAGTTCACCTCCATCACCACTGGACCGCGGGAAGATTGCAAAATGTCGACACCACATAGATTCAGTCCCATTGCCTTGGCTGCGTTTACTGCGGTGGCTCGCTCCTCTTTGCTTAAGCGCACCAGCTGAGCTTCGCCACCACGGTGCAGGTTGGAACGGAACTCTCCTTCTGCTGCTTGGCGTTTCATTGCCGCGACCACTTTGTCGCCCACCACGAAACAGCGGATATCGGCACCGCCTGCTTCTTTAATGAACTCCTGCACCAGAATGTTAGCTTTCAATCCCATAAACGCTTCAATCACACTCTCTGCTGCTTTGGTCGTTTCTGCTAACACCACGCCTATTCCTTGAGTACCCTCTAAGAGCTTGATCACCAGTGGCGCACCGCCAACGTTTTTGATCAAATCCTGGATCTTGTCAGGCTTGCTGGCAAAACCGGTGCGCGGTAGGCCGATCCCTTTACGTGATAGCAGCTG
The DNA here is from genome assembly GCF_004284785.1 of Corallincola spongiicola. Taxonomy (NCBI): domain Bacteria; kingdom Pseudomonadati; phylum Pseudomonadota; class Gammaproteobacteria; order Alteromonadales; family Psychromonadaceae; genus Corallincola; species Corallincola spongiicola. Next base: position 59,745 of record NZ_SHLY01000006.1, read on the forward strand.
CAATGAACGCAGCTTGTCGCGCGAACGGCTGATGGCGACAGATTCATTGACGCAAAAAGTGCCCATCATCTCAAACTGCCTAACCACGGCGGTGCCATAGAAGGTGATCGATGAACCAATACGCGGGATCACTGCATCGTAAACCGGCAGTACCTCGCCGTTATAGCGTACGGTGGGGTTGCTGCTAGTGATATCCATATAGCAATGCAAGGTATCGATGATATCGACTTCATGTCCTCTGGCTTCGCCTGCTTCTTTCAAACGGCGAGTTGAGTAGAGGTTCTCGTTGCGGGACAAAATTGCAATGCGCATGGCCGTCACTCCTGTCACTAACATTTTTTGATAGTGACTATCTATGTCTCTTTAGGTTTGTCGCAGTGCTTTTAGTTGACGTTTTGTGCCAATCAATATGGTTTCAAAGTCAGCTATTGCGACGTTTTTTTTGACCACTTTTTGAAAAATTGCCCAAAAAATCGGGGCTACTTTTAATTGCGTGGTCATGTTGGAGTGGACATTAGTCTCTGTTGCGGTTGGGGGAAAACTAATCTTTTTTATCGTCACCACAACACTTGTTTGTTAGGCTCGAAGCTCGTCAAAAGGGGGCGTGATGGACGTTAAAGTTTTCCGGACATTTCTTGAGGTTGCCAGACAAAAGCACTTCGGCAGATCAGCCAATAATCTCTATATTACCCAGGCTGCCGTCAGTGCCAGAATTAAACAGTTGGAAATGTTTTTTGATACCACGCTGTTTGTCCGTGACCGTAACGCCATCAAGCTAACCAGTGCCGGTGAGCGTTTAATCCCCTATGCCGAAAATATGGTGCGAACACTTGAACAGGCAAAAGCGGAGCTGCTGCTAACCAAAGCTCATGCCATCCAACTGGCTATCGCTGGTACACCTAATATTTGGGATGCGTTTTTACAGTATTGGCTGAGTATCGTGACCGAGGCTTTTTCGGGCTATGCGTTTTGCGCTGAAACCATTAGCCGGGAGCAGATCAGCCGCGCGTTGATTGAACGTACTTTGGATATTGGGGTGACGTTTGACCCGTTAAAATCTGATGAGTTGATCTGTCATCCGGTGGCAGAATTGGAGCTGTTGCTGGTGTCATCAGAGGAGTGCGATGAACAACAAGCGCTATCTAAGCGCTATGTTTATGTTGATTGGGGCACCCGATTTGCGTCAGAGCATGCCGAACGTCATGCGAAAATTTCGCCGCCATATCTGCGTACCGCCAATGGTCGCATCGCGCTCGACTTTATTCTGCAAAAGAGCGGGGCAGCGTACTTGCCAAAAACCATGGTTGATCCCTTTTTAGAGTCAGAACAGCTGTTTTTAGTCAGCGATCAACAGGGGTGGCAGCGTACCGTGTATTTGAGTTATCGCGCCGATGCTGCGGCGCTCACCGAGATCGAGAAGGTGCAACGCTTAATCAATAAAACGGAACCGTTAGCACCTTATCTGTTGCAACAAGCGGGTGATAGCTCTAACGACTAACCAGCTGATATCTGGTGGATAACCTTTCATTGGGCATCATTACAGGTAGTGGCACGGCCACGAACAATTGCACCGTGCCAATTTACACCTACAATACGCGCCAATTCCGCCGCCTGAGCCTATGCGTCGCCACGTATCGGTAACTTGTGTGGTTACCGATACTGACAAGCTAGTCTCCGATTCGTTTAAACTTTATTTTTTTTGTCGCATTTAGACTTGGTCGGTTGTTCAACATCCTCTGACTTTTTCTGGGGTTCACTCAAACTGGCTACAGCCGAGGTGAGTACCACTTCTGTGGCGGGATTTTCCAAGACTAAGCAATGCAAGGCACGATATTTCTCTTGTGTCCGCGCAAGCTCAGCGATCAGCTGCTTTCTTCTGAAAAAGTCATTTTCGACTTCCAGTGACAGTTTGATTGATTTTATCTGCTCAAATAGTTGAACACATCGGTTCTTTCCTTTGGACTTAACTTGTATAACAAAACCGTTGGCCGCAGATTCCGTCACTGAGATAATCAGATCTTCACTTTCGTCTTCAAATTTCTCACCAGCCCTTAATGCTGTCGGCGTTTTTAAATAGACCTCTGTCTCTCCCTGTACTTCATAAACAATGACCCCTTCGCTTACTATTCCTTGAGAAACCGCACTACTGCCATCGTATTCATCTATCGTAAGCCGACACTCAACTAAAAAATGACCCGGGCCGTTCTTTGACTCAATTCTGACGGCGGTAGCTCGCCACGAGGGGGCCGGCTGAAATAGGGAGACAGCGTGCAGCGTGTAGTTTTTTGTTTTGCCTAATGGGTGAACTTTAATGGCATTGCTACTTAGCCAACCTATATGGGATTTTGTATGTGCTGACGGGTGCGTGCCGCAGCCACATGCCATCACATCAAAGCGATTGAGCTGGGGGGAGACATTATATAGATCACCAAAATAGGTGACGATATGAAGCACTTCCATTGCCCACACGCCTATATTTTGCGTTCGACCCAGTTCTCTATCATCGAACATCGCGACCCTGGCGAAGTCCGAAACGCCATTGACTGCTGCACCGCCCATCCAGGCAAACCCGCCTCTATGTGGCCCAGTTGAGTGTGGCAAGACCGCTACCGCTAAGTCATACCCGTGATTGGAGGGAAGGGAATTCAGCGCGGCACCCATGGTGTCGTCATCACTGGCTTCAACGACCGGAAACACCGCTCCCTCAATGTGTGCTCTGCCGGACGACATGATTTGCAGGTAACGTTGTAATGAAAGGTCTAAACCTGATGCGGCGTCAGGGTCATAGAAAGCGCGGGCTTGGATTAGCTCAGTCCAGTTGGCTGGGGGTTCAAAATCAACTTGATTGTTCCAAACCGGTATAAACGCAATTCGACGAACACCATTCCATGTTTTAATCATTTTCCTATGTCCTATGAAAATGTTGAATAATTTCAATAGGATTAAACAATTCAAAGAGCTAGACAGTATATTTAATTTGTAAGAAGTGGATCCAAGAAATAAGATTCATCTTCACTAAATTATTTACGAAATAAAAATATATTGAATATGACAATGTCCTTAGGTTAATTCTATTTATGTGATTTCAATTAATGTGATAGGTAGAGTATAGGTGCTGATATAGGGGTGAATGATAAATATTGTTATTAATGTTTTCTTTTTGGTTATAACTATCTTGATTAAGATGGGATGGCCGCGATGCTTTTTCTGAACAGTTTGGATAGCGAAGCAATTGGGCGAATACGAGTTTTAAGATTGTTTAATTACACCTACTAATTGTATGGTTATTTTACAGTTGCCTAAGATGAAAATTTTCCCATCATGCTAATTTTATGATTTATCTAAGTTTAATCTCTTGGTGTAAATATTGCTTTGTTTTACCTCTAAAGTGATATGGCAGGTTCTGGCAATACTTATTAATGACTTCCCTGCTTTGGACTGTTCTCGTCTGAAGTTCTGATTAAATGTCGGTGTGGTATCTGCTCCTCGTTCTCATGAGAACAAGAAGGAGTATTCGATATGGCTAAAAACTCTTTTCTGCTTTTGACTATCTTTCTGCTCGGTTTTTTTTCTGCACCACTGGCCGCAGACCAAGTGGTCACTATCTATTTAGGTGGCACTGGGGTGAAAGCAAATATGTATATCAGTGCAAACTCTGATACCGGTAGATCGGTGCTTTTACCTACTTTGCATCACTATCAATTGGATAAAAATAACGGTGGTGAGCTTAATCAGCATAAATTTTATGTTGATGGGATTGGCACTGGCGCAGGGGACAATTTTCATAACTGGCTTCAGATGGGGATCCCCTCACTGAATTTCTCTAGGGGCTGGGATGCGATATGGCTTGAAGCGATTGCCCATATTGATCAGGTCGTCGCTGAACATAATCAACCAGTACATGTCAATCTGCTGGGATACAGCCGTGGCGGCATTTCGGCGATCATGTTGGCGGATAAGATTAACCTAAACTACTCCGAAGCCGAGGTGCCCACCGTCAATATCTTTGCGTTAGATCCGGTACGAGGTGACGAGAGCTTTGCATTCGAGCTCGATCTATTCACGCTTGATGAGCGTGTGCAATTTTTTGTTGGCTTGTATGCAGAAGATGAGCGCGCCCTGTTTTTTGCCCCTGCAATGCCCAGTTCGGCAAGCCCGCACACCGCAATTCGAGTATATCGTGTGCCAGGTACCCATGACATGATCGCAGGTAGTACACAGGTTGATGGTCACCAGGTTTATGGCCCGATGCTGTTTGAGCCAAACCGAGCGTGTCGTCCGGTATGGTACCCACCTTTTAGTCTGTGCTGGGAGGTGCATGACGATATCAACCTAATAAAGATCAGTCAGCTGGCGGGAAAAATTGCCTATGAATTACTGGCAACGCCACAATGGGGGAGTGTCCGATTTTCACTAAATTATAATTCAGGTAATGATTTCGACCTCTTTCGGTGGGGAAATGAAGTATGGAATTATGACTACGATTATATGCAGTCCACCCCGTATTTTTTACTATTGGAGTCCTATCACAATGAGTGGCCATTTGGTTATGCGTGCTGGCCATTTGACTATTTGGTTGGAGGTAGGATCGCTAAGATCCACCGTCAGCCTCGATGCCTAGAACGTTTTAATAGTGGCTTGCGCAGCGTTCATGGATTAGAAACGCAGTGGGATATACCTAGGATCTCTGGTACTTCGGCATTCTATCTAGTGAAAGATCTGGATGGCGATGGCGTGATATCTGATTCCGATAACTGTCTTGAGGTGAAGAACAGCTCACAGGCTGATAATGATCGAGATGGGGCCGGTGATGCCTGTGACCCCGATGATGACAACGATTCGATAAATGACCCGTATGACAACTGCCCGTTCACCGTAAATAGCGATCAGGGGGATCTTGATGGAGATGGTGTGGGTGATGCTTGTGAAAATGATCTTGATGGTGATGGTGTCACCGATCATGTTGATAATTGTCCACGTATCGTCAATTCAGATCAGTTAGACCTTGATGGTGACAGCGTGGGCGATGCCTGTGATGTCGACATTGACGGAGACCTGGTCAATAACACCGATGACAATTGTCCGTTGGATCCCAACCCTGATCAGATAGATAGCGATAATGATGGTGTCGGTGATCTATGTGATGCCACCCCATTTGTTCGCATTACTGATCTGCAAGTCAGGGCTAAGGCCGATAAAGCGAACATTATGTGGACACCTGTCATTGGTGCCTCTACATACAATATTTACCGTACGACGGCAGACGGTGACGCTGAGTATATTGGAGATACTTCATCTAACTATGCGGTCTTTGTGGATGAGGCATTAGCGTATGGCACCGAGTACTGTTATTACGTTGTTCCCTTAAATCAGTTTGGCCGAGAGACCTCGCAATCTAACCAATCCTGCATTATTCCGGTTGAGCGCCGAACACGACCACGTTAATCCGTTCGCCATGCACTGAAGTCGCCGGTTTTTCAGTGCGTGGCATTTCTATTTATGATGAAGACAGATCAAGGAAGCGTCGTTATGAAATCTAATCCTAGTTTTTTGGTTATCGCCGTTGTTGGATTAATTGCCACATCGCCATCAATGGCTTCGGTCATCGATCTTTATGAGTGGGCCGTTTATGTGGATGGCGATTTGTCACAAGGTAGCGATCCTAATGAAATTAATGCAGAGGGAGAGTTAGGCAGCAATGATTTAGGCACCCTTCGATTTACGGTTGAAGGTGCGGGGCAGCACGCGTTTATTTTGTTTCTTGATTACGAGATTGATGAATCCAGCAACAGCTTTATTAATGAGTATGGAACGAAAGTAGGGCATACAGAAATAGGCCAAAGTTGGGAGATAGATGAACCGGGATATATCTTTGGGGATATCTATCAACACGTTATCGACGGAGAGCTGGATAACACCAATAATGTGCCTGAAAGGGCACCCGAGGACGTATCATTTGCCCTAGGCTGGGACTTTCTGCTGGAAGAGGGGGAGGTTGGCTATATCGATATGAATATCAGCGATATATTGCCTGATATGTCGTTTTATTTGCAGCATTCAGATAACCAAAGTGACAGTAGCATCTACTTCTCTAGCGTTTTATCAATCGAGCAGGTGCCAGCACCATATACTTGGTTGTTATTGCTAGGGGGCAGTTGTGCGCTAAGCTTTTGTCGTGCTAGAGGTAAATAAAAGTATTAGTGACCGGCAGCCTCTGCTGCCGGTCATTATCATCACTGCCCATTTTTAATTGTTTGAAACCTAAACCATTGGGTTTATGTGGCGTGAACGTTGATATGACAACATTATCGGCTATGTTCCACTCCTTCCTTAGCGCAAGGCATCCTAGGTGTTTTCCCTTGCGATGAGATCCCTATTTACATTCGCACCCCGATTGATAAACGCCTACAATACGCGCCAATCACGCTGCTAGAGCTTTACCCTTATGAACCGCAAAAAGAAGATAAATGAAACGCTGAAGAAGCGCCTGAAGCGCAAGGTTGATCGACAGAAGAGTACCAATAAGCCGAGATACATCTCCAAGGCTGAAAGGGAAAAGTTGGCATTAGCTGAAGCGTCTGCCACAGAACAGAGTTCATCTAGCGCGGCTGATGTGGCTGATAGCAGCGACAATGCCGAGCCATCGGCAACCGATTAAGCGGCTCTTCGATATACCATCTATTGCCGATTGAGATGGCCGCCGCCCTAACGGCATGGCTGACCACCTCGGTGCTATTTAAACGCTATTGGTGTGGTGACTACTGCTTATAAACCACGCCACCTTTCATGACAAAGCTGACGTTTTCAACGGTCGATATATCGCTTAGCGGGTTGCTGTCAACGGCGATGATATCGGCATACAGCCCTGGCTTAATCTCGCCTACATCAGCTTGCCAATTCAGCAGCTCTGCGGGTTTTATGGTTGACGCTTGCAGGGCTTGTATCGGTGTCATACCGAATTTCACCATGCGGGCTAGCTGTTTACCGTTGTCGCCATGGGGGTAAACACCTGCATCAGATCCTAAAACCACAAAGGCGCCGGCTTTTACTGCCTTGCTAAAGCTTTGACGTTGAATAGTGCCGACTTCCCGCTCTTTATTTAGGTTCTCTTCTGGTACGCCGTTGGCGGCGCCTTCGGCAAGGGTGTACTCGGTATTGTAGATATCCATCGACAGCGCAGTGCCTTTAGCCTTCGCCATGGCGATGGTCTCTTTGTCGAGAAAGCTGGCATGTTCAATGGAGTCTACGCCGGCTTCAATGGCAAAACGGATCCCTTCGGTACCATGGGCGTGTGCAGCAACGATGCGACCATGAGTGTGGGCTTCATCGACGATCGCTTTCATCTCTTCCAATGTGTACTGGCGTTGGCCAACGACAGTCCCTTTGGAAAATACGCCTCCAGTGGCGCAAAACTTGATTAGGTCAACGCCATACTTTACGTTGCGACGAACCATCTGACGTACCGCCCAAGGACCATCGGCAACACCATCACCTTTCTGCTCAAATGAATGGTTGAGCACGTTGTCATCACAATGGCCACCGGTAATGCCTAGCGCAGGGCCCGATACTGCCATTCTTGGTCCCGGCACTTCTCCGGCATTTATCGCGTTACGCAGTGCTACGTCCTGAAAATCACTGGCGCCAACATCGCGCACCACGGTAAAACCCGCCATCAAGGTTTTTTGCGCATTAACCACGCCACCAATGACGGCGCGGTGGGGGGACTGAAACAGTGGCGCGTAGAAGTTGTTATCCAACGTGCCCATCAGGTGGGTGTGCATATCCATCAAGCCGGGTATCAGGTATTTGTCTCCCAGATCGATGATCTTGGCATCTTTAGGTAGCGTGGATTTATCCGCCGTGATCGCCGTAATTCGTTCGTCTTGAATAACGATGTATCGCTGTTTTAGTAGCTTGCCACTGCGTACATCGAGCATATTGTCTGCGGTGAGTACGGTGGTTGCCGCGTCTACAATGCCGGATATCGCACAGCTTAGCGCCAGCATGATCCCTGTGACTGTTTTGCATTTCATAAATGAACTCTCTCTGGAATGTTTTTAACTTATTGTTTTAATTAGCTGCCTCGTTCTATTTACGACATCAGTTGCAGGCAGCTTCGTTTCAGCATGCCATGGGGAGGCAAGGTTGGGAATGGCTAATATGCTGAACCTTTGAGAGTGAGTGATGGGTTTGATTACGCGATGGGTGGCCAAACTGATGTGTGCCTCCCGGCGTCGCCGCGAGGGCATAAGCGATTTCAGGCTAAACATTAAAACGGTATGTGCTTCGAATCTATGAAGCAGACCAAGGGCTTGCCAATTTCCAGTCTCCGCAGATGTTCTACATAAGTTTATGGGCCTCTTTTAAGACTCTTTTGCTATGTAGAAGCATCATCATGTGAAACCACCAGCAAGCGAGATACCAGTGCGCGCAGCTTCGCTGGCTTAATCATCTTGCGCATAAAGTGATAGCCCATTTTTTCAGCCCGTTGTGCTAGGCCCGGTTCTCCAGCGGCAGTGATCAGTACGCCGGGTACGATAACGTCGGTATGTAGACGGATCTGATCCATCAGGCTCAGGCCGTCCATCTCCGCTTCAAGTTGGTAATCGACCAACATCAGTTGCGGTGTTTGTTCGCTGGCGAGTGCGATGGCCTGTTTCGGGTTGTCGGCCTGTAGTACGTGGCAGCCCCAGCCCTCTAGCAGGGCGGTCATACCTTGCAGTACGGCGGGTTCGTTGTCGACACAGAGCACGGTCGCGCCAGCAAGCAGGTCTGCCACCGATGTGCTGGGAACAGCGGTTGCCATTTGCGATGGTGTTTGTTTGCTGCAGATCGGCACGGTGATGGCGAAGCAGCAACCTTGCTGTGGTTGTGAGCGCAGCGTTATTGTGTGCTTCATCAGCCCGGCCATCCCTTTGGCAATACTCAGGCCCAAGCCTAAGCCACTGTCTGCCAACGTCGTATTCTGCTGTTGCACGCGAGTGAAGGGCTCGAAGATGGAGCTCTGCAACTCTTTCTCAATGCCGGGGCCATTGTCTATCACCTGGATCTGCAGCTGCTTGCCTTGGCGGCGAACGCCGAGCAACACTTTGCCACCGTGGGCATAGCGAAACGCGTTACCTAATAGGTTTTGCAAGATCCGGCGTAGCATTTTGGCATCTGTGGTCACTGAGAGTTGTGACGGCACATGGCGGAAATCGATCTGGTATTTGCAGGCGAGCGCGGAAAACTCAGTGACCAGTGAAGACAGCAGATCGACCAAAGAGGTACAGCTCAGTTGTGGTTTAAGCTTGCCACTCTCTATCTGGGCGACTTCGACTAAATCCTGCAGCAGAACACTGGCATTACCTAAGGATTGTGTCAGCTTGGTCATTAATTCCAGCTGATCTTCCGACAGGGTATGACGCTCTTGCAATGCCGAGGCAAATAACCGTGCAGCTTCTAAAGGTTGCATCAGGTCGTGGCTCACTGCTCGCATATACTGGCTTTTATTGGTGTGAGCGCGTTCCGCTATCTTCTTTTGCTGCGCCAGTTCTTGGTTGGCTGATTCAAGTTGCGAGGTTCGTGCTTGTACGCGCTGTTCCAGTACTTCGTTTGCCGCTTTGAGGAAGTTCTCCGCCCGACGGAAATCGGTGATGTCACTGAAGGTCATAACAAAACCGCTATTGGGCATCGGATTGCCCTGAATGCGGATCACGCGGCCATTGGGCAGTTGCCGCTCTGAGGTATGGGGAGTACGTTGGCTTAAGTGATAAAGCCGTTTCTTGATCTGTTGTTCGATATCTCCGTCACCACAGAAACCGCGCTCGGCATTGAAACGGATCAGTTTCTCGACTGGTTGCCCCACCTTCAGCAGCTCGTCAGGATAGTTAAAGAGATCGATATAGCGTTGATTCCAGGCGACCAGACGCAGGTGTTCATCGATCACCGAGATCCCTTCGCCTGCGTTATCGATAGCACCTTGCAGCATCGCCTGGCTGAATTGCAGTCGTTCACTGGAGGCGTCTTCGACAAACCGAGCAACGTCATCCACTAACAGCTCCCGCCCCTCGATCAACGAGTTCAGCAGCAGGCTGGCCGAAGAGCTGCCCATGACGCCAGCCAGCAGACGTTCGGTATGATTCAACCAGACTTGCGGTTGTTTTAATTGCTCTGCGGGGAGTTGTAACTTCAGGTCAGCAAAGCTTTGTAGGGCTTTTCTTTCGCCGATAAAACGTGCCGCTAATGCTTGTAGCTCTCGGCGAGTCACCTGCTTGTGTTTTGGCGTATCACCGGTGGCTTCATGGTGTTCTAAGAATTGGCCGATCTGGATCCGTTCGATCACGTTGGGACGACTGATTTGGCTACCTAACCATAAACCAAACACATTCAACATCAGGCTGAGCAGGGTCACCGAGGCCGCGGAGTCAGTGGCTATGCCCATGGGATCCTTCGGGATCTCGATCCAGCCGAAGTGGGGAAATACCAGTAGCGTGAGCCAACAGCCTAAGCCAAGGATTAAACCCAAGGTCACCCCTGTGCGATTAGCTTTTGGCCAGTAAAAAGCGGCCAATAAAGCGGGTGCCAGCTGGGCTAAGGCACCAAAGGCCATGTTACCTAAGGTGGCCAGCGTATCCGGAGGAGACAGGTAGTAGGCAAAGTAGCCGAGCACGATCACCGCCACGATCAATGAGCGGCGCAGATTCAGTAAACCGCTACTGAATTGGTTAAAACTGTCATTGCGCGAGTCATCGCCGCGACGGAATAGCAGGGGCATCAGCAGTTCATTACTGATCATGGTGACCAGTGCCAACACGGAAACGATCACCATGGAGCTGGCAGCGGATATGGTGCCGAGAAACGAGAGAATGATTAGATTGTCTGCGCCGATGACGCTGGGTAACAACAGTGCATAACTGTCTGGTGCGACATTGCTACTCAGCAACGCCTTACCAGCAAGGCCAATGGGGATGGCAAACAGCGCAAAGACCAGCAGATAGAGGGGAAATAGCCAGCGCGAGCTGCGGGTGTCTCTTGGCGAGCGGCACTCAACCACCATCACCTGAAATTGTCGCGGCAAACAGAGGAATGCCGCCATCACCATCACTAATGAAGCCATGAATGAGGGCAGTTGCGCTGACAGGTCGATATTGTCGATGCTTTGTTGGGCGACCCGTTGCACGTCGATGCTGGGGCTGTCCAGCAGCAGAAAGATGGCGATGCCGCCGACGATAATGAACGCGCCTAATTTAAGTAGCGATTCAAAGGCGATAGCCAGCATCAAGCCCGGATGACGTTCGGTGACCGAGATATTGCGCAGGCCAAAGGCAAGCGTGAACCCTGCTAGCAGGCTAACCACAACCAGTGCGGCAAATTGCGGTGAAGCTGAGTCAGGTGCCACGGTCAGCCAGCTTTGTACAATGGCCTTAATCTGTAGCGCGATATAGGGGGTGGTGCCGAACAGTGCAACCACTGTGACTAACATAGCCACCGGCTGTGATTTACCAAAGCGCGCCGCGATAAGATCGGCGATGGAGGTGATACGCAGTTTGTGGCTGACGCGGATCATCCGCTGGATCAATGGCCAGGCAAACAGAAACAGCAGTATGGGTCCTAAATAGATCGGCAGATGCGCCAGCGGATCGGTAGAGGCCTGAGCCGCTGTGCCAAGAAAGCTCCAGGATGAACAGTACACAGTGAGTGATAAGGCATAGATGATGCCGCGCCACTGGCCACGAAAAACAATAATCTTTTTATCGCCGAGATAGGCCAGTAAGAACAGCAGGCCGATATAGCCGATACTAAAAAGAAACAGCAGCCAGTCTGAGAGTTGATGATCGGGTATTGGGTGATCAGGCATCGGCGTTGGTTATCACTTGTCGTGCATCAATGGTTATTATCTTGCTGAAAGTAAAGCAGAAACATCGGGTGCTTGCTGGTATCGATGACTCAATTGCGCAAAAAAGAGTTCCGCGCAGGCGATGGCGTCGGTTAATGCCTGATGGCCGTGATGGGCGGGCAGTTGGTAATCTTGCCGCAGTTCACTAAGGCGTAATCGATTGGGTGGTTGCTCGGGGTGGTGATAGCGCTGTATTGCCGCCGCCAAGTGCATGGTGTCGATCGCTGGAAGTGGCGGTACTAAGCCATATTCTGCCTGTAACGCTTGCCTGATGAACGCCAGATCCAGCTCTGCGTGGTGGATCAGCAGAATACGCCCCTCTGCTTGTTGCAGCAATTTCGGCAGCACTCCAGCCAATGCTTCACCGGCATTCACTGCGGTGTCAGTCAATTGATGGTGGACCGCGCTTTCACCTACTCCTCCTTTGGGTTGCACTATCCATTGTTGAGCGCCAGCAAGCTGTATACCTAAGTTGTCTATCGGCACGCAGCCGACCGATACGATTTCGCCCTTGTCCGGTGTCAGCGCCGTAAGCTCCAGATCCAGCGCCAGCAGTTTTGCCTCGGCAATATTGCCAGTGACCGCATCGGCAACCCCTTGGTAATAGTCCCGCAAGGGGGCGGGCAGCTGCGGGGATAACCGCTGACTTTGCCAACGAATCCAAGGCCGCCATAGCGCTAAGGGAAGCAGGTTCGCCAAGGCGTTCAACCGCGCCCTCCGGCAAATTTAAGCAAGATCGCCTGTTGGCAGCGGTCGAGCACGGCGAAGATATCTTTTAGCTGATGTTTATCGAATGGCGTTAGTTGGTCGACGGCCAAAAGATTGCCGCTGCTGCGCTGGTGCTGCAGATCGGTTTGTTGCTGTTGCTGTCTGAAGGTCAATAATCGTTGATAGCAGAGTGTCAGCTCATCTTTGTCTTGGCTGGACAGTTTACCCTGGTCGACAGCAGCCTCCAGGCGTTCGAGTGTTTGTACGGCCGGTGTACCAGAGGCCAAAGCATAAAGGCGGGCGACATCGGTGAGCAGTGAAAGCCCGGCTTTTTTCAGGTCAACACAGGCGCCTCGCAACGGATCTTTTTCGGTTTTTAGTTGGCCAAATAAGCCCAGTGGTGGGCTGTTGGCTGCAGCTACCTGTGCCAGCATGGCGAGGAACATCTGATTATTTTGGGTCTGCTTGGCGATCTGTTGGCTGAGAATGTCGGCTAACCCCATCTCACCAAACAAAGGGCGTAGGTCGAAGAAGATGTTTGATTTTAGCAATGCTTGTGGTGTGGGCTGCTGTAGCCACTTTTCAAATTTGCTTTGCCACTGCTTAACTGAGCCGCGCATCTCAGGGTTACTGGCCATAATCTTGCCGGGGCAGGTGACCAAGCCACAGGCATTGAGGGCATCACACACCCAGCGGCACATCTCATCAAAATAGGCTGAATCACTTGCGCTGGGGTCCTGCGCCAAAAGCAGCGCGTTGTCTTGATCGCTGGCTAAGTGCAGCTCTTGTCTGGCGTGGCTACCAAAGACAACCCAACAATAGGCTTGTGGTGGTGGGCCAAAACGCGCTTCGGCTAATGCTAACAAGCGTTGTGTCACGCTATCGTATATTCCCGACAGTACAGCGCCGATCCGCTCGGGCTGGACATTGGCGGCCATCAGTTGGATCAGGAATTCTGGCATGCGTTTACAGCAACTAATTAGGCCTGCTAACTCGGTTTGCCGAGCGATCTCTCCGGCAATAAATATCGGTGATTGCTGCTGCAGTTGCATCAGGTCGGTGGAGGTAATAATACCCACCAGTTGTTTGCCATCGATAATAGGCAGGTGATGTACCCGCTTGACCGACATCAGCAGTAGTGCGTCCATTACCTGCTGTTTTGCATCTACGGTATCGACGGGCGTGGACATCACCTGTTTGACTTGAGTGTCTGCTGGCAACCCCTTGGCAACTAAGCGGGCGCGAAGATCTCTGTCGGTAATAATGCCGAGTAGATGTCCGTTTTGCTGCACCGGCAGGCAAGACACGTGCAACTGGCTCATTAGGTGAGCGGCTTGCTGTGCGCTGGCGTCGGGGCTGATGGTGACTGGCTCGCGGCGGATAAACTGCCGCAGTGACAGATTCAGTACCTGTTCCTGAATGGGGTTGTTGGCATGACGAAGGTAACGGGAGGAACTTTGCTGAATAAACTGCTTAAAAACGCGATGCTCGGTCGCTAATGTTTGTGCATCCTGCTGAGAGAGGCGATATACCAGCGCATCTTCGACGATGGTTAGTTTGGCATCGTCGGGTAAGCCAGCCAAAGCCAGACCAAAACATCCACTCTCCTCCAGCTGATCGTAGAGCCGTAAATGCTTATCGGTGATCTTGGCGATGCCAGTACGAAGCCAGTAGATAGCCGGATCCTGCAATCGATCTGAGTGATCGCCAGCTTTTAGGTAGTGAATAGAAAATTGACTGACACAACGACGCAGCGCCTCGTCCGGAAGTCCCGGAAAAGGCGCTGCTTGTTGCATAAACTGGATGATCTCCGGAAACTGATCCGGGTCGTTCATCGCTGCTGCTCCTGACTCATAAGTTTAGTTATTGGCCTCAGCACTTCCCTGTGCCTGTTGGCTATTCTGTTACACCGTTTTTAGTGCGCGGTGGCTTCACCTGCACCTTTCGGGAAGCGGATGCTCTCCACCATATCCTGCACCTCTTGCGGTGTGGATTTAGTGATACGGCTGACCGCAATCGCTACAGCAAAGTTCAGTAACATACCCAGGGTACCAATGCCTTCAGGTGAAATACTGAATAACCAGTTTTCCGGCACGTTAGCGGCTGGGTTAATAAACTTAAAGTAGACGATATAGGCAGTAGTAAAGGTGATCCCTGCCAGCATGCCGCTGATGGCGCCCTCTTTGTTCATTGACTTAACAAAGATCCCCATAACGATGGCCGGGAAGAAGCTACTGGCGGCCAAGCCGAACGCGAAGGCGACCACCTGTGCGACAAATCCCGGCGGATTGACTCCAAAGTAGCCGGCGACACAGATAGCCGCGGCGGCTGCTACTCGGGCGGCGAGCAGCTCTTGTTTATCGGTAATGTCTGGCATCAGGTTTCGTTTCAGCAGATCGTGGGATATCGACGTTGAGATAACCAGTAGTAATCCCGCCGCCGTCGATAGGGCGGCAGCCACACCACCGGCAGCAACCAGCGCTACCACCCAGTTCGGCAACTGAGCGATCTCTGGATTAGCCAGTACCATGATGTCGCGGTCGATCTTCATCTCGTTGCGTTCATCACCAGCGTAAAACATTTTGCCGTCACTATTTTTATCATCCCAACTGATCAGTCCGGTCTCTTCCCAGTTCTTAATCCAGGAGGGGGCTTCACTGTAGTTGGTACCTTGGGCTTCAGGACCATTGATCGTGGTGATCATGTTTACCCGAGCAAAGGCGGCAATGGCGGGGGCCGTGGTGTACAACAAGGCGATAAAGATCAACGCCCAGCCGGCACTGATGCGGGCATCTTTTACTCTAGGCACCGTAAAGAAGCGCACGATCACATGGGGTAGTCCAGCGGTACCCACCATCAACGCCGCGGTAATAAAGAACACGTCGATGGTACTTTTCGTCCCCTCCGTATACGCGGCGAACCCAAGTTCGGTGGACAAACCATCGAGTTTGTCCATCAGGTAGACCCCAGGTTCAGACGCTAATTCGGCCCCTAGACCTATCTGCGGAAGAACGGTGTCGGTCATCATGATGGAGATAAATACCGCGGGGACCAGGTAAGCAAAAATCAGTACACAGTATTGTGCTACTTGGGTGTAGGTGATCCCTTTCATACCACCGAGTACGGCGTAAAAGAACACGATACTCATGCCGATGATCACCCCAAGCGTGATATCCACTTCAAGAAAGCGGCTGAATACCACACCGACGCCACGCATCTGCCCGGCGACGTAAGTGAAGGAGATGAAAATGGCGCAGATAACAGCCACGGTGCGAGCGGTTTGGGAGTAATACCTGTCACCAATAAAGTCCGGCACAGTGAATTTGCCGAACTTACGTAGGTAAGGTGCTAAGCAGAGGGCTAATAGCACATAACCACCGGTCCAACCTAATAGGTAAACCGCACCGTCATAACCCATAAACGAGATTAACCCCGCCATAGAGATAAACGACGCCGCGCTCATCCAGTCTGCCGCGGTGGCCATACCATTTGCTAGCGGATTTACACCGCCGCCAGCTACGTAGAACTCTTTGGTTGAGCCAGCTCTGGCCCATATAGCAATGCCGATATAGAGGGCAAATGACAATCCAACCAGAATAAAAGTCAGTACTTGAATATCCATGTCCGTTTACTCCTCGTGAACGCCAAATTTTTCGTCTAGCTTGTTCATCTGCCAGACATAGACAAAAATCAGTGCCACAAAGACATAGATGGCGCCTTGCTGAGCAAACCAAAAGCCCAGTTTGACCCCGCCAATGCGGAACGCGTTGAGTTGATCAACCAATAAAATGCCGAAGCCATAAGAGACTACAAACCAGACGCCGAGTAACCCCAGCATCAGTTTCAGGTTGGCTTTCCAATAGGCCGTTTTGGCCTCGTCCGATTCAAATGCCATTCCTTCCCCCAAAATTATTATCATCTTCTAGCAACCACGTTGTGCGGTCGCTTTTGGCAGTGAACCAAATCTAGACCTTGGAATGAAAACGGGGTATTGGACTTTAGTCGAAGAGGTAAAAGTTGAGTGTTGTTGCCGGATATGATTGATAGGTAAGAGACTTGTTTGCCGCGCGCCTAGTGGGTTGCGTTCGCTTTTCTATTTATGCTTTGTTCCCAAAGAGCTGACCGCACTACTGAACGCGTGTTGCGACTGATTATCAATAAAATCTAAAAACTGATTCTGGAATATTGTTCATTTTCAATAGACCGACTCGTAACTAACCTTATCGCTGTACTCACAACTATCGCCACCGATAACCAGTTAAGGGAAAGATTATGAGTTACCAAGGCTTTACTACATTCAATGCGGTCGCTGACAGCGGCATTCTTACTGTCACATTCGACTTCGGCCCGGTTAACGTGCAGGGGCAAGAGATGCTGGCCGATCTGAATACGCTGGCGCTGCGCTTAGAGCGTGACCGCGATATCAAGGTGGTGGTGTTTCAGTCGGCTAACCCGGATATTTGGGTGTGTCATTACGACACCAACCTGCTGAAAGAGATGTCGACAGAGGCGGTGTCTCGCGATGAAGCAAAGCTATTGGATCTGCAAGCGGTGCTGGAGCGGATCAGTAAACTACCACAGGCCACCATCGCCAAATTGGAAGGATATGCCCGTGGTGGCGGTCACGAGTTTGCGCTGGCTTGCGATATGCGCTTTGCTGCGCGGGGCAAATACAAACTGATGCAGATGGAAGTGGGTATGGGCATCTTGCCTTGTGGTGGCGGTGCATCACGTATGGCGCGCCAGGTTGGTTTGGGCCGCGCGCTCGAAATTATCCTCAGTGCCCGTGACTTTAGCGCCGACGAAGCCGAAGCCTATGGCACCATCAATAAAGCACTGGAGCCGGACGAGATCGGCGAATATGTCGATACTCTGGCTCAGCGCATTGCACAGTTCCCAGCCGAATCAATTAACGCCTGTAAGCAAGCTGTGTATGAGTCTATCGATAAGCCGATAGCAGAAGCGCTGAAAGCGGAAGCCTACTGGCTGTATCAGGCCACCAGTAAAACCGCCGCAATTAAGCGTTTCACTGTTGCAGATGAAAAAGGGCTGCAGTTTGATATCGATAATCAGCACAACTGGCCAGATTTGGTGATGCAGGTTCAGGATATCAACTAAGTTAAACAGGCTTGAACGGTGCGATCCGCGCACCGTTCGACACCGTAGGATTAAAGAGAGAACGCAACATGCAGAAAACCATATTGATTACCGGCTCGACCGATGGCATTGGCCTAGCCACGGCCAACATGCTGCTGGCACAGGGCCATAGGATCCTGCTTCATGGCCGAAATGCCGACAAACTCAATAAGGTAAAGACCGAACTGGCCGCGCAGGCCGTGAATAACGGCTCGGTAGCGGGGTATGTCGCCGATCTTTCTGATATGGCAGGTGTGGAAGCTCTGGCCACTGCCGTTGCCGCTGACCTAACGACAAAGCATCAAACATTAGATGTACTGATTAACAATGCTGGCGTGTTCAGTGTGCCTAACCCTATGACGCCTGCGGGATTAGATGTCAGGTTTGTAGTGAACACCCTGGCACCCTATCTGCTCACCCAGAAGCTGTTACCTGTGTTGGCGAAACAGGGGCGCGTAGTTAACCTATCATCGGCGGCGCAAGCCCCGGTGGATATCAGCGCTATGGAGGGGAGCGCATTGCAAGGTCAGGGCGGGTTACCTGACGGTGCTGCTTATGCCCAGAGCAAACTGGCACTGACCATGTGGAGCATGGCAATGGCAGAAGATCTTACTGAGCAGTTTGGCGCACAAGCGCCAGTGATCGTTGCGGTGAACCCTGCTTCGTTTTTGGCCAGTAAAATGGTCAAAGACGCGTATGGAATGGCGGGTAATGATCTGAGCATTGGTGCAGATATCTTGGTACGCGCAGCCGTGTCTGACGAGTTTGCTGACGCATCAGGTAAGTATTACGACAATGATGCACGATGCTTTGCGCAGCCGCATGCTGACGCATTGGACAAAGCTAAACGTGATGAAGTGGTTGCCGTAATCCAGACGTTAGTTAAGTGAGCAATGCTAAATATTTTCACCCAAAAAATAAAAGGACACCCACTTTTGTTTGACGAGTTTTTGATCAGCTTCTACGCTTTTGGCCGAAATAAGGCCGAAATAAGGCCGAAATAAAAGATAAAAGGACACCCACTTTTGTTTGACGAGTTTTTAATCCGCTTCTACGCTTTTGGCTAAGATATCTGAAAGCAAGGAAGCTGATATGACTCGTCCCCGCTCAGAGCTGGTTTCACCCGCTGATACGCCTTACTACCATTGTGTTTGTCGCTGCGTTCGCCGTGCTTTCTTGTGCGGTGAAGATAGATTTACCAACACCGACTACAGCCATCGTAAACAATGGGTATTAGAGCGTTTAGCCCTGTTAGGTGAAGTTTTTACCATTGAGCTTTGCGCTTATGCGGTGATGTCCAATCACTACCACCTGGTGGTACATCTCAACCCCAAGAGGGCTGAAAGCCTGAGTGATACTGAAGTAGCTGAGCGCTGGGCCAAGCTGTTTACCTGGCCAATCATGGTCGGGCGTTACTTGGCGGGAAAACTCACTACGGATGCTGAAAAGCAGGTTGCCATCGACATCATCCAACAATGGCGTGAACGCTTGTCTGATATCTCTTGGTATATGCGTTGCTTAAACGAACACATTGCCCGTAAAGCCAATGAAGAAGACAAATGTAAGGGCAGATTCTGGGAAGGAAGATTCAAATCCCAAGCCATCCTTGATGAAGCGGGGCTGTTGGCTTGTATGACTTATGTAGATTTGAATCCACTCAGGGCTGGTATCGTTGATACCCCAGAGCATTCTGCTGATGTCTCAATTAATCAACGCTTAAAGCAATATCAACAAAGCACTGAGAAGCCGACTCCGCCAGATCCGACTGATAAGAACGGCAGCGAAACAGCCAAAACCCCCTTACTGCAAGATTTCTCAGGCAATCACCACCAAGACAAGCCTGAGGGTATTCCGTTTAGCTTCGCTGATTACCTTGAACTGGTTGATTGGACGGGCAGGGCACAACGAAAAGACAAACGCGGCAGTATCCCGAAAGACACACCACCTATTCTGGAACGCTTAGGTTTAGAT
>NZ_SHLY01000006.1:79537-220071 GCF_004284785.1 Corallincola spongiicola
ATTCCGTTTAGCTTCGCTGATTACCTTGAACTGGTTGATTGGACGGGCAGGGCACAACGAAAAGACAAACGCGGCAGTATCCCGAAAGACACACCACCTATTCTGGAACGCTTAGGTTTAGATGCGGAGACCTTTATTGCTGCCATTCAAAAGCAAAACCTGTCGAGAGGCACAGTGATTGGCCATCCTGCCAGCAGAAAACGCTACGCACAAACTAATGCGAGAAGCCGAGTATATGGCCCAGCGCTAGCTCCGCCGACCGGCTAGGCCGAAACGCACCACTTTCATCAATGCATCACGCTTCATTCTCTCAGGGGAAGAATCTGGTGTGTCTTGCTTCCTGTGGTTCAGCTTCAAATCGTAAAACACCCCTAAAAAATAGTCAGTTAACAAGTATCAAGTCATATTTTTAGCTCAATGACTATTGAATTCTTAGTGCTCAAAGGTGATTCTTCATACGTAGTAAGGGATGGCTGTCCTAGGTGGCTCTTCTTGTGTGGCGAAGATAGATTTACCAACACGGACTACAGCCACCGTAAGGCTTGGGTGTTAGAGCGCTTAGCCCTGTTAGATGAAGTCTTTACCATCGAATTGTGTGCTTATGCGGTGATGTCTAATCACTACCATCTGGTGGTGCATCTCAACCCTAAAAAAGCCGAACAGCTTACTGACAGAGAAGTCTCTGAGCGCTGGGCCAAGTTGTTTACCTGGCCAATCATGGTCGGGCGTTACTTGGCGGGAAAACTCACTACGGATGCTGAAAAGCAGGTTGCCATCGACACCATTCAACAATGGCGTGAACGCCTTTCAGATATCTCTTGGTACATGCGTTGCCTGAACGAACATATCGCCCGAAAAGCCAATGAAGAAGACCAATGCAAGGGACGCTTCTGGGAAGGTAGATTCAAGTCTCAAGCCATTCTCGATGAAGCCGGATTACTGGCGTGTATGGCTTACGTGGATTTGAACCCGCTCAGAGCAGGTATCGTGGATACGCCTGAACAATCGGTTGATGTGTCTATTCATCAACGCTTGCAACAGTACCAACAAGGCAATGACAGCAATGAGAGGCAGACTCCGCCAGATCCCACCGATAAGGACAGCAGCGACACTCCTAAAACCCCGTTACTGCAAGCTTTCTTTGGCAATCACCACCAAGACAAGCCTGATGGCATTCCGTTTAGCTTCGCTGATTACCTTGAACTGGTTGATTGGACGGGCAGGGCACAACGAAAAGACAAACGCGGCAGTATCCCGAAAGACACACCACCTATTCTGGAACGCTTAGGTTTAGATGCGGAGACCTTTATTGCTGCCATTCAAAAGCAAAACCTGTCGAGAGGCACAGTGATTGGCCATCCTGCCAGCAGAAAACGCTACGCACAAACTAATGCGAGAAGCCGAGTATATGGCCCAGCGCTAGCTCCGCCGACCGGCTAGGCCGAAACGCACCACTTTCATCAATGCATCACGCTTCATTCTCTCAGGGGAAGAGGCTGGTGTGTCTTGCTTTTTGTGGTTCAGCTTGAAATCGTAAAACACCCCTAAAAAATAGTCAGTTAACAAGTCTCAAGTCATATTTTTAGCTCAATGACTATTGAACTCTGATTGCTTAAAGGTGATTCTTCACATGTAGTAAGCGATGGCTGTCCTAGGTGGCTCCGACCTTCATACGTAGTAAAAGATGGCTGTCCTAGATGGCTGCTGATTGCAGTACCAAGCAAAAAGAATAAATACCATGGAAGATAAAATCGATCCAAAAGAGCATAGTGTTACGCCATCACTGTTTAAAGAGTGGCGCTCCCCGCGCTTTGGGAATTCAAATCCCCAGAAAATTGAGTCTACTGTGTGGGAGTGGTTAGTGCGTTCAAAATTGTGTGGTTATTCATCGACACAGAAGATGGATGGCCCTTCTCCATTCGATGAAGGTCCAACATGGAGTTTTGACCGTTTTGGACAAACAAAAACTGAACTTCCCGATGGCCGCATCATTTACATAGGGGGAGAGCATGAAGATCATTATGATCCTGACTTCTATATCTATAACGATGTAATCGTCGAGCATCCAAATGGAGAGTTCGACTTCTATTGCTATCCAAAAACCGACTTTCCGCCGACAGATTTTCATACTGCAACATTAGTTAGCAACAAAATAGTGCTGATCGGTAGCCTTGGATATCCACAAGAAAGAGTAGAGGCTTCTACTCAGCTTTATCTACTTGATCTGGATGATTTTAAAATTAGTCCGATTAACAGTAGCGGTAAATCGCCCCGTTGGATTCACTGCCATGAAGCTACTCTCGATCCAAACCAAACTTTCATCACCATAACAAAGGGGTTGGTTGAAACTGGATTGGACTCGCCTCTGAGAGAAAACATCGATGACTGGAAGCTGGATATAGAAAGTTGGACTTGGCAAAGGCTGACTGATCGAAAATGGCCCCGCTGGGAGCTAACTAGAAAAGATAAAGCCAGAAACCATATTTATGATATTCGGCAAGCGCTATGGAGCCACGAAGTTAACTGGAAGGAACACCACGAAGAGGACATGGCGAGATTGGAGAAAGCCATGGGGTTCAGCGTTGACTTCAACCTGGTTAAGGCGCTTTACGATTTTGATTTTACTCATGAAAGCCTTGTTGAGGATGAAGAAGAACACAATGTTTATTGGATATACGTTGATGGTGTTCGAGTTCGATTTGTCGAAGAAAGATACTGTTTGAACGTCACAGTTGAAGGCTCGCTTAGTAACCAAACTCTAACCTCCATGAGAGAACAACTCATCTCGAGTCTTAATGAATTAGAAAGAGCAACATGGGTACTTAAAGAGTTAAAGGAAACCTAACCTATGGATCCAAAAACAACGGACTGATTAAAGCGATGCTTATTACGTTGTCCATTCTGTTCATCTACATCGTGCTGTTGGATCGCAACGTAGCTGAGGATTTTTTCACTCAGGTGAGCAACACTCATTAGAGGATGAGAACAGATTTATACGTCAGCAGCAGGATCTGCAAAGCGCTGAGTATCAGACTTACAACCTGAGATTTGACCAGTACCAAGATGAATTGGCGTATCAGGCATTCGCCAAAGATGGCAGGCAGTGACTAATCCTCTCTGCTCGTTTTGACACCGAATGGCCAACCTCTGTTGGAGTTCAGCAATCTTTGTCAGCATTTGGGTTCTATGTGGATCCATTAACGCCTTGTAACACGATCGCTTAAGGTGTTTGCTTAGCTTCTTTCTCTATGAGGTCGAACCTTGCAAGCACTGTCGCTAACCGCTTCAGGGGCGTTCTCGCCTCGCTGTGGTCTCGTTAATAACCGCGCTAGCCCCGTTCGCACGGCACCACCACCCCTGACAACCTCTCCGCAAACCCATATGATGATTGGCTTACCGCATTACTGAGTATCATCATGTTTTCCTGGCTTTGGCAGTTTGTTAAGTTCTATAAAACCCGTTTGGCGATCGCCATTGTCGCCTTGGTTTTTACCTCGGCGTTGACTCTGTCTTTAGGGCAGGGCATTCGTTTGATGATTGATAATGGCTTTGGTGCTGAATCCTATGACGGTCTGGCGTCAGCGTTACAAGTCACTTTGCTGATTATTGTGGGCCTGGCCATTGGCGCTTATTTCCGATTTTTTATGGTGTCCTGGATCGGTGAGCGGGTGGTCGCGGATATTCGTCGCCAGTTGTATGGCCGTTTACTGAAACTGCCGCCGAGCTTTTTTGAAGATAATCTGGCGGGTGAAATTCAAAGCCGTGTCACTACTGATACCACCCTGCTGCAAACCGTGATTGGTTCCTCTTTCTCGTTTGCGCTGAGAAACACGCTCACTTTCTTGGGCGGCATCACCCTGATGTTTATCAGTAACGTTAAGCTCAGTCTGGTGGTGTTGGCGGTGGTGCCGTTTATTGTGTTCCCACTGATTGTGATTGGTCGCAAGGTAAAGCGTTTATCTAAAGACAGCCAAGACAAGGTAGCCACGGTAGGCGCTTGGGCCGGTGAAAGCTTGCAGCATATTAAGGTGGTGCAGGCATTTACCCGCGAAGCGTTAGTTAGCCAGCAATTTGCTGATGGTGCAGAAGGTGCCTTTCAAACGGCGTTACATCGTATTCGCTATCGCGCGTTTTTGATTGCCTTGGTAATGATTATGGTGATGGGGGCTGTCACTGTGATGTTGTATATCGGTGGTACCGATGTGCTGGCGGGAAATCTGTCTGCCGGTGATCTTTCGGCCTTTGTGTTTTACGCCATTATGGTGGCCGGTTCGCTTGCCGCTGTGACCGAAGTTTATGGTGATGTGCAGCGTGCCGCCGGTGCTGCCGAACGCATACGTGAATTGATCGCGACCGAGCCGGATATTCAAACCCCTGCACAGACTCAGCAAGTGGACTTCGCCAAACCTGGGCCGTTGATTTCCATTCACGATTTGGCCTTTAGCTACCCATCGCGCCCAGATCAAAAAGCGTTGGATGCTTTTAATTTAGATATTCAGCAGGGTGAGCGTATCGCTTTGGTGGGGCCGTCAGGCTCGGGTAAGTCGACACTGTTTGATTTGCTGCTGCGGTTTCGTGATCCGCAAGTCGGCGGTATCAAGATTCAGGGTACAGACATCAGAGATATGGATCTGGAAAGTCTAAGGGATCTGTATGCGTTGGTGCCTCAGCAGCCGGTGCTGTTTAGCGCCAATGTGGTGGATAATATTCGGTTTGGGAAACCGGACGCCTCACAACAAGAGGTAGAAGCGGCAGCGAAAGCCGCCCATGCCCACGATTTTATTTTGGAGCTGCCTGACGGCTATTACAGCTTTTTGGGTGAGCAGGGCGTGAAACTGTCCGGTGGGCAAAAGCAGCGTTTGGCCATTGCCCGCGCTATTTTGGCCGATCCTAAGATCTTGTTGTTGGATGAAGCCACCAGTGCGTTAGATGCTCAGTCAGAGCATCTGGTTCAGCAAGCGTTGGATGAGTTAATGAAAGAGCGTACTACGCTGATTATTGCCCATCGATTGGCGACTGTGGCCCATGTCGACCGCATTGCGGTGTTGGAGCATGGCAAGCTGGTGGATGTGGGCAGTCATGACAGCTTATTGCAAAGCTCGCCTTTGTATAAACGTTTGGCGGAGTTGCAGTTTAGATCTCATGAAACGGTGAAAAGCGCGATTTGACCCCACAACATGATGTTTGAGTGTCGTGGCGGTCATCTCTCTCCGTTTCATGCTTTTCGTTTCACGTTTTAGCATGTGAATGATTTAAAAAATTAAAACTATATAATCAGTTGGATTATTTTCTTTTTTGCGCATATTGATATTAAGGGCTTTTAAATGGAGTTAATAGATACATACATATCTAAGTTTGAAGAATGCTTGAAAATTGTTGACTATGGTTCATCCGAAAAGAAGAGAGACACAGCATTCTTAATGACATTAACTATGGTTAATGCGAGTGGGCTAACTCGGGAGAAAAGAAATGCGATATTATTTGATTTGGCATATTACGCTGTAATAAAAAAAGAAATAATAACAAACCTAAAGGATGAGGTGTCGGCAAATACATCTTTATCAATAAACTACTCACCTTTTGAAGGCGTGATGGTTTTTCTAAGCTCTGAATCCTACCTAAATATAGATACCATCAGCTATATATATAATGAATTGAGTTCGGAATATAAGAAATATAGTGGTGGATCCTGCATGAACGATTGTGTACACAATGTTGCATTCTATGGGTTTAATTGCGCAACATTAGACAATTGCCTTAATGCAGCAAAAAAAGCCAGAAAAAAGTAGTTTTGATGGCCAATCTTATCTGTTTAATTCATTGGTCTTTTTAGTGTACAGTCATAAAAATACCAGCGACTAACTCTTCACTTTTCTCCTCGCGGGTACAGGTGCCACGGTAAGGCGAGCCGCAGGATATTATCTGTGGTTTAGGTGTTAAATTTTAGGGAATAGCATGCGTGTAGTTTTTATTCTGTTATTTGTATTGCATTTAAGTGGTTGCGTAGGGTTAGCGGTTGGCAGTTATGGAACTTTCGAAAATAAGAAAGAAGACTTTACGGTCTCCTCTGAACGTAACAAATTTGATTTTGGTGCACGTAAACAAGCGTACACCCAAGAGCAACTCATTGAGTTGTGGGGTAATCCTGATGATAGCTACACCGAAGGAAAATGCACTGTCCTGTCATACCATGATGGATATAACTGGTCTGGTGTGGGTGCTTTTGTATTTATTATCCCTATCCCGTTAGCCGTACCGAGCGGAAATAACGAAACCAAACTCTATTTCATTAACAATCAAAGTGTTGCAGCAACCACTGAGTATGGTGAAGTCATTGGAATGTTTGGCTACATGTGTGGCAGTAACGAGTGCGGTTTCAACGCTGGCCCCGTTGATTCTGATAAGGCGCGTAAAGTCTCCGTTGATTGGTGCAGTTAAGATCGAACATGCACAGGCGTTATTAGGTAAGGCGATGTTGAAATTACGTCATTTCGAAAATCAGGATCTAGAACTGCTTGTCGAGTACCTAAACTGCGATGACGTAGTGAGATACCTCAGCACTGTCATTCCTCAGCCATACACAGATGCTGATGCGAAGTGGTGGATTTGCGAAGGCAGCAAAGCTGACTTTGTTCGGGCTATTGAAGTTAATGGTGTTCTGGCTGGCTGTATTGGCGCACATCGAAAACAAGCTGAGTTCAGTAAGTCAGCTGAAGTTGGTTATTGGCTGGCTAAGCCCTTTTGGGGGCAAGGCTTTGCTACTGAGGCATTGAATCTGTTGGCTCGCGAAGTCAGCGAAACTACTGATATCGTTCGTTTACAGGCAATGGTGTTTGAGGGGAATGCCGCGTCACTGGCAGTACTTAAGAAATCAGGGTTTACTGCAGAGGGCTATCTTCAAAAAGCTGTCTACAAGAACCGTCGTTTTTACAATGCGCACCTGCTTGGCAAAGTTGTCTCATAACGAGCTAAGTCATCAATCTATCTATTTAAAAGCCAGGCGCGTAGGAATAGCAGATGAACGCGGTCTGAATGTTATTTTTGCCGTTTATCTTACTTAGTTGCCTCGCTGTTTTGTATTGATGTTTGGCTATTGGGCGTAAGTGCTCGGTATGACGTTCGCCCCTGAAAATTAGGCTAGTCTAATTAGACGACTCGAAAGATAGCGCAAGCTTGTTGGCGTTTGGTCGTTGAGTGATTAGGCCAACGTGCTATCAGCGACCGCTGCTGGGAGAGAATGATGAAAGGCCATTTATACCGTTTCACCATTGAGCACATAGAAGACAAGCAAGGTAACTCGCTTGCGTTAAGCCCGTTAACCTTTGAGGCAAGAAATCACGACGATATTTTGAATATCGTTGAAGTGATGAAGGGCAAAATGGCCCTTGATGAAACAGATGCCACGGCATTTGCGGTCGGATTAAAGCTATTTGGCGAGGTGATGCTAAAAAATAGTAAAAATGAACTGTTCAAACAGTTCCGGCCTCACCTTAATAACTTTATGAAAGAGCTGAAAAAAACATAACAGCGCTGTTTGCCAATTGAGCCGCTTAGCTATGCTGTTGCGCTAAAATAGCTTGCTGATTATTACCGCAGCAAAGGCGAACGATCTGGTGACCAAAAGCAGGTAGAGGCCATGCCAGCCTACACTGATGGAACACTGCTTTTTTGTGCTCTCTGACTTACGTTGTTATCAACATTCCACACTAAAACCGAGCTGAATTAGGGGGGCGTTCGACTAAAGTCTAATCCTCTATTCCTGCCTACTACGACCAAAGTCCAATACCGCAATCCTTGCTGCACGCCTAACTTTTGTTGCTATCAACGCGATAACTCCGAATTAACACAGGGAGCCGGGTATGGCAGATAAGCAGAATATGGCGCTGGTACACCCCAGCCAAGAGATCCTCGACAACGCGCTCGTTAAGAACTACGACGAGCTGTATCAGTACTCGATTGAAAACCGCGAAGCCTTCTGGGCTGAGCAGGCTGAAACATTGCGTTGGATCAAGCCGTGGGACAAGGTGTTAGATAATAGTAACAAACCTTTTTACAAATGGTTTACAGGTGGCGAAATCAATATTGTTGATAACGCCATCGACCGTCACTTGACGGGTGAAACGCGGAATAAACTGGCGATTATTTGGGAGAGCGAAGCGGGGCAAGTTCGTTCTTTTTCTTACTATGCGTTGAATCGTGAAGTGAGCCAGTTTGCCAACGTGCTGAAAAGCATGGGGGTACAGAAGGGCGATATCGTCACTATCTACATGCCGCAGATCCCTGAATTGGTTTTTGCCATGCTGGCCTGCGCCAAGATAGGTGCGGCGCATTCAGTGGTGTATGGCGGTTTTAGTTATGAAGCGCTGGCGGCGCGGATCGAAGACGCAGAGAGCCGGGTGCTGATCACGGCTGATGGTGGTTTCCGTCGAGGTAAACCGATTGATCTAAAAGCGATCGCCAATGAAGCGATGAAGCGTTCGCCGACAATCGAAGTGTGTATCACGGTACGTAATAACGGTATTGACGCCGAGATGGAGTCGGAGCGGGATTTTTGGTACCACGATTTGCAAAGTTTGCCGATTGCGTCGCCCAAGTGTCCGACTGAGCCGATGGATGCCGAAGATCCGCTGTTTATTCTCTATACCTCTGGCACCACGGGCAAACCAAAAGGGATGTTACATACCCATGGTGGGTATGCCGTTTATACGGCGACAACACACCGGATGATGTTTGATATCAAGCCTGGTGATCGCTACTGGTGTGCGGCTGATCCCGGGTGGATCACTGGCCATAGCTATATCGTGTATGCGCCACTAATTAATGGCGCCACGGTGATGATGTATGAGGGGGCACCGAACTATCCCTACCCGAATCGCTGGTGGCAGATGGTGGAGAAATACGGCATCAATATTCTCTACACATCACCAACGGCACTGCGTGGACTGATGCGCTTTGGTGACCGCTGGCCGCAGCGTCATGACTTGTCCAGTTTGCGTTTATTGGGCTCGGTGGGTGAGCCGATTAACCCGGAAGCGTGGCGTTGGTATCACGAGGTAATTGGTGGCGGTCGTTGCCCGATCATTGATACCTGGTGGCAGACCGAAACCGGTGGCGCGATGATCTGCCCGCTGCCTATCACGCCACTGAAACCCGGATCGGCCACTAAGCCTTTCTTCGGCAATGAGATTGGGATTGTTGATGATGAGGGTAACGAGG
Source organism: Corallincola spongiicola (assembly GCF_004284785.1). Classification (NCBI taxonomy): domain Bacteria; kingdom Pseudomonadati; phylum Pseudomonadota; class Gammaproteobacteria; order Alteromonadales; family Psychromonadaceae; genus Corallincola; species Corallincola spongiicola. The sequence continues at coordinate 88,754 of NZ_SHLY01000006.1, forward strand.
TACCTGCTGGGGAAGAGGGCAAGCTAGTGATTAAGAACCCGTGGCCGGGGATGGCGCGCACTATCTATAAGGATGATGCCCGCTATGCCGAGCTGTATTGGGGCGATTACGGCGATAAGGATTACTACAAAGCAGGGGATTCCGCCAAGGTCGATGAGGATGGCTATCTCTGGATCATCGGCCGCATGGATGAGGTGATTAAGGTATCAGGCTATCGCTTAGGTACGGCGGAAATCGAGAGTGCGTTGGTCAGTCATCACAGTGTTTCTGAGGCCGCAGCTATCGGTTTACCCCATGAGATCAAAGGTAATGTGATCCATACCTATGTGATCTTGAAAGAGGGCGTGACGGCAGACAAGCCGCTTGCGCAAGAGTTAAAGGAGCATGTCGCTTCTGAGATTGGCCGAATAGCCATGCCGGAAGAGGTGAGCTTTGTTGAGGCGCTACCCAAAACCCGTTCAGGCAAGATCATGCGTCGTGTTTTAAGGGCGCGGGCGCTGGGGCAGGATGAGGGTGACTTGAGCACCTTAGAAGAGTGAGTTTCAGCCGTGGGCGATGACCACGGCTTTTTATTATAAGAAAAGAAGCACTTACATGCTGGTTGAACAGGTGGTCCAGCCAGCAATATGACGAAATAGAAAGGAGCATATAATGAAAAATTCGTCTCTAGCCACAGCGGTGGCAATTGCCTTGTTAAGTGGCTCTGCCAGCGCGGCAGTCAAGCTGCAAACGCTCGGTGATGCGCTGGACCAAACTGAGTTTTCATTTGGTGGTTACATCAAACTGGATTCGTTCTGGAGTGATTATAGCGACGGCAAGTTGTCGTCAAACAGCATTGGTCGTCAGTTTTATGTGGCGTCGACTATTCCTGTTTGTACTGATCCAAATGGTTGTGATGACGGTGACACCACCATGGACGCACATGCCAGAACCACCCGCTTTAATTTCAGTACTGCGACTAAAGTAGATGAGCACACCATTAAGACCTTCCTGGAGATGGACTTCATGGCGACGCCTGGCGGTAACGAGCGGGTTTCCAGCAGCTATGAGCCACGTATACGTCACGCATTTTTCACCTATGATAATTGGTTATTTGGTCAGACTTGGACCACCTTCCAAAATACGGCGGTACTGCCGGAAGCGGTTGATTTCTTAGGGGTGTCAGAGAGTACCGTGTTCGCCCGTCAAGCGATGGTGCGTTACACCATGGATAACTGGCAGTTCTCGTTGGAAAACCCAGAAACCACCTATACACCTTATGCTGGTGGCTCAGATCAACCAGGTGGCGGTCGAATTGATAGCGACGATAGCATGCTGCCTGACGCTATCGTGCGTTATAACATGAGCACCGATTATGGCAGTTACTCGCTGTCTGGTTTAGTTCGCCAATTGAAATACGATACTGACGGGCAAGACGATACTGATGTCAGCTATGGGCTCTCGTTTGCCGGTAAAGTGCCATTGGGTAAGGATGATATTCGTTTCATGCTGACCGGTGGCGCTGGGTTAGGACGCTATGTGGGTTTGAACTTTATCAACGGTGGTTCGATTGATGACAGTGGTAATCTGGAGGCGATTGACAGTGTTGCAGGTTTTGTCTCCTACCGTCATTGGTGGAACGATCAGTGGCGCTCCAATTTCTACGGTGGTGCCATCTCGGCAGACAACGATGAGGACAATACCGGCATGTACGCGAATAAGTCGTCATACAGCGCCCATGCTAACTTGATGTACTCACCTGTGCCAAAACTCACCTTTGGCCTAGAGCTTATGTACGCCGAGCGTGAACTGGAATCCGGTGATAAGGGTGACATGACCCGCCTGCAATTTGGCGCTAAGTACGCGCTCTAAATGAGCTAACTATCTCTTAGTTGTATCAAAGCGATACCAAGCCCTGTGCTTCGTATCGCTTTTTCTTAGGCCAATTTTTGAGCCGTATTCACGTTTTCTTATATTGTTTAATTTAGACTATGTGTCATGAAGTACAGAACTACCCAGAGCGCTGTTATAGCAAGGCAAGCAGCTAAAGGCTTTACCTTGATAGAGTTGGTCGTGGTGATCATTATCCTCGGCGTACTCGCTGTGGTGGCACTGCCTAAATTTATCAATTTCTCTACCGACGCACGTATCGAAGTGCTGCGTCAGGTGAAAGTGGCAACCGAAACTGCCAACGATTTCGTGAATTTTAAGTCCAAAATGCCTAGCTTTGGTTCGGTGGATTCATCTTCTGATGGGCGCATTACGGATGTCGATATTAATGGCGACGGTAGTTACGATCTGCGCTTGATCTGGCGCTATCTGGATAATGAAGATCTCGCCGAGATGGTCGATTTTTCTGATGAATTGTTATTGATGTGTCAGGGCACTTGTAAGAACGGCTCCGGAGTCAATTTGCCGGGCTCTGCTAACTCTTATCTCGGCTTTGATCTGGATAGTAACAATGACGTACGTGATGACAACTGTTACTTCCAATACACTCAGGCGGCATCAGATGGTGCACTGCCGCAATACCAATTAATTACGGCAGGCTGTTAGCGGCGACTCGTTGCGAGAGTTCATTGTAGCGGCTCTCTGCAACCGATTTTCGAATTGAATATAGCCTGTTAAATACCATCGATGGTGTCTGTTGGCATAGCCTCTATTACGAGCTTTTTATCTAGTTTTAGCCACTCTTTAACCTCCTGTTCTAAGCGCTCTTCTAACAACGGATGTTCCGTTAACCAAAGGCCATCAAAGCTTAGATACAAAGTGTCATCCTTGGCGTGGATCTGCGGTGTGGATAGATCGTCGCTACGATGCAGATGAAGCAGCGTGGATAGCCGCAAAATGAGCACCAGCTTAAGCACATCGTCCTGTTCAAATAGGGTAAATATTGGCAGTTCATCCGAGAGCTTTTTCCTGTGTTTTAACACTAGGTTCGCGAGTAACTGCTGCTCTTCGGCATTAAATCCGGGTAGCTCGGTGTGTTCCAAAATATAAGCACCGTGACGGTGGAAGCCTTTAAAGTGAATAGAGATGCCTATCTCATGCAGCAGAGCCGCCCAGTTAAGCAGCGGCTTGAGCTTTTTCCCATTCAGTTGCCAATCGCTCTTTAGTGCTTGATAGAGGGTGACAGCGGTTGTTTGCACGCGCACGGCTTGTGCTTGGTCTACTTGATAGCGCTCTATTAGACTCATTGCCGTACGCTCACGAATGTCGTGATGGCGCATTCGCTCTTCCATCTCATAGACTAAGCCTTCGCGCAGTGCGGCTTCAGAAAACTGCATGGCGTCAATGCTAAGCTCGTGAAACAGTGCGATCAGGATCGCCAGGCCACTGGGCAGTACATTGGCTCGTTCGCTGGCTATTTCTGTAAACGTCTTTAGATCCACCTTGCCATCGTCACAAAACTTTTGTTTCAGTTTCTGCAGGCTTGCATCAGAGATGTTTGCGCTGTCTAACGTCATGACTTCCAGACAATAGGCGATCGCTTTAATCGTGCCGGAACAACCCAAAGCCTGCTTCCAGGATACTTTTTTGTAGCTGCTGGCGATGGGGGCGATAAGTCTGCCTGCGGCGAATTCTGCTTGTTTGAACTGTTTGTTGGTGATTTTGCTGGCATCGAAAAATCGCTCGCTAAAGGTGACACAGCCGATATCCAGACTATTGAGCTTTAATGGAGTAAAGCCTTGACCAATAATGCATTCGGTACTGCCTCCGCCTATGTCAACGACTAGCCGGTGCTCTTTACCCGGTTGGGTATGTGCCACGCCTTGATAGATCAGGCGCGCTTCTTCTGAGCCTGAGATAACTTCTATGGGGCAGGGCAGCAGAGCGCGTGCCTGGCGGAGAAACTCTCGTCGATTGCCTGCTTTGCGCAGCGTATAGGTGGCGACGATACGAATATCATCCGCAGCGATATCTTTGAGCCGCTCGCTAAACTGTTTGAGCGTATCTAGCCCTCGAACGATCGCCTCATCACTTAACTGGTCATTATCATCCAAGCCTTGTGCAAGCTGCACGCGTACCTTCTCTTTGCCAAGGATCTGAAAGTGGCCGCTAATAAAACGGCCGATCAATAGGTGAAAACTGTTGGAGCCTAAGTCAATGGCGGCGATCGGCGCTGGCTCTGTTTCATCATTCATTATCTGCTTTTCGCTCTGCTTTTAAATTCGGTTCTATGGATGGAGATCTCACCCTCATATTGGAAAGACAATAGTCGATCACTGTGGTTATCGCCTTGGTTATTCGCTTAATAATTGCTGGTGCTGGTGCTGGTGCTGGTGCTGGTGCTGTTGGTCATCAGTCGCGGTGCTCAGTGCTATTTTCCTTTATCAGAGATAAATAAGTATTTGGCATATGCCAGATACTACGCTATAAATAGCATATGCTATTTAGGAGGCGTTATGCCTAGACCCAGAATTCCTCGTGCCGTATGCGGTTACCCCGCTAACAGCTGCTTTAAGCCAAACGGTGTGCCTATGGCACAGCTCGAACAGATCACTCTCGCGTCTGATGAATATGAAGCGTTACGTTTAGTGGATCTGGAAGGGATGCAGCAACAGCAAGCTGCGGTACAGATGGAAGTATCGCGCCAAACTCTGGCCAATATTCTTAAATCTGCTCGTTTCAAAGTGGTGGATTGTCTGACTCAGGGTAAAGCGCTAATGATGCAAGCTAGTGATGATTAGGAGTACTTATGATTACCGCAATACCTATGGATAGTGACACCGTTGCTTCTCATTTTAGTAAGGCCACCAGTTTTGTCTTTTTCAACGAAGAGGGCAAAGCGATCGGCAGCAAACAAAATCCAGCCCTGAGAGCTAACTGCCAGGGCAAAGCTAAGCTGCTGCATATGCTGGCTGAATATCGTGTTGAGCGACTCGTGGTGCGCAATATCGGTGAGAAGATGTTGCAACGTTTGTTGTCGTTATCTTTCTCCGTATTTCATTTAAGCAGTGGGCGCGTTGATCTATCTGAAGTGGTTAAACGGAATAGCCCATTAACGCCACTAACTCATTTTTCCCAAGGGCGTCCTTCGATAAATGCCCATGGCAAAAATAAAGAGGGGCATCAGTGCTGCGGCCATAAGCACGATGAACAGGACGTAACAACAGAATCCTGTTGTCAGGAAAACGCCGAGGCCGAGCAGTGCGGTTGTGGTAGCCACGGGCATCACCAAGGCAAAGGGAAGGGTAAAGGATGTGGTCATGGCCACAGTCATGAGCACCGTCACGATCATAGCCACGGGCATGGTGATGGCAAAGGCTGCAAAGGCGGGCGGAACAAAGGGGCTGGCAAATGCTGCCATTCTTGATCCGTTGGCTACCTCAGATGTTACTGAGTCTGGTTGTCGTCGGTGCCAGCATGGCGCTACTTTGGTGGCGTTTGGCGAGCATCAAGCAACGCTCGTTAGCTGGTGCTGAGCAAAGTGATATCGCGTCAGCTGGGCGTGGTGCTGCATCGAGTAACGCCCTCTGTGGCTGCCAGCAGCGCTGCAGTGATCATCTTTATCAGATAAGTGAGCCGACGGATGTCTGAGTTAGTGCCAGCGGTTGCGGCGGCCAACCATCAGTCGTTAGCCGCTTCTCACCAGCATTGTATTGCTTGCGGTGATCCACAAATGAACCCGCTGACGCTCGGTTTGGGGTTCTCTACCACGTCAGCATCGAGCGTTGCTGCAGATTGTCGGATCACTGCAGCGTGGCAAGGCTATTCGGGGATCATGCATGGTGGCGTGATCTCCACGCTGTTGGATGCTGCAATGACCCACTGTCTGTTTCATCACGGGGTAAAAGCACTGACGGCAGAGCTGAACGTGAAGTTTGTGCGGCCCGTGGCTGTCGGTTTACAACTGCGTGTTTCAGCGGCGCTGGTTAAACAGCGCAGAGGCGTGTTCTGGCTTAATGCTGAGCTGGCTGACTCATCTGCTATCTACGCAACCGCTGCTGCGAAATTTGTGCGTGCGGAGTGCTAGCTGCATCAGCCTGCAAGCTCAAAGTTGTTGCGCTTAGGCTTATAATCACTCAATCGTTAGCCCAGCATCTTGTAATAGGGCTTTAAGTGGCTCGCATTGTGTTTTGTAGCGATGCCAGCGGCCGATTGAGTTGCTGTTCATCGGTTGGCGTACTTGTACTGCACTAGCTGTCGCGACGGGGGCGCTATTGAGGTGGAAATCGATACAGCCTTTTTCAAATGACAAACCACAAAATGTAAGTATGCGTTTGATCTCTTGCTCGGGTTCGGCGACTAACATTTCATAGTCAACACAGAGTAACTTATCACTCAGTTTTTTCTCCCAAAACTTCATTAGCTGGTCAAACATCAGGTAATAACGCCCAGTGTCTAGTAGATCATATGAGTAGTTGTAGTAGCTGAAGTTGAGGGCAAATAGCTGACGAAAGTTACTGAGGCAGGTATCCATTGGATTGCGCCGCAGGTAGATTAATTTGGCGTTGGGTAAGGCGCTATGGATAAAACCGAGGTAGAAAAAATTCAGCGGCATCTTGTCAGTGAAGTGACGATGCCCCTCTGTTTGCGGTCTCGTGCTATTGATGTAGGTTTGACCAAGCTCAGCGAAGTCAATATTCATTGCCTGAGCAATCGTTTCTGTGTCCAAGACCTGTTTTGAGGTTGTATTTGCGCTGCGCTTCATCGCTACGCCAAAATTTTGTAGCTCGCCAGCGGTGAATACCTTGCTGTGGCTTGAAATTATGCGATCAACCAAGGTGGTACCTGAGCGGGGCATACCAGTAATAAATATTGGCTGGTCATCGCTACACCCTTTTGCTGCATCAAACTGATAGTCAGCGAAAGCCCGCTCCATAGCGTCAAATAGCTGCTGGTCATGTTGAATGAGATAGTTGAGTTGTTTTTTTTTCGCTTGGTTGCCGCGGCTGAGGGCTTTGAAGGCTTTCTCATAGTCAGCCAACGCTTCGTACTCTTTTAGCAGGGCATGCCCTAGGTGTACCTGGCCATCAATACTCTTGCTTTGCTGCATCAATCGCTCAAGGCGTTGAATATGATTGTTGCTGGCATCGATACCCCCAAGATCGGCAAGCGATGAGTGGGCAGCATACAACTGCGGATTAATAGATATTACCTTTTCGTAGGCGTCGCGGGCTTGTTCGAAGTCGCCAGTGAAGCGTAACGAGGCCGCGAGGTTGTACCAGTAGCCTGCGTTTTTTGGTTTGAGTGCTGTGCAGCGTTGAAAATATTTCGCAGCTTGTTGATGCATGCCAATACGGCTGTAAACCACACCTATGGTGTCTAATGTCAAGGCGTCTGTTGGCTGAAGTGCAATCGCTTTTTCCAGAGTAGCTGATGCAGCTGTTGAGTTGTTGAGCATCGCCTGAACACGGGCCAGTTGTGCATAGTATTCAGCATTTGCGGGGGCAAGTTTGCTTGCGTGCTCTATTAAGCCTAACGCTTTGCTCATCTGTTGCATGGAGAAAGCGATCATACCTAGTAGAAAGTGGGCATCGGCATGATCTGGTTTTAATTTGAGCATAGCTAAGCAGTATTGATGTGCTTCGCGAAACGCCTGTTTGTTCAGAGCCTGTTGTGCAGCGAGATGAAGCTGTTGTAGCGAAGGATTCGGCAAAATATGACCTGTTTAAATCACAAAGTTTGAGCGCCTTGTTGTCATCGCTTCGACGAGGCGGTTAGGCGGTTGTAACATGAAAAGCGGCAGCGGGTAAACGCTGCCGCTTTACGAGTTGCTGAGCTAATCAGTCACCAAAGAAGTAGGTAACATTGAGACCTACAGTGCGTGGTTCATTGACGTAATGACCATAACGACGAAGGTCGAAGTCACCGACTTGACGGATCTTGCTGTAGTCTTCACGTACTGATGTGAGTGCATATTTGTCAGTGAAGTTATCGGCATATAAGGTAACGATCCAATCATCGAAACTGAGTTTGGCTGATAGGTTATGGATGGCGTAACCGGCAAGGGATTCGCCAAAATCTCTTTCGCCAGTTTTTGTTAGTATGTCGCTTTGCGCCGTCATGGTGTAACCAATTTCAAGCTGTTTGCCATTCCACACTTCGGTTTTGTAGGTGGCACCAGCAGAGAATTGATGTTCTGGTGAGCCGGGTAAGCGATCACCGTCTTCGCCGATACCTGCAGCATCTTCGGTCAATTCAGCATTGGTGTAAGCGTAGGTACCGTAAACGATTACTTCATCGGTAAGCAGGTAGCGGGCAGACGTTTCTACACCGCGACTCATAGCCTCTGAGCCGTTAATTGTAATCGGTAAGCCGCCATTTTCGGTGCGACCATCTACTTGAAGATCTTTCCATTCGATATAGTAAAGTGCTGCATTTAGCTCGAGCGTGTTATCCAACAGCGCACTGTGCAAGCCAATTTCGTAGTTATTGGTTTCATCAGGTAAGATCAGTACTTCATTAGGCAGAGCACAGAGGTTCTGCCCCTGATTTTGATCCGGTTGACATTCGGCGACCGCATTCACACCACCAATACGATAACCTTCGCTATACGTGGCATAGATAAGAACATCTTCATCGTATTGATAGGCCAAATTACCTTTCAGCAGGGTGCCATCGTCCGTTGCATTGGCTGACACTAGATCTGGGTTTATATCATCTGGGCCAGCACCGTATATGGTGTTAAGCAGCGGTAGGTCGAAGCCCTGAGTGACATCATCTTCGTAATCGTAATAGCGCCCACCCAAGGTCAGACTTAATTGATCTGTCAGACCAAAAGTAACCTCACCAAATAGGGCCTTTTCGGTCAGCTCTTGATCTAGAACTGAGTAGTATTCGAGATTGTCTGGACGGTTCACATCCCAGAACTCTGGTAAACCGGGGACAAACTCTTCCGAGGTTGCATCGTTTTCGAACTTATTATAATAGGCGCCGACAATCCATGAGAATGGACCCTCGTCGGTAGAAACTAAGCGTAATTCCTGGGTTAAAGTCTTCTCTTCGCCGATCTCTCGGGTAAATGCGGCAAACGAAGGGAAATCTTCGTAACCGTATTCAAAGTCGAGTAGCAGATCTGTCTGGTCACGCTGTCCCTCTTCGTCATACTTGGAATAACCTGTTGCAGACACCAGTTCAGCAAAACCAAGGTCATAGCTTAGCTCTAAGCTAATAAGTTGGTTTTTAACTTCGTTAGGCTCTTCAAAGCGGTAGGCATTTTCATATTTTCCGGTATTAAATGCCGCGGTGTGAACTAATGAGCGCCCTTCAGGTTTCTCTTTCTGGTAGTAGTAATTAAGCGTGCTATCGAGTTCTGATATGGGACTCCAACGCAGAGAGGCGCGACCGTAAACGGTTTCGTTGCCATTGTTGTCCGCTTGCTTACGCAGATTCGTGCTGACATCTGTAGGGTTGCTGAAGTCTGGCTGTGGGTTAGATACGCCGGGCTCACGAACGATATAGTTGTAGTCTATAAAGCCAGACTCTTCGACGTAGCCCATTGAACCGCGGAAGGCGAAGTCCTCACCGAGGGGGAAATTAAATACGAAATGACTTTCGTAATTCATATCATCAGCGTGGCTGGTTTGTGAGACACCACCGGTGATGTTGGCTTCATACGCGTCAAATTGTGGTTTGACAGGTATATAACGGATCGCTCCAGCCAGTGTTCCTGCTCCGTAGAGCGTACCTTGTGGCCCAATCAATACTTCGACTCGTTCCATGTCATTGAGAAAAAGATCAACATAAACAGGGATCTCGCCGACGTAGGTACCGACTGTGCCGCCACCACTATTAGAGGTCGTTGGCCCTAGTGAACTGGTATTTAAGCCACGGACAATAATCTGATCGGGACCACGCCCACCTTGGTCAACCACATTCAGACCTGGCACCCATTTCGCGACGTCGACTAAGTCTGTGATCCGGTTGTCGGCCAGCTGATCGCCACCCAAAGCAGTGATATTTAGTGGTATCTCCTGCACGGTATTAACGCGACGAGAGGCGGTTACAGAGATCCGTTCCAACCCTTCGGTATCATCTAGATTAGGCTCGTCTTCAGCGTATACAGGGGTGTGTAGCACCCCAGCGATAGCGACGCAAACAGCGCTCCGTTTAAACTTGGCAATCGGCATATTGATCTTCCAATTATGTTTTTATTAGGTGTTTCTCTGGAGAGTGAGCTTCACTGGCGATATGTTAGTTAGGCATCTCGCGCTACGTTGGTGAGGCTCACTTAGGTAATGCTTCAAAAAAGTGCGAATTGATCTCTATTTGAATCAAAGAGCAACAAATTCGATACATTTACGTAACATTTATAGGGCTAGCATTAATCGTGCCTATTACTTTGGGAATAGGTTGTGCTATTTGGCTTGGCTATTTAGTGCGAGCTTTTGAGGGCCATTATTTTGAGCGCTACCGCAGCAGATCCAAAAGACGGGGCTTCTTTATTAGAATGGTGGAGCGTTCTTGTTGAAGCTCTGAGTGTTGGGTTTGCTGTGTGTTTAATGGGTGTAGAGATGGGAGATTGAGTGCAACTACGTGACTACCAACAGGCTGCCGTTGATGCGGTGTTGACGCACTTCCGCAGAACCGATGACGCGGCGGTCATTGTGTTGCCTACCGGTGCGGGGAAAAGTATCGTTATCGCCGAGTTGGCGAGACTGGCACGGTTTCCGATTTTGGTGCTGGCCCATGTCAAAGAACTGGTAGAGCAAAACCACGCAAAATTTCAGGCCTATGGCTTTGATGGTGGTATCTATTCTGCCGGTTTAGGGCGCAAAGAAAGCCAACATGCCGTGACCTTCGCCAGTGTGCAGTCGCTGAGTCGTAATCTGCAGCAGTTTGGCGGTTATTATTCACTGTTAATCGTTGATGAGTGCCATCGCATCAGCGAAGAGAGTGAAAGCCAATATCAGCAGGTGATTAGTCATCTGCGTCAGCAAAATCCGCAGCTAAAAGTGCTGGGTTTAACTGCCACCCCCTACCGTTTAGACAAAGGCTGGATCTATCAGCAACACCACCACGGTTATGTGCGTACAGACCAATCTGTGCCGTTTAAGAAATGTGTCTATGAACTGCCATTGCGCCACTTGATCTCACGGGGTTACCTGACACCGCCAACCGTGATTGATGCGCCTGCTGCGCGCTACCAGTTTGATGAGTTGCCCAAAGAGTACACGGAAGCCGAATTGGATCAGTTTCTGGCTCGTTGCCCGCGAGTTACCAAGGCGATCTGTGAGCAGTTGTTGGTGTTGGCTGAGCAGCGCCGAGGTGTGATGGTATTTGCCGCCAGTGTTAATCATGCGCTGGAAATTTCCCGTTATCTTCCTAATGCTGAAACAGCAGTGATTACTGGTGCCACACCGGGTAAACAGCGCGACCTGCTGATTGAACAGTTTAAACAGCAACAGCTGAAATTTTTGATCAATGTTGCGGTACTGACGACCGGTTTTGATGCGCCCCATGTGGATTTGATTGCCATTTTGCGCCGTACCGCGTCGGTGAGTTTGTATCAGCAGATCGTTGGTCGTGGCCTACGTCTTTATGACGGCAAAGATGATTGTTTGGTGATTGATTATGCAGGTAATAATTATGACCTGCATCAGCCCGAAATCGGCATTGTGCGGCCAAACCCAAACAGTGAACTGGTGCAGGTGCTGTGCCCGGAGTGTGGTTATGGCAATCTGTTTTGGGGACTAAAGGATGCTGATGGTGATGTGATTGAGCATCATGGCCGTCGTTGTCAGGGCTTGGTGAATGATCCTGCCGATGCAGAGCAACAGATCCAGTGTGGTTTTCGTTATCAATATAAAGAGTGCCCGCAGTGCAATGCACAAAATGATATTGCGGCGCGACAGTGCCATGATTGCGGCGCGCAGCTGATTGATGCGGATAATTTGCTACGGCAGGCATTGCAGTTGAAAGATCGCAAAGTGCTGCGTTGTGCGGGAATATCCGCACAGGCGGATGGCGAGTTGCTGACACTGATTTATCACGATGAGGATGGCGTAGAATTAAAAGAGCGCTTTGATTTTGCTAGCGCTGGGCAGCGGAAAAAGTTCAATGAGCTGTTTTGTCGTAGGGTGACCGCTAAACCGCAGCCGTTGGCCGCGGCGGTAGAGGTGGTCGATCAAATTGCTGATCTGGTCGCGCCAGATTTTGTGATCGCCCGTCAGCAGAAAAAATTTTGGAAAATCGAGCACCGTATTTTTGATTATCAAGGGCCTTATCGCAAAGCTCATCAAGCTCACTGATAAGGGCCACAGCTATTTGGGGGTGGCTGACTTAGATAGGCTGTTCAGGCTCATTGTTATCTGTATCAAGCATTAGCGATAGCGCCTCTTGTGATTCAATGTCATCACCACGAATTAGCCAAACTGAGCCTAGCGCTAAGACATAGAACAGAGCCATCAAACCTGCCAACGAGGCATGAATGCCGCTGACTTTATTGAGTGCTTCCGCTCGATCAATTTCGGCCACAATAGCCCAGCGAAAAGTGTCAAAGTCGATATAGTCATAGGCAGATAAAACCGGTATGCCGCGATAGTCTGGTATATGCATAACCCCGGCATTACCCGCCAAAGCATTCTCAATGGCCGGTGTTTTTACCTGTTTTTGGAGAACGGTAGAGGAGCTTTCAAAGCGAGAGTCGCTGCGCATGAGATAGTCTTGACCAACTAAATAGGTTTCACCTGACTCGCCCATTCCCGCTTTAAAATGCATGATCTGGCGTAATTCATCTGTGGGTAGCTGAAATACCAGTACTCCTAAAACCTGATCGTTTTTGTTACTCATCGTACGTGCGATAAATATCGTAGGCGCATCGCCACTCGGTTGGTAGTGGGCAATGTCACTGATAACTACTTTGCCAGGTGTTGCCATCGCTCGCTGAAAAGTGGTGGACAGTAAGGTATCTCGCCATGAATCATCCAGCAACGCCGCACCAAAATCGGCCTCTTTTTCGACGCTGTAAAGCGTATTTCCATTTGGGGTGATCAATAACGCATCGTAATAACCGCGTTCAGTCACAAAGCGGCGAGCCATAGGATGAAGCTCTACATGTATCTCGTTGTAACGGGAGTTTTTAATGCCGGTATCAACCAGCTCTCGGTATTGACCTTTCGGGTGCGGATTTTTTTCGACATACACTTCGCGCAACCTAGCGCCTGGGTCTCCCTGTGTCGCCGCATAATTATCCCACAGGGCGTTGAGTTCAGCTTGCTTACTGACCAATTTGGGGTTCAAACTCCAGAAGGTTAGCTCGGTACTGGCGGTTTCGAAATAGGTCAGCAGAGCCTGCTTGCGCAGGCTGTTAATCAGTTGCAGTCGTTGCGCTGATTCATCTAATTGGCGATTGGTGAGGAGGTGGGTAATAAAGATGCCACTGCTGATAAACAGCAGCGCCAGAATGAGAGCGGTGATTAGCCAAGATCGTAGTGATAAGTTCCGTACCATGTTGCTACTCCATCCCATTCGCGAAGGCTAAACGATCTCGAACCAGCGTGTTCACCGCCTGCCAGGTAAAGCTGAAATGTTCAAACTCCTCTTGGGTCACCTTATCTTTCGAGAGATCAGTGACTACGGTGTTGAGGATTTTGACCAGTTCATCTTTAAGCTCATGGAGCTGAGCATTTTCTTGTGTTTGTTGCGCTTGTTCCGCGATATTCATCAGCTGCAGAGTGTATTCACTAACCCGTACTTTTCGTCGGCGCATGACCCGTGAGCGGAGCGCTAGTCCCAATGATGAAACAAAAGCGCCAACGTAAATAAACGACGCCAGCATGCGAGTGTTCTTTTGTAGGAATCCTGGTTTTTCGCGATCGTAATAGCCTTGAGCACCGGGATGTAGCGGGATAGGAATATCAGAGTCATCAGTAATAGGTCTAATAAACCCGGCTAATTTACTGTGTGCTGCTAACTCAGAATGATGTTCAAATAACAGCGCTGTGAGTTCATTGACCACCTCATAGTCGAGGCCTTTGTGAGCCAGTAAAACTCGATCCAACACGGCTGTTGGTAGATCTCGTTCCGGTACGGGAGGCGATCCCCGATACGCGCCGGCAGGCACAACGCCAGCGCTTAAAGAGGAGTGTCGTAGAGACAGCGCTTCAGCATGCTCGATCGGTACAATATGCATTTGCTGATTTCTCACCAGCGCACGGATGGCTCGGTTGCCTGGCGCTCGCACTCGATAAGCGGCGTCAACTTGTCCCATTACCATGGCGAAATTAGCGGCTTCTTCTGACATAGGCAAAGCCGTTAAATCATCTTGCGTGAGGCCATAATGGTCGGCCACAAACCAGAACGAATCGTGTTGGCCACTGATTAGTGGTGCCGTCACCACAAACTTGCCCTGTAATTCGTTGAAGCTATTGATGTTAGATGCATCGTTGACGATGAGCTGATAGGCATCAACAAATAGCGAGGCCACTGCGGTACTCTTTTCATTGACCTGTGCATCCGCTTGCGTGGTTGCGAAGTCAACGTGACCGGCTTGCAATAAGCGGATGTTGTCTGACGAACCGCCAGTTTCAAAAACATCTATTTGGGAGAGCTCATTCTGCTGGTTATAGACTTTAGCAATGGCAGAGGCCAGCTCAAACGATTCGCTGTGGCGTGGTCCTGCTGCGATTGTCAGCCGTGTTTCTTGCGTTGATATGAACCAGAGCACTGTGGCGCTTATTAGTGCCAGCCAAATTAGGCCCAAAATAAACAGACGTGTGCGAATGGCTCTATCTCCTAGGTCGTGCGGTTAATATTGGCGACTATTTAGCCGTGGTTATTGGTGCTTATTTCAGCATGATAGCACGATACAAAGCGACTGCTTTGGCTTGTTAATATCGCTTATCAACGGCTGCTGGATAACTCGTAACGGTTAATCTAAGTCGCGTAGAGGATGATCTATTGAGACATAGCGCTTAAAACGATTATGAAACTTACAGCAGCCGTGAATAAACCTTGTCCTCCTGTTTAGGCGTTGGTGTAGACTGCGGAAAACTATTCATTATTGACATGCTTTCATGGCTATTTCAGCTATTGTCCGGGACAAAATACTGCAAGTAACGGGAGCCGAACGACTGGCAGAGGTTACCCCTATTCAAAGTTTATGGGGTGGATTAGGGGAGCTATTTAGGGTCTCATTGGTGCATGTTGACAGCATGAGCGACAATACCAACATTCCCCAACTTAGCTCCGTTGTTGTTAAGCATATCCTCTTTCGTGCGCCGGTAGACCATCCCCGAGGTTGGAATAGCGACCTCTCGTTTCAACGCAAAATGCACTCCTACGATGTGGAACAGCATTGGTACCAGACTTATGCTGATTCATGTTTGCCAACATGCAGAGTACCCCGCTGTTTATTCGTCGAACGCCGTGCAGACGAAATGCTATTGGTGTTGGAAGATCTCGCCATCGACTTCCCTGAGTTGATTGAGCAGCCTAATGTCCTGCAGATAGAGGCCTGCATCTATTGGCTGGCCAATTTTCATGCCCGTTTTCTTGACCAAGCGGCAGATGGCTTGTGGCCGGTCGGCGGTTATTGGCATTTAGATACACGGCCTGATGAGTTAGCGGCGATGACTGACCTACGCCTCCAGCAAGCCGCGCCAGCGCTTGATAGGGCGATAAAACAGTGTCGCTATCAGACACTGATCCATGGTGATGCCAAACTGGCGAATTTCTGCTTCTCGGCGGATGGTAAACGAGCTGCCGCAGTTGATTTTCAATATGTCGGTCAAGGCCCAGGTATCAAGGATCTGATGCTATTCATTAGTAGTGCGGTGCCGCCAGCGTTATGTGAAGAATGGCAAGAACCGTTGTTGGATACCTATTTCCGTTTTTTATTCGAAGCGTTGCAGCGACAGGGCAAGACAGCCGTTGTTGATTGGCCAGCGCTGGAGCAGGAGTGGCGCTTTATGTTTGCGATCACCTGGGCTGATTTTCAGCGCTTTGTTCAGGGCTGGTGCCCAGACCATTGGAAGATAAATGACTACAGCCGAAGCCTCACCGAGCAAGCATTGCTAGCGTTAGATCAAGTCGCAGCAGAGCCGACTGGTGTGAACCCCATCGTGGCGTCGGATAATAAGGTCGATCATGACTGAGCAAGCTAGCGCTGAATTGTCGATAGAGGAGCTAAAACTATTGCTGGTTTATGCCAGTAAAGCCGCCACCGCTGCCGCCCGCTATATTCAGAGTTTTGACCGTTCAGCGCTGCAAGTACAGGACAAGGTTGGCGGTGACAGCTTGGCTTCACAAGTGGTGACGCAGGTGGATATTGCGTGTGAACAGCTGATTAAACAGCACTTACAGCCGAGCTGCGAGCAATGGCAGATTGCTTTGCTTGGCGAAGAAAGTGCCGATGAGTATGGTCACGCTCAGCACCCCAGATTAACCAAGGATTACTTTTGGTGTATTGATCCGCTGGATGGCACTTTGCCTTTTATTGAAGGTGGCGCTGGCTATGCCGTTTCTATTGCTTTGGTATCTAAGCTAGGCCAGCCGTTACTGGGTGTGGTGGCGCATCCGTCCAGTAATAGTTTATATCAAGGGGTTGTGTGCGGCAGTGAGCATCTGCTCTATAAGAATGGCTTGTCTTGGCAACCCAAGGGCATTGGTGGCAGCCAGGTTCACAACCTGTTTCCGGCGACTGAGCAAGATCATAGCCAACCCATATTGAGCTGTTTTTTTGACCGTAGTTTTGTTCAGCAAGCCAATTTCAAAATACTAATGTCTCGGTTTGAGCAACAGGTTCAGTCATTAGGATACTCGGCGATAAACATAGCTCATGATGCCGGTGCTGTGATGAACGCGATACAGGTGCTGGAATATCCGTCCGCTTGCTATTTTAAACTACCGAAGACCTATCCCGGCGGCGGTAGTTTGTGGGATTTTGCCGCCACCGCCGCTATTACAAGCGCCGCAGATGGCTGGGTTAGTGATATTCATGGTGCGCCGCTGGATCTTAATCGACGAGATTCTAACTTTATGAATCATCGTGGTGTGCTGTATGCGACTGATAGCCGCATTGCCGAGATGATCATGGCGTTAGTTTAATACTGCGATTGAGGTGAGATTGCCGAGGTGCAATCAATGACTCCATGAACGAACTGCGGGGGCGACCCAGATCACCTGAGCCGTCTCGTGTTGCATGGTGATCCACTCTTTAGATGGACAGCTAAGCGTCAGAAGCTGCCATTTTTAGCCCAGAATACAGAATGTTGCTGTCAGTGCTGGCATACGTTTCTGCTACGTCATTGCCATAGAGGTCCATCTGCTGTTGCTCGCCTGGATTTCCAAAGAACGCATCTTTTCCGATAGCTTCAATCGATTCCGGCAGCTCGACAGATTCGATGTTGTTTTCTTTAAATGCCTTATCGCCTAGCGTTGTTACGCTGACAGGTATTGATAGGTTTGAAAGTTTATTTTTATAAAATGCTTCTGCGGCAATAACCTTTAACGCTTTGGAGAATCTCACTGAGGAGATTTGGTTGTCGTAGAATGCAGCATTGTAGATATGTGAAACGCTGTCAGGTATATCAATACTTGTTAATTTGTTGTATGCAAAAATAGCATGGGGAATTGATGTGAGATCATCGGGTAAACCGATGTGTTCTATTTCATTGTACGCAAAGCTGTAAGCGCCTATTGCTGTCATTTTTTCTGGGAGTTGTACACGTTTTATTTTGTTCCTGTAGAACGCACTGTTGCCAATAGTTTTTAGCCCTGCCGTGAAATTGACCTTTTCTATTTGGTTAAATGCGAAGGCCTTGTCTTCGATCTGTTCCACACTGGCGGGAATGGAGACACACCTTAGTTTGTTGTCTGAAAAGGCATCTCTTTCGATAAGTCGGATATTTTCAGAGAGGTTAATGCTCTCTAATTTATTGTAATTGAAAGATTCAACGCGGATTTTCTCGATGGTGTTGGGGAGCTCCAAGTGGGTTAACGCATTATTCGAGAATGCACCAATAGCGACTTCGGTTAGTGTTTCAGGGAGGGATATATGCGCTATCTGGTTTCTGGCAAAGGCATAATACCCTAGCTTTACGATGGACGTTGGTAAGGTTAGCTTGGTTAATCCTTTGCCATAAAAGGCGCCATTAGAGACTGAAGTGACAGGCTTATTGTTGATGGTTTTTGGTATGGACAGCTCGGTCACAGAGCTTTGGTCGATCTTGTTATCAAAACCGATCACTTGGATCTCATTCCCAATCTCTTTATACAATAATTGGTTGTTGTCACTGAGTGACAGGGGGTCATTTATCCCGCCATAAACAGCATCATCATCGGTCTCTGTGTATGCTGATACCATGCCATTTCCATATAAAATTAGGCCTTCCTCATTTTTTATAAATGAATCAATCCCTACCACGGCGACGCTGTCTGGTATGGTCACGGATACCAGTTTGTTGTCCATAAAGGCTTCCATGCCGATGACTTCTACGCCATGTGGTATGCAGACCTCTGTAATTTCGTTTTCCTGGAAAGCGCCATTCTCGATCATTAACACGTTTGCTGGGATATCTATCTTCTTGATCGAGTTTTCTGCGAAGGCCCAATGGCCGATATGTATCATAGAGGAGGGTAACGTCACTTCTCGCAGCCGACAGCGATAAAAGGCACTTCTTGTTATGCATATAACCGGCTTGTTTTCTATGCTTTCAGGGATAACCAAATGCTTGTGACGATATAATTCGACACCTTCTTTGAAACCGGTAATTTCTATCCCATCTTCAATATATGTATAGGCTAGGTAGTCGTGATGATTACTTTGCTTTTCTACTACGCTCATCTTTGTCCTTGTTTGATCGCTCGGTGAGATCTGTTGTGGGATGACTAAGCCACTTCATGAGGAAACTTTCTGTTCTATAAAGGGAGTGCGCTTGCGGCAAGTGCTAAGGTCACACTGGCACCGTTGGCACTGGCTAGCATAGTGCGTAGTTCTTGCGGGGAGATCAGGTGCTTGCGGATCTGCTCGCCTTCTTCCACCAGTCCGCCAATTTTATTGACATCTACTTGGCTGAGGTCTGCTTCGACAAGGAAAATGGTGGTTGTTTCGGTACTGATGCCGGGGCTTAGGTAAAAACGGCCGAGCTTGGTTAAGGCCGATCCGTCTAACGCGAGTTCAACTTCTTCTATCGTTTCTCTGAGTGCTGCTTGTTCCGCGGTTTCACCTTCATCAATCATGCCTGCCACCATTTCGATCAGGCTTGGTCCTTGGTCTATTGCGCCAGGGCGAAACTGAGAGACCACTAACACTGAGTCGGTGTTGCGATCATAAGGCAGCACTGCGACTGATTGACCGCGCTGAACACATTCGACGGTTTTTGTTTGGCCGTTTTGTGATACTTGCCATTGCTCTACTTTGGCGTAGCCGTTGTACATTTTCTTTTTCGAGATAATTTCGATATCCATATGTTTTCCTGTTTAGTCCTTTTTATGACCCTGCATCACGCGCTCGAAGGTCGTAATGCCTGTTTGTTGAATATGATAAAGCACGGTGGGGGAACCCCGCCCCTGGATCCGTTTTCCAGTATCTACGAGCAAATTGGTTGCCAATAACCTGTCTCTAAAGGCCTTCTTATGCAGCTTGTTTTGTAATAACTCTTCATAAATCCGCTGTAATTCGGGCAGTGAGCAGGTTGGCTCAGCGAGATACAGTGGTTGACTGGTATACAGTGCTTTACTGGAGAGGCGCTCGACGGCGAGTGTAACTAATTGGTTATGATCAAAAGGGAGCGCGTGATCATTATTTTGTTGATTTTTGTCCCCTTTGTTCTGTTCCTGCGCAGTACTGTTTGCATAGTGTCGCGCTGGTACCCAGCATTGTTCATCAGATACCAAGGCCGAACGGGAGAAGGGCACCAGTGCTAAGTGCAGCACTGTCATCGACCAACCTCTGGGGTCGCGTTTGGCATTACCGACAGTGCAAACCTGCTCGATATGCGCGGGTTCAACGCCGACCTTGTTGATGATCAGGCGGCTAACTGTATCTTGCAGTTGCTCGTCTGTGTTTTCAAAAACATATCCGCCAGGTAAGGCAAAGCAATTTGGAAAGGTATCGCTGTCAGCCTTACGTCGCCAAAGCAGAAGTTCTAACTGACCTGACCCGACTTCTGGGTTTATTCGAAATAACGCGACATCAACGGTTGCAAACATCGTACTACCCTCCTTGGTAAAGCTGATGCTGGTGGATCACATCGCGTACGGCAGGAGTGACCCACTGGCTAATGTCCTTATCATTGGCGATCCGTGCTCTGACCAATGTACTTCTGATTGGCGCGCGTTCGTTCACAACAACCAACGGCCAATTCGCTAAAAGCTCGTCGGAACGGTGGAAGCTAGAGAAATTTTTGGCATTGTCAGGGCCTACTGCCAGAGCGAAAGATGCCGCAGGGTAGGCACTTTGCAGATGCTCCATTAGCGTCATACTGTAGATCGGTTTATCTGCTTGCTGTAACTGATCTTCAATGGCCATGAGTTGAACTGCGGGATTGTCCAAGTCACCTATAAATGCAGCCACCATCTCGCAGCGTACTTCATAGCTGGCCATCTCTTTTCCCCATGCATGCTTAAAGCTAGGTACAAGCCATACTTCGAAACCTTGTTCCGTTAGCTGGGAAATAGCATCTTGATGTCCGCGAGTAGGGGGGTTAAATGCGGATCCGAATACCGCAATTTTTTGTGTCGTCCTATCTGACATGTTGATCACAACCTGTTGCTGCTGTTGAAGAGACACAAAAAGCGGATTAGCTAGCTTGTGTGTCATGGCTCAGAGTTATTGAGGCTCATCATAGTTGACAGAAAGGTATTTTTGCAATACCTTTCTGCTTAAAGGTGTTTTAGAGATACCAATAGGCGTGGCGATGAGGCTATGTATGGAGAACGGAATTATGAATAAACGGAACTTGATTGCATCGATTGATGTTGATCCGCAAAAGACATTCACGCCCTTGTGCCCCAATGAACTACCTGTGCCTGGGGGCGATGAAATTGGTCCTGCACTTAATGCGATGGCGAGTTTTGCCGATCTTCGTGTCGTGACAAAGGACGCTCATAGCCCCAGCGCGCCTTGGGTGGTGAAAAGCCACGACGAAATGCTCCAGCCACTGGCTATGCCAAACGCGGATCTGACATGGGTGGCTCATGCGGTACCCGGTACAGTTGGCTTTGAACTGTTAGATGAATTGCCAGCGTTAGAAGCGTATGACTTTCATGTCTATAAGGGCATGGAGCCTGAGATGCACCCCTACGGAGCGTGCTACCACGATTTGAATGATCGTATGTCGACGGGACTAATCGAGTGGTTGCGTTGCAAGCAGGTTACCACAACGCTAGTGGCCGGTTTAGCACTCGACTACTGTGTTAAAACGACGGCTATTCAGCTCAACAATGCAGGCTTTAATGTCATCGTGGTGATTGAAGCCTGCAGAGGTATTGCAGATGAAAGCATCCATGCGGCACGACTTGAGCTTGAACAAGCTGGTGTGAAAATCTGTGAAAACGTGGTTGAGTTGCCCCGCTTCCTGGGTGATGCTGTCGCCCCTGCCAATGGTTAAAGGAGAAACCAATATGTTTGGCCGTACCAGTGTTCAGAGTATGTTAGACACCGATTTTTATAAGTTGACGATGGGGCAAGCTTATTTGCACCAAATCCCCGGTGCTGAAGCGGAATGGGAATTCAAATGTCGCACCGATGAAGATTTAACCCCATATGTCAGCCTGCTGCGGGCGGAATTAGAAGGATTATCTGAGCTCTATCTGACGGATGATCAGTACAACTACCTTGCTAGCAACTTTTCTTTCTTGTCACCAGACTATCTGCGTTGGTTGCAGCTGTTCCGTTATGATCCCTCTTTGCTCTCCTTGAACGCCGTCAATGGCCGGTTACAAGTGACCGCCAGAGGCCCGCAATTGCATGTGTCGCCTTTTGAAATCCCTTTAATGGCGTGCCTTTCTGAGATCCGTAATCGGCAACGGTATCCTGAGGTCGACGGTGATCTAATTAGAAAGTCGACCTATACCAAGATAAAGCAGCTAGAAGCCCTTGGGGATAAGTGTGATTTATCCGATTTCCGATTTGCCGATTTCGGTACTCGTCGTCGTTTTTCGTTTGCTGCGCAAAAACAGGTTGTGGGTATGCTGGCTCAACACTTGCCTGAGAATTTTGTCGGGACCTCTAATCCATTATTTGCTCGGGAGTTTGGTGTTAGCTGTATTGGTACGATGGCTCACGAATGGTTTCAAACCCACCAGCAGCTAAATTATCGTTTAGTCGACTCTCAACGTGCGGCATTGGATAATTGGGTGACGGAGTATCGCGGAGATTTGGGCGTTGCTTTGACGGATATTATTGGCGTCGATTCCTTCTGCAACGACTTGGACCTATATTTCGCTAAGTTATACGATGGCTATCGTCATGATTCCGGTGATCCCATTCTTTGGGGTGACAAGATCATCGCCCGTTTAGAAGCTTTGAAAGTCGACCCAAGCCAGAAGACGCTGGTATTTAGTGATGGGCTTAATTTTGAAAAGGCAGTGGCGATATATAGTCATTTTCAAGGCAGGATTAAAACCAGTTTTGGTATTGGGACCTGGCTGATGGGCGATTTTGGCGTGAACAAGCCGATGAACATGGTGATGAAGATGGTGCGTCTAAATGGCCATCCAGTGGCTAAGATCTCTGATAGCCCTGGGAAAACAATGTGTCGAGACCGCAGTTTTCTGGAATATTTAATGAATACGTTTGCGGTTGATATGGATGTGCGGACCAAAGTTCTGGCCAATATCTAAGAGAGAACAAATGAAAACAACACTGAGAATAGGTACCGCCAGTTTAAATACCGTTGCTTTGGACTTACAGCACAATGCCAGCCTAATTGAACAGGCCATGGCCGATGCTGCGCGACAAAATATTGAACTGCTGTTGATGCCTGAGTTGTGCCTGAGCGGCTACGGCTGTGAAGATATGTTTTTCTGTAGTGATTGGTTGGCGGATGTAGAGAAAGCACTGATTACTATTTGCGAGCAAGTCCCCGCAGGCTTGCTAGCTACCGTTGGCTTGCCGCTACGGTACCCAGGTGGGCAGGTGTTTAACGCTGTCGCGCTGATTGCTACCGGGCGCATTCTTGGCATCGTATGTAAGCAAACATTGGCCCGTTCCGGTATCCACTATGAGTCGCGCTGGTTTGCGCCTTGGCCGGTGGGGCAGTCCACAGAAATTATGATCGGTGGGCAGCAGGTACCGATTGGTGATCAGGCATTTAGTATTGATGGCGTGCGGATAGGCTTCGAGATCTGTGAAGACAGTTGGGTGGCCGCCAGACCCGGGCGTCAACTCTACCAACGCCAAGTCGATGTGATCCTTAACCCTTCTGCCAGTCATTTTGCGTTACGCAAGCATCAGGTGCGCCGTCGTTTCGTGCAGGAAGGCTCACGGGCTTTCGGTGTCGTGTATGCCTATGCCAACTTACAAGGCTGTGAAGCGGGTAGGGCGGTTTACGATGGCGGCAATATGATCGCTTCAAATGGCGAGTTGGTGGCGGAAGCTCAGCGCTTACAGTTTGATGATGTCGTGGTCACGATGGCGGATGTGGATCTGCATGCTAACCGTACGCAACGTATAATCTCCAGCCAGTTGCAGTCCGATGTGATGCAGATTGATCTGATTGAACATGCTGGGATCTTAAAGCAACAAGCGAATTATCAGATCAGCGGTGCCATTGACTCGTTGCCAGTGCTGAGTGAGCACGACATCGTGCTGCGAACCGGTGCGCTGGGTATGTGGGATTGGATGCGTAAGACAACCACCGCAGGCTATGCCATTAGCCTCTCTGGCGGCGCAGATTCGGCGCTGTGTGCCTCGCTGGTGTATTACGCTCACGCATTGGCTGTTTCTGAATTGGCACCAGAAGATTACGCCAAAGCGATGGCTATTTGTGGGTTTCAGTTTGCAGTACCAAAGGCGACAGAACAACGCCTGACTTGGTTGACGGAAACCGTACTTCCTCAAGTATTGACCACTGTCTATCAGGGCTCAGATAACAGCAGTGAAACGACCTCTGGTGCTGCCGCCGCCGTGGCTGGCGCGATAGGTGCCAAGCACATTAACTGGTCGATCTCCTCACTGGTGGAGGAGTACAGCGCCCGCATTAATGGTATTGATGGTGCCAAGCCGCTGAATTGGCAAGATGATGATCTGACTTTGCAGAATATTCAGGCACGGGTGCGTAGCCCCGGTATCTGGATGGTGGCGAACCGAGAAAACAAACTGTTGGTGGCGACCTCAAATATGAGTGAAGCATCCGTGGGCTATACCACCATGGATGGTGACACCAGTGGTGTGCTATCACCCATCGGCGGCATCAGTAAAACTCGTGTGCTGTTACTGAACGATTTTGTTGAAAAGCAAGGGGTGACCGTCAGACCGATTGACGCTGATGAATTCAGTTTAACCATCGATGCGTTAGGCTTTGTTAACCGTCAGCGACCGACGGCAGAGCTACGTCCGGTTGAGCAAACCGATGAAGCCGATCTGATGCCATTCCCAATACTCGACGAGATCCGCAAGCTGGGACAGGTGCAATACCTCAATCCACAGGGGGTGTTAAATCGTCTCGCTGATGGCCCGCTGGGGCAACCTTATGAGCGCCAGCAGCTGATCGATTGGGTTAAACGGTATTACCAGCTGTATTGCCGCAACCAGTGGAAGCGTGAACGTCTGGCCGTTGGATTTCATATTGAATCAGACAGTGCCGATCCTAAGTCTTACCGACGCTTCCCCGTGCTTAACTCACAGTTAAAGCGTGAGTTGGCGGGGCTGAAGTGACCCTCTGTTTTAGTGGATTTGGTTTGCGCTAAGCTCACAACGAAAGCCCTTTGATAAAACAAAGGGCTTTTTTACTGGAGTTACTAGTGACTAATTTTTCTTCATCAGTTCGGCAAATCGAGTTGAAGCGAAATTTAGCCCAGCACTGCCGCCGCCTAGTAAGCCGCCAGTGATCAGCACATCGGCGAACCTGACCAAGTTACCGTGAACGCCACTGATTTCAGAGATATTGGACAGGATATCCGCCAGTATACTGAGCCCAAGCGAGGCGAGCACGATGCCTGAAATAAAGACAAAGAAGGTGACATCCCGATTGCAGGTGGATTGATGCCTGGCAAGGGAGAACTCGTAACTGTGCTTCAGGCAGAGCAGGGCTGCTCGGTATTCATCCGCGTTGTCATCCGGCGCGATCAGTAGGCCAAACATCCCTTTATCTAAGACCTTTCTGGCCACTTGTATCTCCCGCTCAAACACCATCTTCAGTACATTAACGTGTTGCTCATCGTCGGCGAGCGTCTCCTTAATTCGGGATATTCTGAGTGTCCAATCGGCGACTTTACGGTTGCGGTAGTTGCTTACAAATACTGCCGCAGCTCGTTCGACAGCCACCACAATAAATAGATACTTAAGAAAGATATCACCGCCTTTTTCAACTAACTCGGGGTTAACTGACAGAAGTTCGACATCGGAGTAACCCCAATGAAAAGCAGCGATGGCGCCGAGTACTATGATTGCCACTATGGTGTAGAGCCGCCATGGCAGCTCATTGCTATCAGAGTGGGGGGTGAGTTTATCTCTATTCCCATCAGCCATTAGATCTCCCTCCTATGTAACAGACGAGAATCCAACTTTCATCACGACGCTGGTTGCAGCAATTCCGCAGAGCGCCTCACTTAAAGTGTAGAACTGAGTTGTATGTTTGTCGGTTTGTGATGGCCAAATTCAGCGGATCTGTTCGCCGGACTATGGTTTGTAGGTCATTATCCTGTCGCAGTTTCTGACGTCGAAGTGCAACCAGGATACATCCAGTTCGATGCTGCCTATTAGCTCGAATTCGTGTTGCCCCGGAGCGGCTAAGATCTGTTGGCGTATGCTTTCAGCATCATGATCCTGAAACAGGCAATCCGCTGCCCGACCAAAGCTGTGCTGACTAAAAGGGCTGTAATAGGGACTATCACTGGTTCTTAAACCGCTCCATTCGCGATCGCCCTGCCAGTAGTAGTTGTTTACTGTCATCGAACCAAACTTCTCCCTGAGCCTATCAAGGGTAATTAAGAGCCTGTCATCCAGCAGCTGCCACGCTTTTTCACCGCGCTTGTTAAAAACCGATTTAGGCACCAATTCATGGATCTGAAAGTGTTTGCACTTGTACATGATCGACTCCGTTCCGCCGGAAAGTAGTTGTTGCTGTTTAGCCTAGTCGATGTGCAGAGAAGAAACGGTATAAAGTGACTCGGTGAAATCTAGTCATATGAGAAGTTGGCTGGTGGGGCTATAAGTTCAGGCATCGGAAACAGTTTGACCTAGCTATATGGAGTACCGGGCAGCTTTGTGGGCGTAGCATTGGCAAACCTACTTTCACCGGCGATAAGATGCGACTAGATGTCATTGAGCGATCGCCTTTGCATAACTTGTTGAGAGGAGAAGTGACGAACATATCAATCACTGCTTTTCTTACATATGCTGATTCGATTGGTGCAAAGCAACTCCGAATAATGCGCCCTTTGAATGATAATTTGGTTCGGTTCTATCAAAGTTTTGGTTTCACTTTGTATCGTGGTAGAGCCAGCAACGTACCTACTCACTTGTGGCTAGACTTGTAGGCAAGGGTGGACTTATACAATGAATGACGAGACCAGACCCAAACCGGGAACTCCTGAATTCAGGGAGTGGTTACTCAAGAGAGTCAAACCATTTTCGGATCAGCTCTTTAATGCTGAAAAACCTGAGGGCTTCGAGGAAGATGGCTACATAGCGGGCCCACTAAAGGTGAAAAACTTACACCTGAAAAATCTGCAGCAGAAGATGCGGCTATCGACAAAGCGCAGAAGCGAGCCCACTTAAAAGTCGAGAAGTAAATAGCACCTGCCGAAAGCCAAACAAAAAAGGGCCTCCTTATGGGGGCCTTTGTCGTTTCAGCTGCGTACTAATGCGTTACGCGTATTTCGTGCTCTTCAACAAAACTCTCTGATTGGAAGCTACCTATCAGTGTGCCCAGGGATAATGAAAATGCTATGAGGAAGCAAAGAGCGCCTGCGTGTGGGATCGCAAATTGTGTGTGTTTCCATAAAGGATAACTGGCAGCAAGAAGAAAAGCGGCAATGCTGTACTTATTCCACATGAAAAAGAACAAGATTTCAAAAGCCCAAATGGACTCCTTGGATTTGAAGCTTTGTAATCCTAACCATGAATAGCCGATGGCGAGCGCTGTCCCCAACATAAGTGCCAGTAACGCATAAAGAATAGAATGCTCGGAGTAAGTTGCTGTATACCAAAGGTGAAGCGAGTATCCCGTGGCAATTAACCAGATCAGTAGTAACGGTAAAATGACGAGTCCCATATCTCTTCCTTGATTATGGTGTGTTCTATAGGGAGCTGGATCTTCTCAAATTCCTGCTTGAGTGCAAGAACTTTCCTCTACTCAGACCTCAGTACGAATAGTGTTGTATGAGTTTCAGTTGTTGTTGAGGAAGTGTGTCGCAGTCTTGTTAGCATTGATTCGCTGAGTTCACACTTGCTCCGTTAAAACTGTTTAACGAAGGAGTAAGCTAGATTGACTATGCTAGATGCGATTGGGGTGCATGGCTTAATGGTTTTGCTTTAAGGCGCGTATGTGGCCTCAACGTATTGTCAACTTCGATACGCTAAGGGCTGAAGCATGCAAACTGATGAATCTTACGACTCTCTACTTCGACATGAAGCGGAGAAAGATATGGAAGCGATGGCCGGGGCCCATGATGTTTTCACTTCAGGCTGTTTCATGGTCTTTCTTTACGCCACGTTGACAAGCATATTGATAGTGGCGGTTGTAGGGATCTTTCTCAGTACGTCTGAGTCGTGGCTTGAGAGTTTTTTCATAGAGCTGTCTGCCATCATGCTGTTTTTTATTGTTTCTCCGTTGTTCATATATGCTTCTACGCGACAAGGTTGGCTATTTGAGGTGTGCAGCGTTGCTGCAATGCTAATTTTCTTTGCGTTATCCTATTTTTCATCCGGTGCCTGGCAACCCGTCTTTCTGGAGCTAGCTATTGGCTTATTGGCGCTATTAGGTTTGGAAGCTGTTGCTGGCAGTATGCTCAAGAAGGCAGATCGAGAATTGAAACAGGCGGTTGCACGTTGTAAAGCTGCCGAGCCATCGAAAATGTTCGACAGAGACCGTGACCCGGAGTTGACTGGTGGTGAGCAGAAAGGCTAAGACGAGCTACAAAAAAGGGTAGCCACTCATGTTGCCCTAAACACGAGCTTATTTCTTGTATTCGAAAGTGAGCAGGCCATAGCTTTGAATTCTACATTAGCTATTCCGAGGGGCGGAGAGATTGATTCGCGGCGTTGCCGTTTTCCCTGCGGGCCGTCGTTGCAGGCTCCGACGTTATCTCATCACTATGTGGTTCGGTTGAGCCGAGTTCTTAGCTATTTGAAAATTCATACAATTCGTCTTTGCGAAACGCCTGTGTCTTGTGTTGCTAAAGTATACCTCTGCGAGGTTGAATGGTTTTGGATACGCTGAAAGACGCCTTAGATTCCTCTTTATTGGCGATTTAACTAACAATTGTCAAAACCCGCTTTTGACAACCATTCAGAGCATCAGGGCTCCATCCCGCACAAGCAAAGGTGTTAAACCGGTTGTTCGATGGTGGCGAAAAAGGCTTTGAAAATGCCATTAATGCCAGCCAGTATCAAAAAGTCGTGAAGGTGAGTAAAGCGACTGCAACGCGGCATCTGACCGAGTTACGAGATAAAGGCGCGATTGAGAAGCTGGCTGGGGGCGGCCGCAGTACTCGATATCAAACTAAGCTGATTGAGTAGGGTGATTTTTTTCAGTTATCGGGTGAACCGTGGTAACAGCAGCTAATCTTTACTAACCCAAACTTGAGCTAGTAAAGATATAGTATTTACATGTTTATGGTGAGAACTGGCGATTTTCTATATTTTTTTGGGTAAGAAAATTTCGCTGGTTTTTCCTGACTTTGAAAGTGCATTCATTAGGCTGATAAACATCATGGGATCTGTTTCCATTAGCTTAATTCTGTCTATGTATTCTTCGAGATAACCTGAGACTAAAAACAGCATCATATCGATTCCTTTCAGGTCGTATCGCATCAGTCGCCATAGCCTTGGGCAGTCTTGTTGTAGTTTTCTGCTTGATTTGGCGGCGTATCCTAATGTTCCGTTACCTTTAAGAAGCAATAACAGCACTGTCGCCAGTTTTCCCTTGCCAGCCTTGCGTAAGCTGGAAAAAGTGCGTTTAACTTTTCGATTTAGGTCTGGAGATTTTAGAATCTTCACAGATATCTTGTAGACGATAATTGAGACAACCGCTTCAGTTACCTTTACTCCAATTCGTTTGCCAATAATCTTACCACTCGTTCCACTTAAAAGGCTTTGGGCTTGTGACAGAGTGGCTGGATTAGGAGGGCTGAGAATACCTAACTGTGCTGCTGACAAAATGAAGGTTGTATTAACTTCACCTGATATCCTAAGGGCTTCGGATCGGATGGCCTTTTCGAGGATCTCTTTGGGTATTAAGTTGATATATGAACTTACGACAGTTGAAACGCATTGCGCGATCGGGTTTATGATTGAAGCATAGTCGGTTTCCATCGCCTTCTTAAAAAGGGCTGCAACACCGTCAAATACGACAAGGTTTTCGGCACCAACCTGGTTGAAACTATCTTCCCCCAGTAAGCCAAGCCCTTCGGCAGTTCTTTCAATTCCTAATCCAATGTTTCGAGGTTGAGCAAACCCTTCTGTATATATTCCATCAATAAGACCGGCAAGAAGTTTGGACTTCTTTTCAACTTCGTTCAGCGCGACATCATATGAGCTTGATGGTCCTATTCGTCGGTACGATGGAGTGTGGCATCCAAACTTACATTGTTCCCACTTTGTATTATAGAAAGCATCATTTTCCATGTGCTTAATATTCGAAGTCGGGATGGCGTTAAAGCCCTCTACGTAGAGCTTAACTCCTAATGAGCTAACCAAATTTCCGTCATGGTTCATATTCAGATCCTTCTGATTTTGGGCTACTTATATGATGCTGTCTTTACTAGCCTATTAAAACTGTCTAAATGAGCAGATTTTTCATCCAAGGGGCAATGAAGCGTTATGAATGCACTCGCGGAACCAAGTGATACCTCTACGATTTCCGCGTAATACTCGTACTCTAGTGCTTGCGGCGATTTAACCTCAACATAGAGCCCAAACCCTTCTTTCCGTTGAACTTCACCTTGCGTTACGGTTAAGTCTTTTCGCTTAGATTCAGGCACGGCACTTTCCATGTGGTACTTCAGGAAGCCATAGATGTTGATACTCTCGGTTGATTTGACAAAAAGGTCTATTGTCACCAAGCTCGCATCTTCGGTGAGGTAAGTGATTCTTCGAGAATCTAATTCGGATGGTCCATCACCTATCAGCTCCCAATTAGGTGGAACTTCAGCAGAAAAACGCGTGTCGGGTGCGGCAATAGAATCGCCTTGATGGGGGGAGTCGCATCCTGCGTTGAAGATTACAACAACTGCTAATAGAAAAGGCGTGACGCAGCTTTTTAGTTTCATCTGTTTGTCCTCCATGACAGCAGAACTTTAGCTACTTTTTTATTTAGTTACAACGTAATTTTTCTAGTATTCATCAGTACATGAATAGCGAGATTTTTGAATCACCACCAGGAAGTTAGACACCTCCTCGCCGTTCTGGGGTAGCCCCTGAAGACGGCATGGCTCTAACTGCCCGTCAGGTTACCATTCCCATCAACAGTGAATGTCGCTGAGAACCGTGCGCCTCGTTTTCCGTTTAGTGAACTGGCATAGCCAATGTTGAAGGAGACATTGTAGCGGCCTTGCTTAAGGGCGCGGGGTGGCGTCGTTACCTGAATATGTTCAAACGATTGACCATACTTTATCTCGCCTTGGTTCTGGTAATTGATGGCGTTGTCATCGCCGGGGGTTAGCACTTCCCAATATATACAGTCGTTGTCGCAGTCGGATCTGCTGATGCCGCCGCTATGAACGTAGTACTTGGTTTGGCTTAACGGCGGGGCGGTAAAGCAGATGCTGTTATCGCAGGAAAACACCTCCAGCGTTTCAGATTCGCTGCAGCCTGTCACTGCAGTACAGGCCAATTCAATACTTAAGACTGCATGAGGTAAATACCTTGGATTCATATCAGAACCTATTTACAAACGATGGATGGGCGGGTTGCTGAGCGCTGCATTTTAATGCAGTTCATCTTTAAGTTTATCGCTGGTCATTGGTAAAGGCTCATGGGTGCTCATCCGCCGCGTTAGAAATGCGTTAGATGTGAGGTGGTTTTCAGACGGTATCTCTGTCGGTCTGAAAACAAAAAAGCCCTGAAAATTCAGGGCTTTTTACTACGTAGTTGGTGGAGCCGGGGGGATTTGAACCCCCGTCCGAAAATATTACGCCGTCGGTACTACATGCTTAGCCAGCTCATTTAGTAACCTGTTAGACGCCGAGTGGCAGGCTTCTACAGGCGTGCCTGATTAGTTTTAGCGCTTAATCCCCAGGCCGGGACGCCACGCGATCCTGTGTGGGGTGACCTTCCGGATCCAAAGTCCACAGGAGAACTAAGGGGGAAGGGCTCTATGCAGGTTATTAAGCTGCTAGTGCGTAGTTTTCGTCGTTTGCGACTATTTTTTTGCGGCTTTTTACGTGGCCAACCGCCCCACGACATGCACCTAGGGTTTCACAATTCCCGTCGAATCCTGAATCGGCCCCAGGCGGTTAGTGTAACATTGCCTGTGCGGCTGAGTCACCTGCTGTGTACAGGTAAATTTAATGTAACTCTATGTCTATTTTCGTCAGTAGTTTAGAATATAGCCTTGGTTGTATTTCTGATTTGAATGCCAAGTTGACTAAGGACAGTAGAGTTCCTTTTGCTTCAATCAGTTAGGCTTTACGTCCGTATCGCATATACAGGGAGTAGGTAGTGGCGTTGCATTCAGGGCGAGATCTTTCTTTTCGCATATTTTTAAAAACCTTGCTGCTTAGCGGTGGACTTGCGTTTGCCATTTGGGCCGCTTATGTCGGTGAACTCGTACTGGCAGATTTCCAGCAGCAAGCGCACCAGTTATCAGGTGTCTCTTCGCTTCCGCAAGATATACAGCTCAACTATGGTTTGTCTGTCGTTTCTGCGTTTGATACGCCAGAGGGGCGGTTATCGGCGACGGAGTACGTTGATAAAGGGAGTGCCATCTTTTGGCAGGCTTGGCTAAATCATATCGTCGATTTTTATGCGCCCCCCTATTTTTCTGGCATCTATTGGACACCCGATGCAACCCTTTATGTTCCGTTGGCCAATGAGCCTGGTGCCGTGCTGTCTGGCGACCTTTCTATTCTGATTTCGCAACAGATCCCTGCAACGCATGGTGTGATCCGAAGTTTTGCGGTTATGGTGGTGCTACTGCCATTTTTTATTACCTTTGCTATGTATCGTCAGCGGAGCAAGCTGAGCAGGCAAGCCCGTGCTTTAGCATCTTTAGCAGCAAAACAAGCGGGGCTAAGCAGTCAGTTTCGTTTGAATAACGATACTGCCACCGTCATTGAGACTGCGGTAAAGAAATTATCTTCTAAGTTAGAGTTGCAAAATGAAGCGGTTAACGCCGCGCATCTTGCGGACAAGTTAACCGGGTTGGCTAACCGTCAGCAGTTTCAATTGGCATTGGAGAAAGCGATCCTGCAAGCCGACGAAGGTAAACAGAAGCTTGCATTGCTATTTATCGATCTTGATGGCTTTAAGCAAGTGAATGATACTTTCGGTCATAGCGTCGGGGATGGCTTGCTTGTTGAAGTCGCTAACCGCCTTAATGCCGCAACCCGTAGCAGTGACACCATCTCGCTGACCGCGGGGGAAACACCTGCTTTTCAGCGGACATTAGCGCGCTTAGGGGGCGACGAATTTACCGTTATCCTCAGCAATATTCAGGTGTTGGAAGAAGCTGAGCAGGTGTCTGCGCGAATCATTGAGCTGCTTGAACAAGAGTTTCGCTTCGGCGAACATCGCGTCAATATCAGCGCCAGTATAGGCATTGCCGTTTACCCACAAGATGGGCAGTCACCTGAGAACTTACTGCAGATGGCTGATGTCGCCATGTATAAAGCAAAGAGTGATGGTAAGGGGACTTTTCGTGTTTATTTACCAGAGATGGGGCGCGAAGTAAGGCGTCAGCATTATCTCAGCAATGAGATCCGCCGAGCGGTTAATGACTCTGAATTTTCTCTAGAGTTTCAACCCATTATTGAAATAGCCAGTAACCAGATAGCTTACTTTGAAGCGCTATTGCGTTGGCATCACCCCCACGAAGGTCAAATATCGCCGGGTGAGTTTATTCCTATCGCTGAAGAGACTCGGCAGATCCTGCCTCTGGGCGATTACGTGCTTTATGAGGCGATGCAGCAGATGGAGCAGTGGAATCGCGCAGGCCTTAGGAAAGCGCGTGTTTCGGTTAATGTCTCGAGCGTACAACTGAAGCAGTTAGCTTTGCGAGAGTGGGTCGAGCAGGCGTTGCAGAAAACTAAGTTGCCACCCAGTTGCTTGATGATAGAGATTACCGAGTCTTATCTGATGGAAGCAACAGGGGACATTATTGCGCAGATTGATGCCTTGCGGCAGATGGGAGTCAAAGTCGCCATTGATGATTTTGGTACCGGCTATTCATCGTTGAGTTCGTTGGCGTCGTTGCCTATCGATGTACTGAAAATTGATCGTAGTTTTGTTAACAAAGCATCATCAGGCAAGAAATATCGGCGGATCCTCGCTTCCATTGTCGCGCTAGCTAAAGAGTTAGATCTGACTATTGTGGCGGAAGGGGTAGAGACTGCGGAAGAACTGGAACTGCTAAAATCGATGAAATGTCAGTATATTCAAGGCTTTTTAATCAGCCGCCCACAAACCTCGAAGCGGCTGAATCATACTCTTTTCAACAAGCGACTGAGCCAAGTAGCCAATAGTGGTACCGGCGTATGGTCTGAAAAAGAGGGGATGCTTTAGCGAGCGTTTTTCATGATCCGATCTTTTTGTCGTGACCAATCCTTATTCTTCACGTCTGCTCGCTTGTCATGTTGCTTCTTACCTTTACCTACACCGATCTCCAGTTTCACCCAAGCCTGTTTCCAGTATAGAGCGAGCGGTAGAATGGTGAAGCCTTCGCGGTTAACACGGCCGAACAAGTTGTCTAGTTGGCGGCGGTTAAGCAGTAATTTGCGAGTTCGCGTTGGATCCGCAATGACATGGGTCGATGCGGCCTGTAGTGGCGTGAATGTGGCGCCGGACAGAAAAGCCTCTCCATCTTTGAGATAGATATAGGCTTCAGCGATATTTGCTTTGCCCTGACGGAGGCTTTTCACTTCCCATCCCTGCAAACAAAGGCCGGCCTCTATCTTATCTTCAATAAAATAGTCATGACGGGCGCGTTTGTTTTGCGCGATGGTGGAACTAGTCTGTTTAGGTTTTTTCTTTGCCATAGCGGCGACATTATACGAATTAAGCCAGCGCTGTATATGGTGATTATCAGGAATAACAGACACTGCGCATTTTTGTTATGATTTACGCCATCGAAGTAAGTGAGTGATGTTATGCCACAGATCCAACGTTCAGCACTGGTTGGTTACAGCGCTGCACAGATGTATAGCTTGGTTAATGATGTTGAGTCTTATGCCAACTTTTTGCCGGGCTGCGGTGATGCCAAAGTGCATGAGGCTTCTGAGTTGCAGATGTTGGCCTCTGTTCAGATCGCGAAAGCGGGAGTGAATAAATGGTTTACTACACGTAATCAGCTTGCCCATGCCGAGCGTATCGAGATGCAACTGGTTGATGGTCCTTTTCGGCAACTGGTAGGAAACTGGTACTTTATGCCGTTGGATGAGGAGGCTTGTAAAATCAGTTTTTCTCTAGAATTTGAGTTCTCAGGTAAGTTGGTCGAATTGGCATTTGGTAAGTTATTTAATCAGATGGCATCAAATATGGTGGATGCATTTGTGGCTCGAGCGAAGGATGTTTATGGCAGCTGAACTTATTCGTGTTGAGGTTGTTTACGGGCTTCCTGACCGTCAATCGCTGATCGCACTTGATGTCGAAAGCTCTTGTAGCGTTGAAAGTGCTATTAGGCAGTCGGATATTATCAGTATCTATCCTGAAATTGATTTGCAGGAAAACAAAGTCGGGATCTGGAATAAGGCAGCAAAGCTGGGTGACACACTTAAAGAAGGCGATCGGATAGAAATATATCGTCCGTTGATCGCCGACCCGAAAGAGGTGCGTAAGCTACGAGCTGAGCGCGCTAAACGCGAAGGGCGGGCAGATAAGGTGACTGGCGGACGTCCGCAGCCTAATCGGCGGCAAAAAAAAGAGGCTGAATAAGTCAGCCTCTTTCCTGATGCGATTGCTAGCGCGCATTAAAACAGAGCTTAACTGTCAATTGGCGTTTCAAACTCTTCGCCCAGCTCGTAATCACCTTCGACTGCGATCAGTTTGTCTTCCGCGTCGAAGTTGGCGATCAGACGTTTGTTGTACTCCACACCCTTACCTGTTTTTAGTCGATAGACATAATACCAAGTGGTGTCTCTGAAGCTGTTTTTCACCATTGGGGTGCCGAGTACAAAGCGCACTTGCTCTTTGGTCATACCCAAACGCAATTTTTCTACTTGCTGCTCGTCGATATAGTTGCCTTGAGGGATATCGACTTTGTAAACAAATTCGCTCAACCAGGCACAACCGGCCAGTGGCATGATTAACAGAGCAAACAACAGGTTCCTAAACCGCATGGAGTACTTTCTCTTATCAAAATCTGCTGGGCATGATAACCAAGCTGGCGACACAGGGAAAGTTAAACCCGTGTTTGCCTTGTCATGCTGTGAGCAATAACTCTTGTGCATTCGCCCGGGTGTGCTCAGTTATTGTGTCGCCGCCTAGCATTCTGGCTAGTTCGTTGATGCGTTGATCGTCGGCCAGCCAATGTATATTGGTATCTGTCATTTCGTCATCACTGAACTTAGCGACATTGAGCTGTTGGTGACCACATGCTGCCACTTGAGGGAGGTGCGTGACGCACATCACTTGGCACTCTTCGCCAAGCTTACGCAGAAGCTTGCCTACGATAGCTGCGGTTTGACCACTAATACCGACGTCGACTTCATCAAAAATCAAGGTGGGTGTGGCTTGCTGGTTTGAAGTGAGTACTTGCAGCGCTAAGCTTATTCTTGACAGTTCACCGCCAGAGGCGACTTTTGATAAAGGTTGTGGTTGTTGACCAGGGTTAGTACTGACTAGAAACTGGATCTCATCTCTACCATGAACCGCTGCTTTGTCGTTTTTCAAAGAGACACATTCGACACTAAACAATCCTTTGGGCATGTTTAGTTCCCGTATGGCCAGTGTCACTTGCTCCGACAGCTGTGCTGCCGCAGTTAAGCGAAGTTGATGCAACACGTCACTCTCATCACAATACTCTTGCCAGGCGATCTGCTGCTCCTGTTGGAGCGCTTCTAACTGGTCATCAGCGCCAGTTAATTCGGCAAGCTCTTCAACTAACTCTTTATGCTGTTGCGGGAGGTGGTTGGGGTTGACTTGGTGCTTGCGTGCCAACTGCAGCGCGGCCGACAAGCGTTCGTCCAGTTGTTGCAGTTGCGACGGGTCCAATTCGATGCTTTCACTGTAGGCATTAAGTTCATGACTTGCTTCCTCCAATTGTATTTGCGCGTCGTTTAGTAGGCTCACTACCGGCGCTAATTTTTGATCTGTTTCACTGAGTTCAATGATTTGATTGAGAACTTGCCTGACTAATTGGCAGGCGTTGACCTGTTCATCTTCGCTTAACAGATGGGCTGCGTTGTTGGCGCCATCAAGTAAACTTTGGCCATTAAACAGGCGTTTATGATCCTGTTCGATCTGCTCGTACTCACCCTCTTCGAGCGCAAACTGATCCAACTCATCGACCTGGTACTGCAGAAGCTGGCGTCTTGATTCACGTTGTAGTTGTGATTCCAGTAACGTATGGATCTGCTTACCTAATTTTTTCCACAGTTGATAACTCGCTGCCACTGTATCCAATTTACTGTGATGGCCAGCAAATCGATCCAGAAGCAACCTTTGTTGGTCGCTTTTTAGCAAGGTTTGGTGGGCATGTTGGCCGTGGATGCTTACTAGCATGGGAGCGAGTTGTTTCAGCTGCTGTAGCGGCACCGGCTGACCATTTATGTAGCTACGAGAGCGGCCTTCTGCGCTGATGACGCGACGAATGATGCATTCGTTGTCATCGGCGTCTAGATCATGTTGTTCCAGCCATTCATGTACTGCCGTGTTCTTAGTCAACCCAAAGCGTGCCGAGATATCACTCTTTTTTGCACCAGGTCTAACGGCTGAGGCATCCGCTCTATCCCCTAGGCATAATCCCAGCGCGTCAATGGCGATAGATTTACCCGCCCCGGTTTCACCTGTGATGGTTGTCATACCTGACTTAAGTTCAACGTCGGTATGGCTGACAATGGCGAAATTGTTGATAGTAAGTTGCTGCAGCATAGAAACCTCAAAACATGTATACACATACAGTATGTGTATATGTATACAGTACTTTGAGTGGTTTGCAAACTTTTTGTATGAAAGGTGTGCGTTTGTTGCTGTTAAAACAGACTGCTACTCCAGCCCAATTTGGTACGTAGCACTTCATAGTAGTCATAGCAGTTGGGGTGGAGCAGGGTCAGCGGCGCTTTGTGTTTACGCAGTTTTATTTCGTCTCCAGGCATCACTGATAGCGTCACGTGGCCATCACAGCTGACCTGCAGATTGTCCTCATTGCCGTCTGAAACCCGCAGCGTAATAACACTATCACCATCGACAACGATGGGGCGTGCCGAAAGTGTGTGGGGAAACATCGGCGTTAATACCAAGGCATCCAGTGATGGCATCATGATTGGACCTCCGCCGGATAACGAATAGGCGGTTGAACCCGTTGGGGTGGAGATAATTAGGCCATCAGAGCGCTGTTGGAAGACAAAATGGTCATTGATCAGCACCTCAAAATCGATCATGTGGGCGATCTTACCGGGGTGGAGTACCGCCTCATTCACTGCGGTGTTACTACTTTTTAGGCGGCCGTGGCGATACACCTCGGCTTCCAATAGGTAGCGTTGTTCGAGTTGATAGTCACCGCTGAGAATTTCGGTCAGGGGTTGTTCGTATTCGTCAGGACTGAGATCGGTTAGAAAGCCCAGGTTGCCACGGTTAACGCCAACAACACCCACATCAAAACGCGATAACACTCGTGCGGCGCCAAGCATATTACCGTCACCACCGACAACAATGGCTAAATCGCAGCGCTCGCCTAACTGAACCAGATCGACAGCGTCGACATCGGTTATCGCCAATTCCGTTGCAACACGCTCTTCTACGACGACATTCAAGCCACGTTGAGTGAGAAATTTATGCAATTGCAGAAGTGTCTGGTTCGCCCCTTCATGGTGGGGTTTACCTATTAATCCAACGGTTTGAAACGGCTTTTTCATTTGGCTACAGCCTCGGTAAGTACCTGCTCAGTATACTTGGGCGCCGATTAGCAGCAAGTCTTGCCTTGAAACAAAGCGATCAATCCCCATAATAGTCAGCAGCCTCAAGCCGAGGGTATGAAACGGCTTTTCTGGAGATTTTATGAGCGATAAGAACACCCCGTCAGATCAAGAAGTGGTTGAGCAGACGATTGAGCAAGTTGAACCCGCTGCTGAAGTAGAAGTAGAAGTAGAGGAAGGTCAATTGCTGAGTGCTGAAGAGCGTATAGCTGAGTTGGAAGCTGCTTTGGCTGCGTCTAACGCTAAGGTAGAAGAACAGCAAGAATCTGTATTGCGAGCGATGGCAGAAGCGGACAATGCACGCCGTCGCGCCGCGCAAGACAGCGAGAAAGCCCGTAAGTTTGCTCTTGAGAAATTTGCTGGCGACATGTTAAGCGTCATCGACAACCTGGAAAGAGGCTTACAGCTCGCTGATGCCGAAAACGATGCCATCAAGCCGATGATTGAAGGTGTCGAGTTGACCATGAAAGGGTTGATGGATGCTGTTGCTAAGCATGGCGTTGTCCAGCTAGACCCTGTGGGTCAGACTTTCAATCCTGAACAGCATCAGGCGATGTCAATGCAAGAGAGCCCTGACCATGCGCCAAATACCGTGATGCTGGTGATGCAAAAAGGTTATGAGCTAAATGGACGCCTGTTACGTCCAGCCATGGTGATGGTTGCTAAAGCGCCGGCCAGCGGCATCGATACAGAAGCTTAATCGGCGATAAACCTTAAATTTCTGACAAAAAAGTCGCATGGGCGGCTTTTTTTATGTTTGAAGCTTAATCAATAAACCTTGTTAACAAACTGTTTTGCTGTTGTTTTTTTTTGTTTCTGTAAGAAAGTGAAAAAAAATTTCACCCTACGCTTGAAAAGGGTTTCAACGACCCCACCTTTGTTAGCAATGAAATGTACAGGTTTTTGTTGGAGAACGTACAAATGGGTAAAATCATCGGGATTGACCTCGGCACCACAAACTCTTGTGTGGCTGTTTTAGACGGCGGCACACCACGAGTTATTGAAAATGCTGAAGGTGATCGTACAACCCCTTCTGTTATCGCTTATACCGGCGATGAGATTTTGGTTGGTCAGCCTGCAAAGCGTCAGTCTGTTACTAACCCACAGAACACTCTGTTTGCTATTAAGCGCCTGATCGGTCGTCGTTTTGAAGATGACGAAGTTCAACGCGATGTGGCTATCATGCCTTACAAGATTGTCAAAGCTGACAATGGTGATGCATGGGTTGAAGCGCATGGCGAAAAAATGGCTGCTCCTCAGGTATCTGCAGAAATTCTGAAAAAGATGAAGAAAACTGCAGAAGATTACCTTGGTGAAGCGGTAACTGAAGCGGTTATTACTGTTCCTGCTTACTTCAACGATTCTCAGCGTCAGGCAACCAAAGACGCCGGTCGTATTGCGGGTCTGGATGTTAAGCGCATCATCAACGAACCAACTGCTGCCGCTTTGGCATACGGTATGGACAAAAAGCAGGGTGATAACATCATCGCTGTTTATGACTTAGGTGGTGGTACGTTCGATATCTCTATTATTGAGATTGATGAAGCTGATGGCGAGCACACGTTTGAAGTGTTGGCGACTAACGGTGACACCCACTTGGGTGGTGAAGATTTTGATAACCGTTTGATCAACTACTTGGTTGATGAGTTTAAGAAGGAGCAGGGTTTCGATCTGCGTCAGGACCCATTGGCTATGCAGCGCCTGAAGGAAGCTGCTGAAAAGGCCAAGATTGAACTGTCCTCTGCGCAGCAGACCGAAGTCAACTTGCCTTATATCACTGCTGATGCCTCTGGGCCTAAGCACCTCAATATCAAAGTGACCCGCGCCAAGCTGGAATCTTTGGTTGAAGATATGATCAAGCGTACTTTA
Source organism: Corallincola spongiicola (assembly GCF_004284785.1). Classification (NCBI taxonomy): domain Bacteria; kingdom Pseudomonadati; phylum Pseudomonadota; class Gammaproteobacteria; order Alteromonadales; family Psychromonadaceae; genus Corallincola; species Corallincola spongiicola. Next base: position 129,167 of record NZ_SHLY01000006.1, read on the forward strand.
GAGCCTTTGAAGATCGCTCTGAAAGATGCGGATCTGTCAGTGGGTGATGTGAATGACGTGATCATGGTTGGTGGTCAGACGCGTATGCCAGCGGTACAGAAAGCCGTGTCTGATTTCTTCGGTAAAGAGCCTCGTAAAGATGTGAACCCGGATGAAGCAGTTGCCGTAGGTGCTGCTATTCAGGGCGGTGTATTGGGCGGTGATGTAAAAGACATTCTCTTGCTTGATGTGACACCACTCTCTTTGGGTATCGAAACCATGGGTGGTGTAATGACACCACTGATCGAGAAGAACACCACCGTGCCAAGCAAGAAGTCACAGACTTTCTCAACGGCTGAAGACAACCAGTCTGCGGTGACAGTGCATGTTATCCAGGGTGAGCGTAAGCGTGCGGCTGATAACAAATCTCTCGGCCAGTTTAATCTGGAAGGTATTCGCCCAGCGATGCGCGGTACACCACAGATTGAAGTTTCATTTGACGTCGATGCTGACGGTATCTTGCATGTGTCTGCGAAAGATAAAGACACAGGTAAAGAGCAGAAGATCACCATCAAGGCTTCCTCTGGTTTGTCTGATGATGAGATCGAAAGCATGGTACGTGATGCTGAGGCCAATGCTGAAGCAGACAAGAAATTTGAAGAGCTGGTAGCTGCACGTAACCAAGCTGATGCTTTGGTCCACGCAACTCGTAAGCAGATCGAAGAGCTGGGTGAAGAATTGCCTGCCGACGAGAAAGAGAAAGTTGAAGCAGCGTTAACTGAATTGGAAGCGGCTATCAAGGGTGAAGATAAGGCTGATATTGAAGCCAAGTCTCAGGCTTTGATGGAAGCATCAAGCAAGTTGATGGAGCTGGCTCAGGCGAAAGCACAAGCGGAAGCACAATCTGCGGAAGGCGGTAGTGAAAACACTGCTGCGCAAGACGACGATGTCGTTGACGCTGAGTTTGAAGAAGTCAAAGACGACAAAAAGTAATTCGCCCTCACAGGTCATTACTTAAAAGGACACGGGCGTTGGGTAACTAACGCCCGTGTTTGTCTGTAACAAAGCCACATTGAATTAGCGGTCAAAGTATGTCTAAACGCGATTATTACGAAGTGCTCGGTGTTAGTAAAAACGCCACCGAACGCGAGATTAAAAAGGCCTACAAACGTCTGGCAATGAAGTTCCACCCAGATAAAAATCCGGGCGATAAAGCGGCTGAAGAGAAGTTCAAAGAAGCCAATGAAGCGGCGGAAGTGCTGACTGATGAGCAAAAACGTCAGGCCTATGATCAGTTTGGTCATGCAGGCGTAGATCCTAATCGTGGCGGCGGTCATGGTGGTGGTGCTGACTTCTCTGATATTTTCGGTGATGTGTTTGGTGATATCTTTGGTGGTGGCCGTCGTGGCGGTGGCCGTCAAGCCCAACGTGGTGCTGATTTGCGTTACACCATGGAGTTGACGCTGGAAGAGGCTGTTCGCGGTATCTCTCGCGAAATTCAAGTACCGACCTGGGTAGGTTGTGAAACCTGCGATGGTTCGGGCGCTAAACCTGGCACCTCGCCGAAGACCTGTGGCACTTGTCATGGTCAAGGGCAAGTGCAGATGCGGCAGGGGTTCTTTGCTGTGCAGCAAACCTGCCCAACTTGTCGCGGCCGCGGTAAAGTTATCGATGAAGCTTGTGGCAGTTGTCACGGTGATGGCCGGGTACAGAAGACGAAGACCTTGTCTGTGAAGATCCCTGCCGGCGTAGATACTGGTGATCGCATTCGCCTTTCTGGCGAAGGTGAAGCCGGAGAACATGGCGCACCAGCGGGCGATCTTTATGTGCAGATGCATGTCAAAGATCACGAATTCTTTGTTCGTGATGGTAGCAACCTTTATTGCGAAGTGCCGATTAGCTTTGCCCAAGCTGCTTTGGGTGGCGAAATTGAAGTGCCGACCTTGGATGGTCGAGTGGTATTGAAGGTGCCATCTGAAACCCAAACTGGCCGTATGTTCCGTATGCGTGGTAAAGGCGTTAAGTCTGTCCGCGGTGGTGCTGTGGGTGATTTGATGTGTAAAGCCGTGGTGGAAACACCGGTGAAGCTGACATCTAAGCAAAAAGAGTTATTGTCAGAGTTGGATGAGAGTTTTAAAGCATCAGATAAGCATAAGCCGAAAGAGACGGGCTTCTTTGAAGGGGTTAAGCGCTTCTTCGATGATCTGACGTCGTAAAGCCATCGTTACATATTTAACTTTCAAAGCCACGCATTGTCGTGGCTTTTGTTTTTTCTTCAGGGTTGCAAGTCGTTAGCACCAAGCGCATTCTTACTTCTCCACTAACGGGTTATTAGTCTTATGTTGAATCTTAGCTTTGTAAACGTCACCCAAGATATTTCGCTACACCGCTGTGTGTGGGCGAAACGCGCCTGTGCGGTCAAGGGTAGACTACGAAGCTAGTATCCAAATTCGTTAGTTATCAGGGGCCGCAGCTAAAAACTGCGGCCTTTTTTGTTTTTTGGACAAAAGGGAGTCAGTCATGTCAGTACAGGCCGCTTATTTGGGTATTGTTTTACTTTGGGCCACAACACCACTGGCCATTAGCTGGAGTGGTGAAGGCAGTGGATTCCTATTCGGTGTGACTGCACGCCTGACATTGGCTGCTGTCACCGCGCTCATCGTGCAGCAGCTATTCAGATTTCGATTACCTTGGTCGGATGCGGCTAGAAACAGCTATCTGGCTGCTGGTGTCGGCTGTTATGTGAGTATGTCAGCCAGTTATTGGGCCGCGCAATTAATGCCATCAGGCTGGTTGTCGGTGATATTCGGCTTTACGTCGATCTTTACTGGGTTGTTTGCGGCTAAGTTGCTGGGTGAGAGGGCATTCACGCCAGCAAAGCTGTTGGGTACCGCATTGGGTATTATCGGACTAGTGGTTGTGTTTGGCTCTGCGATAGAGATGGGATCGGAAACGGTTTGGGGGATTGTCGTTTTGCTACTTGGTGTGGCCGCATTTAGTTTGAGCACCGTACTGGTGAAGCGTTTCGCGGGCGTTGGCGGCAAAGCCGTTTCCGGTATGGCGATCACTACCGGCGGGACTTGGGTGGCTGCGCTGTTGTTTCTCTTGACCTGGTTCATAACGGGTCAGACCTGGCCTGATGAAATCGGTGAACGAGCTATTTATTCGACTGTCTATCTTGGGGTTATCTCCTCTGTGTTTGGTTCGTTTGTGTACTTTTACGTGTTGGCCAGAATTGAAGCGACGCAGGTGGCCTTGATCCCTCTAATTACGCCTGTGTTGGCTCTTTTGCTAGGTAACTTGCTCAATGGTGAATCATTGTCGATAGATGTTTGGATCGGCACGGCGCTGATCCTTTCCGGTTTTAGCTGTTACCAGTTTGGTGGCCGGGTGTGGCGTTATCGACTGCGCTTTAGTTCTGGTCGTGCTTCTTAGCCACCGTTAGCAGAATGCCTAAAGAAAGAGTGCGCTTCCTCTATTTATTGGAAGCGCTTCAATCTTTTGGGATTTAATGCGTATTCCGCAGTGCGGACTGAGTCGTTACACTAGCCGCTATATTCTGATGTGTAGTTAAGTAGGGATACGCTTTATGTCTATTTCCATAACGAAAAGCGCCGTTTCATTGTGCGCTATTGCGGTTTTGGCCGCTTGTACCGCTTCGCCGACAGGGCGCGACCAAATATTGCTCTACTCTGATCAAGAGATGTCCTCTCTGGGCGGACAGTCGTTTGAGCAGATCAAACAGCAAGAGAAAATTTCTGGCGACAGTAGCCTTAACCGCTATGTGCAGTGTGTGGCGCGTCATATCACTGCGCAAGTACCACAACAGTATCATCAAGCTGGGTGGGAAGTGGTTGTGTTTGATAGTGAGCAAGCGAATGCTTTTGCACTGCCTGGAGGCAAAATTGGGGTTTATACCGGTTTGCTTAAAATAGCGCAAAATCAGGACCAACTGGCTGCGGTTATCGGCCATGAGGTGGGGCATGTTATGGCTGATCACAGTAACGAACGGTTAACTCACAATCAACTGGCTGGGGTAACTATGGCCGTGGCTGGCGCAGCGATTGCCGCATCGGATTCGGACGACTCAGCAATGTGGATGGCGGCGCTAGGGCTTGGTGTACAGGTGGGCGTGATGCTGCCTTACAGTCGTACCCAAGAGTCTGAGTCGGATGTGATTGGTTTGGATCTGATGGCACAAGCAGGCTTTGACCCGACTCAAAGCGTGGCGCTGTGGCGGAATATGGCGAAAGCTAGCAGTGGTCAACCGCCTGAATTTTTCTCTACGCATCCCTCCCATGACACACGAATTGCTGATCTTGAGTCAAATATGTCCAGAGCTCAGGGTATTGCAGCGAAAGCGCATAATAAGGGACTTAACCCTAAATGCCGTTTGTAGTTGTTAGCAGGCAAAAAAAAATCCTCTACCAAAGGTAGAGGATCTGTATATAACAGACGGGGCATTGCCCGCTAAAAACACAAAGGACTTGGCTAACAACAAAACTTGTTCACAGAACCGTGATTAACGGGTCCAGGAAAAGTGGTAACGCTTAGTTACCGGAGCAGGTCTCTGCTGCTTGGTATCACGACCGCTGAGCAAAGTTTTCAGCGCGACGAGATCGTATAAATTCAACATGGTGATCTCCTTAACTAGTGGCTGTTGAAGTAATTCGTTTCGATGGAGGAATATTAATGTGATCTTCTTCACAAATCAACCTGTTTGGTAATTTAATTACGAAATAATATTACTGCGCTGGGTGTGTGTAGTGTTTTTGTTTGATCTAAATCACTTTAAACAAGCTGTTTTGAGGTTTTGTGTAATTTAGTTTCACCTTGTCTTTGCCTGACACTTATCAGTTGATGTTTGAGAGCCAACGAAATGGCGATATAAGATGAGGCCGCTTTCTAGTTGTTCAGTTTTTGGGAGCTTGAAGTTTGATCTGTCCACTATTGATGTATCGTAAAAGCATTCGTTCTGCTTTACTTAAATGAAATTGAACAGGATTACAGATTGATGACTTGTTATTCTCGCCGTTTTCTTTTTCCTGCGTTGCTTTGCAGTTTTGCTTTTGCAACAAGCAGCAATGCTGTGGAATTACCGCAAGCAAAAGTGGTGGGCGGTGTACCCTCTGAAATAGGCGCCACGGAATGGATGGCCAGCGTGCAGTTTCTGCCTCAGGGGGCAGATAACATATTTATCCCATCCCATATCTGTGGCGGTACGCTGATCGCACCTGGATGGGTAATGACCGCTGCGCATTGTGTTGATAACGCGCAGCCTCTAGAGATAGTGGTTGTGCTTGGAATTGAGAATTTGCAAGCACAACGCCGAAGTGATCAGTTTAAAGTTGATCAAGTGCTGATTGGGCAAGATTTTAACGGTACAAGTTTAGATAATGATATCGCCTTATTACACCTGTCTAGTTTTTCCAATAGCCCACAAATCGCACGCGCATCACAATCCGAAACCAACACGCTAAGTAATCAGTTTCCTCTCAACTTGGTAGGCTACGGGATCACTGATCCGGATAGTGGTGAGGCGAGCGATCGCCTGCAAAGTGCGGTGCTCCCCTATCTAGCTACCTCGTTATGCCGCAGTGAATTTCCGTCAGGTTGGGTAACCGATAATATGATCTGTGCTGGCGGGGTTGTTGGTATCGATTCATGTAGCGGCGACAGTGGTGGCCCTTTGTATGAAGGAGAAGGCGATCAGGCGGTGCAATATGGCATTGTTAGCTGGGGACTTGGCTGTGATGTTGGCTCTCCTGGGGTGTATACGCGAGTAGCTAATTACAATGATTGGATTGATTCCACGATCACAGGCTTTAGTGTCAGCAATCCGGTGAGAATGCCGTTTATTGCTCATGGGATCCCGCAGCAGGTTAGCGTACCTTTGGTCAACAACGGCACGGATGCTCTGCTAATTAATAGCATAGTGACTGATGATGCCAGCGAATTTCAGCTTTCTCAAAACTGCCTGGGTGAACTGAGCGCTAACACCACTTGTCAGCTACAGATCACGGCTAATCCGCAATCTGCCGGTCAGCAGAATACAGATCTGCAGATAACAACCAATCAGCAAAGCTATGACAGTGAAGTTATTGCTCAAGTTTTACCTGAAGACACGTTTGACGGCGCCTTTGAACAGAGCGAATTACGCTGGTTCAACGGAGGTGATCGCAGTTGGCGGGATAGTGATGTGGCAGGCCCAGCCGGTGGTGACTCACTTACTGCCAGCTTTTCTTCTATAGCGTCAGGAAGTGCTGCGTTGATGGTTATGTCTGCTGAAGCGGGGCAGCTCACGTTCAGCTGGCGGCTAGAAGGGGATAGCCAATCGCTGCAGATGCTTAATTTGTATCAGCAGCCCGGTGATTTAGAGAGTGCTTTGATCTCTTTAGATAGTTGGCGCTCAGTGGTGACGACGTTGACTCCTGGGGTGCCGGTCACGATTGAATTTGTTTCTTCGGGTGATGGTACCGGCATCATTGCTGATGTCGTGTTCACACCCGAAGGGCAAGTTATTGATCCTCCGATAATTACCGATCCCGTTGATAGTGACGGCGGCGGTGGTGGTGGCCCCATAGGCTTACTTAGCTTATTCAGCTTGCTCGCTTTAAGTTGGTTTAAACGCGCAAAACCTTGATCCCTGCTGCCTGCATCCATAGACTAGCGCCTCATTTATATCGGCGTCACGTTGAGGTGTTGGGTGCAGGTTTCTGATTTTCATTTTGAATTGCCAGATGAGCTGATTGCTCGTTATCCGATGGCTGATCGGACCGCCAGCCGCTTACTGCATTTGGAAGGCACCGACGGTGCAGTGCATCATCGCCAATTCACTGATATTGAATCCTTAGTTGAGCCCGGTGATCTGGTTGTTTTTAATAATACCCGAGTGATCCCCGCACGCCTCCATGGCTGTAAATCCAGCGGTGGTAAAATTGAAGTGTTGGTGGAGCGGATCCTTGATGACCACCGCGTTCTAGCTCATGTTCGAAGTTCAAAATCCCCTAAAGCTGGCGCACAACTCCTGCTTGAAGATCAGATCAAAGTGGAGATGTTAGGACGTGATGATGCGTTATTTGAACTTGAATTTGATCCCGCTAAAACGGTTTTAGAATGGTTGGAGCAATACGGTCACATGCCGCTCCCTCCCTATATCGATCGTCCGGATGAAGGCGCCGATCGTGAACGTTATCAAACCGTATATAACCAAAAGCCAGGTGCGGTTGCGGCGCCTACCGCAGGCTTGCATTTTGATGACGCCATATTGCAACGTTTGCAAGAAAAGGGCGTTGAACAGGCTTTTGTGACTCTGCATGTCGGCGCTGGTACGTTTCAACCGGTTCGCGTTGATCAAGTCACCGAGCATAAGATGCATAGCGAGTATGCTGAAGTGTCTGACGATGTGGTGGCAAAAATATTAGCCACCAAAGCAGCAGGCAAGCGGGTGATCGCTGTGGGAACCACCTCTGTGCGCTCACTTGAAAGCGCTGCGCAAGCATCGATTACTGCAGGTCATGAGCAACTGCAACCGTTCGCCGGTGAGACCGATATCTTTATCTACCCTGGTTATTCTTTTCAGATTATTGATGCCATGGTGACCAACTTTCATTTACCTGAATCGACATTGATCATGCTGGTCAGTGCCTTTGCCGGATACGATGCGGTGATGAATGCTTATGCTGAGGCGGTTGCAGAAAAGTACCGTTTCTTTAGTTATGGCGATGCCATGTTTGTTACCCGCAAGCCGTAGTGATTTTTGTTACTATGAGCGGCTATTCACTTACTGTTTAATCAGCGCCGGACTGTATTTCCGGTGGCGGAGTCACTATGAAAATGCAATATGAGTTACTGGGTACGGATGGCCGTGCTCGCCGTGGTCGTTTAGTGTTTGAACGCGGCACGGTTGAAACCCCTGCGTTTATGCCTGTGGGCACCTACGGTACGGTAAAGGGGATGACTCCGGAAGAGGTCGCGGATAGTGGGGCTCAGATCCTTTTGGGAAATACCTTTCATCTGTGGCTGCGTCCCGGTGTCGAGATCATGGAAGCCCACGGTGATCTGCATGACTTTATGCAGTGGCAGGGCCCCATATTGACCGACTCTGGCGGTTTTCAGGTATTCAGTTTGGGTGATATTCGGAAGATCACTGAGGAAGGTGTGCATTTCCGTCATCCAATTAATGGTGACAAAATCTTTCTCGATCCTGAAACATCGATGGATGTGCAGTACTCCCTCGGTTCCGATATCGTCATGATCTTTGACGAATGTACACCATACCCTGCGACCCACGAGCAAGCTAAAACATCGATGGAGCTTTCTTTGCGTTGGGCGGCGCGCAGCCGTAATCGTTTCGATGAGGCGAATAATCCCAATGCCCTGTTTGGCATCATTCAGGGGGGGATTTACGAAGATCTTCGTGACCAGTCGTTGGAAGGCTTGATGGCAGTAGGGTTTGACGGTTATGCGGTCGGTGGCCTGGCCGTGGGTGAGCCGAAAGAAGAGATGCACAAAGTGCTGGAATATATCGTGCCTAAGATCCCAGAGGATAAACCCCGCTACCTGATGGGTGTCGGTAAGCCAGAAGATCTGGTGGAAGGGGTGCGTCGTGGTATCGATATGTTTGATTGTGTGATGCCGACCAGAAATGCGCGTAATGGACATCTGTTTGTTGACGATGGTGTGATAAAAATTCGCAACGCTGTGCATAAGACAGATACGGGCCCACTGGATCCGACTTGTGACTGTTACACCTGTAAGAATTATAGCCGTGCTTATCTGCATCACCTTGATCGCTGTAACGAGATCCTCGGTGCTCGTTTGAACACTATTCATAACTTGCGCTTTTATCAGCGGGTGATGGAAGGTTTACGCGGCGCAATTGAGCAGGGTAAATTAGACGACTTCGTCACAGAATTTTATGCCAAACGCTCAATGCCGGTTCCAGAGTTGAAAGACTGATAATTGGCCCCATATAAAAGAAAATTTTGCATTAGAAATAACCTAAGGAAAATCCACAATGTTTATCGCAAATGCTTACGCTGCTCCAGGCGCACAACCGCAAGCTGGTGGTTGGGATATGATCATCATGTTGGTGATCTTCGCTGCAATCTTCTATTTCATGATCTATCGTCCACAAGCCAAGCGCGTGAAAGAGCATAAGAACCTGATGTCTGCGTTGGGCAAAGGCGACGAAGTGCTGACCCAGGGTGGTATTGTTGGCAAAGTAGCCAAAGTCTCTGATGAGAAAGAGTTCATTGTCATCTCATTGGCTGACAATATGGATGTGACTGTTCAGAAGTCTGCTGTTTCCGCGATCTTGCCTAAAGGCACGCTGAAGTCCCTGTAATTTTCAACGCAAGGAATCGTTGCGTGTTAAATCGTTACCCATTGTGGAAATACCTGATGCTGATGTTTGTCCTCGGCATCGGGGCGCTCTACGCCGTGGCAAACCTGTATGGTGAAGATTTCGCTATTCAGGTATCTGCTCAGCGTGGTGCTGAAATAGATGAACAGGTACTGCTTGATGTTAAGCAAACCTTAGAGCAGAACGATATCGCTTACCGTGGCCTCTCGAATGAAGAGGGGCGTTTGTTGGTACGTTTGACCAAAGAAGAAGACCAACGAACGGCTCAGGACGCGGTTACTCAGGCGCTTGGCGCCAAATACGTAGTCGCGCTTAACCTGGCTTCAGCTCAACCTGAATGGTTGAAAGGCATTGGTGGGAACCCAATGAAGCTGGGTCTCGACCTGCGTGGCGGTGTTCACTTCCTGATGGAAGTGGATATGAAGTCGGTGGTGGCGAAAGCTGAAGAGAGTATGGTGGCAGACTTCCGTAGTTTGCTGCGAGAAGAGAAGGTGTATGGCGCTTCTGTTCGGCAAGTGGCTGGACAGGGTGTTGTTGTCCGTTTCCGTAAAGCCGAAGATGTGGAGCGTGGTGAAGATTTACTGTCTGCCAAGTTTCGCGATCTGACCTTCTTTGAAGGTGCGGATGGCATGTCGCTACGCACTACCATGAGCGAACAGATGCTGAAAGAGCAGCGCGAATATGCTGTGCAGCAAAACATCGTTATTTTGCGTAACCGGGTTAATGCCTTGGGTGTAGCTGAGCCACTGGTACAGCGCCAAGGCGCCGACCGTATCGTGGTTGAACTGCCGGGTGTGCAAGATACCGCGCAAGCGAAAGAGATCTTGGGTAAAACAGCCACCCTTGAATTCCGCAAAGTAGATGAAAAGCATGATGTCCGTGATGCGTTGGAAGGTCGTGTACCAGCCGGTACACAATTGCTGCAAGACCGCAGTGGTCGTCCCTACTTGTTAGAGAAGCGAATTATTCTTGATGGTGCCCATATCACTGATGCCGGTTCTGGCTCGGATGAATATGGTCGGCCTCAGGTAAATATCAGCCTTGACTCTAGCGGCGGCGGCAAGATGTCGAAGTTCAGTAAAGATAATGTCGGCAAGTTGATGGCGACCGTGTTTATTGAGTACCAGCCATCCGGCCGCGTCGATAAAGATGGTAAGCAGATCTTGGTGAAAACTGAAGAGGTAATCAATGCGGCGAACATCCAAACTCGTTTGGGCCGTAACTTCCGTATCACTGGTATCGATTCGCCCCAGGAAGCACATAACCTTGCACTGCTATTGCGCGCTGGCGCATTGATAGCACCGATCAGTATCGTTGAAGAGCGAACTATTGGCCCAAGCTTAGGTAAGCAGAACATTGATGCAGGTACACAGGCGATCCTGTGGGGTTTTGTTGCCGTTGTACTGTTTATGTTGGCCTATTATCGCAAGTTTGGCATTGTTGCCAACATGGCGCTTATCGCCAACTTGGTTTTGATTGTCGCTGTGATGTCTCTGTTAGGAGCCACCCTAACACTGCCGGGTATGGCGGGTATCGTCTTGACAGTAGGTATGGCGGTGGACGCTAATGTACTTATTTTCGAACGTATACGCGAAGAGCTTAAAGAGGGGCGCTCTCCGCAACAGGCTATCCATTACGGTTATGACAACGCGTTTTCTACTATTGCAGATGCGAACATCACCACGTTTATCACGGCGTTGATTCTGATGGCGATTGGTAGCGGCCCGATCCAAGGGTTTGCTGTCACGCTGGCGGTTGGTATCGCTACATCCATGTTTACTGCCATTGTTGGCACCCGCGCCATTGTTAATTTGGCCTGGGGCGGCAAGAAACTGGCTAAGCTGCCAATCTAGGAGTTGATGAGATGTTTCAGCTATTAAATTTTAAAGACACAGTCCAGTTTATGGCATTCCGCGGATTATTCCGTTGGGTGTCATTGGTACTGGTGGTCGGCTCTATCGCCATATTGTCTGTGAACCGTTTGAATTGGGGCCTGGATTTCACCGGTGGTACCTTGGTGGAGTTGGGTTTTGAGCAACCGGCAGATATCCCTGCGATCCGTACCGTATTGGAAGCCAATAATTTTGCTGATGCTGTGGTGCAACATTTTGGCTCTAGCCGTGATGTTGTTATTCGTATGACACCACGTGATGGCATCGATGCGGCTAAAGTCGCTGATGACTTAGTGGCGGGTTTGAGAGCCAGTGATGTCGGTACGTTTGAGTTGCATCGTATTGACTTTATCGGTCCGACGATCGGGGCTGAACTGCGTGAAACGGGTGGCTTGGCGACCTTGGTGGCACTGCTCTGTATTCTTGCTTATGTCACGATGCGCTTTGAATGGCGTTTAGCACTGGGGGCCGTTGCGGCATTGGCCCATGACGTGATAATTACGTTAGGCGTGTTCTCACTGTTTAAGCTGGAGTTTGATACCACGGTATTAGCGGCGATCTTGGCGGTGATTGGTTACTCACTTAACGATACTATCGTGGTGATGGACCGGATCCGTGAAAACTTCCGCAAGGTGCGTAAAGGCGAAGTGGAGGAGATTATCAATATCTCACTCACACAAACCATGTCACGTACCGTGATCACCTCGTTGACTACGCTATTAGTGTTGATCGCTTTGTTCTACCTCGGTGGTGCATCGATTCACGGCTTTGCGACAGCATTGTTGTGTGGTGTATTGGTGGGTACATACAGCTCCATTTACGTGGCCAGCACTATCGCTATGGGCCTAGGTATTAGTCGTGAAGATCTGATGCCAACTGAAGTCGAGAAAGAGGGTGCTGATCAGGATCCTATGATGATGTAGCTGTCAGCTACTTATCTGATGTTATCTCGATAAAAAAGGGGGCCGTTAGGCCCCCTTTTAATTTGCTTACTCACTTACTGGCTTACTCTACAGTTGGTGCTGGCCTGTGCAATGCAGTAAAGCGCTCAGGGTGCTGCTCCATGGCTTCTGCGATGGCATACGGCTGTAGACCAGGGTCATCTGACATATCACTCAGTGCATCACTGGATTGTACAAAAACATCTTGTGCCAATTGATCGTCCAGCTCTACTAAAGCAAGCTCGGTCTGCTGTTCAATAACCTCTGCAATTGCTCGCTTAGATTGTACGATCACATCTTTATCCAGTTGATAATCCATCTCCAAAAGAGTTTGCTCAGTCTGCACTCTGACCACATCTCTAACTTGCTCTTGGTGAAGGACAACTTCATATCTCTGCACTGCCGGCTCTGCGTTTGCCACCGATGCTGCAAAAACTGTGGCGAGAAGTACCAGCGGGATCCTTGTGTTTTTCATTATTTCATCTCCTAACGCCTGCTTAGTGATCAGGCGTATGTGAATACTGGCTCTAAAACGGTATTAAAGCTCCACACGGAATGTAAAAATCTATGAATCTATATTCGTTATTTCTTCTAACTTATGGTTATTCATTAGAAAAATTAATTGTTAATAAACATTTCACTTAGAAAAACTTATTAATCCATTGAGTTAAAAGGTTTTTTTACAATATGAAGCAAAACTAAGTGATTAGGCACTAAACCACAATATATCTATGGTTAATGTGCTGGTCTGATCTGTCAATTGGTTGCTACAGCCGTGGCAAATGAAATTGACGCGCAGTTTACCCTTCAGTTGACGGTTACTATAGTGGTGTGCTTTATGCAGGAGTGCAGAAACCCCATTGGTAATGGGGTGTGGGCGGATGAAACAAAAAAAGCCCGCTTGGTAGCGGGCTTTTGTCTAAATAAGGCTGAAAAATTACCGGCTAAGTGCGGGTGTCAAATGGGGGCGCATTCCCTGCAGCATATCTTTGACAACTTTTGGACTACCCGCAACCACGTTGCCACTTTCGACATGATTATGGCCACCAGTAAAGTCTAAGACCAGTCCGCCCGCTTCTTTCACTAGCAGTTCGCCTGCAGCGGTATCCCATGGCTTGAGGCCAATTTCCCAAAAACCGTCGTAGCGACCTGCGGCAACATAGGCGAGATCCAATGCGGCCGAGCCTGCGCGACGAATATCTGCAGCTTGGTTGAAGAAGGTGGTGAAAATATTCAGGTAATTTTCCAGATAATGCTTCTGTTTAAATGGAAAGCCTGTTGCTAATAGTGTGCCAGTTAACTCTTTGGCATTGCTGCAGCGCAGACGGTAACCATTCAGCTGGGCACCCGCACCACGGCTGGCGGTGAATAGTTCATTGCGCATAGGATCAAAGACCAGCGCTTGATCTAGGCTGCCTTTGACCTTGAGGGCGATAGAGACAGAAAAGTGTGGCACGCCGCGCAAAAAGTTGGTGGTGCCATCGAGAGGATCGATGATCCATTGGTAATCGGAGTCCGCACTTCCATGAATGCCGCTCTCTTCACCGATGATCTGATGATCTGGGTAGGCTTTGAGAATGGCATGGACGATCGCTGCTTCCGCTTCACGATCGACGTTTGTTACGAAGTCATTGCTGGATTTCTGCTCAGCTTCGACCAAGTCGAGCTGTTCATAAGCACGACAAATAATATTACCTGCACTGCGCGCAGCGCGCACAGCGATGTTCAGCATGGGATGCATAGCCGGTTACCACTTCTGTCAAAGAACAAGGAAAAGCGGGCGGATTATAGCAGAGCGGCCAGAACAGGCAATGATTCCTGCCATTTTACTCTCTCTATGGTACACTTTCGCTCCTTTTTTTCGCTAGTTTGAGAACACTAAGATGCTGGACAATATCCGCATCGTGCTGATAAGCACTTCGCATACAGGAAACATGGGATCCGCGGCGCGGGCAATGAAAACCATGGGCTTAAGCGAGCTCTATTTGGTGAATCCTGAATCTGAGCCTGATGGCAAAGCAACCGCGCTGGCTGCCGGCGCGAGCGACATCGTTCATTCTGCCAAAATCGTAAGCTCTTTAGATGAAGCGATTAACGATTGTGGTTTGGTGATTGGTGCCAGTGCCCGTTCACGCACCCACAGCTGGCCGATGCTTGAGCCGCGTGAATGTGGCGAGAAAGTTTTTGTCGAATCACAGAAACACCCTGTTGCTTTGGTATTTGGTCGTGAAAGCAGTGGTTTGACCAATGAAGAGCTGCAGCAGTGCAACTTTCACGTCCATATTCCTGCCAATCCTGACTACAGCGCACTGAACTTAGCGATGGCAGTGCAGGTGTTATGTTATGAAGTAAGGATGGCGATGCTGGCTTCGGCCCAGGCGCCGCAAAAGCAGGCGAGTGAGCTGGAGTATCCGTTAGCGAACGAGATGGAAGGCTTTTATCAACACCTTGAACAAGCACTGAAAGATACGGGATTTATTGTGCCCCAACATCCGGGTACCGTATTAACTAAGCTGCGTCGCTTGTTTAATCGTGCGCGACCAGAAGCGCAGGAGTTAAATATGCTTCGGGGCGTGTTGTCTTCCGTGCAGAAAGCGGCACGTAAGTAATTTGCGCCAGTGCCGGTCCTGAGATAAATCAAGAGTAACTTTGCGAGGACGCTAAGCAGATGTTTCAAAGGATTAAAGAAGACATCAATTGTGTGTTTGAACGGGATCCCGCGGCACGCAATGCCTTTGAAGTACTGACCAACTATCCTGGGCTGCATGCCATCTGGTTGCACCGTCTAGGGCATTGGTTTTGGAGCCGCCGTTTGTTTTGGCTAGGACGCACTGTCTCATCATTTAGCCGTTTCATTACTGGAATTGAGATCCACCCAGGGGCGACCATTGGTCGACGCTTTTTTATCGATCATGGCATGGGGATTGTGATCGGTGAAACCGCTGAGATTGGCAATGACTGTACCCTCTATCATGGTGTGACTCTTGGGGGAACCAGCTGGAATGCGGGTAAACGTCACCCAACCTTAGAAGATAATGTGGTGGTTGGTGCCGGCGCCAAAGTACTTGGTCCAATAACCGTGTGTACGGGCGCGCGAGTCGGCTCTAACGCCGTGGTTGTGAAAACGGTTAATCCGGAAGCGACCGTGGTCGGCATTCCTGGTCGCGAAGTGGTTCCAGCCAAGTGCAAAGAAGCGATGAAGGAGAAGCACGCTAAGCGTAGTGAGCTGGCGCAGCAGTATGGCTTTGACGCTTACGCTGTCTCTCCAGATAACCCCGATCCTGTCGCCAATGCGATCGGCCAAATGCTTGACCACATGCACTTGATGGATAAGCGTATGGGCGAATTGAGTAAGGCGCTGGTGGCAATGAATTGTGAGGTAAAGGTGAAAGATCTGCCTGAATTGGAGATCGAAGCGTTTGCCGAAGATGAGCAGAAAGCAGCGCTTGAGCGTAAGCAAGAAAGAGATGCATTCGACCCGAGTATTTAATACTTGAGTAAAATGGTCGGTTAAATACTTGACCTTAATAGTCGGGTATGTGATGATCTATATCAAATAGTAACACAATTGGTATGTGATCATGAGACTAACTTCGAAAGGACGCTATGCCGTAACCGCCATGTTGGATGTGGCGCTGCATACTCAGCAGGGGCCAGTGCCGCTGGCTGATATCTCCGAACGTCAGGGGATCTCTTTATCCTACCTCGAACAGCTGTTCTCGAAGTTACGTAAACATGGCTTAGTTAACAGTGTACGCGGTCCTGGAGGCGGTTATCTGCTTGGACAAGAAGCGGATGCGATTGCTGTTGGCATGGTTATCAGTGCTGTGGATGAATCAGTGGATGCCACTCGCTGCCAGGGTAAGGGCGATTGTCAGGAAGGAAATCAGTGCCTGACACACTCCCTTTGGTGTGAATTGAGTGACCGTATCAGTGGCTTCCTCAATGGCATCACATTGGGAGAGCTGGTTGCTCAAAATGAAATTAAAGATGTGGCACGTCGGCAGGAGAATGGCCTTTCTCCGACGCTGAAGGGTCGCAAGATTAGTGTTAATTGCCAAGTTTGAATTTTAGCTGCCTAGCATAGGGCGGTTGTCACTGGAGACAATAATGAAGCTTCCTATTTATCTGGATTATTCAGCCACTACGCCGGTGGATCCTCGTGTTGCAACAAAAATGGCTGAGTGTCTGACCTTGGATGGGTGTTTCGGGAACCCTGCCTCACGCTCACACCGTTTTGGTTGGCAGGCAGAAGAGTTGGTTGATATTGCTCGCAACCAGATAGCAGAGCTAGTGAATGCCGATCCCCGAGAAATTGTTTTTACCTCGGGTGCGACAGAGTCAAATAATCTTGGGATTAAAGGCGCTGCTCACTTCTATAGTAAGAAGGGTAAGCACATCATTACCCTGAAGACCGAGCATAAAGCTGTGCTTGATACTTGTCGCCAGTTAGAGCGAGAAGGTTTCGAAGTGACTTACCTTGATGTCGAAAGCAACGGTTTGGTTGACTTGAATAAGTTGGCATCCGCGATGCGCGATGACACGGTGCTGGTATCTGTGATGCACGTTAATAACGAAATTGGCGTGATCCAGGATATTGCGACTATCGGTGAGATGTGTCGCGAACGTAAGATTATTTTCCACGTTGATGCCGCCCAAAGCACAGGTAAAGTCAAGATTGATTTGCAAAACCTGAAAGTGGACTTGATGTCATTTTCTGCCCATAAAACATACGGTCCTAAAGGGATTGGCGCATTGTATGTGCGTCGTAAACCACGTATCCGTATCGAATCCCAGATCCATGGTGGCGGCCATGAGCGCGGTATGCGTTCAGGTACATTACCTGTGCATCAGATTGTTGGTATGGGCGAAGCGTTCCGTATTGCTAAAGAAGAGATGGTGGCGGAAAACGAACGCTTGATGGGTTTGCGTGAACGCTTATGGAATGGTGTTCAAGATATTGATGAGGTCTATCTTAACGGTGACTTGGAGCATCGCGTTGCCGGTAATTTGAATATTAGTTTTAATTTCGTCGAAGGCGAGTCACTGATCATGGCACTGAAAGATCTTGCCGTGTCTTCTGGATCAGCCTGTACCTCTGCCAGCCTCGAACCATCGTACGTACTCCGTGCGTTGGGGCTCAATGACGAATTAGCACATAGCTCAATCCGTTTCAGTCTTGGCCGCTTCTCTACCGAGGAAGAGGTTGACTACGCACTGAAGGTGATCCACGACGCCATCGGTCGTCTCCGTGAGATGTCTCCGCTTTGGGAGATGTTTAAAGACGGTGTCGATCTGGAAAAAGTTGAGTGGGCACACCACTAAAGGTTTATGTCCTTAGGGCAAAGGAGTTATTACAATGGCTTACAGTGATAAAGTAATCGATCATTATGAAAACCCGCGTAACGTCGGTTCATTCGATAAGAATGATCCAAATGTTGCTACCGGTATGGTTGGCGCCCCCGCTTGTGGCGACGTAATGAAGTTGCAACTTAAGATCTCTGAACAGGGCGTTATCGAAGATGCCAAGTTCAAGACTTATGGTTGTGGCAGCGCAATTGCGTCAAGTTCTCTGGTAACAGAGTGGGTGAAAGGTAAAACCCTTGATGAAGCCGGTGAGATTAAAAATACCACCATCGCTGAAGAGTTGGCCTTACCACCAGTGAAGATCCACTGTTCAATTTTGGCTGAAGATGCGATTAAAGCCGCGATTGATGATTACAAACAGAAGCACAGCGCCTAAGTAGCAAGAGGTATTTACCGCTATGGCAATAACCATGACCGATGCGGCCGCAGAGCGCGTCACCACGTTTTTAAAAAATCGTGGTAAAGGCCTGGGCTTGCGCTTGGGTGTGAAAACCACCGGATGCTCCGGTCTCGCTTATGTTCTGGAGTTCGTTGATGAACTTCAGGAAGGTGACGAGACCTTTGAGGAGCAGGGGGTGACCATCATCGTTGATAAAAAGAGTTTGCTGTATCTTGATGGTACCCAGCTAGATTTTGTCAAAGAGGGGCTGAACGAAGGGTTTGAATTTACCAACCCTAACGTGAAGGATGAGTGCGGTTGTGGTGAGAGCTTTACCGTTTAATCATCATGGATTATTTCGAGCTATTTGATCTGCCGCACCGCTTTGACGTCAAATCCGCGCAACTGTCGGAGACGTTTCGTAAGCTTCAGAGTGCCGTACATCCTGATCGTTTTGGCGCGGCCAGTGAGCAGGATAAGCGGATCGCTCTGCAGCGCTCAGCCCATATCAATGACGCCTATCAAACCCTGAAGCACCCGTTGTCTCGGGCTGTTTATATGCTCTCAACGGCTGGTCATGACCTAAAGTCAGAGCAAAAGAGCTTTTCTGATACTGCATTTTTAATGCAGCAGATGGAGTTTAGAGAGCAGCTTGACGATATCAAAGCGAACCAGGATATGGACAGTTTGCTGGCAATGCAGTCAGACGTCGATGCAGAGATAACGCGTTACCTTGCGCGTATCGGTGAGGCGCTTGATGCCCCAGCTAAAGGGGACTATGCCGATGTCGCTGATGAAGTCAGACGGCTAAAATTCTTCTACAAATTGAACGATGAACTCGCTGAGCTGGAAGACGCTCTGATTGATTTTTAACTCATCATAAGTAAATTGGATCCATGGCACTACTGCAGATAGCTGAACCAGGCTTAAGCCCTGAACCTCATCAGAAAAAGTTGGCCGTTGGTATCGATCTTGGTACCACAAACTCTTTGGTTGCGACAGTGCGCAGTGGTCTGGCAGAGCCTCTGCTAGATGAACTAGGCCAAGCCATGTTGCCTTCGGTTGTTCATTACATGGCCGATAGTATTAATGTCGGTGCAGATGCGTATAGGAACGCCAGTGCTGATCCGGAAAACACCATCGTTTCTGTAAAACGCTTTCTTGGGCGTACATTGGACGAAGTGCTTGCCCATTATCCGCATTCTCCCTACCAGTTCGGCAAGACCGAAAATGGCTTAGTCAGCATTGAAACGACACAAGGCATGGTGAACCCTGTTGAAGTGTCGGCTGAAATTCTCAAGCGTCTTAAGTTACGTGCAGTTGATGCGCTAGGCGGCGAGCTCGAAGGCGCAGTGATCACCGTGCCAGCCTATTTTGATGATGCGCAACGTCAGGGCACCAAAGATGCGGCCGAGTTGGCCGGGCTAAAAGTGCTTCGTTTACTCAATGAGCCAACCGCTGCCAGTATTGCTTATGGATTAGATGTGGGCCAAGAGGGCATTATTGCCGTATATGATCTTGGTGGCGGCACTTTCGATATTTCCATCCTTCGTCTAAGCCGAGGCGTTTTCGAGGTGCTCGCCACCGCCGGCGACTCGCAATTGGGAGGCGACGATCTCGATCATCTGTTAGCTGAGCATATTAGTCGGCTGGCTGGGATAACCGATGATCAAACTTCGGCGCGCTTAAAGCGCGAACTGATGCATGTGTGTCGCGACTGTAAAGAGCAGTTAAGTCATGCAGAGAACGCTTCTGTTACGCTGTCACTTGATGGCGATAAGCAGTGGCAAGGTGAGATCACCCGTACCGAGTTTGAGGCGCTAATCGCACCACTGGTAAAACGAACCATTCAGGTCAGCCGCCGGGCAATGCGCGATGCGCAAGTGACCACTGATGAGGTTATTGAAGTGGTGATGGTGGGCGGTTCCACCCGCGTGCCTCTGGTTCGTCAGCAGGTGGGTGATTTCTTTGGTCGCCAACCGCTCACTTCCATTGATCCAGATAAAGTAGTGGCGGTAGGTGCAGCGATACAAGCTGACATCCTTGCAGGCAACAAACCTGATTCTGATATGTTACTGCTGGACGTTACACCACTGTCTCTTGGACTCGAGACTATGGGCGGACTGGTGGAGAAAGTTATCCCCAGAAATACCACCATCCCTGTTGCTCGCGCGCAAGAGTTTACTACGTTTAAAGATGGCCAAACCGCCATGGCTATTCACGTGGTGCAGGGCGAACGTGAACTGGTGAGTGATTGCCGTTCATTAGCGCGCTTTGAATTACGTGACCTACCGCCGATGGCCGCTGGCGCCGCACATATTCGCATTACTTTCCAAGTGGATGCCGATGGCTTGTTATCCGTGACAGCGATGGAAAAGTCTACGGGCAAGAAAGCTTCCATTCAGATAAAACCCTCCTATGGGCTGAGTGATAATGAGATCGCCACGATGATTAAATCGTCTATGGAGCATGCAGAGGAAGATATGCAGGCGCGCATGCTGGCGGAGCAACGTGTAGAAGCCAAGCGTGTGGCTGAGTCTTTGCACGCTGCACTATTAGCTGACGGCGATGCGCTACTTGCTGATGGCGAAAAACAGTTGATCATTGAAGGGCTAAATGCACTGTCCCTTAGCGCTGAAGGGAGTTGTCCTGAAGCAATAAAACGGGCTATTGAGAAAATGGATAGTCTGAGTCAAGATTTTGCTTCCCGCAGAATGGACCAATCGATCCGTAAGGCGCTGACTGGTAAAGCAATTGATTCAGTAGATAAGGTTTAAAGAGATGCCGAAGATTATTTTTCTCCCCCATGAAGAGTTATGTCCGGAGGGGATGGAAGTGGAAGCAGAAGAGGGCGTAACCGTACTGGATGCTGCGTTACAGAATGGTATCGACATTGAGCACGCCTGCGAAAAATCTTGTGCCTGCACGACTTGCCACGTCATTGTGCGCGAGGGGTTTGACTCTCTCGAGCCAAGCGACGAGCTGGAAGATGACTTGTTAGACAAAGCGTGGGGGTTGGAGCCTGAGTCTCGTTTAAGCTGTCAGGTAGTGATGGAAGATGAAGACTTGGTGGTTGAAATACCCAAGTACACGGTAAATATGGTGTCTGAACGCCATTAATTTAGTCGTTTATATTTGCGCTAGTTAGCCAAGGTTGCGAAGATGGGATTAAAGTGGACTGACAGTCTGGATATCGCCATTGAGTTGGTTGAATTGCATCCAGATGTGGATCCAACGCAAGTCAGATTTACCGAGCTGAGAGAGTGGGTCATTGCGTTGGATGAATTTGATGATGAGCCTGGGCATTGCGGCGAGCGAGTGCTTGAAGCGATCCAGATGGCATGGATTGAAGAAGCGGACTAGTTAACTTGATTTCATGATGTGAAATAGCGCACCATGATCCGCTTTCGTTCCATTGTCGAGCAGTGCTCTCTCACATATAATCCGCGCGTCAAAAAAAGAGCCCACTGACTGGACCACTATAACTTTGGGAAAGCTAACATGGCATTACAGCGCACTTTTTCTATCGTCAAACCGAACGCAGTCGCAGATAACAATATCGGTGCTATCTATCATCGTTTTGAGACCGCGGGTTTAAAAATTATTGCATCAAAGATGCTTCACCTGAGCAAAGAGCAGGCCGAAGGCTTTTACGCTGAACATAAAGGGCGTCCTTTTTTCGCTCCATTGGTTGAGTTTATGACCTCTGGTCCGTTGATGGTGCAGGTACTTGAAGGTGAAGACGCGGTATCTCGTAACCGTGAGATCATGGGCGCAACTAATCCTGCGGATGCATTGGCCGGCACTCTGCGCGCGGACTATGCGACTGAGATGAGAGAGAATGCAGTTCACGGCTCGGATGCTCCAGAATCAGCGGCGAGAGAAATTGCCTATTTCTTCAGTGATGACGAAATCTGCCCACGCACTCGTTAATGGATAACGAGGGCTGGCAAAAGGGGGCTTAGGCCCCCTTTTCATTTGTTAGTAGTAAAAAGCGGCTAAAAAACGTACAATGCGCGGCCGCGTTAGATGTCATCAGTGCTGAGCACCGACGGCGATAAGTTTTTTGAGTTAATGCGTAGGGCGTGAGCTGTTCAACCTACGTATCTATTGAGGCAAAGCATGAGCAACCAAGCTAACAAGATAAACCTACTGGATCTGGACCGAGATGCACTGCGTGAGTTTTTCGCCGAATTGGGTGAGAAGCCGTTTCGTGCTGATCAGGTGATGAAGTGGATTTATCACTATGGCATGGAAGATTTTTCGCAAATGACCAACCTCAATAAGGTATTGCGCCAAAAACTGACTGAGTGCGCAGAAGTGCGGGCACCTGTCATCAGCCAAGAGCAACGCAGTAGTGATGGCACCATCAAATGGGCGATGACGGTCAGCGGTGGGCAGGAAGTGGAAGCGGTTTATATTCCTGAAGAAGATCGCGCAACCTTATGTGTCTCTTCACAAGTTGGTTGTGCCCTTGAATGTACGTTTTGTTCAACGGCTCAACAAGGTTTTAACCGTAACCTAAAAGTGTCGGAAATCATTGGCCAGGTGTGGCGCGCAACCCAGGTGATTGGTTTTATGGGCTCTGGTGGTAACCGTGCCATTACCAATGTCGTGATGATGGGCATGGGTGAGCCACTACTCAACGTTAACAACGTGGTACCCGCCATGAAGCTAATGATGGAAGATTTTGGTTTTGGTATCTCCAAGCGCCGTGTGACGTTAAGTACCTCGGGTGTGGTACCTGCATTGGATCAATTGGCTGAGAAGATTGACGTAGCACTGGCTATTTCACTGCATGCGCCAACGGATGAGTTGCGTAATGAGCTGGTACCGATTAACAAAAAATATAATATCGAGACCTTTTTGCAATCGGTACGTAACTACGTCAACAGTTGTAATGCTAACCGCGGCAAGGTGACGGTTGAGTATGTGATGCTGGACCATGTCAATGACAGTACCGATCAGGCGCATGAGTTGGCGGAGTGTCTTAAAGACACACCAAGTAAAATTAATCTGATCCCATGGAATCCGTTCCCAGGGGCTCCTTACGGACGTTCCAGCAACTCTAGGATTGATCGCTTTTCTAAGGTGTTGATGGAAAAGGGTTTTACCGTGATTGTGCGGAAAACTCGTGGTGATGATATTGATGCAGCTTGCGGGCAATTAGCGGGAGATGTGATCGACCGCACGAAGCGAACCCTTAAAAAGCGGATGCAAGGTGAATCAATTTCAGTAACAATGGCTTAGCCTCCTTCAGTCACCCTATATCGATACAATTATGCTATTTCGTGTTATCGCTTTGCTTATCAGTCTCGCAGCCCTAACGGGTTGCGTGACCGAAACTGTCTACCCAGATCGGGATAATCCTACCGAACCTTCTGATGTTAATAATGTATCCGCTTCTCAAGCACGCGTAGCGTTGGGTTTGCGATATATGAAAGATGGTGACTATTCCCAAGCTAAGTTTAATCTGGTCAAGGCATTGGAACACTCTCCTAATAATGTCGAGGCCAATTACGCAATGGCTTACTACTACCAGGTAGTTAAAGAGACTGACCGTGCTGAGGAGTATTACCAACGCTCTATTCGTATCGCGCCAGGTGACGGTGATGTAAGAAACACCTACGGTGTGTTTTTGTGTGATTTGAAGCGTTTCGATGAAGCTAACGAACAGTTCATGGAGGCGGTTGCCTCACCAAGCTATTTTAAAGTGGCTGACAGCTATGAAAATGCTGCTCTGTGCGCGCGTCAGAATAAGAATGATGCGCTAGCTGCGGAATATTTCGAGAAAGCCCTTACTCACAACCCTAACCGACCTAAATCGTTGCTCGGTCTGGCAGAGCTTCGTTATGCCGAGAATGATCTCAAATCGAGTGAGCTGCTGTTGGATAAGTATATTAACCGCTATAGCTACAGTGCCCGAAGTGCCTATTTGGGGGTGCTGTTGTCCCATGCTAAGGGTGATGTGGTTGCGGAGAAAAAATATGGCGGTATCCTAACCGCTAAATTTCCTGCTACTGAGCAAGCGAAAAAGTACGTGTTGAGAGAGTACCGATGACAGACGAGCTGGTCGATGACATTGAAGTAGTCAGCCCGGGACAATTGCTGCGCGAAGCCCGTGAAAAAATGGGGTGGACTACTCAGGAAGTCGCTAATCGCCTAAACCTGCGTGCCGCAGTGGTGACCGCATTAGAGGCCGATAGTTACGACGATAGCATTGGCACCACCTTTATTCGTGGTTACCTGCGTACCTATGCCAAGTTACTTGGCGTTTCAGATGAACTCATTATGGCTAGCTATGAGCATCTAGGTGCTGCACAGATCCAGTATGCGGAGATGCAAAGCTTTAGCCGTCGCACCAAGCGTGAAGCCAGTGATAACCGTTTGATGATGCTGACCTACGGTATTGGCGTTGCCTTATTGGTGTTAAGTGTGATCTGGTATGTGCAGGAGAATGAGACACAGACGGATCCCATTGCAACGGCACTGGAACAAACTGCGGATGACAGCGGCGAAATAGTTGCTGACGAGCCAGTAGTATCAGTGGAAGTTAGCGAACCCGTGCGTGAGCTCGCGCCGCCAGCAATTGATACTGCGCCAGTGGAAGCCTCTCCGGCGGTGGTTGACGAGCCAATGCCGGCTGATGAGCCTGTGGTTGAACCCGATTTAGAAGTGAGTGTCGTTGGCACCGCACTGACGTTGATCTTCAGAGATGATTGCTGGGTCAGTATCGAAGATGCTACTGGAGAGCGTTTAGCGTTTGGCATCAAACGTAAAGATTATGAAATGACCTTGGATGGCCGACCTCCTTATCAAGTTGTGTTGGGTGCGCCTGAGGTTGTAGATATCGACTTTGGTGGCCAACCATTCACCAAGCCAAAATTTAAGCCGGGGCAAAGAGCCCGCTTTACCATCCCTTCTCAAGAGTAAATTCTATGTTTAGCGAATCGCCTATTAGCCGCCGCCCGTCGAAGCGGATCATGGTAGGTAATGTGCCTATCGGTGATGGCGCGCCTATCGCTGTGCAGTCGATGACAAATACTGACACCTTGGATGTTGAGGCCACGGTGGCGCAGATCGAACGTTTGCAGAACGCAGGTGCCGATATTGTGCGCGTTTCTGTGCCGACGATGGATACTGCTGAAGCTTTTAAACTGATTCGCCAGCGGGTCAGTTTGCCTCTGGTTGCGGATATCCATTTTGATTATCGTATTGCCCTGAAAGTGGCCGAATATGGCGTCGATTGCCTACGGATTAACCCTGGGAATATCGGTAAGGAAGATCGTATTCGTGCTGTGGTTGATGCCGCAAGCTACAACAATATTCCCATTCGTATCGGCGTAAATGGTGGCTCTTTGGAGCGCGATATTCAGGAGAAGTACGGCGAGCCAACGCCTGAAGCCTTGCTTGAGTCAGCCATGCGCCACGTTGATATTCTCGATCGCTTAAATTTTGATCAGTTCAAAGTGAGCGTAAAGGCGTCCGATGTGTTTTTGGCTGTGGGCGCATACCGTCTGTTGGCAAAGCAGATTGAGCAGCCACTTCATCTTGGTATTACCGAAGCGGGTGGGGCACGTGCTGGTAGCGTTAAATCTGCGGTTGGCTTAGGCATGCTGTTAGCTGAGGGAATTGGCGATACGCTGCGGGTGTCGTTAGCGGCAGATCCGGTGGAAGAGATTAAAGTTGGTTTTGATATTCTCAAGTCGCTGCGTTTACGCTCTCGTGGTATTAATTTTATTGCCTGTCCTACCTGTTCACGGCAAGAGTTTGATGTGATTGGTACCGTCAATGCGCTGGAAGAGCGGTTGGAAGATATTGTGACACCGCTTGATGTGTCGATTATTGGTTGCGTGGTGAATGGTCCCGGAGAGGCCTTGGTGTCTGATATGGGAGTAACCGGCGCCAATCGTATGAGTGGTTTCTATGAGGATGGGGTGCGTCAGAAAGAGCGCTTTGACAACACCAATCTGATTGATCAATTGGAAGCCAAAATCAGGGCGAAAGTGGCAAAAGCTGACCCTGAAAATCAAATTGAAATCCGTTCTATCGACTGATTCCGCTGAATCGAGAGTAAACAACGGCCTGATCACCTCTCAGGCCGTTTTACGTTTCCTTGCAAACTCCCTATAATGCGCCCTCTTAATTGTATTCTGGAGTAGGGAACCCCTTCGTGGCTAAGCAGATCCAAGCGATTCGGGGCATGAACGACTGCCTCCCTGCAGATACCCCCGCCTGGCAACAGGTTGAAGCGAAAATCCGTCAGGTTGTCGCTAGTTTTGGGTACAGCGAAATTCGTTTTCCTATCGTTGAAAGCACCGACCTGTTTAAACGAGGTATAGGTGAAGTTACTGATATCGTTGAAAAAGAGATGTATACCTTTGACGATAGAAATGGCGATAGTTTAACCCTCCGCCCGGAAGGGACGGCCGTCTGTGTGCGTGCGGGTAATCAAGCCGGCCTGTTATATAACCAGGAGCAACGCCTCTGGTATATGGGGCCAATGTATCGTCATGAGCGGCCGCAAAAGGGTCGTTATCGTCAGTTTCATCAGTTTGGTATTGAAGCGTTCGGCATTTCAGACGCCGATATTGATGCCGAGGTGATCGCTTTATCGGCTGAACTTTGGCGTGTCTTTGGTATCGAAGACCAGGTTGAATTACAACTCAACTCTTTAGGTTCGAATGAAGCCCGGGCAGATTACCGTTCCGCGTTGACCGAGTTTCTCGTGGCCCATGAAACTGCGTTAGATGAAGATAGCCGTCGCCGGATGCACAGTAATCCGCTACGCGTACTCGATTCCAAAAATCCTGAGGTGCAAGCTGTTTTAGCCGATGCTCCACGATTACATGACTATCTCGATGCAGAATCGAAGCAGCATTTGAGTAAACTGTGTGAGCTACTCGACGCTATCGGGATCCGCTATCAACTCAATGATCGACTCGTACGTGGCTTAGATTACTATAACCGCACTGTTTTTGAGTGGGTCACCGATAGTCTGGGAGCGCAAGGTACTGTGCTTGCCGGTGGTCGGTACGATGGCCTCGTTGAACAACTGGGTGGTAAAGCAACACCGGCAGTTGGCTTCGCCATGGGTATCGAGCGTTTGGTGCTCATGTTGCAGTCGCTAGGCAAGCTCGAAGGTCTTCGTCCGGCGGTTGATGCCTACATGGTATTAGCCAACGATGACGCAGCAAAAGCGGGCGTCCAGGTTGCTCAACGTCTACGCCAGCAGTTACCGGATCTGCGTCTGATGATGCATTGCGGTGGCGGTAAGTTTCAAAAGCAGTTAAAGCGTGCTGATAAGGTTGGGGCTCAGGTGGCACTGATCTTGGGGCAAGATGAATTAGAAAACCAAACCATCACGGTAAAGTGGCTGCGTCAGGATGTGCCGCAGCAAACCGTGGCTCTGTCACAGGTGGTTAACCTGTTGAACGATTTGAATTAAGGAAGGGTATAGCAGTGGAAATGTACGACACCGAAGAGCAGCAGGTCGAGGCGATTAAAAGATGGTGGCAGGAAAATGGCAATTTTGTCATCGTGGGCATCGCTGTTGGCTTAGCAGTCGTGCTGGGTTGGCGCTTATATCAAGACAACGAGCTTTCTAACAAAGAAGCTGCGTCCAGCAGTTATCAAGCGCTCCAGACCAGTATTGATGCCAAAGGCTATGGCGCCGCTGCTGAGCTACAGGCTTATATCGACAGTAATAAGGGCAGCAACTACAGCTTCATGGCCGCATTGCAGCTTGCCAAGCTGGCAGTTGATGGCGATAAGTTTGCTGAGGCTGAGGCGCAACTGAGTTATGTGATCTCTGCTGCGGCTGCGAACAATCCATTACTCCCCGTTGCCGTTTTGCGTCTGGCTCGCCTACAAGTTACCCAAGCTAAGTACGACGAAGCTTTGGCTACTTTGACTGCGACCACTTTGGATGTTGCGTTCACTGCCACTGTTGAAGAGCTGAAAGGTGATATCTACGTTGCACAGAACGTTACAGAAAAGGCGCGCATTGCTTATCAGGCCGCCATCGATAATGGTGGTTTGGAAAATAACGCTGTTTTACAAACTAAGATTAACCAGCTGTCAGTGATTGAAGCTGCACAGTAGGGGGCTGGATGCGTCACTTGAGCAAAGCGCTGTTGTTTGCTGTCAGTTTGGTAGCCGTCTCTGGTTGCTCACTTTTTGGCGATGATGATGAAATTAAGATCGCAGAACTGCCAGATATTGAGATGCAGTTTGAAGCGGATGTCATCTGGGATTACCAAGTGGGCGATGGGGTCGGTGAATACTATTCACGACTGCGTCCTGCGGTTGCCTACGGTAAGCTATTTGCCGCTAGTCGCTTTGGTGACGTGGTAGCGATTGACTTAGAATCTGGTTATGAGGTTTGGCAGCAGGATGTTACCAAACGCAAGCCAGGGTGGCTGTTCGATGAACGCATCAATGCGATGATTTCAGGTGGCCTGACAGTTCGTTATAAACAGCTGTTTTTCGGTACTGAGAAAGGTCGAGTGATCTCCCTTGATGCGGAGACCGGTGAGGTGCTTTGGGACGTAGAGGTTGATGCTGAAGTATTGGCTCCGCCGACAGTCGATCAGAGTGTTGTGGTGGTTAATACCGGTAGTGGTAAGTTGTTTGGTCTGGATTCTGTCAGCGGCAAGCAGCTTTGGAGCTATCAGCAGGAGCTACCTTCACTTACCTTACGCGGTGTTAGCTCTGTTGCGGCTGCTCAGGGCGGTATTATTCTCGGTAAGGCCAACGGGAAAGTGGCTGCGTTATCGATCACCAACGGTATTGAGTATTGGGAGCAAGAGGCTGCGCCGCCGAAAAGTGGTAGCGATCTCGATCGTATTGTCGACGTTGATGCTGACCCTGTGATTTTAGCAGGGACGATTTATGCCGTTGCCTATAACGGCTACCTGCAAGCGTTGGATATACGCAGTGGCCGCGCCTTATGGCAACGAGAGTATTCTTCTTATCGTGGCTTTAGTATTGATGGCTTTAATCTTTATCTAAGTGACTTCCAAGGCCATATTTATGCGATTGATCGCCGTACGGGATTGGAGTTGTGGAGTAATCGCGATTTAGAGAACCGTGGAGTGACTGAGCCGGTTCCTTTTGGTGATTATGTGGTTGTCGGTGATTTTGAAAGTTATCTGCACTGGCTTGACCCAAAAAGCGGCGCGTTAGTGTCGCGCATTGAAGTTGGAGACGATGGGCTCTACTCCTCTGCGGTGGTCGATGGTGATACGCTTTATGTGCAGTCGCGAGACGGTACGGTGAGTGCGGTAAAAATGCCCTAAACTGGGTGTGTACTCGCGCTCCAGACCCCGGCGATGCCGGGGTTTTTTGCTATTTAAATGAGGTTTTAAATGACTCCTGTGTTGGCTTTGGTTGGCCGCCCAAATGTGGGTAAATCGACACTGTTTAATCGACTCACGCGCACCCGTGATGCCTTAGTTGCTGATTTCCCTGGTTTGACTCGCGATCGTAAATACGGTCAGGCGAGCTACCGCGAAATGGAGTATTTGGTGATTGATACCGGCGGTATTCATGGCGGAGAAGAGGGGATCGATGCTGAAATGGCTGGTCAGTCTTTGCAAGCGATTGAAGAAGCCGATGCCGTCCTGTTCTTGGTTGATGCTCGTGCTGGCGTGACTAGCGCCGACGAAGCCATTGCCGGTCACCTGCGCCGATTAGAAAAGCCAGTTTTTCTGGTGGCAAATAAGATCGACGGTGTTGATGCTGACGTCGTGACAGCCGATTTCTATAGCCTTGCCTTGGGTGATGTGCATGGTATCGCTGCAGCCCATGGCCGCGGTGTCAATCAACTGCTGGAAACCTCAATGGCTCCGTTCCTTGCTGAATTGATTGAAGAAGAGGAACCGGAAGAGGAGCCTTGGCCGGATGAGGATGACGAAGCGGAGGAAGAGCCGGATGCGGATCGTCAGCCGTTTGAAGATATGCCTATCAAACTGGCTATCATCGGCCGTCCTAATGTGGGTAAATCAACACTCACTAACCGTATTCTTGGTGAGGAGCGGGTGGTTGTTTACGATATGCCCGGTACCACTCGTGATTCTATCTATATCCCGATGCAACGCGAAGAGCAGGATTATGTCCTGATTGATACGGCTGGTGTTCGCCGCCGTGGCAAGGTATCTGAAACGGTTGAGAAGTTTTCAGTGATTAAAACCTTGCAGGCGATTGAAGATGCCAATGTGGTGCTATTGGTGTTGGATGCCCGCTCTGGCATATCAGATCAGGATCTGAGTTTACTTGGTTTTGCTTTGAATGCCGGACGCTCATTGGTTATTGCAGTCAATAAGTGGGATGGTTTGGATCAAGTGGTTAAGGATGATCTCAAGCGTGAGCTGGATCGTCGCTTAGGCTTTATCGATTTTGCCCGTTTACACTTTATCTCTGCGTTACACGGCACGGGTGTTGGCCACCTGTTTGAGTCAGTAGAAGAAGCCTATAGCTCAGCGACGAAGCGGATCAATACCTCGATGTTGACGCGCATTCTTAAAGGCGCGGTTGAGGATCACAACCCACCGATGATCCAGGGGCGTCGTATTAAGTTGCGCTACGCCCATGCCGGTGGTTATAACCCGCCGATTATCGTGATCCATGGTAATCAGTTGAGTGGTCTACCTGAGTCCTACCGCCGTTATTTGATGAATTACTATCGTCGTTCATTGAAGATCATGGGCACGCCGATCCGTATTGAGTATCGAGAAGGTGACAACCCATTTGCCGGCCGCCGTCAGGAGCTGAGTAAGTCTCAGCAACATAAGCGCCGCCGGATGATGAAGTTTCACAAGAAAAAATAGCGTTAAAACAAGAGCCACTGTTGTGGCTCTTGTTACACTTGGTTTAACTGATTGGATCTATGTTAGCCGAGGTAAACCCATGTCTTATACCCATCCCCATTGTCCCGAATGTCACGGTCTATTGCAGGCCGAAAACAAGCAACTGCATTGCCCTGCATGCCAGGCCGACTATGTCGAGAAGGTTTGTTGTGATGTGTGTGGTGAGCAGGTGGAAACATTAAAGGCGTGTGGTGCAGTTGATTACTTTTGTAATCACTGTAATAGCCTTAAGTCGAAGTCAAAAGTGGTTCGTTCTTATCACATGGTTAATCAATAAGTTTGCACCGATTAAACTCCTGTGTTAATAATTATGCATTATGACAGCATTAATAGTCACTATTTCTTCTGAGACCCGCCGACGTAGCAACGCCATTACCGCGTTGTTCGGCACTTAGTTCTACTTAGTTTTTTCGAACTGGACACCGCGGTTACATTTTTTGTACCGCGGTTTTTTTATGCCTGGAGTAAAGCTTATGTCGCTTGTGACACCTTTGATGAACCTAAACGAAAGACCGCCAGTTATGTTTGTTTCCGGCAAGGGAAGTTGGTTGCAAGACAGTGAAGGGCGACGTTATTTAGATTTTATCCAAGGGTGGGCGGTGAACTGCTTAGGCCATAGCCCTTCAGTGTTGGTGGAGGCTATTTCGTCGCAGGCGTCGCGTTTGATGACGCCGAGCCCGGCTTATCACAGCGAAACAACGTTGGCATTGGCGGATCGTTTACGCGCGAGCAGTGGTTTCGATCAGGTTAATTTGGTCAACTCCGGCGCTGAAGCAAATGAAGCTGCGATTAAGCTAACGCGTAAATGGGGGGCGCAGAATAAGGGCGGTGCATTTCGCATCATCACCTTTGAAAACGGCTTTCACGGCCGAACTCTGGCCACCATGTCAGCCTGTGGCAAACCCGCTTTTGATGCGCTTTACGAACCCAAAGTGCCAGGGTTTGATCGGGTGCCGTTTAATGATTTGGCAGCCGTAGAAGCCGCGATCAGCAAAGACACCGTGGCGATCATGTTAGAACCTATTCAGGGAGAAGGCGGGGTTGTTGCCGCCACTGAATGTTTTTTACAGGGCTTAAGAGCGTTGGCGGATGAGCATCAGCTACTGCTGGTATTCGATGAAGTACAAACCGGGATTGGCCGTACTGGTGAGTTGTTTGCTTATCAACTTTTTGGGGTGACGCCGGACGTGATCACCTTGGGGAAAGGGCTTGGTGGCGGCATCGCTATTGCTGCTATGTTGGCAAAAAATCATTGTTGCTGCTTCGAGCCGGGCGATCAAGGCAGTACGTTTGGTGGTAATCCGCTTTCAGCTGCTGCGGCGAATGCGGTTTTAGATATAGTCGCTAATCCTACGTTTCTCGCTCAGGCTCAAGCCAACGGTGCCGCGCTACGCCGTGTGCTGGAACAGGTGTCGCAGCGTTTTGGCTTAGGCGAAGTGCGGGGGCAAGGGTTATTGCTGGCGCTGAATACCCATGGCTCCTCCACTGTAGACGCGTTTCAATTAGAAGCCGCCTGTTTTGAATTAGGACTATTGGTGAATGGCTTGCGGCACAACCTATTACGAGTTATGCCCGCACTGAATTTTACTGTTGAGGAGTTACATCTGTTTGAACAGCGACTTATCCAAGGGATCGAGCAGCTACTAGCAGAGAAGGATTGATGGCATGAATTGTAGCTTGCTTCACACTTTAATCAGGCGGTGCAGCAGTCTCAATTTGGCTTGATTTGGGTCAGTTTTATGGCGAACGAAATCGCTACGATGGCAGCATCATTCGCAACCGAGAACGAACATGGAACTCTGGATGGATCTGCTGTTTGGTGATGCGATTGGCCTCATGTCAATGGCGGTAGTGTTATCTACTGTGGTTATTATGGGTTATTACGTTTGGCTGTTTATCAGCCGAGCGTTGAAAGACCCAAACGATAAGTCTTGCTAACAGACCCTCCCTGGATCTGGCAATAAGGGGTTAACGGCTTGTCGCAGTGCCGTTAACCCCGCTTCGTTACTCTGCTTATTAGCGGCCTACTGATGGTGCGTCTCCTCCCGTCTCTCCCAAAAATTGCTTTACCTTCTGCCGCTTGCCGCTACTAATTTGACTATGCTTACAGCATCTTCGTGGCTGAACCTCAGTCATGGTACAGGGGAGGGATGACTGTGCTGCCGATCAAATACAAAAAAGGCTACAAGTACCAACTGGTAGAAATCTTTGAAGTGAAGTTACCTTTGTCACCTGCAGAGGCGATTGACGATGGGCTTTTTCTAACGCTATCGACGTTTGGCGTGCTCAGTATTAAAGCTGGCTATGCTTGGGACGGTCCATCTGGTCCGACGTTGGATACGGCCAACTTCATGCGTGGCTCATTGGTGCATGATGCGTTATATCAGTTAATGAGAAATGGTCACTTGGATAGAGGTGAGTATCGCGATATCGCAGACCGACTGCTGCAGCGCCAATGTAAAGAGGATGGCATGTCATCGCCTCGGGCGTGGTGGGTGTATTGGGGGGTGCGTTTATTTGGTGGTAAAGCGAGTCATGAAGACGCCGTGAAAAATGTGTTGAGTGCCCCGCGATAATGCACTATCGCGCTTGTCATTGGAGTTGGTTGCAATAGACTGAGGCCGACTAATTTCTGTGGGATATGTCGTGGCAAAGCAACTCTTCTCCTCTTGTTATCTCTGTTTTAGCAAACCGGTTTGTTTTTACTGGTTACTGGCTGCCGTCTTATTACCGAGCAATGTCGGCGCTGTGGATCTGGTGGGGTTACACCAAGAGCCCAATTTTAGCCGTGCTATTCAACAGGTCGAAGATGCCCCCGCTGAGTCATTGTCGCAGTTAAGCCTTGCCATAGTGCGAGTCGATAGCACCGATAGAAAAGCGCGTATCAGCTACCTGATGGGACGGGCTAATATGGCGCTCGGTGCGCCCGATGCCGCCATCGTTAATTACCAAGATAGCCGCGAACTCGCGCTGGCGCTGGCTGATGATGAGTTGTTGCACCGTTCTGATTACGGTATCGCGTCTATCTACCTCTACCACGATAACCCTGTGCTGGCGTTGGATATTTTCAAGCGGTTACGGATCAATGATGAAAAGCGTGGCAACCTGAAGCGCCTGGGCTCAACACTTAATAATATCGGTGTCAGTTATCGACTGTTAGGCAAGTTAGACCTGGCGATGCAGTACTTTATTGAAGCTCTGGTCTATAAAGAGCAATACGAAAATCCGATATCCGTGGCACGAACTTTGACCAATATCGGTGAAATCGAACTGGACATGGGGCAGTTCGATGCTGCCAAGGCGCGTTTGCTACAGGCGGAGATGATATTTACGCAGGAAGAGCGTGGTAAAGACCTCATGCGCGTACTTAATCTGTTGGGTAATGTTGAAGCCAGCGCTGGTCAGTTTGATGCCGCAATGCGTCACTATCAAAAGGCGTTGGATTATTATCAGCGTCATGGGCCGGAAGCCGCATTGGCGCAATCCTATCAGAATATTGCCGATCTTTATGCGCGGCAAAATCAGCCTGATAAATCGATAGCCCTGTACGAAAAAGCGTTAGAACTATCAGATGATCTCAGTGATGGCGTGCTTAGTCCCGATATTGCTGTGCGGCTCGGCAACGCTTATTTGGATAAACAGCAGCCTGCCGTTGCCCTTGAGATCTATCAACAAGCGATGGCGCAAGTTGGAACTCGTACATTGGGCGCTTATGAAGGTCCGTTGTTGCTTGGTTTGTCCCGTGCCAGTGAAGCAATGGGCGATTATCAACAGGCACTCGCTTACCTGAAACAGTTTCAAAGCAGCACCCTGGGGTTACAGCATTCTGAAATGCGGATGCAGGCTCAGGAGTTGCACCAGAAATTTGGCGTGGCGGAGAAAGAGGCATCGATCCGTTTACTTGAGCAGGAAAATGCACTGCGTGAGTCGGAGCTTGCCGCGCAGGCGTATCAGCGAAACTTTTGGTTATCGGGCAGTTTGGTGTTGTTGTTGGGCTTCTCATTCCTCACCTACCGTCAACGCAGCCGACGTCTGCTGATGGCGGAAAAGGCCAGCGTAACAGAGACCATACTTGAGAAAAAACGTACCTTGTTTGCCAATATCAGCCATGAATTTCGTACGCCACTGACGCTGATCTTAGGCCCGCTGCATCAATTAAAGTCTGCCGACACGCCAGAGTTAAAAAGACAATCTCTATTGGCGCAGATCGAGCTGAATGCACAGCGTATGTTGCGCATGGTTGAACAGGTGTTGCAACTGGCCAAGCTGGAAGCGGGCGAAGAGCGGGACGCCAAGCGTGTATTGTTAGACCAGCTAGTGGCGCAGACCACTCTGGAGTTAAGGCCTCTTTTTGAGCAAAAACGGATCCAGCTAACTACCGCTATTGCGCCGGATTGTTGCTTGATAGGTGATCACGACCTGTTAGAAAAAGTGGTGGTTAATTTGCTGAGTAACGCCGTGAAATACACCCCGGAAGGCGGGCGGGTGGCGGCGTCATTAACAGCAGAGAACGAAAAACTGAAGTTGGTGGTCACTGACAGTGGCATCGGCATGACAGACGAAGCGATGAAACAGATATTTGAACGTTTCGTACGTGCTCATGTGGATGTTGAAGGCACTGCCGGTGTGGGGATTGGTCTGGCCTTGGTGAAAGAGGTAGTGGAGGCGCATAAAGGCGAAATAAGTGTCAGTAGCCGAGTCAATGAAGGGACGGTTTTTACCGTAGTGCTGCCCCGCTATATGACCTTAGAAGCGCTCGCAACAAGTTTGCCCGCTAGTGAATCGGGGCAGGTGTTAACTGCAGCGCCATTACCTGCGACTCAATCTGCCGCAGCCTCGCCGGTGGCGTCGAATAGTGACAGCGAGCAAGCCGCGGATCAACATGATGAGAGCGTGCGCCCTAAGGTGCTTATTATTGATGACCACCCGGAGATCGTCGCCATGGTGGCTGATGTTTTAGCCAATCAGTATCACTGCATTACAGAGACCGACAGCCCTACTGCGGTACAGATCGCGATAGAGCAGGTACCAGATCTGATTATCACCGACCTGATGATGCCGTCGCTTGATGGGTTCGAAGTGAGTCGTTTGATCCGCGATAACCCCGCAACTAGCCATATTCCTTTGATGTTGCTCACCGCCAAAGGCGATGATGAAAGTCGCTTGAAGGCATGGCAAAGCGATATTGATGCCTACCTGTCGAAGCCATTTAACCCGGATGAGCTGCAACTGCGTTGCGCTGGTCTGATTAAAGTGCGGCGCTTGATTGCGCAAAAGCTGCAGTTGCGTGATCCGCAGCCGGAGCAGAGTGCAGAATCGAGCGGAACGCAGCAACCCAATCAAGAGAGTGCGGCGGGGCTTAATCAACGGGATCGGCAGTTTGTTGAAAAGCTGGAAGGGGTATTGGCGCAGCATTATTCACAGAGCAGCTTGGATAAAGCACTGATCGCCAATGCCGTGGCAATGAGTGAGCGGCAATTGCAACGCAAAATGCAGGCCCTATTTGGCCAAACGCCCACGGATTACGTTCGCAGCTTCCGCTTAAAGTTAGCGGCTGATGCGTTGCAAGCGGGCGAAGCGGTAACACAAGTGGCCTCCGCTGTTGGTTTCTCTTCACCCGCTTACTTTAGCCAGTGCTTTAAGCAAAAATTTGGCATGAGTCCGAGCGACTTTGTGCGGCAACAAACTTCATCGGGCTAATTTCAGCGCGCGCCTCTTCAACATCTGCTTGTGGCTGGTAGTTTGGTATCAGCCACAAGCGCACTTTTGTAGCAATTATCGGCCAACCGTTCTCGATTATAGAAAATGGCCGGTTTTTCACTGTATCTCATATCCGACACCGCTATTGTTTCTGCGACAGAGCTATAAATAACGGCCATTTTGGTGTCCGTTTTTTAATGCCACAAGCTTTTTGTTGATTTTATTTTTGATTTTATCTTGTTGAAAATAAAGCCTTTTAATAGGTTGTCCGTTATTTGGTGTTATCTGTCCGCTGATTGAATGCGCTTATCGATAGCAACTTCTAATCTTTGCTCAACGTTTCGCACTACTGATATGCAAGTCGTCGCATCACAGGTGCTTTGGGTAGGGAAAGGCAATGAAGACACAATGGGTTTATCGCGGTGTATTGAACTGTTCAGCAGCCGTCGCATTTATTGGTTTACTGATGCTGTTTGGTGAAATAGATGATGTAACACGGGATTGTTCTGACAGCAGCCGGATTGTTGCAGCGAAAGAGATCGCTAAGAACAGCTTTTTTGGTGCCGCTGAAACCATTGACCCAAAGCAGATAACAGAGTGTCGCCAGAACGCTGAGGTTGTTGCTTTTCTATATGACCAACAACTGTGGGTTGATTGTAAAAGTAGCTGCTCATTATTGGTAACCAGCGACGGCTTGTCGGGTGACATGAGTGTTTTTCGCATCGACAGTCAGGATGACCGCTGGGACGAGTTTCATACTTGGCGCAGTGCGTCGCTTAATATGCACCGGATCAATTTGAGTGGTTCGCAGTATGACGACGTGATGGTGATAGATGACGACATGAGCCGTTGTATTGATGTGCGGATGGACGGGTTGCAGGGTAAAGACCTGCTGCAAGCGGGCTGTGGTAACGACCTCATATATGGCAGCGGCGGTAACGACATGATTATTGCGCAAACGGGTAATGATGAGATTTATGGTGGCACTGGTAACGACCGCATATGGGCGGGTCATGGTGCCGATGAGATCTTCGGCCAGGCGGGGCAAGACGTTATCCACGGTGCCGATGCACATGATTATGTCGAAGGAGTAGATGGTGAAAGCCTGTTTTTGGGCAAACCTAAAGGCCTTGATATCGCTGGTGTGTTGGAAAACCAAGCGGTACGCCTGAAACAGCAACAGATGCTTTCATCCGTCGCCCTGTCAGGCTCTGAAAGTCTGGACTTTGAATAAGCGAAGAGAAAGAGAGCTTCAGCAACAGAACGTAACAGGCGCCCTCGGGGGAGCCTAAGCAACCGAATAATAACGATAAGAGTGATTCCACGCGAATTGAAGGCGGCCAAGGATGGCTGCCTATTTTTTTGGCTGTTATTTAACCGTCCTTCATACATCCGCTGTTGCAACTGCGCACTCTGTCACAGAGTCTTAATGCTTGCCTGTATCGGCATGATCCAGATCTTTTTTAAATTCGTCTGACTGCACTATGCTCAATCGTAATTTCATTTCTTATAAGACCAACATTGATGGGATCGACTATGCCTTACACCGCCGACACAATCCAAGAGTTGAACATTTTGTGCCGCTTTAATCTCGATACAACGCTCGAAGGAATAAAAGTTCACCATGATGCAGCCCCTGAGGTGATTGAAGCCACTCAGCGATTACATGATAAAGGCTTAGTGACCATGCCCGATGGTGGCTATTTAACCGATTTAGGAAGAGAAACAGCAGAGCACGCGCAAGCGATGGCGTCGCTGTTGATGACCAGCTAGTCAGCTTTGTGTGTTAACCCCTTAACCGCAAAGAAAAGAGGTCGTTTACTGCAGATATAAGCCGCAGTGAACGACCGTTCCATCTGCATTTTCTCCCCTTAAAAAAACGCATTCTGGATTGCCCAATTGGCACTATCTGTGTAGTCTGCCACCCTCTTAACATCTAATACTTTTTCGTTCAATCCAGTCAATGGAGTTTTGTTGTGATCTCAACCGCCAATATCACCATGCAGTTCGGCGAAAAGCCGCTGTTCGAGAACATCTCAGTCAAATTTGGTGGTGGTAACCGCTACGGTCTCATTGGTGCCAATGGCTGTGGTAAATCCACCTTCATGAAGATCCTCAGTGGCGAGCTGGAAGCTACCTCCGGCAAAGTGATGTTGGATCCCAACGAGCGTTTAGCCAAACTGAGTCAGGATCAGTTTGCTTATGAAGAGTATTCCGTGATCGATACAGTGATTATGGGTCATGCGGAACTCTGGAAAGTAAAGGAAGAGCGTGACCGCATCTACTCCATGGCAGAGATGAGTGAAGAAGATGGTATGCGGGTGGCCGATCTGGAAACCGAGTTTGCCGAAATGGACGGCTATTCCGCCGAAGCCCGTGCGGGTGAATTGCTATTGGGTGTAGGCATTCCGGTCGAGCAGCATTTTGGCCCGATGAGCGAGATCGCGCCGGGTTGGAAACTCCGCGTATTGCTTTCTCAGGTGCTGTTTGCCGATCCTGATGTGATGTTGCTTGACGAACCGACCAACAACCTGGATATCAATACCATCCGTTGGCTGGAAGGGGTACTGAATCAACGTAACTGCACCATGATTATTATCTCTCACGATCGCCACTTCCTGAACAGTGTTTGTACGCATATGGCCGATCTGGATTACGGTGAACTGCGCTTGTTCCCTGGTCACTATGACGAGTACATGGCGGCAGCTACTGCAGCGCGCGCTACGATGATGGCCGACAACGCGAAGAAGAAAGCGCAGATCGCT
Organism: Corallincola spongiicola; assembly: GCF_004284785.1. Taxonomy (NCBI): domain Bacteria; kingdom Pseudomonadati; phylum Pseudomonadota; class Gammaproteobacteria; order Alteromonadales; family Psychromonadaceae; genus Corallincola; species Corallincola spongiicola. The sequence continues at coordinate 168,426 of NZ_SHLY01000006.1, forward strand.
GAGTTGCAGCAATTTGTTGCTCGTTTCTCTGCTAACGCTTCTAAGGCGAAACAGGCAACGTCACGGGCCAAACAGATAGACAAGATCCAACTGGCAGAAGTAAAAGCCTCTAGCCGCCAGAACCCGTTTATTCGCTTTACCCAGGAGAAGAAGCTTTACCGTAATGCTCTGGAAGTGAGCAAAATGGGACAAGGTTACGACGGTGAGCTGCTGTTTAAAGGCTTGGATCTGTTGGTGGAAGTGGGTGAACGTATTGCCGTGATCGGCCAAAACGGTGTTGGTAAGTCGACACTGTTAGACACCTTAGCCGGACGCAAAGTGCCGAAAGAGGGCACGATAAAATGGTCTGAGAACAGTCATATCGGCTACTACGCTCAGGATCACGCCAGTGAGTTTGAACAGGATATGAACCTCTACGACTGGATGGATCAGTGGGGTAAAGAGGCCGATGACGAGCAGGTGATCCGTGGTACTTTGGGTCGTTTGCTGTTTTCGCAGAACGATATCAAGAAATCAGTGAATGTGATCTCTGGTGGTGAGCAGGGGCGGATGTTGTTTGGTAAGTTGATGCTGCAAACGCCAAATATTCTGCTGATGGATGAACCGACCAACCACATGGATATGGAATCGATTGAATCCCTGAATATGGCGTTAGAGCAGTATGAAGGCACCCTGATCTTCGTCAGTCACGACCGTCAGTTTGTTTCCAGCTTGGCAACGCGGATCATCGAGTTAACCGAAGATGGCGTGACCGATTTCCACGGCACTTACGACGAATACCTGAAGTCGCAGGGTGTCGAAGAGTAAATCGCAATCACCTGCGGTTAACGCTCAAAAAAGGCGCTGAAATTAGCGCCTTTTTTGTTGCCGAAGTAATGCCAAAACCTTCTGCCTAAGGTCCGACAGGCTGTTTGTCTGGTGCCATAAAGTCTAACGGACTGGTGGTGCCAGCGCGCGGTGCTTCGCTATTATGCCGCTACGTTACTACCCGTTAGCTTGGTGCTGGAGGGTCACCTTATAAATCCTTCAGTCCGGCGGTGTGAACCAGTCTTACGAATTCACTGATAGTCGACCGTATTCGCAACTTTGAGATAACAAAGTCGGGTTCTCTCCGTACTTTCTTCCCTAAACGAACAACCAACTACATAGCCCGCTTTTTGATGGTTTTAGGCTGAAAGTGGCACTGCCATCCAGCCTGCTGGGCTACGGGCCCTAGCCACCATAAAGTGACTTCAGCGAGCATGGCGATTAACAGCAGTACATAGTAACGGCGAGGGTAACGCGAGCGACTTAGTCGCAACTATCAGGGAACTCAGGCTTTTTTTGTGAATTTGCGGACACTGTTGTGCAAGCATTTGGTGTAGGATTTGAGCTTCGGGCATCCCGACTGCCTCCGTGCAGGATGAGATAGGATTTGTTTTTGGCGAAATTAATTAGATTAAACCACGGGGTACGCGTCTACTTTTATGAACTTCCTAAGGATTATGAGGGGATTCGCTAGATTTAAGCGTTAAGACTAATGGAGAGAAAATGACTGAATTTTGGTTTAAAGTCGCCAATGTATTCAACCTGCTGGTTGCGAACATATTTGCCATCTTAGCATTGCCATTTGCGTTACTTTTTCTGTTTGTAGGTGTTAAAGGACTACTAACTTCTGCTATTGCAATAATTGATAAAGTAGAGGTTGAAGGGAGTTTTTCAGCCGGTGCTGTATATGGTGGTGTCGTTACCGGACCACTTATGGTTTTGCTTGCACTTTGGTTATTTAGACTATCGTTTCGGATTTTTAAAAGGAACTTCAAAAAGGGGCCATACAAGTCAATTGATTATGGCTAGTCTTAACAAAAAGTCTTTCCTCAGCCCCCTAAATACAACACTTCGCGGCAGGACCTTGGACTCGCAAGCTCACCGTAAAACGAAGGCGTTAGGCATAAGAACATGAATCTACCAAGTCTTTTAAATCTTTCATTAAAGTCAGACGAGTTAATCGAGTTATTTGAACTTTATGAAGTTGAAGTGGTTTACGCTTATGATCGATTGTATGAAGGGACAGAAGATAAATACTATGGTTCAATCTATGATTTAGGGCTTGAGTTTTCATTTGATCATGAGCAAATTCTTAAGACAATATTTGTTTTTATGAATACTACAGAAGAATATCAGGCTGCAAGTCTTTCAAAATTAGGCATTGATGAATTCTCAGACAAGCCGTCTCTGCTAGAGCATGTGAAATCAAACAACCTTGAATTCCAAGAGGGTGAGGCAGAATTCCTAGGCGAGTATAGAAAGTGGGTTAAAGTTATATTCGATGGTCATTCAATACACTATGAATATCTTAAGAGTGGTTTGTCTCAGGTTACTTTTCAAGCTTAAATGCCTAACTAGTTTAGGCAGCAATCGCTGTAGTTGCTCCGTTCTAGTAGACACCAAAGTCAAACAAGCCGGTTTTTGATCTGAGTTTCATATTATTCGGTGCGCTTTGCTAAGTCGCTTATTTTTAACACTAAAAGGAATTAACATGAAACTTAAAGCAGCATTCATTTTTGTCGCACCGGAAGCCGATCGTAAAACCCATCGTTCCAGTATTGACACGCCAGCGGTTGAACTCATTAGTGTTGGGGTGAAAGACTACGCAGACGCTGAGGTATTAGCAAAGGAGTTGGTTTTAGAAGGCGTTGCTGCGATTGAATTATGTGGTGGTTTTGGCAGTGATGGCGTCGCCCGAGTGAGTCAGGCGGTAGAGGGGAGGGCTGCTGTTGGTGTCGTTCGGTTTGATAATCACCCAGGCCTTGATTACCAAAGTGGTGATGCAATTTTTCAGTAGGATGTTTTAATTCTTTATAACGTAAACGGGATGATTTTCTCGCAAGCGCGCAGAGACACCTGCGGTGTGTTTTTGCGTACGCCTTAATTTCCAGTGTTGTCAGGTTTTAGTGATATGGTCGAGTACGTCAGAATTGCTTTTTTGGTTGTAGGTTCAATTCCTTTGCTTGTGTATCCCTTTGTCGCTATCGCCAGCCTGATGGGGTTGGGTAGCCAATCCACGATCGATATCCCCCTATTTAACAGAATAATGAACCTGTTTTTCTTATGGGGAACGCTGACATATCCGGTCGTTCTTTTGCTCTGTTTTTGGTTGAGTGGAAAAGTGCAAGCTCATGGTGTGTACGTTGCTTGTTTTCCCTTACTGTTTTTGTTTTTGCTCTGGGTGAGTTTTCATTTTATGGATGCGCCTTAGGTTCAAAAGATAACGTGGGTGATTTTAGGTGCTGGCGGCTATCTCTACCTTAATACGTTGTTCAGCAAGTGTTGGAATGCTGTAAGGCAGGGTTTGGTGCGATTACGTTGTCGGTCGATGTGCTTGAGCAGATGATCAGCCATCCTGGCAGTCAATCGGCATGTATGCAGTTTGATCAAGACTGGCATGGGGCATTTGGTAGCAAACTCTCGTTTCAAGCGTAATAACCCGCGTTTAAGCATCATCATGTGCTGGAAAACACATTGCATGCGTTAAGTAAGTTGAAAGCACTGCTTCGGGTTGGATTGCTCGGGCATTGTGCTTTACTCACTGTGGCGGGTTCGCTTCGCTGTTGATGTCATCTATTTAGGAGCACAAGAGGTTGTTATGGCGCAAATTTGGCTCCGAGACGTCTTGTCGTCTGATATGGATACGTTATTTGAACAACAGAATGAACCGAAAGCCTGCGAAGTGGCCCAGTTTGTTCCGCGAAGCCGTGAGGCGTTTTTATCTCATTGGCAAAGTAACGTGTTATCGAGTACGTGTGCCACAGTGAAAACCGTTATGGTACTAGATGCAACGGATGTGGCGAGGGGAGATAAGGGACGCGTGGCGGGCAGTGTCGTGTGTTGGTTGCAGCAGGAACAGTGGAAAATAGGCTATTGGTTGGGCTGTGATTTTTGGCAGCGAGGAATAGCGACACAGGCGCTGTCGCTGTTCCTAGATGTCGTGATTGAGAGACCCTTGTATGCCAATGTGACAAAAAGCAATATTGGTTCGTTACGGGTGTTGGCGAAGAATGGTTTTATAGTTGAACGGGAACAGCGCTTTTTCTGCCCCGGATTAAATCAGCAGATAGAAGAGCTGGTGTTATGTTTGCCTGCTGCCGGTTCCGCGTGAATAGTGTCCCCCGCGAGAGAGCGTCTTGCTCTGTGTGAGCCAATTCTAGCAATGACTATATCTTATAAAAGACCACAGCCTAATAAGGCGCGGCGACTAGATAGAACAGACAGTCACTTTGCGCTATGCGGATATTGGTGGTGATCATAAACAGCTTTAGTGGCTGTTTAGGCGTTAATTCACCTGCTCGGTTTTCAAAATAATCGTTGGTTAAGTCGATGCCCTGACCGTCGAGCACTTTGATGGCTCTGGTATCATTTCCTTGTAGCCAAGCTAAACATGTGCCGGGCAGTACACGACCAAAGTTGTGATGTTCGATATTGCCCGGAAGCGTAATATCCGCGCCACTGACCGCCTGTTCAGCGACAGCCAAGCTCATTTGTGGGGTGATGATGACACGGCATGGATGATGCAGCAGTTCCACATCCCAGTCTTGACGGCTGTACTCCCTCACATTGGCTGCGCAAATAAACTTCTCTAATCCTTCTAATGCCACTTGGCGAGACTCGGGATCGATGGCACCGCCACATTCAATGGTGACGACGGGCATCTGAGTGGAAGTCTTCTCCATTAACGCACCCAGCCTGACGTCGGTGACGATCATACGTTGGCAAAATAGAGAGGCGATGGCTTGGTGTATGGCGCAATCTTCGACCGACACGGCAAATGCCGGTCCTGAGCCCGAAGTGTTGTGTAGATCGACGACCGCTTCGGGTTGTAACTCTATAAGTGCCTGCCAGATCTCGCGTGCTAGCTGACCTGGAAAATCGTCCGTGGGCCCGTTAAAACAGCGATTAAGATCGCGGTGCTGAGGCAAATGGCGGTGGCTAAAGTAAGGGCGGGTTAGCGCCGTATTGACGACGGCGATAAACAGGTGACAGGTGACAGGAGGGGATAGGGCGCGCTGTAGTAACTGAAACAAAGCTTCGACGCCTGACGGTTCGTTGCCGTGCAGTAAGGTGACGACGGCGCGCGAGCGGGTGATGTCTTTGCCTTCTATGGTGAGCCATGTCGGGCCTCCGCATTGCTGGAGGAACTCGATGACGGAATGCCCTGTCGTGGCTTTATCTAAGCGTTGCCCATAGGGAATGATGTAGCGGGATAACAGCGGAGAGTATGTGTCGTTTGATGGGCGGATAGGCGCGCTCATAATTCGCTGCTCCATTGGGCTACGGGGGTGCCTATTTGTTGCTGTTCGTAATATCGCCATAGCATTTGATGTAGGGCATCGTGGCGGGAAAGGCTTTGTTCCAGCTGGCTTAGTATCTTGAGTTGCCAGATGGCACCGTTTTGTTGGTGGGTTAGTCGCATCCTGATGGGATCAAGGTAGAGTGCTATTTCAGCTGCGGTGATCCCGAGTGTGGCTAATCCGCGCTCTGCAACGGGGAGCATTTTTGTCGCTAACGTTGTTAGAGGGATCTCTTGCAACTGCCCATGTGGGCCAGACGGCCATACCAGCTGTGCGTCTAACCCGTGCTGAGCGGACCGGTAAAAATTGTAGCGCGCATGCTCAAAAGGTAAGGCAACCAAGTGGTCTTCGAGCTGATCCTGCAGGCCGACCGCCATGCCGATGCAAAATGCGGCGTTGGCCATCATATCTAAGGGGGTAGGGCCCGCGGGTAGAGCCCTTAGTTCGATCCTTAGGTGGCCTTCGGCAACGGGGTCGTAGACCGGACGGTTCCAATTCCAGACCGTGCCTTGGTGTAGCCGCAGGCTACTTAAAGCGGGCGTTTTACCTTGCTGGATGTCAGTCAACGGTGATTCATGGTAGTCAACCGGCATCATTACGGGGAATTGACGTGCGCTGGAGGAAAACAGTTCCAGTGGACTTTTGCGTGCCCAACCACAACCGAAACCCACACGGGCGGGTGGGCGCCAATGATTTGAATGTCTGTCTCGGTAGTCGATCGACTGTTTAAACAGCGTGATCCTGGTTTCGTGCCACAGCCGATGGCCGAGCAGAGTCGGTGAGTTGGCTGCTAAACCAAGCGCGATCGGCGTAACTAACTGTATGGCGTTGTAGTGATCGACAAACTCTTTAGGATTTACTCTCAGATGAACCTGAAATGATGTGTTTGCACCTTCCAGAGTTAAAAAGTCGGTGTGTAATTTGAGCGGCTCTGCGCCATCGATGTGGATATAAAATGGATCTTGTTTTAGCTCATCCAGTCTTTGGGATAGGGCGTGATAACGAGGTTCGTCGGTCATGTTGGCTAAGCCAAAATCGCTTTGCCTTAATGTGGGAAGAATGCCAATGGCGAGAATGCGTGTATCGGTTGGCGCAGCAATATGACGAAGTTCAGCCAGCTTTTCGTTCAGCTGACGGTGAATTGCGGTAAAAGGTGTGCCCGCAGCGGGTACCGGGGACAGATTGTATTCCAGGTTGAAGCGGTTAAGTTCTAGTGTGAGTAATGGATCGTTCGCCAGTTTTTGGAAGTGCTTGTTGAATGGTTGAGGGTGGCCGCAGTGATCGACCAAGTACAACTCAAGCTCTGCTCCCAGAGAGCAGGGGCCAACGCCAAAATCTGGTTTATCTAATAAGCATGCTAGTGCTTCAATGTCCTGTTCAAGGCATTGTGCAAAGCGCTCAAAATCAGCCGCACAGAAATGATGCTTATCAACGGCTTGTCCCATAGAGCCTGCGATAAAAAATCAAGGATAAACTCAGTGTATGTCAGCGGGCGGTGGTTGCCCGAAAGAGTGCGAAATATTTGACCCGCTTCATTTTTCGGCCTGCCGGATCGGCCTGACAAACCGTCATTAGGATGTTGAGTCCGATTTTTTTATCGGAGCAACGGTGTTTGTTTTTGCTGCGGGTGATGCATTACGCCTCGTGCGGGGGCTTTCTTTCCCTGTGTCCGCGTCTGTATCTGCTTCTATCTCGGCTTCGGTTGGTAGCGGATGGCTACTATGCAACTGCACTTCATTTCTATGCAGCGCGGCATAGAGCTCGTCTATGTCGGCATCCATCAACTCCCGAGACTGCCAGCTCTTGCTTGTGCCTAACCCCAACCAGGCATTGCGGTATTTGGCTTTGGCTTCATAAAGCAGACGATCGGAGAGCATGATTGCGGGCTCAATCATCGCTTCATCTGGTTCTTGCTCGGCGAGAGGGAACGGCGCAAAGCCAAGAGAGCAGGTGATGCTGATGGGCTGATTGTCAGCGACGATAAAGCTATGTCGGGCGACGACTCGGCGTATCTTTTCCGCCAGTTGTGCTGCGCCATACTCATCTATTTGCTGGGCAACCAGGAGAAACTCTTCTCCGCCCATTCGTACCAGCTGGTCACTGTCACGCAGCAGCTTAGTACAGAGGCGGCTGAACTGCACCAGTACCTCGTCTCCTGCGGAGTGGCCGTGCTTATCATTGACCTCCTTGAAAAAGTCGAGGTCAATCATAAAGAAGTAGATGTCAGCACTTGAGTAGATCGATGAACGGCGTTGAAACCAGCGGCGGCGCATGATCGGTATCTGGATCGAGAGCCAGTGCTGCAGAAAACGGCGATTACCAAGTTTGGTTAGGGGATCGTGCTCGCTCTGATCTTCATAGGCTTTGGCGAGCCGTCGGCTTTGGTAAACCAACGCACTGATCAGGCAGAGCAAAATGCATAACACAGCGATGGTCGCTTGCAGGCTTTTCTTTTGCCAATCTTGCTGAGCAAGGGCGAGCTCTGCTTGCAGTTTGCCTGATTTAAGTTGCGCTAGTTGTTCCGATTGTACTGACAGTTGGTGTTCTGCTCTGAGTAATTGCAGGTTTGTATTCTGATTTTGTTGTGCCAGTTGATTGGTGTAGTTATCCGCTGTCTTATGGGCAAAAAACGCGTCTTTGAATCTGTTTTGTTGCTGATAGATATCGGTCAGGAGCTGGTAGCTTTGACTGGCTTCCTCAAGCAGCTCGAGCTGTTCTGCCAGTGCCGCTGCTGATTGTGCAAAGGTTTGGGCGGAAGTTAAACGCCCTAACAGTAAGCGGCTTCTGGCTTTTAATAGATCGGTTTTTAACTGCAGTGTCGGCGGTGCATTTTTCAGAGTGTCGTTGTTGGCGCGTTTGAGAAAACTCTCCGCTTGTTTCGGTTGGTTGCGCAGCAGCCAGCTTTCGGCAATAGCAAGTAAGGATTCAAGCTGAGCGTTGCGTTGATCCTCGGCCTGATATAGCGACAGTGCCTGACGAAAGTGTTGCTGCGCCTTTTGGTACTGTTCATGGTCGAGCGCCAGTTCACCGCTCTCCATTAACACGTTAGCAATACCGTTACTATTATTCAGCTGTTGATAACCACTCTTGGCCGAATCTAGGTGGCTTTGAGCAAGATCTTTACGTTTCAGCAGGCGTTGCAGTTTTGCCAAATTTAGATGGCTACGTGCGACAGCATCTTTCTCCTGATGACGTTGCCAAATAGCGTGGGTCTTTAACGCTGTGTCCAAAGCTTCATGGTATTTGCCTTGTGTTTGATACACCTCGGAAATATAGCCAAGCGGATAAACGGCAGCCAATTCGTTGTTTGCTTTGGCAAAACTGGCTAGTGCATTATTAAAGCGGTTTAATGCGTTGTTGAACTGCGCGTTGTCTTTGTAAATTAACCCTAAGTTCACCTCGGTGACACCGGTGCGCCAGGGATCATTCAGTTGGTAGCTATAATTGAGCGCCTTGTATAGGTTGTCGAGCGCAAGCACTGGCTCGCCAAGACTACGGTAGACACTGCCCAAGTTTGAGTGGGCACTGACCTGCCTGTCCAGATACTTATGTTGGTCGGCGATCGCCAGTGTTTTGTGAAAATAGACTTCTGCTTGCTCAAAGCGTCCTTGGCGAAAGGCCAATGCCCCTTCGAGGTTAATTGCTTCGACACGTAATCGAGGCAGGTTGTGTTGTTCAGCGACCATTAACGCTTGTTCGGTTAACAGTGCACTTCTTGGATATTGCCCCTGCAGCATATATGCCCACGCAACAGCGACTTTGACATTGGCGGCGTCTACTGCGGACAGCGGAGTATCGAGTAGCAGGTTACCCTGTTGTATGGTCGCGGTGGGGTCGCGACGGGCTAACTCTTTTAGTTCGGTGAGGCTAATGGGCGTGCCTGTAGACATCCCCGTCACTGGCGAAGAAGACGGTTCATCCGCCAGACTGGGTTGACCCCAAAGCATAAACATCGTCAAAAGCAGTGCTAGCTTTGCCCGAGAATTCACCCTGTGCTCCCATTACGTTGGCTTGCTTCCATGCGGACGCCTCACTGTGAGTTGATCTTGTAATGTTAGCAAGATGTTGCGCTTTGTACAGGAGCTGCTTAAATACTTTCCGCAGCGGGTGAAGGGGTTACGGTGCAACCCCGCCGTTTACCTGCTCTTACCATGGTCGATGGCGTGCCTAGCGCTGTCAGATTGTTTTGCTTGGCGCTTGAGTTGTCGCCAGATAAAACGCTTGGCACTAAGGCTATCTGATTGGCTCAGGGGTAATGGCTCTGGTTCGCTCACAAGCTGGGCAACGAGTTGCTCGGCACATAGCCAGGCAGACGTTAGGCCGCGAGAGCCAAGCCCGGTCAGTGTCCACAGCATAGGTGCCCCAGGTAAAGACTGCGGGCCATCACTGAGGGTGACTTCTGCTAATGTCGTCTGAACCGGCACCGGACCAACCAGCGGCAGATGATCAGGTGAAGCGCAGCGAAAGCCCACTTTTCCCTGTTGGCTCATCGATAAGGTTTGTGTCCACGGCGCAGGCGCCAAACAGCGCTGTAGCTTGTCTAGGTTTTCTGCAGCTTCAGTTGGACTTAGTTCGGTGTCGAGGTTGCCCCGTTTAAAGCTAGAGCCAATACAGTGTTCACCTGCCACCGCAGGGGTCATGTAGCCTTCATAGCAAAGGACGCGCTTTAATGGTTGCGATGTTGTGGTGGCGGGCACGTGACTGACCTGACCACGGATCGGTGTTAAGGGTAGAGAGCCTAATGGGCCTAGCTGGCTTTGATGACCTGCACAGACAATCAATGGCGTATGGTTTAGTGCATAACTGCTGGTTTTTGCCGTGCTGTCGGCAGACACCAGGGTGAGCTGCCAGCCTTGTTCGCTTGCAGATATGTCTTCAACTCTGGCATGAACTGTTTCCAACAGGCCTGTTTGTTCCGCCCAACGGAATAGCGTCTGACAAAGTTCAGCAGGGGAGACCCAGCCTGCATTTGGATAAAACAGTGCGGCATGGGGCAGAGTTACCCCAGCTAATTCGGAGGCCTGGTTGGCGTCTACCGAGTGCATCAGTGCGGGAGGGTATAGCGCACTGGCCAGCAGCTTTTGTTGGCGTTGTTGACTGCGCTCATTGAAAGCAAGCTGCAAGACGCCGTTGAGCTGTAAATGCAGTTCAGCACCTTGCGCCTTCGCCTGTTCGGCGAGCTGTTGGGTTTGCTGGACGGCAAACAGCGACGCAGGGGTAAAAAATTGGCTGATAGCATCGAGTTCAACATGTAGCAGTGGATAGATAGCCCCTTGACGGTTGCCCGATGCCTGCGAGCCTGGTGTTTCGTCCTGGCTGATCACTTTGCAGTTGATACCGCGCTTGGTTAGGGAGTAAACCAGTGTCGCTGCCGCGATGCCATTACCTATGATGGTGACCGGTTGGCTGCTATTCGGTGCGGTTGAGGCCGTTATGCTGTCACCGTGAGACTGGTATTTGCCTGCCAGCATCTCCCGTTTACGGCCAAATCCTTTTACTTTCCACATCTCGAAACCGGCGGCGATCAGCGAGCGGCGTATCATGCCCGCGGCGGTAAATGTGGCGACGGTGGCATCGGGTGCCGACAGTCGAGCCATCTGCTGGAATAGTGTGGGTTGCCACATCTCCGGATTTTTTGACGGGGCAAAACCGTCCAGGTACCAGGCGTTGACGATATGAGGGTGAGAGTTGGCGCTGGCATTGATCTGCGGTAGCCAGTCGTTAACATCACCCAGCCATAAATCCAGAGTGACGCGCCCATGGTCGAAGGTCAGGCGGTGGCAGCCAGCAACGGCTGGCGGATACTGGGTTAAAAGTGGCGCGATATAGTGTTGCAGCTGTGGCCAAACGCTGAGTGCTTTGGCTAAGTCCTCAGGCTGTAATGGATACTTTTCAAATGAGATGAAGTGCAGGCGTTGGCTGTGTGGCTTATCGTTTGCGGCGTCACGGGAGCGTTCGAATTTGCTCCAGGTGAGCAAAAAATTCAGGCCGGTGCCAAACCCCGTTTCGGCGACGACAAACAACGGGTTGTCACTGTTTTGCCAGCGTTCTGGAAGACGATTTTGCGCCATAAACACATAGGCGCTCTCTTCCAGTCCTGAGGCTCTGGAGAAATAGACATCATCAAACTCAGTGGCCACAGGGGTGGTGGGATCAGACCAATCAAGTTGTGCATGACTGAGGTTGAACTTTTGTGCCATTGAAAAAAAGCTCCATTACGCGACAAGACGCGCTATTCTACTGCATTGTAAGTAGGAAGGTAGTGTTTGGTGCCGCTGAAAGCCGACCAGTTTGATGGTGCTTTGCGGCTATTATCCCCGGTTGGATTAAGAATCAAGGTTGTGGCAATGAAACGAGCGGTAATCACAGGTATCGGTATTGTTTCCAGTATCGGAAATAATGCAGAAGAGGTTTTGGCATCACTAAAGGCTGGACGCTCTGGTATCACTAAGGCCGAATCCTTTGCTGAAATGGGCATGCGTAGTCAGGTTTGGGGTGATGTGAAACTCGATCCCAGTGAACATATTGACCGTAAGGCGATGCGCTTTATGGGCAATGCAGCAGCGTACGCATATATTGCAATGGATCAGGCGATCGCAGATTCAGGCTTGGATGAAGCACAAGTTTCCAATCCTCGCACCGGCCTCGTGGCTGGTTCTGGCGGCGCAAGTTCCGAGAATCAGGTTGCTGCGGCTGATATTTTGCGCGAAAAAGGTGTTCGTCGTGTCGGGCCTTACATGGTGCCTCGTACCATGGGCAGTACAACTTCCGCTTGTTTGGCGACACCGTTCAAGATCAAAGGTGTTAACTACTCGATGAGTTCAGCTTGTGCTACCTCTGCACACTGTATCGGCCACGCTTTAGAGCTTATTCAGTTGGGTAAGCAAGATGTTGTATTCGCTGGTGGTGGTGAAGAAGTTCATTGGTCTCTGGCTGTGCAGTTCGATGGCATGGGCGCGTTATCTACCAAGTACAACGATACGCCAGAATTAGCATCACGTACGTATGATACCAGCCGCGATGGTTTTGTTATCTCCGGTGGCGGCGGCATGGTTGTGGTTGAAGAACTCGAACATGCTTTGGCCCGTGGCGCAAAAATTTATGGTGAAGTTGTAGGTTATGGCGCAACCTCTGACGGCTACGATATGGTGGCTCCGTCAGGCGAGGGTGCTGTACGTTGTATGCGTCAGGCGATGGATACTGTTGATGCCCCAATCGACTATTTGAATACCCATGGCACCAGCACGCCGGTTGGTGATGTGAAAGAGCTGGGCGCGATTAAAGAAGTGTTTGGTGACAATGCGCCAGCCTTGAGTGCCAGTAAGTCGATGACTGGGCATGCTCTGGGTGCGGCGGGCGTTCATGAGGCGGTCTATTCACTATTAATGATGGACAATGGCTTTATCGCGCCATCAATCAATATTGATGAGCTTGATCCAGAAGCCGCAGGTTTACCCGTGGTGACTGAAGCCCGTGATGCTGAGCTTAAGACTGTGATGTCAAACAGCTTTGGTTTTGGCGGTACAAACGCCACCTTGGTATTCAGCAAGTACGAAGCTTAACTGCAGATTAGCTATCGCAGTATTGAAAGGGCCTAAGGGCCCTTTTTTACGTTTAGGCGGTGTATTATTTAGTTGATTTGAATATTAAAAAGCCAATTAGACTAAGCTATTGTCTAATCCCTTGCTCGCTAACTGGACAGCCTTGAAAGTGCAGATTAGAGTGCCAGCTCTCAAAGCCTATTGATGTGAGTGTGAGATGCGAATTCTTGTTGATGAAAATATGCCCTATGCGCGCCAGCTATTCAGCGAATTTGGTCAGGTTGAAGCAATCTCTGGGCGTGACCTGACGCCATCAAAATTAAAAGATGTTGATGGTTTGATGATCCGCTCCGTCACCAAGGTCAATGAAGCATTGCTAACAGAAGCTAATAAACTCTCGTTTGTTGGCTCGGCCACCATAGGTACAGATCATGTCGATAAGTCATTGTTGATGAGTCGAGATATCAGTTTTGTCAACGCACCGGGCTGCAATGCGCACTCGGTGGCTGATTACCTAATCAGTGCCTTATTTGTTTTGGCGCAGCAACACCAGTTTAATCTGCGCGATAAAACGGTGGCGATTATTGGGGTTGGAAATATTGGGACTCGCGTGATCGATAAATGTGAGGCGCTTGGGATCAACTATCTGCTTTGTGATCCTTTTAAAGCCCCTGCAGATGCGTTTCGCCAATATGTATCGTTGGAAGAGGCGGCAAGAGCAGACATTATCACGTTTCATGTGCCATTGACCCGTGATGGCCAATATCCAACCTTCCATATGGTTGATGAAGCTTTCCTATCAGCACTTAACCCTGGCACTGTGTTGGTCAATGCTAGTCGTGGCGAAATCATTGACAATAAGGCGCTGTACCACGTGTTATCCCAAGGCAAACAACTGCCCACTGTACTCGATGTGTGGGAGAACGAACCCCATGTGATGGCAGAGCTATTGCCGTTAGTGGAGTTGGCCACAGCACATATCGCTGGTTACTCGCTGGAAGGGAAAGCGCGGGGTACAGAGATGATTTATCAAGCGTTTGCGGATCATTGTGGACGCAGAGTCAGTCAGCACCTGGAGGATTTTCTGCCACAACCAGAAATTGCCGGTTTTAATTTGGGGCAGCCACCCACACCAGAGATCGTACAACGTTTGGTTCATGCGGTTTATGATGTGCGCCGAGATGACAAGCTGTTCCGAGAGCATGCATTGGCGGGTAAGGGATTTGATTGGTTACGGCGTTTTTATCCTGAACGCCGTGAATTATCATCGGCGGTCATCACAGGTAATCCGTCGGTAACTTCACTGCAGCTAGCGCCGCTGTATCAGTTAGGTTTCTCCCGTCCAGACTAGGGAAATATTGCGATTTTTAATGGCTGAGTTTGTAGAAAACGCAGCTTCAGTTATGTAGCGCGCTTTGACTAGCAATGCGCGCAAAACGCTTCGCTTAGCTGTTTTTGCTGCCGGTCAACGTGATTGGTCAGCTAAATGCTTGACGCTCCCCACATTAATCGCCTTACTCATTGATAGATAATGGCCAAACACTATCTTATAGTCAGGCCATCTTAAGTTTTTGTTACTTTGGGATAACCTCAAGTTAACAACAAGATGTGCCGAAAGCCTTAGTATGGCCGATTACCAGATCAGGACTGTTGTATGAAATTTATGCCGCGCGTATTGCTGACTTCGCTAATGATTGGCTCAGCGTTTTCTTGTGTTTCGCTGGGATATGCCAACACACCGTCACCCGGTGCAAGCCATGACGTAGTGCAGTTGGGTGTGATTGAAGCGCCCTTGGCGACCGATAAAGACCTATATGCTCGTGTAGAGATCAAAGGTGAGGGTGGACAAAAAGCCCCTGACCAGGCGAATGCCTATGATGTTCGCTCATTCGGCCCGGTGGTACCTGATGACACCATGTGGTCCATCGCGGTCAAAATGCGCCCCGATAGCAGTGTCTCTATCTATCAGACCATGATGGCGATCTATGACGCTAACCCATCAGCTTTCGAAGATGGTGATCTGCACAGGCTAAGAAATGGCAGTGTGCTGATGGTGCCACCAATGGATCAGATCCAGCAGCTTAGCGCGGCAGACGCTCAAGCTCGCTTTAATGACTGGGCTCAACGGGGTCCGCAAGCACAATCTGAGCAGAAACAGAAAGCCAAAGAAGCGGAAAAACTTGCTGCGTTGGAAGCGGAAAAAGCCGCGGCTGCGGCGGAGAAAGAGCGCCTGAGACAAGAGAAACTTGTACTTGAGCAGCAAGTTGAAAAAATGGAAAAGGTCGAAGACCTACGCAGTGAAACCTTATCAACAGAGTTAGCGCAAGCTGGCGGGGCGGTTGAAACCCTGCGCGCTGAGAACGCGCGTTTACGCCTGCAACTCGAAAGTGCAAACAAAGAGTTGGCACTGCTAAAAGAGCAGGTGGGCAAAGAGGAAGTGTTGCAGCAGAAGTTAGCTGACTTGTTAGAGGCGCAAAGACAAGTGGGTGAGCTGACGCAAATTGAAGATCAAAAGTTGGCTGATCAAAGTTGGGATCAGTGGTTGATGGAGCGTCAGGGGTTACTCGCCTTGCTGACTACCATCCCAACCGTCTTATTCATCGGCTTGCTAGCGTTCTGGTTGCTGCGTAAAAACCGCAGTGATAGCCCAGCAGAAGAGAGCACTGTGGCGACAGAGCTGCCTGCAGATACGGTTGAAGCCGATACCATTGGTGCGCCAGAGGCCTTGCCTGAGGAAGAGGTTGCGGGCTTGGATGAACTGGACGCATTTGATCTTGAGGATGATGTTGAACAGTCGGTATTGGTTGACGACGATGATGACGATCTGTTGGCCGATCTTGGTGAGGCGGATGCAGAGCAACTGTTCGGCGATGAAGCGGCTCATGAGATCCTCGAAGACGAGCTGGGTGATGCGATTGAACTGTCTGATGACACTGAGATTGCGCCGGAGCCTGCAAGTGAGGAGATTGACGAGGCTGAATTAGGCCTAGATGACATTGATAGCTTGCTTGCTGATTTTGACGAGGATTCGTCGGGAAAAGATGACGCTTCGACTCAGCCTGCTTCTGCTGATTCGGAGCTTGATCTGTCTGATGGCGTTGATGAGCGCAGTGACGAAGCGGTTGATATGGTTGATACAGCCGTTGAGCAGGATGACTTAGACGCTCTGTTGGCCAGTGTCAGTGAAGAAGACGATAGCGAAGAGGCGGTTGCAGAAGAAGCTGCTGACGCGCCGGTGGATGTCGATGATATTGATGCCTTATTGGCAGAAACTGAGGCACAAGCCGGGGCAGAAGCCGGGGCAGAAGATGAGCCGGTTGAACAAGTTGCCGAGGAGTCTGAAGAGGCCAGTGCTGATGAGCTTGATATAGACGAGCTGTTGGCTGCAACGCAGGATGATAGTGCTGCCGCGGAACCGGTAGAGACAGAAGTTAGCGACGAACAAGCCGCTGTCGATACTGATGATATTGATGCTCTACTTGCCTCTGCTAGCGAAGATGAGGTGGCGGAAAGCACCGAAGAGGTTGAAGAAGTTGAGGAGCAGATTGTCGATGATTTAGATGTCGATGCTGACCTTGATGATATTGATGCATTGTTAGCCGCAGCTGATGTGGCTGAACCTGAGAGTGACGTTGTCGAGCCTGCAGCTGAAGAGACTGCAGAGCAAGAGATGGGGCTGGCAGATGATGGCGATGATCTAGATGCTTTGTTAGCTGCAGTTGATGAGGCTGAACCTGAGGCTGACGTTGTTGAGCTGGCAGCTGAAGAGGTTGAAGAGCAAGAGATCGATCTGGCAGATGATGGCGATGATCTGGATGCTTTGTTAGCCGCAGCTGATGATGCAGAACCTGAGGCTGACGTTGCTGAGCTGGCAGCTGAAGAGGTTGCAGAGCAAGAGATCGATCTTGCAGATGATGGCGATGATCTGGATGCATTGCTAGCCGCAGCAACGGAAGAGGAATCAGGCCAAGATCTCGAAGTAGAAGAGGCGCCTCTCGAAAGCGATACGCTTGCTGAGGTCGATGATTTAGATGCCTTACTGGCTGAAGCGGCCGAGCCCGTCAATGTCGATGCTGCGTTAGAAGCGCTTGTGGATAGTGAGGCACCTATTGATGACGCCGAGCTGGCGTTGGCTGATGAAGAACCTGCTACCGACACGCTGGCTGAAATTGATGACCTCGATGCGCTATTGAAGCAAGCGACCGAGGAAGAGAGTAGCGATGAGGCAATCGTTGCTGATGACACTGAAGACGCCGAAGATGCGCTGTCACTAGTTGACGCCGCGGATGAGGCAGATCTTAGCGTTGAAGATGTCGATCTCACGGTTGATGATGAGGAACTGTCAGCAAGTGACGCTGAGTTGGCGGATTTTAACCTTGATGAATTAGCACTGGCAGATGAACCTCTTCCTGAGGATGAGATAGATTTCAGCCTTGGTGGAGACGATGAAATCCTTGCCGAAGTATTGGACGAGTCTCCGGCCGGTGAAGATCTTGAACGTTTAGATGAGGTCTCTGCTGACGAACTGCTAAATGAGTTGTCACTTGCCGATGAAACCGAGCCAGCCGCTGAAACGACAGCGCCTGCGTTGGAAGAAGCGGATGATCTAGACGCTCTATTGGCAGAAGCGGACAATATTGATGATAGTGGCCTTTCATTGTCTCTTGATGATGCCGTGGCTGAGTTGCCAGAGGAAGAAGAGTCAGAAGCAGAGCAGGCGCCGTCTCTGGAAGAGGATCTTGGCCTTTCGTTAGCGTTGGATGATGAGCCATCACCGGCTAAAGTTGATGATAGCGAAAACCTATCTCTCGCTAGTGAAACGGAAGAGAGAACGGGTGAGCAGGCTGATGCTGAAGGGTATATCGATATCGACAGCATTATGGATACGCCAGAGCAGGAGAGCGGCAGTCCAACAGAACCTTATCATTCGGGCGGTGTAGCTAAGGCTCTGAAAGGTTTTGCTGACATAGCCCCTGATGCCCGGGAGATGGATGTTGATGACGACAATGGGTATAGCGCCAAGCTTGATTTAGCCCGTGCCTACATTGAGATCGATGATCCTGAAGGGGCAACGGTTATACTCAACGAAGTGATTGAAAAGGGCTCTGAAGATCAGAGAGTGGAAGCGCAGTTGTTACTTTCAAGATTGAATCAGTAGCGACTCGCGGAATTTGCAAAGGCCGGTATAATACCGGCCTTTTCGTTTTATCGAGACGGTGTTTTATGCGATTGGCCCTTGGCATCGAATACGATGGTGCTAAATATTCCGGCTGGCAACGCCAACGCCACGCGTTAGGTGTGCAACAGAAGTTGGAAGAAGCGATAGGTTCGATCGCCAATGAACCTATCGAGCTGGTGTGTGCTGGACGGACGGATGCTGGGGTTCATGCAACCGGTCAGGTTGTTCACTTTGATACCAGTGCTGAGCGCGATATGGGAGCGTGGACGCTCGGGGTGAACTCGAAGCTACCCGATGATATCGCCGTGACTTGGGGCAAACTGGTCAGTGATGATTTTCACGCACGCTTTACCGCGTTTGCCCGTCGTTACCGATACATCATTTTTAATGAACGTCTGCGTCCCGGTATTTTGCGCCGCGGCGTTAGTCACTACCATATGCCACTGGATGCGGCAGCCATGCACATTGCGGCGCAATGCTTGGTTGGTGAGCATGACTTCACCTCATTTCGCGCTGTACACTGCCAGTCGAACTCTCCTATGCGTAGCCTCAGCCATATTACTGTGCAACGCCGTGGCAGCTATATTATTGTTGATGTAAAAGCTAATGCCTTTCTTCATCATATGGTGCGCAATATTGTTGGAAGTTTGATTGTGGTAGGTGAAGGTGAAGCGCCGACTACTTGGATCGCCGATGTTTTAGCGGCAAAAGATCGTTGTCAGGCAGGTGCAACGGCAAAACCTAATGGCCTCTATTTAGTTGATGTCAGCTATCCTGATGAGTGGGATTTGCCAAAAACGCCGATGGGGCCGCTGTTTTTAGCCTAATAACGTGTTTTTTTGGGTGCGTGATGATGGGGTATGACCAGTTTTCTCTTATGTTTAGGGGGCTGGTTGTGATTAAATTGGACAGTTTTGCCGGAACCCGGTGTTTTGCAATGAATTTTGTTGAGCTAAAACTGTCATAGCAGCAGTAATAGCGGACGATACAGAGGGAAATAATGAGCTGGATTGAGAAGATTCTTCCCAAGAGCAAAAGCGGTTCGACTAAGCGTCGAAATATTCCTGAAGGGATCTGGACTAAATGTCCAGCCTGCGAACAGGTGCTTTATCGCGCGGAGTTAGAGCGCAATCAAGAGGTATGCCCCAAGTGTACCCATCATATGCGCATCCATGCTCGCCCTAGACTGGATAGTTTCCTGGATCCCGGTTCACGGGAAGAACTGGGTAGTGAACTTGAGCCGCGAGATATTCTGAGATTTAAAGACACCAAGCGATATAAAGAGCGTATTGCATCGGCGCAAAAGGCGTCGGGTGAAAAAGATGCATTAGTAGCGATGAAAGGTGAGCTGAAAGGGTTGCCAATTGTTGCAGCAGCATTCGAGTTCTCTTTCATGGGCGGCTCAATGGCGTCGGTCGTTGGTGCTCGCTTTGTAAAAGCCGTTGAGGTCTGCTTGGCTGAAAATCGTCCACTGATCTGCTTCTCAGCCAGTGGTGGCGCTCGGATGCAGGAAGCGTTGTTTTCGTTAATGCAGATGGCTAAAACCAGTGCTGCTTTGGCAAAAATGAGTGAAAAAGGCCTACCGTTTATCTCAGTCTTAACCGATCCAACGATGGGTGGTGTATCGGCGAGCTTAGCGATGTTAGGTGATTTAAATGTTGCTGAGCCGAAAGCACTGATTGGTTTTGCTGGACCACGGGTTATTGAGCAGACGGTGCGAGAGAAGTTGCCAGAGGGCTTCCAACGCAGTGAGTTTTTGGTCGAGCACGGTGCTGTCGATATGATCGTAGATCGTCGAGAGATGCGTGACACCTTGGCCCGTGTATTGGCAAAACTCAGTGATAAACCGAGCACCGAAGCGGCTGTAAGCGAGTAGTCGGATCCCATTGATGCAAAATGAACGTTTTGAAAGCCAGTCCCTTGAGGACTGGCTTTGTTATTTGGAAAAGCTGCACCCCGCTGAAATTGAGATGGGGCTGGAGCGTGTGTCCAAGCTGGCGGCGCGTTTATCGTTAATTAAGCCAGCACCAACAGTATTGTTGGTCGGTGGCACTAACGGTAAGGGGTCGACGGTTGCTCTGTTGGAAAACCTTTGTTTGGTACAGGGGCTGACGACGGGTATCTATTCATCACCTCACCTTAGACATTACAACGAACGTGTTCGTATCAATGGTAAGGAGTTAGAGGACAGCCAACACAGCCAAGCGTTTGCTGCTGTAGAGGCAGCTCGGGGTGATATTGCGCTGACCTATTTTGAGTTTGGTACCTTGGCTGCCTTATGGCTAATTGCTCAAGCCGATGTGGATGTCGCCCTGCTGGAAGTGGGTTTAGGTGGCCGACTGGATGCAACCAATATTGTTGATGCTGATGCCAGCGTGATCACCAGTGTCGACCTGGACCATCAGTCCTTTCTTGGTAACACCCGTGAATCTGTTGGTTTTGAGAAGGCCGGTATCTTCCGCGCCAACAAGCCTGCCATTATTGGCGAACCCGATGTGCCACCCACCATGCTCGAACAGAGTCGACTCAAGCAGGCTATCCCAGCTTTTGTGGGCGAGGATTTTCACTATAAGAAGCGCCAGGACAGTTGGTACTGGCAAACGGAAGGTAAGCTGTTGGAGCGACTGCCACTGCCGAATATTCCGTTGGCGAATGCTGCCACTGCGTTGATGACTTTGCATCAACTGAAGCTGATGCCCGACATTGAGCTGGTTAAGCAGGTATTGATTAATACCGTGCTTCCTGGTCGCTTTCAGGTTATTTCCCAACAGCCAACTGTGGTGCTTGATGTTGGCCATAATCCCCATGCTGCGAACTACTTAAACAAGCGGTTACAAGCATTGAAAGGTGACGGTAAGGTAATTGCTGTCGTGGCGATGTTGGCGGACAAAGATATTGCCGCGACGCTATCGGTAATGCTGCCGACGGTGGATCAATGGCTCGTTGCCAGTTTGGATGTTCCGCGCGGCGCGACGAGTGATCTATTAGAAGATAAGTTAGCCGAGCTTGGCTCGTCCAGCGACCGTTTTGAGCAAGTGAAAGATGCCTATGATCACGCCTTAGCACATGCTTCGGCGGGTGATGTGGTAATCGTTTTTGGCTCGTTTTACACTGTCGCCGAGATATCAGCCTAAGCAGGGGACGTTTTTTGGCCAATCAACTTACCAATCGATTAGTGGGTACAGTGGCATTACTCGCCGTAGGCATCATTGTATTGCCTGATTTGCTTGATGGCGAAAAACAGCGGCATAGTGATGAGTTTGCTGTGATCCCCTTGAAACCAGAGGTTGACCTAGCGATCCATCAAGATGACTTGGCGGCGGCTGAGGGGTTGGTTGAGCAGGAAGATACGGCCGCGGCGCTCTTAGCTGAGAACCAGCCGCCAGTTGTTGATATTGATGGCGACAATGTGGTGGTCAGCGAGCCAGATATTGACGCAGCAACGCCAGCGCCAGTAGTCGTAAAACCAGTCAAATCAGCGCCGAAATTGGAAGGCTTTAAGGATAATGCCTGGGCTATTCAGTTGGGTGGCTTTAAGAACGCTAAAAACGTCAATGGTCTGATCAACAAGTTGGAAAAGGGCGGTTATACAGTGTATACCCGACCGAAAACACCAAAAGATGGCATGATCACGCGAGTTTATATTGGTCCAAGTCTTGATAAACAAGCGCTTGAAAGCAAACTGGAAAGTTTGAAAAAACTGACTGGCCTGACTGGCCAACTGACCGCATATAACCCTTTGGAACAATAGGCGGGATAGGCAAACCGTGAATGCTTTGTTAGAATTCGCGCCGTCCTGAAATAGGTGCGTAGTACATGATTTGGATTGATTTCCTCATTCTCGGCGTCATAGCTTTATCATCGCTGATCAGCTTGATACGCGGTTTCGTTAAAGAAGCAATGTCGCTGGTCAGTTGGGTGGCGGCGTTTTTTATCTCCAGCACTTTCTATCGTGATCTCTCTGCTCTGCTGGCGGACAGTATCTCTGACGCTCTGATCCGGGACGGGGTATCTGCACTGGTACTCTTTATTTGCACCTTGATCCTTGGCGCACTCATCAACTACATCATCTCCCAATTAGTTCAGAAGACCGGATTGTCAGGCACAGATCGCGTGCTCGGCATATGCTTTGGTGGCCTGCGTGGGGTGCTGGTTGTTTGCGCCATGATTTTCTTAATGACTAAATTTTTCCAGTTCGCTGATAGACCTTGGTGGCAGGCTTCTGAATTGATCCCGCACTTTGAAATCATCATTGACTGGTTCTTTGAACACCTGGACGAGACACAAGAGTTGGTCGACCAGGCTGCTAGCGCAGTTTAAAAACGGGGTATATTCGCTATGTGTGGCATTGTTGGGATCGTGGCTCAGTCGCCAGTTAACCAATCTATTTATGACGCGCTCACTGTGCTTCAGCACCGCGGCCAAGACGCGGCAGGTATCGTTACTATTACCGAGGATGGTAATTTTAGATTGCGTAAGGCCAATGGTCTGGTGCGTGATGTATTTGATGTTAAGCATATGCACCGTTTACGGGGCAATGTTGGCATTGGTCATGTGCGTTACCCAACCGCTGGTAGCTCTAGCTCTGCCGAGGCGCAGCCGTTTTACGTTAATAGCCCTTTTGGTATTGCTCTCGCTCACAACGGTAATTTGACCAATGCCGATGAGCTAAAAGAGATGCTTTTTAATGAAGCTCGCCGTCATATCAATACCACGTCAGATTCCGAAGTACTGCTAAACGTACTTGCCCACGAGCTATGCTACGAGCCTAATCTTCAGCTCACCCCTGAGCATGTGTTTGGCGCTGTTTCCCGTGTTCATAAGCGCTGCCGGGGTGGTTATGCCGCTATCGCCATGATTATTGGTCAAGGTATGGTTGCCTTCAGAGATGCTTTTGGTATCCGACCTATTGTTCTTGGTAAACGAGCCAAGGCTGACGGCGGTTTTGACTATATGGTCGCGTCGGAAAGCGTTGCGTTAGATGCCGTCGGTTACCAGTTTGTTCGCGACTTAGCCCCAGGTGAAGCAGTGTATATTACGGATCAAGGCGAGCTGTTTTCTCAGCAATGTTCTGATGATCCTAAATGCTGCCCATGTATTTTCGAATATGTTTATTTCGCTCGTCCAGACAGCAAAATCGATGGCGTGTCGGTTTATGCCTCCCGTGTTCGTATGGGCCAGCGATTGGGTAAAAAGATAGCCAAGGAGTGGGCGGATCTGGATATCGATGTTGTTATCCCGATCCCTGAAACTTCCTGTGATATCGCTTTGGAAATCGCTAATAACCTTGATCTACCGTACCGTCAGGGTTTTGTGAAAAACCGTTACATTGGCCGTACTTTTATCATGCCTGGGCAAACTGAACGGGTTAAATCGGTACGCCGTAAGCTCAATGCGATCACTACCGAGTTTAAAGGCAAGAACGTGTTGCTGGTGGATGACTCAATTGTTCGTGGTACGACGTCAAATCAGATTATCGAGATGGCTAGGGAAGCGGGCGCAAAGAAAGTTTATTTTGCTTCGGCGGCTCCGGAAATTCGTTTCCCGAATGTTTACGGCATCGATATGCCATCGGCGAATGAACTGATTGGCCATGGTCGTGAACTGGATGAGATTTGTGACATCATTGGTGCCGATGGTTTGATCTTCCAGGATTTAGCGGATCTGGAGCTGGCGGTTCAGGATGGTAATCCTGATATTGACCAGTTTGAAACATCAGTATTTACCGGTCAGTACGTCACTGGCGATGTGACACAAGAGTATTTGGAGCATATTGACCAAGTGCGTAATGATGATGCCAAGGCTGATGAAGAGTTTTTCCAGAACAGCTCCAACATGGAACTGCATAACGAAGGCCATCCGTGAGTGGCTGGTTTAGATACTCTGATTGAGTGTTTTTGATAATAAAAAAGGCAGCGAAAGCTGCCTTTTTTTATCTAACAGAAAGGGCCACTTACATATATTCAGGGCCTAAACCCAAGTTCCAAAGGATCACTGACCCGGCCATCAGAGCAACCAGCAAAACCAAGCCGCAGGTAACCACAGAACTGGCGTAGATAAAGCCACGCTCTTCCGGGATATGCATCATGATAGGGACGCCGCTATAAAGCAGATAGACGCTATACGCGACGCCAGCGAGTCCGACCAGCATTACAAACCATAAGATTGGCAGTAGTGCGGCAAAGCCAACCATAAACAGGGGGGTGGAGGTATAAGCGGCGAGTTCCAGCGCATGGGTGAATGAGGTTTTTGTGCCGAAAGTGTGTGCCATCCACTGGGTCAGCCAAGCTAAGCCAAAGACGCCAGCAATTAAGCCAAAATACATGGCTATCGACATTTTGAGGGCACTGGCTTCGGTGAGCATGATGGGATCACCTGCGCCAATACTCCAGCCGATATGAGCAGCAGCATAGTAACTGCAGATCGCCGGTATCAGGGCCGTTAACATAATATGTGACAAACTGTAGGTTAAACCTTCATGTTTGAGGTCGATTGCTTGCCATTCTTCACGAGGGTGGGCATAGATGCCCCAGAGGTGGTTCAATATCATAGTTGTTGCCCTTTTGCTTCTTCCCCAAGAAATAGAACAGGCGCGCGTTATTATAATTGTCGCGTCACCCTATGAACATTTATTGACCAGTATCGCGATTTCTGCAAGTTGCGGAGGCAACTCGTGCTGCGGATCATGATCCAGCTCTCCACACTCTAATAGAACGTGATATGACACCAATGAGCTTGCTTACGCTGAACTCAGGCGTTTAGATCAGACACAGAAGCTGTGATAGAACAAGAACTGTGTGGATCTAAGCTGAAAGCTGAGCAGGTTGCAGGTAGCATAGGCGATTCATGTATCTATTCTGCAATTGAGCTATCGCTGTCATGGATCTGGAACATCAACAACTGCTGGCCCCCATCTATCAATTTCTTAAGTGTGAAACGCCTGAAGCCTGGATTGAAGAAGCAATCAAGCCTGAGCGCTTGTCCGCTTTGTTGGTGGATCATGCTAACTGTGAACTGAAAGCAGCACAGAGTGCCGCGCTGCTTATTCGCCGTTACGCTATCGACAAGGAGAGTGGTGCGACCCTGTTATCTTGGTTAAAGCCTTATGAAGACTTTGTTTATCGGCAGGAGGGAGACGGTATTTTTTCTGCTAAGAAGAATGCACTGATTGGCAGCCTAAAAACCAAAGATCTTAAGCCGGAAACGCAGGATCTGCTGGATAAGATGGTGCGTCTGATTAAAGAGGAACTGCATCATTTTGAGCAGGTGCTGGAGATCATGCAAGCCAGAGATATTCCTTATGAACAGCTGTCCGCGGCCAGATATGCCAAGGGGCTCATTAAACACGTGCGTACCTATGAACCCGCCGCTGCCGTTGATAAGTTGATTATCGGTGCCTTTATTGAAGCGCGGAGCTGTGAACGCTTTGCCAAGCTTGCACCCTATTTGGATGCGGAGCTGGAGAAGTTTTATATCTCCTTACTGCGGTCGGAGGCGCGACATTATCAGGACTATCTGAAGCTTGCTGCGACGATATCTGCTGACGGGCTAGAGCAACGCATCGCATTTTTTGCTGAGCAAGAAGCATTGCTGATGACCAGCGAGGATGATCAATTTCGTTTTCACAGCGGTGTGCCAACGTCAGTTGTAGCTTAAGCGCTATTTTTATCTTCCGGTGATAGGGGGGCGTGGTGCAGTTCAAAGCTATCGGCATCGAAGGTGAGATAGCTGGATTGGCTATACCAGTCACCGAGGACGATACGTTGTCCGGTTCGGCCATTGGCCAAGGTGACATCATGGACAAAGGGACGATGAGTATGGCCATGGATCATCAGCTCTACGCTGTTATCAGTCATGACCTGTGTCACTTCCGCTGACGTTACATCCATAATTTCGGCGCTTTTCATCGCCGTTGCAGCTTTGCTTTTTGCGCGATAATCATCGGCGATCTTTTTTCGCAGACGTAGCGGCAATGACAACATAAAGCCTTGCCACCACCAAGTTCGGCTCTTGCGGCGAAATTTTTGGTAGTCATGATCTTGGGTGCAAAGGGTGTCACCATGGAGTAACACCACCGGTTTGCCATACAGTTCGACGACACACTGTTCTGGCAGCAGTGTCACGCCAGACTGTTTTGCAAAGCGCTTTCCTAACAAAAAGTCCCGATTCCCATGAATAAAATAGACAGGTACACCACTTTGAGTCAGGGTCAAAAACGCCTGCTTCACCTGATTGATGCACTCATCTTCAAAATCGTCGCCAAACCAGGCGTCAAACAGATCACCTAGGACATAAAGCGCATCCGCCTGACTGGCCGTATCCGTCATAAACTCGACGAAGGCGGCCGTAATATCAGGCCGCTCGACGCTGAGGTGGAGATCTGAAATAAAGAGAGTGCTCACTAGGCGTTAGACCAGTTCAGCAGATTCGATCACTACATCTTCACGGGGCACATCTTGGTGTCCGGCGTAGTTACCTGTACTGACCGCTTTGATTTTGTCGATCACATCCATTCCCTCAACGACTTCTGCAAATACGCAGTAGCCCCAACCTGAAGGCGTTTCAGAGGTATGGTCAAGGAAGGTGTTGTCGGAAACATTGATGAAGAACTGGCACGTTGCTGAGTGAGGATCGTTGGTACGAGCCATTGCCAAGGTGCCTACTTTGTTGCTCAGGCCATTGTTAGCTTCGTTTTTGATCTTTTCGTTGGTTGCCTTTTGTTCCATGCCTGGCTCAAAGCCACCACCTTGGATCATGAAGCCATCAATAACACGATGAAAAATGGTGTTGTTATAGAAGCCTGATTTCACGTATTCGACAAAATTTGCCACGGTTGCTGGTGCCGCTTTTTCGTTCAGTTCTATTTTAATGTCGCCAAAATTAGTGTGCAGGATAACCATTTGAACTCTCTCCAGTGCATTGTTTGGCTGGATTCTAGCGGATGCGACGCAAGGCTGAAAGGTGTGAGGTGCCGTTTAAGTAGAAAGCTGAGATAAAAAGGGCGATGCGTGGCAGCGGACGCGATGGTAGAATCCCCCTCTATTTGGTGATTTAACCGCAAAGGACGATTGTTTCAATGTTGCAGATCTACAATACGCTCACCCGCGAAAAAAAGGCGTTTCAACCGCTTCAGCCCGGCAAAGTAGGGCTCTACCTGTGTGGGGTTACAGCGTACGATGATTGTCACATTGGCCATGCTCGTACCGCGGTGAGCTTCGATGTAGTGGTACGTTATCTGCGTTTTTCCGGCTATCAGGTGGAATTTGTACGTAACATCACCGATGTGGACGACAAGATCATTAAGCGTGCTTTAGAAAATGGCGAGAGCTGTGACCAGTTGACTGCCCGCACTGTGGCGCGGATGCATGAAGATTACGACAAATTAAATATTTTACGCCCTGATATCGAACCTCGCGTGACTACCCATATGGATGAGATCATCGCTTTGGTGGCGCGCCTGATAGAGAAAAAGCACGCTTACGTCGCGGAGACCGGTGATGTGATGTTCGAGGTCTCAAGTTTTGATGAGTATGGTCGGTTAGGTGGCCAAAACCTCGAAATGTTGCAGGCTGGCGCGAGGGTAGAAGTTGAACGGAGCAAGCGTAGCCCGCTCGACTTTGTGCTCTGGAAGATGGCAAAGCCGGGTGAGCCTAGCTGGAGCTCTCCGTGGGGTGAGGGCCGACCGGGCTGGCATATCGAATGTTCGGCGATGAACGCCAAACATCTCGGTGAGCATTTCGATATTCACTGCGGCGGCTCAGACCTCATCTTTCCACACCATGAGAATGAGATTGCACAGTCTTGCTGCGCCTTTGATACACCCTATGTCAACCTGTGGATGCATAGTGGCATGGTGCAGGTGGACAGTGAGAAGATGTCAAAGAGCTTGGGCAACTTTTTCCTTATTCGCGACGTGTTAACTGAGTATGACGCAGAAACCATACGTTTCTTCCTATTGTCTGGTCATTATCGTAGCCAGTTGAACTACTCTCGGGATAACTTGCAGCAGGCGAGGGCAGGCCTAGAACGTCTGTATACCGCGATGCGTGATATTGAGCCTGCGTCAGCAGCGGATTTTTCAACGGATGCCACGAGCAAGTTCCGCCAGGCGATGGATGATGACTTTAATGTGCCGGAAGCGATGTCGGTATTGTTTGAGTTGGCGAAAGAGATCAATCGGTGTCGCCAAGCAGAGCCTGAACGGGCGGCACAGTTAGTTGCCCAGTTAACAGCGCTGGGTGGCGTGCTGGGCATACTGCAACAATCGCCAGCGACTTTTTTGCAGGGCGATGAAAGTCAAGATGAAGTCGCTTTAATTGAATCTCTGATTGCGCAGCGTAATGCCGCTCGGGCAGCAAAAGACTGGGGCGCAGCAGACGAAGCGCGGGACAAATTGAATGAGATGAAAATTGTGTTGGAAGATGGCCCTGAAGGCACAACTTGGCGTCGAGGTTAACCGCGGTTCTACCGTAGCAAAGCCAAAGTAGAAATAAAAACGCCCACATGTGTGGGCGTTTTTTTTAGGGTAATAGGCAACTCATGTTAATCGTTGTCGTGGTATAGCTCGCAGGCTTCTAAGGTATTTTCAATCAAGCTGGCTACCGTCATTGGGCCAACTCCACCCGGTACAGGGGTGATGAATGCCGCTTTTTCTGCTGCCGGCGCAAACTCAACATCACCGACCAAGCGTCCGTCATCTACTCGGTTGATACCAACATCAATAACGTAAGCGCCCTCTTTAACCCAGCTACCAGGGATAAATTCAGGCTTACCTACGGCAACCACCAGGATATCGGCACGGCGTACTTCGGCTTCGAGATCTTCAGTAAAGCGATGGCAACACGTGGTGGTGCAGCCAGCAAGCAGCAGCTCTAGGATCATTGGTCGACCAACAATGTTGGAGGCACCAACGATCACCGCGTGTTTACCGTGAAATTTAACACCCGTTGAATCAAGCAGGGTGATCACCCCTTTTGGCGTACATGGGCGTAGCGCTGGAATGCGTTGAGCCAAGCGGCCGATGTTATACGGATGAAAGCCATCCACATCTTTATCTGGGCGGATCCGCTCCAGTACCACCTCTGAATTGATATGTTCAGGTAGCGGCAGCTGCACCAAAATACCGTCGATAGCAACCTGTTCATTGAGCTGATCGATTAACGCAAGCAATTCATCCTGCGTCGTTTTACCTGGCAGATCATGGGAAACCGATACGAATCCCACTTCGTCACAGGAGCGGCGTTTACTACCAACGTAAACGGCCGAGGCAGGGTCGTCGCCGACCATGACAACGGCGAGGCCGGGCGCACGTTTACCGGCATCAAGACGAACTTTAACCCGTGCGGCGACGGATTCTTTTACCTGCTTAGCAATTGCTTTGCCATCAATAAGCTGAGCTGCCATGTCTACCTTTGCTATTATTGGAACGAAATTATGGTTGCCGAGCATTGTCTCAGAATGTGGTTAAGCTTCCAACTATGCTTTTCGCTTGATTTGCACGATTGACCGCTGGATCCATACTCGCTATTATGCCGCCGCTTTTGCGACAAAGCGGTCTTCGATTTTGTCCGATGCAATCATAAAGCGCCCGTAGCTCAGTTGGATAGAGCATCCGCCTTCTAAGCGGATGGTCGCAGGTTCGAATCCTGCCGGGCGCGCCATCTCTTGATTACTCGACTCTCTCTATTAACCCCGCTATAATGCCGCGTCATTTTTCGCCGTCGCCGAAGTGTGGTTTAGTCAGTCAGCTGGCTTTTTCCGACCGCGAAAACAGAATTCATATTGGTGGCAGTGTTAACGGAATGTCGTTCGCTGTCCTAAATACCGTAAGAAAACAGAGAGTAAGCAGCTCTCGATATTGAGGTAGCAAGATGCAAGTGTCTGTTGAGACTACTAGTGGTCTGGAGCGTCGCCTGACCATTTCTGTTCCTGCTGAGCAGGTAGAAAAAGAAGTGGAGAATCGTCTCCGTCGCCTGTCTAAGACTCAGCGCATTGACGGCTTCCGTCCAGGCAAGGTGCCTGTGTCCGTTATCCGCAAGCGTTATAGTGATGCCGTTCGTTATGAAGTTGCTGGTGAGCTTGCTCAGCGCAACTATTTCGAAGCTATCATGGCTGAGAAGATCGCCCCTGCAGGTCGTCCTGAACTGGCTATCGTTAAAAACGAAGCGGGTGCGGATCTAGAATTCACAGCAACTATTGAAGTCTATCCAGACTTTGAAGTGGCTGGCCTGGAAACGGTTGAAGTTGAGAAGCCTAGCGCAGAAGTGACAGATGAAGATCTGGCTAACATGATCGAAACACTGCGTAAGCAGCATGCTACTTTTGCTGAAGTGACTCGTGCCGCTGCTGAAGGTGATAAGACTTTCATTGATTTCGTTGGCACCGTTGATGGCGAAGAGTTTGATGGCGGCAAAGCTGAAAACTTTGAATTGGTTATCGGCGCTGGCCGCATGATCCCTGGTTTCGAAGATGCTGTTGCTGGTAACAAAGCAGGTGACGAAGTCGTTGCTAACGTGACCTTCCCTGAAGACTATCACGCAGAAAACCTCAAAGGAAAAGCCGCTGAGTTCAAGATCAAGATCAACAAGATCGAAGGTCAGGAACTGCCAGAGGTGAACGAAGAGTTTGCAGCTAAGTTCGGTGTAGGTGATGGTACGGTTGAGTCTTTCAAGACTGAAGTAAGCAAAAACATGCAGCGTGAGCTGGGTCAAGCGCTGAAAAACGCGGTAAAAGAGCAGGTTATTAACGGCTTATTGGCCGCTAATGAAGTTGACCTGCCTAAAGCTTTGGTTGAGCAAGAGATTGATGCTTTGCGTCAGCAAGCGCTACAGCGCTTTGGTGGTGCCGAGCAGCAAAACTTGCCTGAACTACCTGCTGACCTGTTTACTGAGCAGGCCGAACGTCGTGTACGTACCGGCTTAGTATTGGGTGAGTTGATTAAAGGTAATGAGCTGGAAGCCGACGAAGAGCGTGTGATGGAGCAGATCAACACGCTGGCGACTGCTTATGAAGATCCATCAGAGGTCGTTAACTACTACAAAGGTAACGAAGAGTTGATGCAGCAAATGCGCAATTTGGCTCTGGAAGATCAGGCGATTGATTTAGTGCTGAGTAAGGCAAAAGTCACTGAAGTGACCAAAACCTTTGACGAAGTAATGAATCCAGCTCCTAATAACGCCTAAACAGCGTTGACTTGTGCGGCCTCGTGCCGCATATAATGGCTCGACTGAATTATTCACTCGAGCCATTTTTATATCTAGGAAACACATGTCAAATTTCGAACAGCCTTCCGCTTTTGATCCGCTAGCCTCATTGGTACCCATGGTTGTAGAGCAGACAGCCAAGGGAGAGCGCGCTTACGATATCTATTCTCGCTTACTCAAAGAGCGTGTGATCTTTATGGTTGGGCCGGTCGAAGACCATATGGCAAACCTGATTGTTGCACAGATGCTATTCCTTGAGTCAGAGAGCCCAGAAAAAGATATTTTTCTCTATATCAACTCTCCAGGTGGTTCAGTAACGGCCGGCATGGCGATCTACGACACGATGAAGTTTATCAAGCCGGATGTGAGTACCGTCTGTATCGGCCAAGCCGCCAGCATGGGGGCTTTCCTTTTGTCTGGCGGTGCGAAGGGCAAGCGCTACTGTTTGCCAAATAGCCGAGTAATGATCCACCAGCCGTTGGGCGGTTTCCAGGGCCAGGCATCGGATTTTGAAATTCATGCCAAAGAGATCCTGTCTATTAAAGAGAAGATGAACCGGTTAATGGCAGAACATACGGGGCAGCCTTATGAACAGGTTTCTCAAGATACAGATCGAGACAACTTTATGAGCGCTTATGACGCGAAAGAGTATGGCTTGGTAGATGATGTTCTGACACGTAGAACAGAAGTGTGATAACGTTTTACTAAGTTCGGCTTATACTGGTTGTATGCCTATGAAAGTTTTGAGCCTGGTAAGCGGAAGTTAAAAGTGAGGATTTGTGCATGACTGATCATCGAAAGGGCGGGGATAGCGACAATAAACTGCTGTACTGCTCTTTTTGCGGCAAGAGCCAGCATGAAGTGCGCAAACTGATAGCAGGGCCATCGGTTTTTATTTGTGATGAGTGCGTAGAGCTCTGTAACGATATTATTCGTGAAGAAATAAAAGATCTGCCTAATAAGCGTGATGGTTCCAGATTACCAACACCACATGAGATCCGGGATCACCTGGAAGGCTACGTGATTGGTCAGGAACACGCGAAGAAAGTGTTATCGGTTGCGGTTTATAACCACTACAAGCGCCTGAAGAATACCGACGTCAACGATGAAGTTGAGTTAGGTAAAAGTAATATTTTGCTCATCGGTCCAACAGGTAGTGGTAAAACATTACTGGCGGAAACGCTGGCCCGTTTTCTTGACGTGCCTTTCACCATGGCTGATGCCACAACACTGACCGAAGCAGGTTATGTGGGTGAAGATGTCGAGAATATTATCCAGAAATTGCTACAAAAGTGTGACTACGACACAGATAAAGCACAGCGCGGCATCGTGTATATCGATGAGATCGACAAGATCTCGCGTAAATCTGACAATCCAAGCATTACGCGAGATGTCAGTGGTGAAGGTGTACAGCAAGCGCTATTGAAGCTGATCGAAGGTACCGTGGCGTCTGTGCCTCCGCAAGGTGGCCGTAAGCATCCGCAGCAAGAGTTCTTGCAGGTTGATACCTCCAAGATATTGTTTATCTGTGGTGGTGCCTTTGCTGGGCTGGATAAAGTGGTTGAGCAGCGGGTTAATGTGGGTACTGGTATCGGTTTCGGTGCCAAGGTTAAAGATTCTGATGAGAAGGCGTCGCTTAGCGATATGTTCCGTCAGGTTGAGCCGGAAGATCTGGTTAAGTATGGCCTTATCCCTGAATTTATTGGCCGTCTTCCTGTTGTAGCAACATTGGAAGAGCTGGACGATGAAGCCTTGATCCAGATCCTGCAAGAGCCAAAGAACGCGTTAACGAAACAGTACAGTGCTTTGTTCCGCCTTGAAGAGGTTGAACTGGAGTTCCGTGATGACGCTCTGCGAGCAATAGCTCGTAAGGCGATGGATCGTAAGACTGGCGCCCGTGGTTTGCGCTCGATAGTTGAGCAAATATTGCTCGATACTATGTATGATCTGCCATCAATGGAAAATGTCGCAAAAGTGGTTGTTGATGAAACGGTGGTTACAGGTGAGTCAGATCCAATTCTGATTTACCGTGGAACCGAGCAACAAGTCGCTTCAGCAGACTAAAGTCGTACAGATAATGACCAACTAAGGGGCTTCGGCCCCTTTTTCCGTATTTGCCGATTGAATCGGCTTTCCATGCCCCCATATACTGTTGAAATAAGTCCTTATCCTCTGGTGGAGATCCTGCATGACAGAAGAGCGTTTGGAACGCATAGAGATCCCTGTACTGCCATTACGTGATGTAGTGGTATACCCGCACATGGTGATCCCACTGTTTGTTGGTCGCGAAAAGTCTATCCAATGTCTTGAAGCGGCGATGGAAAATGACAAACAGATATTCCTGGTGGCACAGAAAGATGCATCAGTTGAAGAGCCGGGTACCGAGGATGTGTATGACGTCGGTACGGTAGCCACCATATTGCAGCTGCTAAAACTGCCTGATGGTACGGTGAAGGTTTTAGTCGAAGGAAGCCAGCGTGCTCGTATTGAGCAATTTACCGCGTCGGAAGATTTCTTCGAAGCGGAAGTACAGTACTTAACCACGCAAGTGGAGATGGAAGAGCGCGAGCTCGATGTGCTTGTCCGCTCGGTGATCGCACAGTTTGAAGGTTACATCAAACTGAATAAAAAGATCCCGCCCGAAGTACTGACCTCCTTGCAGGGAATAGAAGAGCCGACTCGTCTGGCTGATACGATGGCGGCCCATATGCCGTTGAAGCTTGATGATAAACAGAAAGTGCTTGAGGTGGTCAGCGTTAACGAACGCCTCGAGTTCTTAATGGCGATGATGGAATCCGAAGTTGACCTGTTGCAGGTTGAAAAGCGGATCCGCGGTCGCGTTAAGAAACAGATGGAAAAGAGTCAGCGCGAGTACTATCTGAATGAGCAGATGAAAGCGATTCAGAAAGAGCTGGGTGAGCTGGAAGAAGGTCCTGACGAATTCGAAATGCTGAAGAAGCGTATCGAAGAAGCGAAGATGCCCGATGAAGCCAAGGAGAAGACAGAAGCGGAATTGCAGAAGTTGCGCATGATGTCACCTATGTCCGCTGAAGCGACGGTTGTTCGTGGTTATATCGATTGGATGGTCGGGTTACCGTGGCATAAGCGCAGTAAGGTGAAAAAGAACCTTGCTGGCGCGCAGACCATTCTCGACAAAGACCATTTTGGCCTCGAGAAAGTCAAAGAGCGTATTCTTGAGTACCTTGCCGTACAGAATCGGGTACGCAAGCTGAAAGGCCCTATTTTATGTTTGGTTGGGCCCCCTGGCGTGGGTAAAACTTCTCTCGGGCAGTCTATCGCGAAGGCGACAGGGCGAAAATATACTCGCATGGCATTAGGCGGCGTGCGTGATGAAGCTGAAATACGCGGTCATCGCCGAACTTATATCGGTTCTATGCCGGGTAAGCTGCTGCAGAAGATGAGTAAGGTTGGGGTGAAAAACCCGCTGTTCTTGCTTGATGAGATCGACAAAATGGGCAGTGACATGCGTGGTGATCCGGCATCTGCGCTGCTAGAAGTACTCGATCCTGAGCAAAACAACAGTTTCAATGACCACTATCTTGAAGTGGATTACGATCTGTCGGACGTGATGTTTGTTGCCACCTCCAACTCGATGAATATTCCGGCGCCTCTGTTAGACCGTATGGAAGTGATCCGCTTAGCGGGTTACACCGAAGATGAAAAGCTTAACATCGCCCGTGAACACCTATTGTCAAAACAGGTTGAACGTAATGGCCTCAAGGCCAATGAAGTTGAGATTGAGGATAGTGCCATTAATGGCATTATTCGTTATTACACTCGCGAAGCGGGTGTACGTAATTTGGAGCGAGAGATCTCCAAGCTATGTCGAAAAGCGGTCAAGCAGTTACTACTGAAAGAAAAAGCTGTGCCCATTCGGATCACGAATGAAAATCTGAAAGAGTACTTAGGCGTACAGCGTTACGATTTCGGTAAAGCGGAAGATAACAACCGCATCGGCCTAGTCAATGGCTTGGCTTGGACGGAAGTCGGTGGGGATCTACTGACTGTTGAAGCGATGTCGGTGCCCGGTAAAGGCAAGCTTTCGTTCACCGGTTCCCTTGGTGAGGTGATGCAGGAGTCCATTCAGGCTGCGATGACAGTGGTGCGTTCTCGTGCTGACAAGTGGCGTATTAGTCCTGATTTTCATGAGAAGCGTGATATTCACGTACACGTGCCAGAAGGGGCAACGCCCAAAGATGGTCCGAGTGCGGGTATCGCCATGAGTACAGCTTTAGTTTCTACGCTGACAGGCAATCCGGTGCGTGCAGATGTTGCGATGACCGGTGAGATCACGCTACGTGGCGAAGTACTGCCGATTGGTGGCTTGAAAGAGAAACTGTTGGCCGCACACCGCGGTGGTATTAAGCGGGTGATCATCCCCCATGAAAATGCCAGAGACCTTGAAGAGATCCCTGATAACGTGAAGCAAGACATGGAAATTCATCCGGTACGCTGGATCGAAGACGTGTTGGAGTTAGCGTTACAGGAGCCTGCGGAAGGTTTTGCAATTGCTAAGAATTAGATCTAGGTAACGAAAATAATGCGGGTTCGGTGATCGTGCCCGCGGATCTGGCTCAATCCCTCATAATTCAAGGCTTCGCGCCTTGCGTAGCGGATTTAAGCCTGATATAAAACGTCGCTAGTTGCGGTAAACAAATAATAAATTGCTGCAACCAATGAATAGAATAAGAAAGGGGATGACACCGTGAATAAGTCTCAACTTATTGATCAAATTGCTGATGGAGCAGATATTTCAAAGGCGTCTGCTGGCCGTGCGCTAGATAGCTTCGTCGATGCTATTACTGAAGCTCTTAAAGATGGCGACCAGGTTGCTCTGGTTGGTTTTGGTTCTTTTGTAGTTCGTGAGCGTGCTGCTCGCACTGGTCGTAACCCACAAACGGGTGCAACCATCGATATCGCTGCTGCTAAAGTTCCTGCGTTCAAAGCCGGTAAGGCTTTGAAAGACGCTGTAAACTAATTCACGGCCGCGTTAGCGGCTGGAATTTGGTTTACGCGTCATACACTGCAGATGTAAGTCTGCAGTTATGGAGTGGTAGTTCAGTTGGTTAGAATACCGGCCTGTCACGCCGGGGGTCGCGGGTTCGAGTCCCGTCCACTCCGCCAATTTATCGAAGGCGCATCCGACGACGATGCGCTTTTTTTATTTTAGTTTTGCGTAAGCGCTAACGAGAGACAACAACATGCTGGATAAGATCCGTGAGGGAGTTCACGGCCCCGCCGCCAAAATTGTATTGAGTTTAATCATTTTGTCATTTGCTTTTGCGGGCGTCAGTAGCTACATGGGCGGTAACAATGCACAGCCTGCTGCCGTAGTGAATGGTGAAGAGATCAGCCCTCGGGCATTTGAGGCTGCTTATCAGAACGAACGCGCGCGCATGGAGCAGCAGTTTGGGCAATTGTTCAATCAGTTGGCAAGTGATAGCGCTTATATGCAGCGCTTTCGCGCGAGTGTTTTGGAGCGCCTGATTGACGAAGTAGTCACAGACCAGGCTGCTGATGAATTAGGCCTAACTATCAGCGATGAACAGATTAAATCTGCCATTAAGGAAATGCCTCAGTTCCAAGTGAATGGGCAGTTTTCTAATGATGTGTATTTGAGTACTGTTCGCCGTCAGAACATGTCAACGTCGCAGTTCCGTGAATATCTGCGTCGCGAAATGACCCGGCGTCAATTGTTGCAGGCGCTGATTGCGACCGATTTCGTTACCGAGGCGGAATTGAAGCAACGCTATATGCTGGACAATCAGACGCGCGATATTCGTCTGGTGACCATTGATTCAGCAACCTTGCTTGGGCAGGTTGAGCCTTCAGATGAAGAGTTGCAGCAGGCCTATGAAATGCAGGCACAGCGCTTTGTTACGCCTGAGCAGATCGCACTTGAATATATTGAATTGAAGGTGTCGGATCTGGCTGCTACGCAGTCAGTAAGCGATGATGAGATCAATGCTTACTACAGTGACAACTCTGCTCTGTATATGCTGCCAGAACAGCGCAAGGTTGCGCATATATTGTTGCCAGCGGAAGATAGTGAAAAGGCCGCTACGTTAGTGTCTGAATTAGCAGCTGGTGCTGATTTTGCAGAACTGGCTAAAGCTAACTCTATCGATACTTTTAGTGGTGAAAACGGTGGTGAGCTGGACTGGTTTGAGCGTGGAACCTATGGCGAAGATTTTGATGATGCATCATTTGCTTTAGCTGTTGGTGATGTATCAGCACCAGTAGAAACAACTAATGGCATTCACCTGATCAAGTTGCTAGATGTTAAACCGTCGGTTCAGCAACCACTTGCGGAAGTGACCGATAGCATTGCGCTACAACTTAAGAAGCAGAAAGCTGAAAGCGATTTCATAGAGTTGCAAACGGCAATGACCAACGTAGCGTTTGAAGTTCCTGACACGCTGGAGGATGCTGCTAATGCGGCAGGCCTAGAAGTGCAAAAAACGGCTTTGTTCAGCAGAGAAAGTGCGCCAGCACCATTTAATAATGGTGAGTTGCTAAATGCAGCGTTTAGCGAAACTGTCTTGCTGGAAGGCCTGAATAGCGATGCGATTGAAGTTGGCGGTGAGCAAGTGATCATTGTGCGCTTGTTGGAGCATAAACCCTCTGCACAGCTAACGTTTGACGAAGTTAAGCCGCAATTGTTGACTGATGTGAAGCGACGTCTTGCTGGTGAGAAGGCTGACGCAATTGCAGCTGAACTCACAGAGAAGTTGTTAGCTGGTGAAGATGTCACGGCATTGCTGACTGAGAATAGCTTGGCATTTGAAGAGAAGTTGGCGTTGACACGCTATGGTAGTGATGTGGCTCCAGCGGTTCGCGATGCAGCATTTGCTTTAGCGCCGTCGACTGATGGCACTGCAAGCGCAGAACAAGCTTCGATCCCTGGCGGGAAGTATGCCGTGGTTGAACTGTTAAAGGTCAATACTGCAACCTCGCCAGAGCCAGCGCAATTGACCGCGTTGGAAGCGCAGGTTTCTCCGCAACTTATTGAGCAGGCTTATCAGCCGTTGATCGCGATGCTTCGTGACCGGGCAGAGATAAGCTATCCAGTGGTAGCGACAGAAACATTGCCCCAGTAAAGCGTCATATGAATAAAAAAGAGAGGCAATAGCCTCTCTTTTTTTTGCCTTAACAGCGATAACTATAAAGCTAGAAGTTGTCTAGAATAAGCTTCCTTTGGCTGGTTCAGTATCTGCTCAACCTGACCGTACTCGATCGTTCGCCCTGACTGCAACACCATGAGCTTATCGCACATATGTTCGATGATCTCACGATCATGGGTGATCATTATGTAGGAGAGATCCCGCTCTCGTTGCAATTTGAGCAGCAGATTAATGAGCTTGGCTCTGACCGATACATCGACCGACGACAACGATTCATCGGCGATAATCACTTTTGGGTTGGTGATCAGGGCTCGTGCTAAAGCCACACGGTGTTTTAGTCCACTTGACAGCTGATCCGGATAAAAATCGATATGTTCGTGCAGAAGCCCTACATCTTGTAAGGTGTCGAGCACGCGCTGCTTTCTGTCCGCTTCTGGCATTGAAATCGCTAGCTTTAAGGTGCTATCCAGTTGTCTGCCTATGGACAGGTTTGGGTTGAGCGATGCACTTGGGTCTTGAAACATCATACGGATTGAGCGGTGGTACTCATCGCTGCTGACCGCATCAACGCGCTCTCCCTCCATCACTAAGGTGCCTGTGGTGACGGTTTCAGCCCCAGCAAGAACCCTGGCCAATGTCGTTTTACCTGATCCTGCCGCACCAATAATAGCGAGTGTTTCACCTGCCCCTAGTTCAAAACAGATGCGGTCGATTGCTGGCTCGGGCTCAGGGTGCCATGGCATAGCCATTTTGGGTTTGTAGATCTTGGTGAGGTACCGTGCGGTGAGGATCATGACTTGTCCTTTTTGCGCAGAGCATCGAGATTTAAAGGA
The DNA here is from genome assembly GCF_004284785.1 of Corallincola spongiicola. NCBI lineage: Bacteria > Pseudomonadati > Pseudomonadota > Gammaproteobacteria > Alteromonadales > Psychromonadaceae > Corallincola > Corallincola spongiicola. Next base: position 207,653 of record NZ_SHLY01000006.1, read on the forward strand.
TAGTGGCAACGGTAGCTTCTACCTTTAAATCGTTTCAACAGAGGTAGCTCTACACATTGTCGCTGAGCATAAGGGCAGCGTGGACCTAGGCGACAGCCAATTGGCATATGTTGTAGCGTTGGTACGCCACCTCTTAACTCTGGTAAAGGGGCTTTCTTAGTTACTTGCCCGGAAAAGCTTGGGGTACTGGCCACCATCGCCTCGGTATAAGGGTGCACAGGAAACTGGATCATTCGCTCAGTAAGGCCTGATTCAACAACGTGGCCTGAATACATCATGGTGATCCGGGTGCTTAATTGCGCAGCCGTGTACATATCATGACTGAGTAGCAAAATACTCATGTTGTGTAGCTGATTGAATTTTCTGAGTAGCCGAAATAGTTGCCCCTGTGCTCTGGGCTCCATGGTGGCTGTAGGCTCATCGGCAATCAATAGACGTGGCCTCAGGGCAATCGCCATGGCAATGACCACCTTTTGGCAGAGCCCCTCAGAGATCTCATGAGGGTAGGCTTTCAACAGACGCTCATGGTCCTTTACACCGACTTGATGGAGCAGTGTGATTGCTTGCTGACGTAGCTTTTTCCTTGCTCTAAAGAAGTTTAACGGGCCTTTTGTTATCGTTCGCGGCAAGGCTTCTAGCAGCTGCTCTTCGATGCGTACGATGGGATCAAGACTGTTCGCAGGGTCTTGAAAGATCATCGCGATCTCGTTGCCCATTAGCTCCCTGCGTTGTTGGAAATCCATCGCTTGCAGATCTTCGCCTTCATAAAACATGCGATCGGCAATAACGGTCCAATCATCTGACAGCAGGCCGATAATCGCTTTGGCTAATAGGCTTTTACCAGAGCCTGATTCGCCTGCCAGCGCGTGTATTTCGCCATCGGCGAGAGAAAGACTGACCTTATCGACAGCTGTCACCAATCCGTCTTGGGTATTAAGCGCTATGGTGAGGTTTTTGATATCCAGTAGACTCATGATTTAGCCTTACTGATTGAATTACGAAAACCTTCGCCGACAACGTTCACTGACAACACACATATGAGAATGGCGAAACCGGGAAAGGCGACTGTCCAGGGGGCGCGGTAAATCAGCTCTAGTCCACCGGACAGCATGGTTCCCCATTCAGGCGAGGGCGCTTGAGCGCCCAATTTTAGAAAACCTAATGCGGCAATATCTAAAATGGCTGTCGACAGGGAGATAGTGAACTGCACCATAATCGGTTCAATTAGGTTAGGTAGCAGGGTGAAGAGAAATAGCCTTGCGCCTTTTTCACCATCGAGAGTCGCCGCAGTGACATAGACCTTGCTCATCTCTTGCCGAATAGCGTTATTGACTGTTCGAATAAACTGCGGGATTTGCGCAAGTCCAATAGCAATTAGTACCTGTTCTAACCCTGAGCCTAAAATTGCTATAACGACGATGGCCAAGAGTAGCGAAGGGATAGAAAGGATAGTGTCTAGAATATGATGCAGCACGCTCGACTTTAAGCCGCGAGTCATGCCGGCAAAAACACCGATGATAATGCCGGCAAGTGCGCAAACCATCACGACCAAAAGACTACTGCCAAATGAGTATCGGGCCCCATAAATCAGGCGGCTGAGTACGTCGCGGCCTAGATCGTCGGTGCCAAAGAAAAACTCTACCTGCCCCTCTTTGTACCAAGAAGGGGGAACCAACAACTGGCCTAAATGTTGTTCATCGGCACTGTATGGTGCAATAAGTGGCGCAAACAGCGATAGCACGGCCATCAATAACAACCAGTAAAATGCGGCCATATAGATGGGGTGTTTACGGAATTCTGCCAATGCCCTCGACAGCGGTGAAGGCATACCTGCATCATCGTAGATATCGTGACTAAGCATTGTAGTCCTTACGCGCGATGGGATCGGCTGCGGTATGAAGAAGATCGTTAATCACTGTGGCCAGAATAATGAAGGTTGATACAGCTAATAAGCCGCCCTGTATTGCCGGATAATCTCGTTGATAAAGGCTGGCTACTAACCACTTACCTATTCCCGGCCAAGAGAATATATTTTCAGTGACCATGGCGCCGGTCATTAATGTGCTGATCTGCAGCCCAAGTTGCCGTGACACTGGCAATAGGCTGTTGGGGAGAGCGTGTTTGCGCAATACACGCCAGCGGCTAATGCCACGCGCTTGAGCTGCTTTGATAAAATTTTGCTTAAGCAAGCTGAGCATGGTCGCGCGGGTTGTTCTGATCACCTGTGTGGTTGGCACGGTAGCGAGCACCAGTGTTGGTATAATGATATGTGCTAAGGCATTTTTAAATGCTTCATTCTTATAGGATTGGTCTGAAATCAAGATATCTATGAGGATGAAGTTGGTCACCGGTTCAATATCATACAGTAAGCTAAGCCGCCCAGAGATAGGGAGTAATCCTAGCCCCAGGGCCAGTATCATGATCATCAATAGCCCCCACCAGAATACCGGGATGGAGATACCAAGCAGGCTCAGTGTCATGACGGTATGGTCTGTGATGCTCTCTTTTTTTAATGCTGCAAGAGAGCCAATCGGCACGCCGATAACCATGGCGAGTACGAGCGAGTAGAACACCAGCTCCAATGTCGCAGGGAATGTTTCTTTAACTTCATCCCAAACGTTTTCCCCAGATGTCAGTGACCGTCCCCAATTGCCATCGAAAATATTCCCAAGATAATGGAAATATTGAAGGATGTAAGGACGATCAAAGTAGAGTTCACTGCTGAGCTTTTGATATTGATCGGGGGTGAGGTTATCTAACCCAGTGGTGAGATAGACCGGATCGCCGGGTACGATATAGATCAGGCTGAATGATAGTAGTGATAACCCGATGAAGGTGAAGATGAATAAATTCATCTTTCTTAATGTATAAGTCAGCATCGTTAGTTACGCTCGGCGTCCGCAAATCGGATGCCTCCATAAGGATTGAGGTCCATACCTGTTATTCCTTTGCGATACGCTTGGAATCTTAATGCATGAGCAATAGGGAAGATAGGTAGCTGCTCTGAGATAATCTTTTGAGCATCACTGTAATACGCTTTGCGTTGGATGCGGGAAGGGGTTTCCAGCGCTGAGTTTAGCAAGCGATCAAATTCGAAATCGCACCACTGGGCACGGTTGGTGCCATAACTGAGTGCCTGACAGGTCAACAGAGGCCTAAAAAAGTTGTCAGGATCAGCGGTGTCAGCCATCCAACCTAAGAGCGTGGCGTCATGACGGCCAGCTTGCAGGTGTCTTCTAAAGGTTTGCCAATCATAAGAGACGATCTCAGCGGTGATACCAACTTTTTTCAGATCTGCTTTTATTAATTGCGCCATTTTTAGCGGGCTCGGGTTATAGACCCTGGGTACTGGGGGCGCCCAAAGCTCGAAACTGAAGCCCTGTTCGAGCCCCGCTTCTTGTAATAATTCGCGCGCTGTTTCAGGGGCATAATCAAGTACGGGTAAGGCATCGTTATAGGCCCAGGAAACGGGTGGCAGTACCGAATTAGCTAAAGTGGCGGTGCCAAAATAAACTGCCGCTAACAGGCGCTCGCGATCGATGGCATGAGCAATGGCGCGACGCACCCGAGCATCATCAAATGGCGGATGTTGGGTGTTGAATGCGAGGTACCCTACATTGAGTCCTGTTTGTAAGTTGAGCTTAATCTGTTCACTTTTACGCAGTAGTGTCATCTCACTGGCTGAGGGGAGAGCGATAACGTCGCATTCGCCAGTGATTAACTTGGCGAGGCGTGCAGAGGGTGCAGGAGTGATATCAAAAACCAATCTTTCCAACTTGGCAGGCGGCCCCCAGTACGCCGGATGACGGCGATACTTGATATAGGAATCTTTGCGGTAAGTGGCAAAGCTAAACGGTCCTGTGCCGATGGGACGACTATCTATATAGGACTGTTGTCGCCGTTTCTCCAACCATTCACCATATTCAGCTGACAAGATGACGGCAAAGTCGGTCGCCAACGTGGTTAGAAAGCTGGCATCCGGGCGGAGCAGATCAAACTGCACGGTGAACGGATCTGGCGTCGTCACCGACATAACCAAGTTGTCTAAGCCGACACTTTGAAAATAGGGATACTGGCCACCACCAACATGATGATATGGATGCTCTTTATCTAAAATGCGCGAAAATGAAAAAGCGACATCTTCAGAATTCAGGGTTCTGGTGGGGCGAAAGAAATCGGTATGGTGGAAATTAACACCTTGACGCAACTTGAAGCGATAGCTCTTTTGATCGCGGCTAATACTCCATTTAAATGCCAGTCCCGGGGTAATATTCCCCTGATTGTCGACATCGACTAAACGGTCATAGAGTTGATGGGTTGAAGCATCAATGGTCGTACTCGAGGTGCCTATTTGTGGGTTAAATGTCTCTGGACTACCTTCTGAACAATAGATTATGCCCTGGTGTGGGCGAGTGTTTTGTCCATAGTCGCGGAGTAACCATGTTAGCGTAATGATGGCTAATGCGATAAACCCTAGCATGACAAGGCGCAAGCGCACCCTGAAACTATGACGACGTACTTTTGGTAAACGGCCGTTTTCCATGTTCAGTTATCTAAACTCGTCCAGTAATGAATATTTCTTCAATATGCCGCGCAGTTGGTGGTAGGTAAGATCCAAGGCATCTGCTGCTTTTCGCTGATTGAATTGAGATTTTTGCATCGCGTAACGCAATAACTCTATCTCGTAATCTCGCAATGTGTCTTTGAGCTTAATCGGAAATTCTATCTCTTGCATGGCGGAAGAGGGTAGATTTTTATCACCTAGATCTTCTTTACTCGTGTTTTCACTTGCTGGAGGTGTTGTATTGTCGAGCGTTCTGCGATCATTGGTTCTGACTATGCTGCGGGGGCGGTAGGGCGAATCAAATGGATCCAGGGTTATCTGGTGAACCGGTAGGTGAGCATTGTTATGGCGGTAAACACTTCGCTCTACTGCATTTTTTAACTCACGTACATTTCCTGGCCAATCATAAGATTGTAAAATTTCCTGTGCCGAACGGGTAAAGCCGCTAAATAGCTCCATCTCTAATTGCCGAGCCATATTGATAGCAAAGTGCTCTGCGAGCAGCATAATATCTTCGGGACGTTCTCTTAACGGTGGCAGGGTGATCACATCAAATGCCAAGCGATCCAATAGATCGGCTCTAAATTCACCTTGCTCCGCTAGAGTGGGGAGATCTTCGTTCGTGGCGGCGATCAATCGTGTATCAATGGTGACTGACTTTGAGCCACCGACACGTTCAAATTCGCCATACTCAATTACTCGAAGAAGCTTTTCCTGCACCACGCCGGATGTATTGGCTAACTCGTCTAGAAATAGGGTGCCACCATCGGCGCGTTCAAAGCGCCCAGCGTGACGTTTACTCGCACCTGTAAATGCGCCACTCTCATGACCAAACAACTCACTCTCTAGCAGGCTTTCATTCAATGTTGCGCAATTAAGCGTGAGATAATTTTGATCCCAACGTTGAGACAGGTAGTGTAAACGCTCTGCAATCAGTTCTTTACCTGTGCCACGCTCACCGATAATGAGTACGGGTTTGTTCAGCGCAGCGACTTGACGAACATGCTCGATAACCTGCATAAAGCTGTTAGATTGCCCGATCAGGTTGTCTTTCTTTCTGCTTCGAGTCGATGACATGTGGTTATTTTCACCAAGAATTGGTTTTTTCCAATAATATGCCTCTTTGAGATTTACGCAAGCAAATAGCCTAACCTTTTGTTTTTTATTGTTAACTATCTATTTTTTGAGGTTGGCTTGTAAATTGCTTTTGTAATGGCATATAGATAATTCATTGTAAGTAATAGAGGTGTGTCATGGGTGTATTTTCTCGCTTCTCAGATATTGTTAACTCGAATATCAACTCTTTGTTGGATCGAGCAGAAGATCCGGAAAAAATGGTTAGGCTGATTATTCAAGAGATGGAAGATACCTTGGTTGAGGTGCGTTCTAACTCTGCACGGGTTATCGCAGAAAAGAAAGATCTCGTGCGCCGCATCGAACGCCTTAAAGGTGAAGCAGATGATTGGCAGGCTCGTGCCGAATTGGCCCTAAGTAAAGACCGGGAAGATCTGGCGAAAGGCGCGTTGCTCGAAAAGCAAAAAGTGACAGATGCTGTATCGGCAGTGGAAGCTGATTTGGCGCAGCATGAAGAACAGCTGACGAGATTGAAGGATGAAATTGGCCAATTACAGGACAAACTGAAAGATGCGAAAGCACGTCAACAAAGCATTTTATTGCGCCGTGAGACGATCTCTTCACGTTTGGAAGTAAAAAAGCAGTTGGATAGCGGTAAAGTCCAAGACGCCATGGTGCGTTTTGAGCAGTACGAACGTAAGATTGATAATCTCGAAGCGGAAGTTGAATCTTATGATTTAGGTACTCAGGCGGAAAGATCATTGGCGCAGCAGTTTGAAGATTTGGAAGCTGAAGATACGGTGACCAATGAGCTTGAGGCCTTGAAGAAGAAGTTAAAGGCCGACAAAAAATCAGCAAGTAAAGCTTAATCAGTTGAATCATCGCGAAGGAGAATAGGCGTGGATTACGAAGCATTAGCAGGCATTATCGCGGCACCGTTTATTGTTTTTATGGTGTTTGTGGCGCCAATCTGGTTGTTTCTCCATTATCGAAGTAAACGCCAGGTTAGTCAGGGATTGAGTGCAGATGAGATGGCGCTGTTGACCGAGTTGGCGAATCGTTCAGAAAAAATGGCCGACCGCTTGGATACCCTTGAACGAATTCTTAGTGAAGAGATGACGGCAAGAGGGCACGAATAATGGATGAACAAGTTAAGAAAAAGCAGCTTTATCGCAGTACTTCTCGGCAGAAACTCGCGGGTGTCTGTGCTGGGCTTGCGGACTACTTTGGCTTTGAAGTGTGGCTTGTGCGTGTCGTTGTTGCTTCAGCCATTATTCTAACCGGTGTTTTCGGTTTGCCATTACTAGCTTACGTCGTGTTATGGCTGGTGCTAGATAAAGCGCCAGAAGGTAACCAGTTTAGTCAACCTCCCCATACCGTAAAGTCTCACGTGTGGCAGGCGGGAGAGCCTCCTCGGCAGGCGTTTAAAGAAGTGGTGACACGCTTTGAAAAGCTGGAGCTACGTTTACGGCGACTTGAGCAAGTCGTGACATCAAGTGAGTTCTCCTTAAAGCGCGAGATTAATAAGTTATAGATGAAGAAGGATTCAGGAGTTGGTCGTTGGTTAGATAAAGTGAGTGGCGGTGCGCAGCAAGCATTTGCCCGCTCACTGGATCGTCATTTGGTGCTCGCTGTTACCGGCTTATCAGGCGCAGGTAAGTCCGCATTTATTACCAGTCTACTATTTCAGCTTATTAATTTTAGAGATGCCCGCTTACCTTTTTTTAAGCCTTGTGCCGAGCAGCGCCTATTGGCGGTCAGGCGTATACCCCAGCAGAGGCTGGACTGGGTCCGTTACCCTTATGAAGATTCGTTGACCGCACTCTCTTCTGAACCACCCTGTTGGCCAGAGCCAACCAAAGGGGTGAGCACGGTTAGCTTGGAATTGGCATATCGCCCCACTAAACAACCGTTAGCGACATTGACTAATCGTGCTTTGATGCAATTGGATATTGTTGACTACCCGGGTGAGTGGCTACTCGATCTACCATTACTGGAGCTAGATTATCGTCAATGGTGTGAGCTATTTGCCACCATGTTGCCTAATCGCCCTGAAGTACCAGCACTGACCGACTGGAAGTTGTCGATTGATACTATCGACTTGGATGCGCCGGCGGATGAGTTTCATATTGCAGAGGTTGCTCAACAATACGCTGAGTTGCTTCAAGCTTGGCGTTGTCAGGGTGCATATCTGTTGCAGCCCGGGCGTTTTGTGTTGCCTGGAGAATATGAAAATACCCCGTTATTGCATTTTTTCCCTTTGATGACCGTCTCCCAAGATACCGCTAAGTTTAATCGAGGCAGTGTGGGGGAGATGTTGGAGAAGCGTTTCGAACAGTACAAGTCCAAAGTGGTAAAGCGCTTTTACAAAGATTACTTTTCACGTTTCGATCGTCAGATAGTGCTCGTTGATCCATTAACCGCCTTAGGAGCTGGACACAATCAATTGTTGGAGATGCAACAGGCGCTATTACAGGTCCTAGGCAGTTTTCGATACGGTCGTAGCTCAATAATCCGGCGGCTATTTTCGCCCAAGATTGAAAAAGTGATGTTGGCAGCTACCAAGGCTGATCATGTGACGCCGGAACAGCATGAACCACTAAAAGGCCTCATTCGACAATTACTGCTGACAGAACAGAACCCGTGGGCTTTCTCTGATATAGCTTTCGATTGCATTACATTGGCGTCTATTCGTGCCAGTAATTCTGGAAAGAGCCAGCTGACAGGTGGTCTTAAGCCTATGCTGAAGGGCGTGAGGTTGAGTGATAGAGAGGAGATCATTACCTTTCCAGGGGAAGTACCGGCGAGCGTACCGTCGTCACAATTTTTTAATGACCATCAATTCAGCTTTGTACCTTTCGCACCTCCCGTGATAGGTAAGAGTGATAATCAGGTGCCACACATAGCCATGGATCGCGTATTGCAATTCTTGCTAGGGGATAAACTGCAATGAGTAAGGCTAGGAAAAAATCTAATTATCAACAGCAGCAGCTTTTTGAATCGGAGCAGCAGGATACGCCTTTGACGTTGGAAAAAGCTGTTGTGCTAGATGATCTAGATAACTGGCAGGAAGATGAGTCCTTTGGCGAAGACGCTTTGCAAGAAGAGCAACAAGCACAGAGTACCTTCGGTGCGCGAAAGCACCCTCTACTTTGGTTAACCTTATCGCTTGTCTCTGTAATTTCAGTGATTGAGGCAATACAGTTTTTTGATCAAAAATGGCATCAAACCCCTGCCATCGCGCTGTTATATGGTGGCGTATTCCTACTCGTTGGCAGCTGGGCGGTTGGGGCAGTTTTTAACGCGTGGCGCCGCAGTGCCCAGTTAAGTCGAGTCAATGAGCGCAGAGCGGTTGCAGAGGCGATTAAAGAGGGTGAAGTGAGCGATGATATTATGCTCTTTTGCCAGCGGATGTTGCCTGCAAAATTGGATGAATCAGTTAATGAGGCTGTTGAGCGATGGAAAGCTAATGTTGAGGCTCACCACTCAGATCAGGAAGCGCTAGCGCTTTTTGAACGGGATGTTGTCGCTGTCCTTGATGACCGAGCTAAACGAGTCGTTGCCAGATGGTCTAGTGAGGCGGCTATTTTGATTGCCATTAGCCCACTGGCAGCCATTGATATGCTATTAATTGCTTGGCGTAACGTTAGGATGATTGACGAGATTGCTGATGTTTATGGTATTGAACTTGGGGTGTTCAGTCGCTGGATGCTGGTAAAGGCCGTCATACTGAACGTTATTTATGCTGGGGTGAGTGAAACTCTGAGTGATGTTGGTTTACAAGCATTGGGCGCCGATATGACAGGAAAGCTTTCAGGACGTGTTGCTCAAGGCATGGGAGCGGGCTTGTTAACCGCGCGTCTTGGCGTTAAAACAGTGCAGTTGTGTCGACCCGTTATATTTACTGAAGTCCCCCCACTTCGCGTTCGCTCTGTTGCAGGAGAGATCTTTGCTGCGATTAAAAAACGCGCCATTGGTTAGTCAGCGCTGAACCAAAATTCGGTGGTTTCTCTCTTCTGTAGTGGCTTATTTACTGTCTATTCCCTTAGTATTCTATTGATAAAACTGTGATTTTTTGTTTGTTAAGCTAATTTTACATCTACAGGTAGCTTAGTTTTTCAAGCTGTATTATTATTTTTACACCCTGAATAATGACAATAACAGAATAGCTTTGGGTGGAAGATATGCGTTTAGAAGTTGTGTGCGAAGACCGCCTGGGAATCGCTCAGGAAGTCCTGGTCATATTGGTTGAGCATGGTATCAACCTGAAAAGTATCGAAACGGACCAAAAAAGAAACATCTTTCTTAATTTTCCTGGTTTAGCTTTTGAAGAGTTGCAGAAGTTAATGCCTGCACTTCGTTTGATCCATGGTGTTGAAGATGTCCGCACAGTCCCTTATACGCCCTCTGAGCGTGGTCATTATGAATCAGAAACATTGTTGAGAACGCTTCCTGATCCAGTTTTTTCCATCGATTTAAAGTGCCGTATTGTTGTCGTCAACGAAGCGGCAGCCATCGCTTTGCGTCTTAAAACCGAGAAGATCGTCGGTGGCGGTCTCAACCAATGGGTACATGGCTTTTCTTTTCAGCGCTGGATGGAAGCTGATGAGGTGATTGCTCAAGCCGCGAAGATTACGATGGCTGGTAAAACTTATCTTGCAGATGTGTTACCTATTCGAGTTCCTGATTTAGAAGGTCAGTCCATTTTGGCTGGCGCAGTGGTTGTATTGAAGTCAGTGGATCGTTTAGGTGAGCAAGTAACAGCGTTTCAACGCCAGAGCGATGATGGCTTCTCCCGCATCTTTGCCGAAAGTAGTCATATGAAGCGTGTATTAAGCCAAGCGAGAAAAATGGCTCAGTTAGATGCACCACTGCTTATTCATGGCGAAACGGGTACGGGCAAAGAGTTGTTAGCCCGTGCTTGTCACGAGTTCAGTTTTCGTGGTGATAGACCGTTTATTGCCCTGAACTGTGCCTCATTGCCTGATAACGTGGCAGAGCATGAGCTTTTTGGATTCTCGGCTAATGCTTTTGAAGGCGCGGGAGAGGGTAAGCGCGGAGTTTTTGAACAGGCTGATGGTGGTACTGTTTTTCTCGATGAAATTGGTGATATGTCTGAGGGGTTGCAGGTTAAGTTTCTTCGTTTTCTCCAAGATGGCACCTTCCGCCGTGTTGGTGCAGAGGAAGAGGTTAAAGTGAGCGTGCGGGTGATCTGCGCAACACAGAAAGACCTGCCCGCGATGGTTCAGCAAGCGGAATTTAGAGAAGACCTCTATTACCGATTGAACGTCTTAAATCTGCGAGTACCAGCTTTAAGAGAGCGTAAGGCTGATATTGTCCCGTTGGCTGAGTTGTTTGTTGCCCGATATAGTCGGCAGTTGGGGCGTCCTACACCTAATTTAACCAAACAGTGTCAGGATGTTGTTCAGCAGTACCCATGGCCAGGTAACGTGCGCCAGCTTGAGAACTCTGTTTATCAAGCCGTTTCGTTACTTGAGGGCCATGAGATTGATGCTGAAGATCTGCAGCTTCCCTCTTATAGCAGTGGCTTCGGTTACTATGATGATAATTTTGAGGGCTCTCTCGAAGAAGCCACCAAGCGATTTGAAAGCAATTTACTGCGGCGCTTGTATCCCGCTTATCCGAGTACTCGGCAGTTAGCGAGAAAGCTTGGTGTGTCTCACACGGCGATCGCTAATAAACTCCGTGAGTACGGGATTAACAAGAAAAGCATCAGTAACACATAGAGAAGAGAATAATGGGTCGCGGTGCGACCCATTTTCTTATTAAGCGCGAGAGAACAGCTTTTTATGAGTAAACCGACAGTTTTTCTTGATCGTGATGGCGTTATTAATGTCGACCATGGCTATGTGCACACTGTTAGCGAATTTGAATTCATCCCTGGCGTACTGGAAGCTGCGGCGAAATTGACGGCAGCGGGCTATCGATTGGTCGTGGTGACTAATCAATCGGGGATAGCGCGGGGATATTACACGGAAGGTCAGTTCCAGAGATTGACTGAGTGGATGGTTGAACAGTTCAAGCAAGCTGGCGCTTGTATAGAGCACGTCTATCACTGCCCACATCACCCCGAAGGTCAAGTGGCTAGTTTCGCCGTTAATTGCGATTGCCGTAAACCTGCACCGGGGATGTTTTATCAAGCTAAGAAAGATCTAAATATTGAGCTCTCAGAAGCAATGATGGTCGGAGACAAGGGCGATGATATGAGAGCAGCGCAAAATGCGGGGTTAAAGCTCTGCTTTTTAGTGAAAAGCGGAAAGCCTGTTTCAACTGAGTCAGTTGAGCTCGCTGACTATGTAGTAGAGAGCCTCGCTGAACTTCCTGCTTTATTGAATAAATTGTTTATATCTAAATAAACTAATAATATCAGTCGATTAGGTTTTTACCCCTTTGTTCTGGCACTTGCTTGTGAGCAAACTTTGTTCGGTTGAACTAAAATGTGTGTTTTTGGGGTTGCGTTCAGGATTAATCTCCCTATAATGCCGCCTCACTCGCTCAGGGCGAGGCAGCGGGAAGAAACGAACGGTTTAAGTTTTTATCTTTCTTCTGGTCACTTAGTAAAAAAGATGTTTTTACTGGGTTGACAGCGGGGCTAAGAAGCGTAGAATGCGCAGCCCTTGCCGCGGACAACGAATGAGTTGACCGGGCAGCCAAGCTAAGGTTTGGCGAGATGCAACAGCATCGTTCTTTAACAATTTGGTCAGACAATCTGTGTGGGCGCTCACGGGTGTTGAAGTAATCAAAGATTATTCAACGAAAC
>NZ_SHLY01000007.1:0-218908 GCF_004284785.1 Corallincola spongiicola
TAGTGGACAGTCAGTGGTACTTTTTGAGGTGCACCATTAAGTACCTAACAAGAAAAATCATTGGGACAAGTTAAACAGCGCGGCTTTGCCGCTAACTTGCTCCCTGTTTTAAGCGTTAACTGTCTGTAGAAGCATGAAACTAGAACTAGTACATTGTGAGCGGTTATCACCAGAACTATTCGAAAGGCATCCTGTTTGGGCTGAGTACTATGAGCCTGACGATGAGCACCGAATGGTTGAGGATGGTTTCGATCGGGCAGAGGTACAGCGAGAATTAAAGAGGGTCAAATATTCGGATGACTATTTGATCCCATTTATTAATTACGATAAACCATCGCCATATGAATTCACTATTTACAAAGCAAGTGCAACAGTGAATGATTCCAAGGTTCTTTTCGCCACTCTTTTTGTGATGGAGAATACTGTTAACTCTGTGACTATTTTTGTGGGTAATGAGCAGTTTGTCTTAAATCTAACAGATTCTGACTTCAGCGAGGAAAAGGAGTTATGTGCTGCTTTAGAAGTAAAATCAATCTTTTCTCTTACGGTTAGGTCGGATAAAGGCATTGAATTTAATGAGCGTTTTGAGTCTGGAGCGTAAAGCAGTTAACAAGCACAGTCTGTCGGACGTCAAAACCTTCGCTCCTTCGTAGCTACGGCTTTGTCGCCGCAGCTGTGGGCGTTATGTTTCTTAAGTATGAAAAAGATCAGTGAAGCTATCGAGGCTGGGAAGCAAAGAGGACATTCTGGCGAATACTCAATTGAGGGCGAAGAATACTATTGCTCAGCGGCTATACAGAAATACGGCTTTGTATATAAAGCTCACCTTTCAATAATCAAAGAGAGTGATATGGCGCAAGAAGCCTTTAAAGAGTGTTTTACCCGCGAGTTTTCTTGCTTAAAAGAGGCTATTCGATGCATTGAAGAGAGTGGCCCGATCAAGTTTTCTTTATTTGAGTCCTTAAAAGGGCAAAAGCTGTTCAATCCAGCATTCAACGAAGAAAACGAAACATAACAATGCAAGTCACTAACTCGTCGCTACGCTCCTCGGGGAAAAAGGCCACTGCGCGGCAAGCCGCTGGCCTTTGCCCTTGCTTGCGGCGTTAGCTGCCAAATGAAAAACGAAAACAATTTATGCCCCTTGTAGTAAGAATCATCCTGATAGTTATCACAATCTCAGCTGCGCTCGCTGTTGGTACACCTGTTTTAATGAACTACGCCGACCAAAAAGCGTCATCAGCTAGCTCGCAAGCTGACCTACAATGGATCGCTGATCAGATGAACGCTAAGCTTCCGAAAATGGTCGGCGAGAACATGAGTTTTGATCAGGTTGCAGTTAGACCCGATGGCTTTCAATTCATCTACACCCTCGTTGATTACGCGGCGGAAGAAATAGATACGGCTCACTACCAAACAGTAGTGGAAGAGCACTTTGTAAGCTCATACTGCACGGCTCCACAAATGCGCGTTTTTTATGAACAAGGCATTAACGTATTAGCCACCTATAAAGGTAAGAACGGTGGCATTCTGGCAAACGTTGCAGTAAATCGCTCGGCATGTGTAAGCAGCTAACAATGCAGCTCACTAACTCGTCGCTTTGCTCCTCGGGGACAAAAGCCACAGCGCGGCGGTTTTGTTTTGAAGACTCAAGTTTAAACGAAAACCTCCGCATAAATTTTCCACCCATTATGCTGGGCGTTAGGTGGCCTTTTATATGGATATGCAGCACTTCAAAAAAGTAATTTACGACCTAGCCCAACGGGCTGGTTTCACTGTTGTTGAGTTTCATGGTCCACTGGCTACACCGAACTTTTTTGCTGCTTTAATGGAACAAAGGGAAAAGGAGTTTGCTGTTCTCGCTTCCATAAATTCAGATTGGGCCGTTGTCTCAGGGTTTGAACCGTCGGTATGCGAACTCGACTTCATCGATAGCGCAGACGTCGCACGAGAGCTTAAGTATCGCCACGGTATCGATCTCATTTCGAGCAAAGTGCTTAATGGTCCATTTGTAACGAGGCCCTATTTAAGCCATAACGATGTTAAGTACTGGAAGCCTCAATCGTTGGGCGAGGCATTGTTCAACTGGTGGGACTAGCTGCTAACAAACAAATCATGGTGCTGCTGCGTAGCCGGATCCTATACTCCAGCGCTTAGCGCTTACATTCCGGCCCGATATTTGGCGGCTGCATCCGAGTAATATGTATTAGACAACATGGAAGTATATCAATGTCATCAACATTCGATTTTTATCAAAGCGAAGAATTCAGAAATGAACTTAGGGTGTGCCGACTCTTCAGGTTGAAATACCCTAGAGGTGGTCACTACAACGATGGCTTTGAGCTTTTGGGTGAAATCAAATTTGCTAATGGAGAGGAGCTATTAAAGGCCTTAGATGTTATTGGTGTTCGCTATAAAATCCATAGCGAAAAACCACAGGTATGGTGTCCTCCACCGTTAGCTGTTGGCTCAGAAACATGCTGGATTGAGTATGAAAACATCGTCACCTGTTTCGGATATAAAACATACGTAAAAATTGGCACGTGTGAGCCTTCACTTGAATTCAATTTCAACTCAGTTAGCTGGTATGAAGTCACGTTAGAAGACGTAAAACGAGCAGCTTCTTTCGAAAAGGTTCTAATCTCATACAATTTGTTGTGAAAAAGGTGCCTAACAAACAAAAGCAGAGCGCCCCAGCGTTATAATTCACAGAGGATCTCATGTTAGGAAAGCATCAAAAGCATTACGAAAATTTTTATCACTCCACTCACGAAAATGCGCATCTGGATTCCAAAACAGAGCTTTTAGTGGGGCTTGCTGCCGCCATGGCGATGAATTGCTTGCCGTGTACAAATTATTACTTAAAGCAGGCAAAGCAAGCGGGCATAACAAAAGGTGAAGTTTCCGATGTTACGGCGAAGGTTATGGCTGTTGCAGCAGGGCAAAAGAAACTTCAAATGCAGGAGGTTCTCGCCAAGTACGAAATCGACCTGGACTCCTTTGAAAAGTGAGGTCTAACAAAGTTTTCTGATTCTGTAGTTGAGCTGATTCAGTAGACCCTAAAGTCAAAAACGGTGGCAACGCCGGAAGGAGTGAGTGCCCAGAGCGTTGTGGAAATTGTCACTAAAGTTTACATATTTGTTAAAAAAAATGAGGGCTTTTAAAAAATATCGATAAATAACAATTGGTTAGCGGTCTGGCGCATTTCCTGCTTATTTCAGCAAACTCTTATTGTAGTAGGGCAGTAATAATGAAAAAGCAGTTTTTTAAAATCATCATGGGGTTGTCTCTTCTGGTCAGTGCCAGTGCAGCGCAAGCCGCTTTAATTGAATATGTAGGCTCATGGCAGGTTGGTGACGGCCCGAACTGGAGCTCTAACCCGCTTGCATATTCAGGTGTTGGTGCAGCTGAGGAGCTGTTTGGTGCTGGCACTTATATGATCTCGACAATTGACGATCAGGTCGCGAACATCAATAACATGGCTCACTACGCGATTATTGGTATCGGCTTCGAGGTTTTTGCTGAAGACTACTTCCGTGGTGTAGAAGGTATTACTCGCTATCAGGACGTTTACATTTTCGATCGTGACCTCGATACCGTCTCTGCTTATGTTCGTGACTTCGGTGTTGGTGGTACTAACTATGCGTTCCGGATCAGTGATGTTCCTGCGCCAGCGCCACTGGCGATGCTTGGCTTAGGTCTGGCTGGATTGGCATTTTTCAGAAAGAAGAAAGCTGCTTAGTGTTTTAAAGAACATTTAGCGATGAGCCTCGTCTTTTGACGGGGCTTTTTTGTATCTTGAATACCGAGCGGCTTGGCTTCGGCCTGAGTGGTCTTTGGCTTGGTTATCCCATGTGGTGTATTGAACACAATGGTGCAGGTGTAATCGAATACCTGTGGTATGGGTTCAACTCCGGTGAAAGCTCAGCGGTTATATACGATTTTCAAGTTATCGAGCAGTTTAGCGGAAAAGGCTATGGCCGGAAGATTTTTGCCAAACTTGAACAAACGCTGAGATCTGAAGGTGTTGATTAAATTTAACTATTGGTAGCCTACGAAAACAAGCCAGCTGTCAATCTATATGCCGAGCTGGGATTTAAACCCACTGGCGTCAACATGGTGAAGTGCACGAAAACATGCAAGTCACTAACTTGTCGCTGCTCTCCCCGGGGGCGCAGGTGTCAGTTTCCTTGTTGCCGCGATTAAGCTCTACTCCTTACGTCTATGGGTTTGTCGTTGCGGCATTTGGGCTTGGTGTTGCTAGTGCTGTATTCGTGTAATATTTCACGGCGGCACTGAGGCATTGGGTTCTTAACCAATCTTAACCTTCCTTGACAGCCATTAACGCTGGTCTAGATAGACTGCTTGCTGATTTTTTAACAAAAGATACTCAGCATGTTCATAACCCAGCCAATGAAGTTAACAGTCGTTTTACTTAGTGGACTATTTCTCTTTGCATGTGATGACAGTGACGATGACAGTAGCGGCGCGACGACGATGCAGGTCTACAATGTCTCTTCTAACAGTAGTCCTCTAACGTATGAGTTTGATGATTCATATACGCTCAGTGATATCTCTTTTTCTGATGCTACCAGCCCAAGTACTGTGAATAGTGGGACTTACTCGTTAGTTATCTCTGGAGTGAATTCCAACGGTGTTGACGACGAGATCTATGACGGTGAGGTTTCTCTGTCTGGAGAGCAGCGCCATCTGTTTATTTCTGCGGGGGACTATAGCCAGCTTGAACTCTACAGCGTGGAGTACAATCTGGACGATCTGGGCGATGACACCATGCGTTTGTTTGTCGCCGATTACTCGACTGATTCGCCGGGCTACGATATCTATCTGGGGGAGTCAGGCCTGGGCTTTGAACTAGCGAGTTTGATATCAACGACAGCCTATGGTGAAGCAGTGTTAGTGGGGGATTATGGGCTTGATGTGTATGACGTCTACCTGACCTCAGTCGGCAATAGTGAAGTACTTTTTACGGCGGAAAATGTCAGCTTGACGGGTGAAACCGCTTATTTTTTGGTGGTTAGAGACTCGTTCGGTGCCACTGAAACAGGCATTGCCATCGATAAGGTGCTGCTTTCAAGCACGGTGATCCATTATGAGGACAACTACGCTAACGCCCAGTATCGGGTAATTAATGTTAGCCCTGATGCGGTCTCTACTAGCCTGAAGAGTGGTGATGATGAAGTTCGTTCAGAACTCGTCGCAGCCAAGGGAGTCACTGAGTATGAAATATTACCCTACGGTGATTACAGTTTGTCAATCATGAACGAGGCCGAAGAGGTACTCCTTAACAACCTGCTGATCAGCATGCCGCAAAATGCCACTAAGGGGATCGCCGTATATCAAGATGAAGCGGGTGCGACACAATCTATCGCTTTTGAAGAGTCGGTACGGGCGATCGCTTTCAATAGTGATATCACCTTGGCTAATCTCAGCTACGACTTAGATGATGTGGATGTCTATTTCGTTCCTGAAGGGGAGACCCTAGAGAGCACTGACTATGACGCACAGGATCTTGATTTTGAGGAGCTGACAACGGGGGTGTTGCCGAGTGGTTTTTATCAGATCAGTGTCGTACTGGAGCGCGACGATGACTCCATGTTACTCCTGTATCAGTCTGACATACTTGAATTTGCCGCGGCGACAAACTACTCCTTGCTGCTGTTTAAAGATGACACTGCTGAATTTGGTTACGACATGGCGGTGGTAAGTAACTGAGCTGATTTAGTAACGCAGATTAGTTTAATTAAGTCGATAAAGCGGGCTTCAGTGACCATGGTCACTGAAGCCCGCTTTTGTCATTCGTTGGTTTTATTTTTGCTCTTTGTTTGTGCCATGGATGGTCATTCTTATTGCCGGAACAGTATTGCCTCATAAGGAATAGTGTTGCCGTTTCAGTCGGTTAGCTATTCAAATGGGTGAATTTGATTAATTCATTTTTTACGTTTGTGGCAGGATTTTCCGATGCTTTTATCGTTATGGGTGTTGAAAGTAAAGTTAGGTAAATCTGTGTAAATATTGCTCTGATTGGAATTGCATTTGCTTAGTGATTGGTGCCACCAATTTTACTATTCACGGAGAACTGGCAATGAATATTTCAGGTACGGGTACATTTAGCTCGATACAGATGAAGTCACAGATGGATGAGGTTAAAGCGCAAAGGGATGAAATTAAGGCGCAGATGGATGAGGCTTTTGCTACGGCGGATACAGACAATAGCAACAGTGTAAGCGTGGAGGAGATGAGTGCTGCGTTGGCTGCACAAGGGGCCGAATTTAATGCTGAAAAATTGGCACAGCATTTCACTGAAATGGACACGGACGAAGATGGGCAAGTATCGGTAGCGGAGCGCGATGCGTTGCTGGAAAGCATGAAAGATCGTATGGAGGGGATGCCAACAGGCATGCCTGGTGAAACCGCTGGCGGTCCTCCTGGCCCTCGTGCGGCGGCAGATACCGCACCACTATTTGAAAGTCTGTTGCAAAGTTTGAGCGAGGATCAAGAGCAGGGCAGTACCGAGCAACTCGAATTGAACGAACTCATTGAGAAGCTGCAAACTGAAGGCTACAACCAAGACAATGTGGACCAAGCGGTGAACTATATTCGGGAACTGATCCCCATTGTCAGCACTACGGCTTGAATATTCGTGAAGTGGCCAGCTTTTAACGTGTCGCGTCTATCAAGGAGGCTTACATTGTTGCTCCTGACTGCGATACCGTTTCTACTTACGATAGCGACTTTGGTGCAGATGTTACTAACTAAGCGTTCCGGATTAGCGATGTTGCTGCGCCAGCGCCACTGGCGATGCTTGGCTTAAGTCTGGCTGGCTTGGCATTTTTTAGAAAGAAGAAAGCTACTTAGTTAAGCGTTTTTATGCGATGAGAAGCCCCGTCTATGACCGGGCTTTTTTTATGTCTAAAGCTCTCTGCGGGTTCTGCTCTGCTGGGTGGTTTATGCCGTTCACTAAAGCTGCAATGTTAAACGGTACCCGATTGCTCAATAGTTCGACAGTCTTCACGGTTTTTATGAATATTTGTAATTGCGTCTCAGCTTAATTAGTTGCAATATATGCTATGTATCATATTGATAAATAATAGTAAGTTATCAATGTTGAGTTGTTGATGTTCGATATTACAAGGATGTTTATGTGTATTCTCACCTCTTCGCGGATTTGTTCTGCGTTCTTTTTAATCATCTCTACCTTTGTGTCTAGTACCTCATATGCAACGACTGAAGGTAAGACACTTAGTTATTCCGATGGATTTGAGTCAGGTTTAGGTCACTGGTCTAATACTGCTGGCGCAGATACGGATGAATGGAGTCGAGATGCCTCGGGTACTCCTTCTTCTGGAACCGGCCCCTCTTCTGGTGCTGACAGTAAGTGGTACATGTACGTCGAAACATCTTCGGGCGGCGCTTATCACGCAAGTGAAACAGCCATTTTAATGGGGCCTGAAGTCAATGCCGCTTCGGTTACCGTGGTGTTTGACTACCATATGTATGGTTCAAGTATTGGCAATCTATCGCTTGAAGCTTTAAGTGAGGGCGTTTGGACTCAAATATGGAATGCCAGTGGACAAAAGCACTCCTCAAATGATGCTGCTTATCTAACAGGCGAGGTTGAGCGTAATGCTTATACTGAGTCGCTACGCTTTGTCTATACCGCAGCGGGCGGATTTAGAGGGGATGTCGCCATTGACAACATTGAAGTCTGGTTAGGCTCAATGGACCCGGTTGCTCCAGTTTTTGAAAGTAGCCCTTTAGTAAAACCCTTGGCAGTTATTGATGCTTCATATAGTGCAAGTATTGCGGGGGATGCACACGATGAAAACGGTGATAGTCTCACTTTCTCTAAGTTGTCAGGACCTCAATGGTTAGAAGTTGGAATTGATGGGCAACTTACTGGAATACCTCTGGCTACGGACATTGGTGCCAACCGTTTTGAAATAGAAGTCTCTGATGGTGAACTGACTGCGACTACTTTTTTGGATGTTATGGTCGCAGAAACTGATGTAAGAGCGCCGTTACTTGCCGCAGACTTCGAATCTGGCTGGGGCGGGTGGGAGAATGACGTCATTAATGCTTCTAATCAATGGCTTCGTCATATGGGAGAGACTCCTTCTCCTGATACAGGCCCTGATTCTGGAACGAATAATGAGGCTTATTACCTATATTTCGAAACGTCCGCAAATTTTGCAAATGACGCAGGAAATACTTCCATCCTTCTAAGCCCGACGATTGAGCCTGCAAATAGTGTCGAGTTAAATTTCGATTACCATATGTTTGGGACAGACATTGGTACCCTTTCTGTCGATATATTCTCTCAGGGTATGTTGGTGGAGGATGTTTGGCAGGTTTCTGGTCAGCAGCACCTGTCATTGGCTGCTGAATACACTTCGGTAAAGGTTGACTTGAGTGCTTATACCGATGTGACAGGTATTCGCTTTAAGGCATTGGCTGTTGGTGGTTTCCGAGGTGATATCAGCATCGATAATATCCAGCTGATAGGAATTACAGCACGAGATGAAGACAGCGACAATATCGACGACGCTTATGATCGTTGTCCAGACACTCCAGAGGGAGAAAGTGTCAATGATGAAGGTTGTTCTGCTTCGCAAATCGACAGCGACGGTGATGGTGTCAATGACGCTGAAGACCTATTCCCAAATGATCCGAATGAAACGTTAGATACGGATGGCGATGGTGTCGGTAATAATAGTGATGATGACGACGATGGCGATGGAATTCCTGATATCACTGATTTTTATCCGTTAATCTCATTAGGTGGTTTAACTGACTCTGATCTTGATGGTATTCCCAATGACTGTAACGAAGCTTGCGTTGCGCTTGGTATGGCGGCTGACTTAGATGACGATAATGATGGTGTTGACGATATCGCAGACGCATTCCCAGTTAATCCTACGGAAACGTTAGATACGGATGGCGATGGTGTCGGTAACAACAGTGATAGCGACGATGATAATGATGGCGTCGCGGATATATCAGATGCTTTCCCGCTAAATGCTAATGAACAGCTTGATACTGATGGCGATGGTATAGGTAATAATGCCGATAGTGACGATGATAATGACGGCGTCGCAGATATAACAGATGCTTTCCCGCTAGATGCCAATGAACAGCTTGATACTGATGGCGATGGTATAGGTAATAATGCCGATAGTGACGATGATAATGACGGCGTCGCAGATATAACAGATGCTTTCCCGCTAGATGCTGATGAACAGATCGATACAGATGCAGATGGCATAGGTAACAACGCAGACAGCGACGACGACAACGATGGTGTTTCAGACGCTCTAGATCAGTTTCCGCTGGACAGCACAGAATCTCAAGATTTCGATGGTGACGGTGTAGGGAATAACACTGACCTGGATGATGATAATGACGGCGTACCAGATACCGAGGATGCATTTCCTCTTGATCAATCTGAGAGCGCCGACCATGACGGCGATCTTATTGGCGACAATGCCGACCGTGATGATGACAACGATGGCGTAGAAGATAGCGTTGATTATTTTCCGCTCGTATCTTTGGATGGTCGTTCGGACACCGATAGTGATGGTGCGCCAGATACATGCGACATCGACTGTCAAAACTCTGGGTTGAGTGCAGACGTTGATGATGACGGTGACGGCTTGATCGAAATCGCGAGTCTGATGGATCTGGATAAAGTACGTTACAACTTGTATGGAGATGCCTTCGGGACGAAAAGCGCTAGCTCTTCAGTGGGGTGTGGTGACGGTTTAGCCGTTATTAGTTGCGCTGGTTACGAGTTGATAACGAATCTTGATTTTGATGAAAATGGCAACGGAATCAGTGATGACCCCTTTAATGCAGGTGAAGGTTGGGATCCTATCGGTGAGGAGGGATATGGTTCCTATGAGTTCAACGCTATTTTTGAAGGCAATAACCATGAGATCCGTAATCTAACCATTAATGTTATTCCCGCATACAACAATAGTATTTATTACTATTCAGGCTTGTTTGGTTCGGCAGGCCCTAACTCTGTGATCAGAAACCTTGCCGTTGTTGGTGCTAACTCGTCAGTCAATATCAATTCTGATTTCGTGGGGCTTTTGGTTGGAAAGAATAGCGGCCTGATTAGTAATATCTATGTGAGTGGAAATGTGGTTGCCCAGGACTATGCCGGCGGGTTAGTTGGCAGAAACTCTGGTCTTATTGAGCGCTCAGTAAGCATAGGCACGATCTCTGGTCAGTTTGATGTCGGAGGTTTAGTGGGCTCAAATTCCGGCACAATTTCGGAATCGGCAAGTCATATGAGGGTTTCTCGTGCATTAAACGATGGTGGTGGGCTTGTCGGAAGTGCTAGTTCCAGTAGCGTAATTATGAATGCTTTTTCTACCGGGAGCGTGACCGGACGAACGGTGGGTGGACTGATAGGGACTGCGATCGGCGGAATCGTTGAAAATACGTATAGCCTAGGTTTGGTCACGTTGTATGAAAATGCACATGGCGCAGGCTTTGCGTATTCAGCTTCTGACACGGATATTAATGATTCATATTGGAGTACTGAAAGTAGTGGTTTCTCTATTGGCTTGCATGAGGCAGCAACTGGAGAAGGACTGACAGGCTTGAATAATGATGAATTGACTTGCCCAACAGAGCCTGAAGCTTATTCTGATTGTTCAATTGCGCCAATGTATCTTAACTGGAGTGAAAGCATTTGGTCGTTCGGAACCCAGCAAGACTATCCTACACTGATAAACCTTCCGCAATATATAGACACTGACGGCGACGGTGTTTTCGATAATCTTGATGATTTTCCACATGATCCTGAAGAGTATCGCGATAACGATCATGACCTAATTGGCGACAATGTTGATGAAGATGACGACAATGACCTGATCCCCGACCATGTTGAAATACAAAATGGTTTGAACCCGTTGAATAAATTTGATGCTGGATACGATGCCGATTTAGATACGTTTTCGAACTTGGAAGAGTATCTTGTTGGAACCGATATAAATGATTTAACTTCGTTACCAGTTGTAATAACAAGTCAACATTATTCGTTTGAAAACCAGATCTTACCAAATGGTTGGCGGGTTAATTCCATAGCAATACCGTGGCAAGTAGATGACACAGCGTCATCAGACGGCAGCTATAGCATTTTCACTAATAACGCTGGAAGTGTGGAATTCAGCTTGCGATTTAGTGGTAATAGAGTTCAATTCGATGCCTATAATAATTGTGAGAATGTTGGACAATTTACGATCTCAGTTGATGGTGAAGAAATTGGGGCATACGATGTAAGTAATAACTGGAGCTCATACTCATTTAGCGTGTCATCAGGTGTAAGAACGGTGAAAATTGAGACGCTTGAAGATTGTGGTCTTCGTTTAGATAATATTTCTATTTCTCCTTTGGAAAACATTCTTGATTCAGGTGCAACATGGGTTGCTATATCGGATGGAGCATTGAGTCACTTTGATCTTCTCTTCTATAGTGATTCAGGTGATGTAATTCGGCGAGAAAGAATTCAAAGCCTAATAGTTGATACCGTTCCAAGAGACTTGGCTGTGTTGGAGGGGGGAAGAATCGCAGTTTTAAATGGCGAGAGTGACTCTGAGTTAGCAATTTATGATACCTCTACGCATTTATGGTCATTTATGAATTTTGAAAAATGGGACCAAATAAATAATGTGTACTTTGGCGCAGTCGATGTGTCAGGGAATTATATATTCTCGAACGACATGATTGTAGGAGAAGATGTTGATAGTGGTGTTATAAGGTTTGATACTTCTGATGGTAGCGCTGTTAGAGTAAAAGGTAATAATTATAATACACTGACGGTTGGGTTGGATAACAAGCTATATGCTCTAGATGAAAGAAAAGGGATTGATGTGTATGATCCTGTTTCAATGGAGGTAATAGGCATTGTTGAACTGCCGATTAGAGCTAAAATTTCTGTTGATGAGTTTGGATACATATACGCTTCTACATCTTCAGGGTGGATTAATAAGTATGACTCTACAGGAAGTAAAGTAGGGTCGATATTTATATCTAGTGAAGGTGTTCAGGATATATCTATTAATAGCTCTGATGAGATTTATTTTGTTAGTGGCGGTCAAGTGTTCGTTACAGATAGCTTATTGGAATCATACTTTAACGTAGCAAGTGGTGATATTTTGCTATCTGAATTTGTTAAATAATAAGCAATCTAATCCGTTTTAGATTAGCCGTCTAGACAATAAGTGCGTAGCTTGTTTTTAACGATTAAGTGCAAAGCCCCGTTTATGACGGGGCTTTTTTTATGTCTTAAGCCCCTTGCTGATTCTGCGCTGCAGGGCCGTTTATGCCGTTAATCTTTCGCGCTGAACGCCGTTATGCGTTAAGCCGTCTAAGCTTGAATTGTCGATGGCTTTAATCAGGTGGCGGGAGGTGAGTGATGACTCACGATAAAGACAAAAGTAGTTGGGCGATAGGCGGCGGCGTGTTGATCGGCACTGGCGTGGGTTTCTTTTATATTCAGACTTCTGTTTTGGCGTTTGTAGGCTCTATCATAGTGGGGCTTGGCTTCGGCCTGGTGTTGACTGCGTTCCTGTCGAAAAGGGCACAGCCTCATGATTGACATTGACCAAGCTGTTAAGTTGCTTTTTCCCCGAGCGCATCTATAACGACGATTCAAAATAAGATTTATTTTTCTGCACCTTAGCTTCTATTTCTAAAAAACGGCTATGGTTAATAAGAGTTAATTTTGGGAGATTTTTGATGATGAAATGCCGCCTAGTATTGTTGATGTTTTGTTTGTCTGCGGGTTGTTTTAGCGCAGCTAACGCCGAGGACAGTTTTGACACCAAAACTATCGGTGATCTGCTTACCCTGTGTGATATGTCGATTGATGACCCTTGGTATGGTGTGTCGCAGGCTTACTGTCTCGGTTATATCAGCTCGGCCCAAGATGCGCAGGTTATCGGTAAGAAAGGTGATCCTGCTTCCTGCCCTGATGCCACTGTGACGCGTCAGCAGATATTAGATAATTTTCTGGTTTGGGCAAATCAACACCCAGAGCAGATGGAGAACCCAGTGCCGGTGAGCGGCCTGACATTATCCGCCAGTAAAAAGTGGCCTTGCCAGTAATCGCTAAACATTTAACCCTTGCTATTGTTTAGACCGTCAGTAAGAGTTTCTCTATGCCAAAACCAACGGGCAGGATGATAAGCTGCCCGTTGGTTTGCTCATTTCGTTAAAAACGCCCCCGAATTCACCCTCGATTTTCTTTCTTCAGATTTGTGTCTTTGGACGCTTATCCGGCCGGTGTGTACAGGTAGCTGGATTGAATACCCAGCGGGATACCCAGCCCCCAATAGATCAATAGAAAGATGCTCCACAGAATGAGAATACTGATACTAAATGGCAGCATCAGAGACAGCACGGTACCTATCCCCGTGGATTTTACATAGCGTTGGCAATACACCACCACCAGCGGAAAATAGGGCATCAGTGGGGTGATGATATTGGTGGAAGAATCACCAATACGATATGCAATTTGGGTCAGATCCGGAGAGATATCCAACTGCATCAGCATGGGTACAAAGATGGGGCCAAGTAGCGCCCACTTTGCCGAGCTGGAGCCGACAAATAGGTTCACAAAGCCAGTAAGAAAGACAATACCAATCACTGTCACCATGGTTGGCAGCGACAACGCCTTGAGTACCTCTGCGCCCTCAATGGCCATCAACGCGCCAAGATTCGATTTACCAAAGGCATCAATAAATAGCGCACAGAAGAATGCCATCACGATGTAATAACTCATCCCATTCATCGCTTTGGTCATGCTGTTAATCATATCTTTGGTGGTTTGGTAAGTACCTGAGAGATAGCCATACACCACGCCAGGTAACAGGAATAGCAGAAAGATCAGCGGTACGATTGATTGCATTATCGGCGCTTTAAAGGAGGTCAGCTTGCCGCTGGCATCCCGCAATGGGCTCGACTCTGGCACCAGTATCGCAATAAGCATGATCACCCCTGCCAGCATCGTCAGGCTGGCCCAGCGCAGCGCACGGCTTTGTACGGCCGTAAGCTCTGCAAATTTAGGGATATCGTTAGGGTCACCATCCACTTCGACATCTTTCAATCTGGGTTCAATCACCTTATCTGTCAGATACCAGGCGATACCAATGATCAGCACTGATGATGCTGAATTAAAGAACCAGTTATTCAGCGGGTTAACCTGAATTGCTGGGTCGATAATTTGTGCGGCGGTTTGGGTAAAACTTTGCAGCAATGGGTCGATGGCCGACGGAATAAAGTTGGCGCAGAAGCCGCCACTGACCCCGGCAAATGCAGCAGCAATACCCGCTAATGGGTGTCGGCCCATGGCGTAGAAGATCACACCGGCCAGTGGGATCACCAGCACATAACCCGCATCGGTGGCGGTGTGACTAACGATGGCCACCATAACAACCATCGGTGTCAGCAAGCTGCTGGGTGTGGAATCCAGCATCCGCTTTAATCCGGCACTGATAAACCCGGAATGTTCCGCTACGCCCACCCCAAGCATGGCAACCAGCACCACACCTAAAGGCGCAAAGCCGGTAAATATGGGCACCATCCGACTCAAGAAGCTAGCCAGCGAATCGCCCGTCAGTAGGTTGTTTACCACGATCGCTTCGCCAGTACGCGGGTCGATGGCGTCGAAGCTGACCTGAGAAAAGATCGCCGATGCGATCCAGACTATCGCCAGACAGATCAGAAAGATAATCGCGGGATCGGGCAGCTTGTTACCCACCACCTCAATGCGATCCAAGGCGCGGGTGGTCCAGGTGGCTGACGTGTTATCCATGCATATTGCTCCGTGATAAATAGTTAACGTCGACTGACACAGCTACTAAGTGTAGAAGCTAAATTTATTAGTAATGAAAGAGTTAGGTGATAAATAAAAAATAGGGGATCTGTCTTCGATCCCCAATCTCATTGAAATCAGTATTTGGTGCTGCTGAAGTGGGGTATATAAGCGATTTGCTGCTGAAAGGCGTGCGAGGGTTGCCCAGAACGAGAGCGGCTTGAGCGAGCGCGTCAATATAGGAGGGAGCAACACTTTCTATCTGCGCACCTTATATCAGGAGATTTTCTATCAGCACATTGATTGCGCTATTTGTTTGAAAGAGCCGCCCTTGGGCGGCTCGGTTATCACTAGCCTGCAGTATCAAAGCTCTCTCTAACTTGTTCTCTTATCCGCTTCGACTTGCTGCTATAGCGCCTGCGTTGCCAGTACAAATACAAGCCAGTGCCAGCCAATATCACGGGGGCTAACCCCAAAACACACCAAAGAATACGGGTGAACAAGCCGCCAAAATAGCCAAAATGCAGCTTGCGAAAGCTGTCGATGAATACCCGCAGAAAACTGGCCTCGCGAATATCTATCTTGTTGAGCAAGGCGCCACTGGCTTTATCGAAACTGACTGTGCTGGCGTATTCGCTGTGCAGCGGGTTATGGCTGTTCACTTCACCGTAAAAAGTGATATCACGATCTGGTTCGTGGGGCATGGCAAGGTAACCCGCTTTGTAGCTATCAATTTCTACTTCCGCTTGTAACCGCAAAGACTCGAATGAGATCTCTGGGCTATGCAGTGGTGCCTGAATATAGACATGGTCGCCGTCGCCGTGTTCGGTCACTTCATGGATGATCCCCATGATGTTCCAGTAGCCACCGGTAAAGGCGATGACGATCAATATGGGCGAACTTAAGATGCCAATAAATTTATGCAGATCACTGAACAGGATCCGCTTGGCTGCGGTGGTTCGGAGGGTGAATAGTTTGGCCCAAAAGCGGCGGTAAAGAATAACGCCACTGATGCCGAGAAACAGCATGATCAGCGCAACCACAAACCCTACGCTGGCACCTTTTACGTGCAGTAAAAAGCTGTAGTGCAGCTCCAATAGCCAGTCGGTTAGGTAGTGGTCCATCGGTTGTGGTGCTGAAAGCAGTGCCCCACTGTATTGGTTGATATAGACCTTGGCCCACTCCTCGGTGCCACGGCGGATCAAGTAACCGGCATCAGAGCGTTGCTTGTCATCAAATATCTCCCAGCCGCCCAGTTCGAATTCGGGGTTGGCCGCCAACATGGTGTGCATCAGGCTGTCCAGACTGACGCGCGGCGTTTCCGCTGTCGCATCCACCTGCATGTGCTGGGGGCGCAGGAGGGAATCTATCTCAACTTTAAATACCAGTATGCTGCCGGTGATCGAAATAATAAGCAGCGGTAACATGGCGATCAGTGCCCCATAGGAGTGCCATTTAAACAGGGTCTTTCTCATGCTGAACTCTTCTTTCTTCGCATTGTGAGTGCGGCCAACGACAACTTAAAAGGCACCGAGAAGCACAATTGCTTTCGGTGCCTGTGTGTCTAAGCGCGCACATGACGGGTCTGTTGTCTGAGCTATGGGCGTTAAAATGCCCAGCTCAGCGTGGCGCTGTAGTTCGCCGGTGCACCGTAATAGCCCTGCGCCCAGTACAAACTGGTGAGGTACTTTTCATCAGTGACGTTGTAGGCGTTTACGCTCAGGCTGACATCGTCGTTAAAGTTGTAGCGTGCCATTAGGTCAACGATGGCATAAGCATCCTGCTCGGTAACAATCTCATCACCCGCATTGGCAAAATCGTCACCCACGACGCCCTGACTTCGCGATATATCGTCTTGCCAGCGCATGTTCATACCTGTGCTTAGCCCTTCAACAAACGGCACTTCATATACCGCGGTGAATTTGAACATTCGGCTTGGGGTATAGGCCGCTACTTGCTCATCTCCGTCGATATCAAAGTCGGTATAGCCAATGCTGACATTCAAGCCCTCATAGATCTCACCGGCGACGTCCAGTTCAAAACCGTTACTGCTGATACCATCAGCACCGATATAGCGCTGTTGGTCTGGTGGCAGGTTTTCGGTGCTGGGATCGAGGATCGCCAGGTTCTTCTGCTGAATATCAAAGTAGGCGACACTGGCAAGCAGGCGGCCATCAAACCACTCACTCTTCAGACCTATTTCACTGCTTTCGCCAGTCACTGGATCCAGGGTTTTATCGTCAATATCCAGCTCTGTCTGTGATTGAAACGTTTCGGTATAGCTGGCATACGCGACGACGTGAGGAAGTACCCGGTACACTACGCCTAGATAGGGAATAAACTCAGTATCGCCGGTGTCACGCACCACATCGTAAGATTCACCATCGACATCCCAATTGTTGTAGCGGCCGCCGACAATGGCATGGAAGCCATCGAACAGATTAAAGCGTCCGGTCACGTAAGCGGCTTTTTGTTCCTGCGTGACATCGCCACCGGTTTCACCGTCAGCAAAGACCGGTTTCGGCGTGTTGCCATCCCACTCATTCAGATCAGGCATCGCTGGGAAGCCTGCGCCAGTGGTGTAGTCGTAAAGGGATTTATCGGTGTAATCCAGCTTGGCGTAGTTAACGCCAGCTACCAGTTGATGATCACGACCAAACAGCTCGAAATCACCGCTGAGATAGAGGTCGAACAGATTGTGTTCGTCATCATGATGGTACCCGCTGGCGTAGCCTGTTAATCCTAATTCAGTATCTCGGTCGGGTGTACCAAACACGTAGAAAAGTTCGCTGTCTTCGTCGGTCTTGCGGTACGAGTAGGTCGAGCGTATCTGCCAATTGTCGTTAAGCTGGTGGTCAAGTTCTACCACGGTGTTGTTGCGTATCACGTTCCAATTGGACCAATCCGCTGAGGTGCTGGTGGAGCGTCCGTAGTCGGTGGCACTACCGTCGGTGTAATACAGTGGCAATGCGCCCCACAGGTTACCATCAGCATTGTTGTTGCTATAGCTGTGACTGAGCGACACCGTGGTGTCATCGGTCAGATGGCCTTCGAGAAAAATATAGGCCACCTGTTTGTCGGTTTCGTAACGGTCGAGATAGGATTCTTTGTCCTCACTGACCAGCACCGCGCGGGCGGCAAAGCGGTCACTGAAACGCTTGCTGCCATCAACCTCGACGCGACCACTGTTCCAACTACCGTAGGTGCCATTGACTACTAACTGATCGTCAGCGGTGGGGCGTTTACGGATGAAGTTGATGGTTGCTGATGGGTTGCCCACACCTGTCATCAGGCCGTTGGCACCTCGGATCACCTCTAATCGGTCATAGATGGCCGTGTCTTCTCCGGCGTGATTGTTTCCTGACGCCAATGGCAGGCCGATACCGTCAATCTGGAAGTTGGTAACGTCAAAACCACGGGCGGTGTAGTAGGTGCGATCGGTTTCAATACGTTCGACATTGATACCCGTGGCGGTATCCAGTGCAGCGTTGATATCTGTTAGCTGGAAATCTTGCAGCTGCTGATTGGTGATAACTGAGACGGATTGTGGGATCTCAATGATAGGCAGTTCTAACTTCGAAGCACCGCTCGCTGAGTGGGCGTTGTAGCCTTGAATATAACTGCCTTTTACTTCGATCCTTTCGATATCGTCTGTGTCGTTAGGGGTGTCAGCCCAGCTAAGGGAGCTGGTGCTAAGGGCTAAAGGGATGATTAACAGAGACTGCTTCATGTCGGTTTTCATCTATACGTCAGAGTGATGGTTTGACAGGCGGGGTAAGCGCCTTGCCAACGATGGTGTTAACAGCATGTGCTGTATTAGCGGCAGAATAGTACGATCATGTAATACGAATGTAAATGATAATAATTCGTAATAATAACTATAAGAGTGAAGAGGGAGATATGAGAGAGAGATGAGAGAGAGGGGAGAAAGATAAAGGAAGGAGCACTATTTGGAGAGCAAGCCTGCGTAACTACTTTTACGCTTGTTGACGTTAATTTGAGCGGTACCTAAATATTCGCTATTGATTATTTAGCAAGGCGAAGGGCTTTGCGCTCAATCATGGTTTTGTTCACTGGAACATGGCTTAGTGTTCGCGATGAAAGGAATCATAGCTTACTTAATCTCTTGTTTTCCTTTCCAAATCTGATACTTCTGGTTTGATTTTTATTGCGTTTGGCTTAGCTTCCGACGCGGTGAATTATCAAGGATGAGTATCCAACCAATGCATATGAAAAGGAAAGCACCATGAAAATCGCTGGCATTATTCTAATTCTTATTGGCTTACTGGATGTGATCGGCAGTCATGTCGGTTTTGATCTCTGGGGTGGCTTCTTCGGTATTGAACTGCCCGATCTGCTTTGGCAGTTCTCCGGTTATATCGAATTGGGTGCTGGTTATCTGTTGATGAAAATGGGCAGTAGCAGTGACGATGCTGCAGCCCAAACAGAAGCGGAGTAACCAGAGTGCTTTCTAGGCTCGATAAAATATTCGAGCCTAGAAAGCTAAATAGCGTTCTGCTTCATCACCCTTATCAATTTTTGATACCCCCAATCATCCCGCCGCGGGGAGGGGCACGCTGGTTTGAGTGGTCAAAAATAGTGGTTCTAGTATGATTGGCGACCGTTAATCATTATCAAAAGGAATTGATATGGACATTATCTCTAAGATCTCCTATTCGCTACTCGCTGTCATGCTTATCTCTGTCGTTGCTGCGTTGGTGGTGGCAGCACCAGAAGATAACCCCGATCCTGCTAATGGCGTCACTTTGAAAGTGCTTTATGTGCTGGTGAACGTGCTGGCGCTGTATTTTATTTGGTTTTAATCACCCGCAGCAGAACAGATGAGCATGTCGCGATTGGATCCTCTTTCAGATAAGCCATTTGCTATCGAGAAATTTGTGGGATGTTCTGCGCTACGTGTTCGACCTGGTTTAGTCGTCGATATCTATGCCCTTATCATTTACATGGTCTTGATCTATTCTTACGACTTAGTTTTTGGCGTGTCAGCCAGTATGAAACACTGAACATACTAAAAAACTCTTTCGGAGATAAACATGGAAAGTTTAAAGGCGATAATTCAACCCGCTATCCAACGCTTTACTGTGCTCATCCTACTTAGCAGCCTGCTTGGTTGCAGCCAATCACCTGGCGACAATCATCCCCCGACTTCATCCAAATCACCCTTTGCAGTGTCTAGCCCAGAGGCCCAAGGTATGCAATCTGCCCTGTTGGCCGATATGATGGCCAAAGCCTTGGATTCCAGCTATTCAATACACTCGATGGTGGTGATCCGTAATGGGCATAAGGTGCTGGAAGCCAACTTCTGGCCAAATCAGGCCGAAGAGCCCCATGCGATTTATTCGGTGACCAAAAGTATCGTGGCTACGCTGATTGGGATTGCACTGGAAAAGGGCTATCTGCAAAGCCTTGATCAGCCCGTTTTGGATTTTTTCCCTGATACTCAAATCGCCAACCCTGATCCGCGCAAGGCTGAGATAACCATCAGAGATCTGTTGACCATGTCTTCCGGTCTGGATTGCAGAGACTCGTCCCGCTATTACTGGTCCGGATTGAAGACATTAATGGAGAGTGCCGACTGGGCTGAGCACGTACTGAGCCTGCCGATGAAGGAATCCCCAGGCCAATACTTTGAATACTGCAATGGTGTTTCTTTTTTGCTATCAGCAATCGTCGAAAACAGCACAGGTATGGGAGCGCTGGCGTTCGCAGATAAACACCTCTTTGAACCCCTGGAAATAGACAGTGTGAGCTGGAAGCAGAACCACAACGGCCGTTATATGGGCTTTAGTGAGATGATGATGTCACCTGAAGATATGGCCAAAATTGGTCAGCTCTATTTAAACAAAGGGCAGTGGCAAGGACGACAGGTTTTGCCTCAGGCGTGGGTCGAGGAATCAACGATTGGGCACCTAAAGACTGACTTTTTAGATGGCTATGGCTATCAATGGTGGATCGATGATAGTGGTTACTACATGGCTATTGGCTTCCGCGGGCAGGCGATCTACGTGTTGCCAGATCAAGACATGGTGGTGGTGTTTACCGGCTATATTTTTGATTCTCGTACTTTCTATACGTCATTAGTTGAAGATTACCTGATCCCCTCTGTGCGCTCGGACGAACCCCTACCAGAGAATGAACCTGCTCAGCAAAAGTTGGCTGCTTTGTTAGAACAGGCAAAAGAGGAGGGCTTTTCTTGGGGGGATAAAGCGAATGGCTTCGCTAAAGATGGGGTGTTTACGCGTAAAGCAGCGCCGGCGTTTAGCTTTCAGTACCCGAAAGAGAGCATCAAGTTTGAGCTGGATCACCCACAGAAGATCATGAGAATGTCATCGCCAACACACAGCGATTTTGACGCCGCCGTGTTCGATCTGGAACAAGAGGTTTCTTACGCTGATGCCGTGCAATGGTATGCAAAAGGTTTGCAAGGAGTGGGCTCAGATATCCGGGTTGAATCTCAGGAAGTCTTAATTTTGGATTGCGGAACGGAAGCCTACCAAGCCCAATACACATGGCTCTACGGTGGTGAGGTCCCTTTATCGACACTGGTTGTTTTTGCCAAACAAGAGAACAAAGCTGTGGTTATTGCGGTTCATGACAAACAGTATGAGTGGATCGCACGTAGTTTGAAGTTCGATAAAACGGCCTATTGAGCCGTAGGAACCGCCAACACAACACCGTGTGTGCCTTCGTTGTATCAAGAAGGCACACATTGCCAAGATAAAGAGCAAAGCGATTGCTTAGCCATTCCAATCAAGCCTCATAGTCAGGTTTGAGCGTATTTCGGTCATACAGAGAATAATCGTATTTTGGTATGAATACCTTAACGCGGTCATCCAAGGGGCCTCAGTTGCCTTGGAATATTCACACATAACTGGCCTGAGCCTCTTCTACTTTGCTACCCGGTAGCATGTCTGCGGGGCTGGTAGTGCCAGCCCGCCGATCTCCCACAACATGCGTGTAGATCTCGGTCGTTTTTAGATCTGAATGCCCGAGTAATTCCTGTACTGTGCGAATATCTGTGCCTTTTTGAAGCAGCCGTGTAGCAAAAGAGTGCCGGAAGGTATGCGCCGTAACTCGCTTTTTAACGCCACTTTTAAGCACAGCCTTGCGTAGTTGCTTAGCAAAGCTCGTAGCATGTATATGATGGCGACACACGTAACCATCATGCGGATGTCGGCACAGCGTCGTTGATGAAAAGAGATACTGCCATGCAACGTCGGTCATAACGCCCTTGTACTTGCGATAAAGGGAAGACGGAACCGAAGTCATTCCTGCTCCCTCGACAAGATCTTGAGCATGACGTTTTTTAACGTAAGTAATTTGTGCCTGAAGCCTTGGTACCAGGGATTGGGGTAGCAATGTGTATCTGTCTTTTCGTCCCTTGCCTCGAAATACAAGGATGGACTTAAGCGAAAAATCGATATCCTTTACTCTCATAGAAAGCGCTTCCTGCAAACGCAGCCCACAGCCATATAGCAATACAGCGATCAGCCAATACTTACCTGTCATATGCGCGAGGATCTTGGCCACTTCCTCCTGGTCTAACACCGTTGGAATGTTTCTCGGTGCGCGCGTGTAGCTGTAGTTCAGTCCTTCAATTTCCCGACCAACCACATGACGGTACATAAAGATGATGGCGCACAGTGCGAGGTTTTGTGTGGCAGCACTGACCTCCCTGTTAACTGCTAAGTGACTGAGAAACCGTTCTATCTCGGCGTTGCCCATCATGTCTGGATGTTTGTAGTCATTGAAGCGAATAAAGTAACGGATCCAATGCAGGTAGGTCTTTTCGGTGCGGTAACTGTACTGCCGCGTGCGCAGCTCCTTGCGCACCGACTCGATGAATGGAGACTTAGCCATGTTGAACGTCCTTGTTTGACTGTATATACATACAGTTATAAGTCAGGTTGGCAAAATCTGCCAGGATTTTAGGTTCTATACGGAAAAGTGATTCTTTCTTTGCCGGAACTCATTATCTATATCTTGTTGAATATATTGGCTTTTACAGCCTGGGCCTGCTGCATGTTAGTTCCCTTGAGAACCCAATTCTTCTTTTTGTATGTCAGACAAGAGTAAGTCAAACGAGAGTGTGTGATGTAACACATTGATAGTAGGAAACTTAGCGCGTTATAGTGGGGAAATTATCAAAGGCTGGATGCTGATGTTTAGGCAGAGTTCAGCCTAATACACTGTTATATTTCAAGGAGAAAGCATGGACTTCGATTCTTTAGATAAATCAATTAAAACGGAACTTTGGACTTCTCTCCCTCTTTATCTGTTGGCAATCACCATACCGGTGCTGGCATGGCTAGGCTTCCTACAGATCGACGCTGATCTAGGTGTTTGGTTTCAACGAAGCGGCTCACTAATGGTTCTATTTGCCGTTTGGGTGGAGTTCAAGTTATTCAAAATTACAAACTTCTCCAATCCACTAAGCCCCGGTGGTCAAACGTGGGATGATCTTGAGACTGGAGACCGTTTGAAGGACAAGTACAGTAGTCTGATTCAAATTCTGAAGTACTTTGCAGCATTGCTGGCGATTTTAGGCACTCTAATCTGGGGGTATGGCGATCTCTTCAGAAACGTGGTTGCTTAAAAATATAACAATGCAAGTCACTATTTCGTCGCTTTGCTCCTCAGGGACAACGGCCACTGCGCGGCGAGCCGCTGTCCGTTGCCCGTGCTTGCGGCGTTAGGCAACCCTAAAGAACAACCTGAGGAATAAATGGAAAGTATATTATCAATACTCGGATCGGTTGCATCTATTGGGGCCGCGATATGGGCATTTATCGAAGCTGGTAAGGCTGCTGAGTCCGCGTCTCAGGCAGTCCAAGTCAGAGACGAGATGATCGACCGTAGACGTTTAGTTGAAGTTTCAAAAGTTCATGCCCAAACAGATAGAATTTTATCCGTTGTATCTAAGATAGGGCCGTCATGTAATATCAAAAAGCTAAAAGGCGTCGACTTTCATGGTATCGCAAAGGAAGTGGAGGAGTATGCAAGGTTTCTGAATGAGCAAAGCTCAAATTTCTCTGATCTCTTTGTAAATAAAGCTAGCTCACTGTGTAGTGAGCTAAATGATGATATTGAAGCATTATCAGATGCATCTGACCCCGAATCTATTAAAGAAGTTGGGAAGAGGATTTATTACAAGATTAATAGCTTCATGCCCTTTGTGAAAGATCTCGCTGACGAGCATCAGGAAAGTCCTGTCTCAGCTAAATAATATGGAAGGTAATATGAAAATATCAGATGGTGAAAAACTAATACTCCTGATGCTGAGTGAATTGTATGAGAACCTAGAAATAGACGGTGAAATTGAACCGAAATTTATCCAGTCCGCAATCTTTAGTAATAACTTATGGGCAATACCTTGGAAATATTCAGGAGTACCTTTTGAGGATCAAGATGATCCAGAAATTGTTAAAGAGGTACTTGATATATTGGATATGTGGAGCTTTATTGAGCATAGTTATGAGCAGCTGTCAGACGGAGAAAAAGCACAATTAGAAGAGGCGGCAAAGCCGTTTGGAAAAGACCCTAAGTTTCCCGGATTTGATGGAAATAATGAATCATCCTATATGGGAATTGCATCTTTTATTGTTAATGATTTAGAGCGATTCGAAGAATTCAAAGGTAGAAATTTTAATTCTCATTGTCCATCTTTAGATGGGCACGGAAGAATGCTTTCCGTTTTCGAGGGGATTCGAAAAGATATGAATTTTGGCCCATTATCTGTTGATGATCTAGCCCGTATTCTTAACGAGCGAATTCATCCAAGTAACAGAGAAAATGCCTAACAAGGCCAGCCAGAGGGATGCCAAAACCGCGGCTTCGCTCTGGTTTTGTCACCCCTGCTGGCGGCGTTAAATGGCACAAAGAATGACCGAACCGAAGCCGATAGAAGAGATAACTCTTGAAGATCTAGAGAGCCATCGTTGGTGCTATTACCAAGATGACGAAAAGGGCTATGACGGCTTCGAATATGTGATACCTGATAGTCATACGGATTTTTCGGACCAAGTAATTGAAATGGAATTGGCCTTCTTCACCTTTAGTAATGGTGGGGTTGCCAAAGGTATGTTCGATGGCTCCGAGGGCTTTCATATTTTCGATGGGCATACATGGTTTTCCATGTGGCATGGTGTGAGAGAGCCGACAGCAAGCGAACTGGAGAATTTCTCCTCGTTTCTTAAACACTATGGTTTTGAAATGCCCGTTCGCGCAGAGGCTCAAAGGTCTCGCACTAGCAAATCCTTTGGTGGCTTGCAGTACCTTAGTGAGGAGGGCGATGTCTGTGAATGTGCCATTTAACAAGTCACGCAAGTTCACTCCGGCCGCTGAAAAGCGCGGCCTTCGCGGGACTGGCTACGCCAGCCCCTTCGAGAAGCGTTAGGCTTCTCAAGGATGCAGTGCATGGAATCTTTTATCGAGTTAATTTCAAAAGTGCCTAATGTGATTTGGAGTGCAGTCATTGCGTCCTTACTTACGTTCATAGGTGTTTTGTGGACAAATAAAGGTAATGAAAAACGACAAACTGCGTTACTTGAGCACGAAAAACAAAAGTATCAATCAGAGCAAAAGTTAGCCTTAAAGAAAGAAGTGTTTTTAAACGTAGCTAGGTCATTTGCTGATGTATTAGGAATAATTCCTAAATTAATGAATTTAGATTTCACACAAAAAGAAATAGAAATTCAAATGTCAGATCATAGTGGAATTGTTGCCAAATCCTACCTTGCAGCAAAAGAAGAATCAGTTGCGGCTATTTTGAATTATTCAGCTGAAACGGCCGAAGTTTTTATTAAATTAATGAAAGAAAGAGCTGTAGCTTTAGATCACAAAAAAGCAATTGAAATATATCAAGCAACTATAGATTCAGCTAAAAAAGAAAAAGATAGAATCATTTCAATGATGAAAGAGTTAAATCTTCAAGGACACAATAATCAAGCAACTTTTGACTACTTAAATAAAAGCTACGAAATCCAAGAAGGTATTATTAATCGAAGTACTGTGAGCTTAGAAGAACAAAAGTCTATATTACAGCCTTTACATATGACTTTCGCAAAAAAATGCCTGAGTGAGCATAGTCGACTTTTATCATTACTACCACCAATGACAATTGCTCTTCGTGGCGAGCTGGAAAATGACCAAAATTCTCAAACATTTGTTGATGCGTTGAATGATAATATTCAAAGAATGAATGTAGCTTTTGATAGCATATTTGAGAGTAAAGAAGCCTAACAAGGGTTTTCAAGTCGGACAAATTACAGTTGGCTATTTGTTCGTGCCTCACTTATTTTAGCCAACAGCAATTTGCCGCTTAAAACGGCGTTATATGCATTAGGGGTTTTTGTGACCAAGTTTGAGTCAATAACTAAAGCAGCCGAGATGCTTGAAAAAAGAGTTGATGGAATGGAAGGACATCTTGGTGTTTTAGATGCTGTCCTGACTTTGTATGGTGATTACGGCACAACTCTTTCAGCTATGTCACTTCTGGTACCAACTATTACCTTTGAAGGTGGTGTGCCTTTTGCTCGCTTTCCGGGAGCTGCAGATACTCTTCCAATAGACTGTTTTCATGTTGACCTTATTCATCATTCTACAGCGGCAAGTGGTAATCCGGCTACGTATGCAGCAATAGGTGCTCTCTTGGCAGAAAGCTGGTCATCAATATTGATGAAATCGGGTTTCGCTGGTCATTTCGTTTATGATGCGGTGCAGGGCTATGACGTTGTGTATCGCATATAACCAGGCCGTTATGGGCGCTTCGCGCCTTGGGACTGCAAAACCACTGCGCGGCAAGCCGCATGTCGCCGCCCCAAATTTTGGCGTTAGGCATACATATGATTCGAGTTGCTGTTTTCTTATTAGCGTTGCTGATTAGTTCGGCATCATATTCCTGTACTGTCCCAATTTATGGTGAAGAGTACGATGCACTCATTGAGCTAACAGAGACCCAAGATAGGCATTCCTACCAAATTCGCGTTCCGGCAAAGGTAGGCGGATCTAAGTTGGTTGAAGCATTTCTCGCCTATACCAAGTTGCCCAAAGGTGAATTTATGGTTGGTGAGTTCTTTACTAAGATCCGCTTGAGGAAAAGTAGCGGGGATTATGTGAGTGCAGTATTTGATGTTCCTGAAAAGGAAGGCTACGCACCATATGTTCAAGTACGGTGGCCCGATGAAGTCTGTGCAACAGTCGCTTTTTCAGAATTCCCGCACAGCGATTGAATGCCTAACAAACAAATTAACCAAAGCACTCGTCGTTACGCTCCTCGGGGACAAAGGCCACAACGCTGCAAGCCGCTGCCCTTTGCCTGTGGTCGCGGCGTTATTGCTTGAGGACAGTTTCATGACGTAACCGGATAGAAAGCATGCGCGAGATGCCATGCTTGAAGCTGTTGAAAATCAAATGTCTGCCAATGAACCCCCTAAAGTTAAGCAAACCCTCGACAGGCTGATGTCCATAGGAATCAGCTGAAAAGAGTCACTCAAGTACATAGCATGGGCTTTGTCAGTGGAGATTTTTGGTGCGTTGAAGCATGGTGAAGAGTTTAACCCTCAACGTTACGACCAAAACTTAGACTCTTTGCCTGAACTGCCATGGGATGACGAATAGTTAACGTAACAAGC
Source organism: Corallincola spongiicola (assembly GCF_004284785.1). Lineage (NCBI taxonomy): Bacteria > Pseudomonadati > Pseudomonadota > Gammaproteobacteria > Alteromonadales > Psychromonadaceae > Corallincola > Corallincola spongiicola. The sequence goes on from NZ_SHLY01000007.1 coordinate 27,496, forward strand.
CGTTGAAACTAGCGCTTCTTTAGTCTCCGTCACGACCGCAATTGGCACCGCTGCGACATTCAGTTTCCGTTGAGTATACTTTTGCTCTGTTTGATAGTCAGGTTTGAGTGAATTGCCGTCATTGGTTCTAACTCGGGGTTGGACAAAAATGAGCTAGGTGACTAATGTCTGAGTCTGGCACTCTGGCGACAAATAAGCGAGGTGCCGCTGCTCAACAAGCGCCTAATAACACTGAATGAGCAGAACTTATCCGATAGCTGCCACCGGGGGCTACTGTAGAGTTGATTTCCCGATTTCACACCCGAAAAGGCTGCCCATAGTTGATATGGTCGAAGTATTAATGTCTCACCTTTCCTTTGAGTTAATATTGTGAATTTTACTGTCTACCCTAGTAACCGTTGCAAATGAGTATCTGGATTAACAGCCCAAGAAACCCCAAGGTCGCTGATTATGTGGAAAGCTACTGGTTTATAGCTAGTCCGCATAGCCGTCCAGGCTGCCAGTACCCCAAGCTAAACCCTCATCCCAATGCGCATTTGATCTTAGCGCCTGACGACCAGCCCTATTACTATGAGCGCAGCGCCCGAACCATACAGGGGGCTGGAAGCCACTGGTTGTTTCCTCATAGTCAGACATTAACGCTGGATCATACTCACGCCTTTCAGATGGTTGGCATAAAATTCCATATTGGCGCCACATATGCTCTAAATATGGAGCCAACCCAGCCGGTATTGGATCAAGTGATCGGGGTTGATGTGCCTAGTTTACTTCACGATGCGAAAGTCAGTGTGCCAGCACTTTTAGCCAGTGCAGCCCGTAACAGGGAAATGTGCTGCGACAGGCTCGATAACCTCCTGCTACCCTGGCTATCCCAAAGCCATCAGGATAAACACAGCTTACTTGTCCGCAAAACATTGCCGTTGTTACCTGATACGCCGGTTTCGCAAATTGGCGAATTATTACACTGCTCACAACGAACTGTAGAGCGCAGCTTTTCACGTGTGACCGGGCTAACGCTCAAACAATCCCAGTCGATAATAAAGCTGGAAGCCATGCTTGAATACCTGTGTCAGTTGGAGAGCCAGGACATTGACTGGGTTGCGATCGCCCAACAGTTTGCTTTTAGTGATCAGTCCCACCTCATCCGTTATCTGAAAAAAGAACTGGGTACGACACCAGGGGAATATGCTCGGCGACGCGACTTTACGGTTGATATCTATGGTGACTTCGACATCTGATAAAAACTGTCGTTTTTGTTCAATCACTTTCTATTTCTGCCCATTACTATGCCCTCCCAGACACAGTTAACACGAGTAGCAAAACCTTGAAAACAGAGATCAGGCACTATCGGGAACAGGACATAAGCGAAATACTGGATATATTTGAAGCCGCATCTAGGGTTGGGCACCCATTTGTGAAAGAAGGTTTTATCCAGCAAGAGCGTCACAATGTTGAGCAGCTGTACCTGCCGAATGCAGATACCTGGGTGGTACTGGCAGATGGAAGTGTTGCTGGGTTCATCTCCCTGATCGGCAATGAAGTCGGCGGCCTGTTTGTTGATCCTAAGTTTCATGGTCATGGCTTGGGCAGAGCCCTGATGGAAAAGGCACAAGCGCTACATAGCGATTTGTTGGTTCAGGTATTTAAGGAAAACTCAGTAGGCCGCTATTTTTACCACCGCTACGGTTTTCAACTCGTTGAGGAAACGATCTTTGAGCAGACTGGCGACGCCGTGCTCAAACTAGCGTTTAGCGCATAGCAAGGAAGAGCAGGGGGCAGAATGGCCAGCGTTTGCGATGGTAGGTTTTGAATTTCAGCTGAACTAGAGAGATAAAATGATTCGAAAATACAATGAACAAGACATAGAAGCGGTGCTGGATATTTGGCTGAAAGCATCGGTCAAAGCGCATGATTTTGTAGATGCTGAATTTTGGCAATCACAGGTAGAAAACATGCGTAATATCTATATACCGGCCTCAGAAACTTACGTTTTTGAGCGCGATTCGGAAGTTGCCGGGTTTTATGCCTTACATGAAAATACCCTGGCAGCAATCTTCATTGAACCTGAGTTGCAGGGGCGAGGTATTGGCAAAATGCTAATTGCTCACGCAAAAGCACAACGGTCTCAGCTAACTTTGTCCGTCTACAAAGAGAACGTTTCAAGCTACCAGTTCTATCTATCTCAGGGGTTTGCCGTATTGAGCGAACAAACTGATGAACATACTGGGCACCCAGAGTACATAATGGGCTCAGTAATCTAGTAAATCCCTCAATAGGCGTTCTGCCAACGACGGTTGTTGCCGGTTTGGAGCCACCAGTCCTTTTTCAGTTGAACAGGTGAATGACTCCTGATGGCACAGCCCTGCCGGTCAGCACTCGTTTGAGACCATATCTGGTTCACACCAAATCATCATGTTCAGCAAGCTGCCGTTCGTCAGACATTGCGTGGTGGCCATCCCTTGGCGCGAAGCGCCCTTAACGGCTTTGTTATACAACATGCTCCACCACAAACTCGTCCTTTCCAAACAACGTATGATAAGTTGACATTACAGCAATGAGAAAAAAGGCATGGATGAATAGCGGTGCTCCCATGCTGCCTAAGGCGTATTCACCAACGATCAGCCCCAATACCGAAGACCCAAACCCCGCTATCTTGGGCTTCCAATTTGATCTCTGAGTTTGAATTTCTACGCCATCACAAATCAATTGGCACTGTAGCTGGCATTTTAAATAGTTAGTGAATTTTACGTTAAACTTGTACTCGACTCCGCCGACTACGACAGACCGTTCGAATTTAAACTTAAGTGTACGGCTTTCACTAACCAAGGTTCCACCGATGTAAATTCGCTCCTTTCCGCTATAGCACGATCCCCAGAAGACAACTGGAATTCCGTTTGCTTCAAATGAAAACTGAATGCCTCGTAAAAATGATGCGTACGACTTGTCCATCACAGTCCTTTACCACGTTGTATAACGCTGCCGTAAGTGGTGCTAGCCAGCGGCTTGCCGCGCCGTGATTGGCATCCCTTGGCGCGCAGCGCCCATAACGGCCTTGTTATATTTTGTTATTGATAAACTGTTCATAGCATTCGGAACACAGCCAGTTGTGTCCACCATCGTTAAAACCCACTCCATGAGCTTTTACATTTGATTCATGGAGTTTCCACCAACAGATTGCACAATGGTCGTGATCCCAGGTTATATTTGGCGCTATCCAGACTTTCCGAGTCCAGTTTTGACTCAAAGCCCATGAGACCGGCTCTTCAACGTCTTCTCGCTTCCATTCATTACCATGAATAATCACGGTATCCATTACTTCACCTTCACGCCTACCCCGCATGCTTTGCGGGCGTTCGTGCCTTTTCTTACTTCACTTTATTTGTAACGCAATATTGCCTGCTTGGCTTCAGAATGTGCCGAACTATAAGCCCCAAACATGCCACCGAGCTCACAACAAGACCAGTAACCGCCTCCAACATACTCTGCGTCGGTTAAATCCCACTGGTACAACACGAAAGTAAAAGCACCATCTGGCCTCTCGCCAACGATAGCAATAGTGTTTCTACTATCAGAGTAGAACCTATCAATTTCTTTGAATCCATCAGACTCTTTAGAGAATTCAAATTCTGTTATTTGATACTCGTGACTCATATTGAAATATAACGCCTCAATCAGCCGACGTTTCAGCGGTCGGCTGCATTGACTTGTTAGGCGCTGCTATGTCAACTAGCTCATTCAGCTTCGGCAACTCAACGGCCTTTGTGATTGCTTCGCCAGCATAGTGTATTTGCTGATGGCACTTAGTAACTAGATTTGCCTCGGAGTTTTCTTGATACCATGCGAGATCTCTCGCTGACACCCAAGCTTCCAAGAAAGCTTGTCTCGGCTCCGCCTCTAGATACAATGAATTGTTTCCCCACCAAACATCACACTCTCTTATTATTTCAGGTAGATGCTCAGTACCAAGAGCGCCATTAATTTTGCGCCACAAGCAAAAGGCCTCTTGATGTGCTTGAAGTCGCCTCTCGACTGCAGCTAGCCTCAACTGATGCTGGGCTTTAAATGTTTCCAATATTTGGTCGTAAGTAGATTTAACTTGATCAATCTCTTTCGTAATATCTGATATATCTTCTTTGGTTGCGAGATTCTTGCCTTTTTGAGAAAGATAGCCAGGTAAGAAGTGTTTTATCAACAGAAAAACGACTATTCCTGCAACTACAGCTTCAAATCCATATCGAAGGAGAAAGTTAATCGTGTTCTGTACTTCTTCTGGACTCATAATTTCCCTCTAGGAGCCTAACAGTGTATTAGTACGACCTTGCTAGGTTAGCCTACCTTACAAGGTAGGAGGTGCGTAGGTATCGTCGAACTAATAAATATCAGAAAAACATCGAACAAGCATACAGCAAGCGAGCCACGCAAGAATCAGAACCAAATCAAGATTATGAGAAGCCTAAACAGCTAGCCAAATTACGTCGAGTTATAGAGATTACCGGCTTTGATGCTGGTGAAGCTATTGCTCACTGAATTGGGCTGTTTAAGACAGACCGCATTGCTTGCTATGACGTAGTCATTGACGGGAAGTAGTGGCAGAGGCGAATGGGGTGGAGCCTGCTCCTAGCTTCAATATGAAAAGCGATGCCACGATTAACTGGCGAGTTGTATCCCTAGCAAGGAATGGCGCAGAAGTGAGTTAGCGTCGAATAACCGACATTGGCACATTGCCGCGGCAAGATTACATTGAGCCGTCAACTTCATTGGTATCAGAGCGAGTATGAGTGACTGCAACTAAGGAGCATATCGGCTTGAGACATGCTCCAAAATCGCATTACGCCGCCAATGGGTTCTCATTCAGATAAGCCAAAAGACCATTGGCCATATTCACTGACCAAAATTGTCCTGCCAGGGTCAGCGTTACTTTTTCATCGTCCAGCATAGCCAACCCATTTTGCTGCCAAGCGGAAAACAGTGGGGTGGCATGTTTGAACCTTTGCTCACCAAGTAATTCTGCAGAGACTGCACCTTGGTCACAAGCACCGACAATGCGTGCGTTGCGCTGATGCTGTTTGCCTTTGGCCATCATCATGGCAACGGGCCATTGACTCGCTTCTAAGGCGGTTTGCCAAGGCTCGATATCCCGAGGCTGCATGTAGCTTAACCCGCCGATATTACCGCCAGCGCCCGCGCCGACGGCGAGAATTTCGGCACCGGATTTGGCCAAACGGTTGTAGCGGCTGCGCTCTTTGTCTGTGCTGGCCCAGTGGCAATAGCTGAGCTGTTTTAGCCCAGCCTGATTGAGGTAGTCTGCGCCTTGGCGATACAGCAGGGCACGCTGCGGCGTGTCCATTAAGCTGTCCAGCTGGCCGTTGTCCAACGCCCGCTGAATGCCGGTGCCTTGGAAATTAAGTAGCTGATACAGGTCAACACCATCGACACCGCTTTCCAGGGTGTCTTCCAGATCCTGCTGCCAGCTTTGGGTGGTTTGATGGGGCAGGCCATACATTAGGTCAATGGCAATGGTGGCGCTGTTACTGGCGGTCAGGCTTTTCAGCTGCTTAAGCAATGTTTCTCTATCATCAAGCCGTTTCGCCGCTTTTCTTACCTGTGTGTCAAAGCTCTGCACGCCAAACGAGAAACGGTTAAAGCCACCTGCTAACGCCCGCTCAAATTTGTGCTGATTAAATTTATTCAGCCGCCCTTCGAGCGTGATCTCGCAATCGTCCCGCAGTGGCAACCAGGCACGGATCCGCTCGCCCAAGCTATAGATCTGCTCGGCGGTGAGGTCGGTGGGTGTGCCGCCACCGATATATACGGCATCAAAAGGTTGGCTTTGCGACCATGGCTGCGCGGCTTTGCGCTCAAGATCGACGAGCAGACATTGAAAGTATTGCTCCATCAACTGGGGTGACGAGGCGTATTTAAAGAAATTACAGAAGCTGCAGCGCACCCGACAAAACGGAATATGCACATAGAGGGCGCGTTTGCCCTGCGCTTTGACTGGTGTGCCGAAGAGATTGGTTAGCTGCTGTTGTGCTACCTCGGCGGCGAACGGTGCCTGTCCACCCCGTCCGGCATGGGCGCTTGTTTTGCCGCTAAAGGCGTACTGCAGTGGCGAAGGGGAGGGACGTCCTGTCATCTCTTCGGTCAGCGTAGGGGAAGGTGCAGTTGGCTGAACAGACTGAGTGTGTTGATAAGATGCCGACATGGTGAATACCCTCGGAAAACGTAAAATGTTGTGATGTTGGCCAATCTGTTGTGGTCAAGATGGCAGTTAAAATTGGCGGCTAAATATGACGGGTTAAACCAAGTGATTTAACCCATGTGATTTAACCCGTAGCTAAAGCCTGGATCAGGCGTGGCTAGGTCAAGCGAATGCAACCTTGGCCGCTAGGCCGCATGCTCAGGTGTAGGCGCTGGTGCGGCTACGTCATCGCGCTTCTTATGACCGTCACGCAGGTGGGCAATGGCCTCACCTGTCAGGCTTTTACCGGTAAAGGCAAAGGCTTTACCAAAGCCTTTAACGAAGCGACCACTTTTCGGCGTCAGGCGAAACAGTTTGAAATCGCGCAGTTGGCTTAGCTGTTCGATACGCTCACCGTGGCGAGCCGCCAATATGTCGCGGCTGCTTAGCCAATCATCGCTTTCGAACGGCAGCAGTTCGGCGGTCATGCTGTAGCTGACGCGCTGGCGAGCAAAAAGCTCTTTCGCACTGTCTTCATCTTCAATGATCAGCACTGAGGCCTGCGGATTAGCCTGTAAGTTGATAGCGTGTACCGCGATCTCACTCAGTAATACATATAAACACTCGTCGCCGACCGCATAGGGCGCATGTGACGCATAGGGCTCGCCCTCACTGGTCAGTGAAGAGAGGAACAGGCTTTTTCGGTCATTCAACATGGCCATGATTTCTGGGCTAATACGCCCTGCGATACGTTCACTCGACATCTGTTTATCCCTCTGCAATTTTTTCAACGGGTGCTGTTGAACCTGTGGCTAATTCCGGCAACTTTCCTGTGCGCTTCATATCTAGGAATGCCGTTAACTGCTCTGGGTGGATCGTGCCGTCGGCATCCCGCCCTAAATAGATCTTAAAGATCGTACCGCCTTTGCGGTCTTCAAACACAAAGGCATAGCTGTCCATGCCGCGATGCTGTTTGGCCATCAAGCGAATGTTTTGGATTGCTTGCAGTTTCAGGTGGCCATGAAGCCCCGGCAGTTCGCCATTGAGGTTGAAGTAGCCGTGCCCCAGCTCACCGGGTGGAAAGGTGCCTTTGAACTCAAACACGCAGCCCGCCACAATGATGATGGTGGTGGTATTACGCCACTGACTAAGTAGGGTCAGCAGTGCTTGTGCTTGCTCACCCGGCAGGCTCTCCGGGTGCTCGATATTGTCGATGCTTGCAGTGATCATATTGATTGCCTTAGAAGCTGTACTTGGTGGATAAGATGACTTCACGACCCGCTTCGTCGAGTTCACTCCAGGCCTGACGATAATCTTTGTCAGTCACGTTGTTCAGCGTGAGGTCGATTTTCAGCGCCTTGATGCTGCTGGGTGTCCAGCTGGCATAGATATCACCCACGGTATAGCTGCCATAGGTGGTGCCATCGCTGTTGCCGTCATACTGGGTTTTATCCTGCTCTCTGGCGTGAGTGAGGCGGACGCCGGTGGTGATTTGGTCAGCCCAGAAGCCATAGCTGATATCAGCATTGAAGGTGTCGGCAGGTATGTTGGTGAGGTCGTCACTGGAGTTGTCGTCTTCACCGCGCACTATGCCGTAGGCCAAGCCCAGCTTGAAGCTGTCGAGGCGGTAATCGGCGGCGATCTCGAAGCCTTTAATGGTGGCTTCATCGACGTTCACCCAAGTGGTTGTGCCGGGATCTGGGAACGGCGGCGCAAAGCTGGGATCGGTAACGATCTGTTCAATAAAGTCGTCCACTTTGTTTTCAAAGATGGAGGTGGTGATATTGAGGCTGTCAGCTCCGGTAAATACACCGGCGAAGTTCATTTGCGCCATCAGTTCGGTATTGGCTGCTTGCTCCGCTTTCAAGTCTGGATTGGGAACAAAGGTGTTACAAAAGCCCGGGCCCATACAGAAGTGAGTGCCGGTGGAATACATCTCCTCGGAACTCGGGGCGCGGAAGGCTCGATCATGTCGCAGGGTCAGCTGTAACCAGTTAGTGGTTTGCCAGATCAATGCCGCTGACGGTGAAAAGTCGTTATCGGAACGGTCCTGACCGAGGTTTTTGGCTTCGGTTGAAAAGTAGTCATAGCGGCCACCCACCTCTAGCTGCCAACTCTCAGCGAATGGGATATTGGCTTGCACAAAGCCGCCCCAAACATCGGTATCTGCTTCTGGCGGTGTAGGGCGATCATCCCCTTGGCGTGAGGCGCTGAACTCTTCGCGATAGCCGTCCACCCCGTATAGCAAGGCTATGTCACCAAACCCTTCGACAGAAATCAGTGACAAGTTATTCAGGTTTAAGCCGTAAACGTCCAGATCGGTACTGTCGCTGCGCCCATCACTGATGCGGTATTCGTCCATCTCGACGTTATTCCAGTAGGCCATTACCTGAGCGTTGATCAGCGGCGAATCGGTGTCGATACGGTAGTCGGCAGACAGGTTTGTGGTGTCTTGATCGCGATTAATCAAGAAGTTACTGGTGCCATTGAAGTCAGCCGAACCATTGGAGGGCACGTTGCCGGAGCTATTCGCGGTTCTGAGATTGAATGCCAGAGATTGAGCGTCATCGATCTGCCATTCGGTTTTTGCCAACACGCCTTTGTCACGGGATGCAGAACCAGCCAGCGACTCACCGCTGCCCAATTCTATGTCATTACTGTCGCGATAGTAGCCACTGAGCAACCAGTCGAGCGAGTCGGTGCGTCCCGCCAGTGCGCCGGTGGTGGTTGACTGGTCGTTGTTCCAGTTGAACCCTTGCTTAACGAAGCCGCCAAGATCTTGTTCTGCGGTCAGTAGATCGCCAGCGGAAACTGTATTTTGTGCGACTACGCCACCTACCGCGCCAGAGCCCCACAGGCTGCTTGATGGGCCTTTGATCGCTTCAACACTTTGCAGCAGCTCAGGATCGAGGAAGTAACTGGGGCGGTGTCCTGATTCAAATACCTGGCGCACACCATCAACGGTTTGCAGCACTTTATTGCCGGTTAAACCCCGGATATTGACACTTTGGTTGTTGGCGCGCGGGCCACCACTGACACTGATATTGGGTTCGTTTTTCAGCACCTGTGCCACCGATTGTGGCTGAATGGTGTCTATTTCTTCTTTCTCAACCACGGCAATAGGGCGAGACACTTCGTCTACCTCTTGCGCCATACGGGTAGCGCTTACCACCACGGGTTTAATCTCTAGTAGCCCATCGTTCTGCTGCTCATCGGCAGCTGTTGCGGTAAAGCTAGAGGCACTGAACATACTGCCAATCAGTATGGCTAAAGGTTTTAACTGCATAATCGTCCCTAAAGTAACTGGTTGATAACCCAGGTTTAGTTGGTGGTTTTTTAGTGGGCCCGGTGACTGCGGTTGAGTTGAGAACGCTGCTCAACGTGTCACTTAGGCCATCTGTTAGGGCGGCACCTTAGCATCAAAAAGATCAAATGCAAATACAAATGGTTCGCATTTACATTTGATCTTTATCCAGTTACTATCGCTCCATCTTCGCTGTCATGGTTTTTATTTCGGCTGAGGGTGTGATCGGCGTTAAGGCATGCAAGCCATGTTAAAGCGCGGGGTATCACGCCGTTGATGAAGTGCTACCAGGGTTGGATATGAGTTTTTGTCTCTACAAATACATTAAGACGCAGTGGCCGCTGATGACGATGCGGGCGCTGCTGTTTTTTGGTTTAGTGCTGGTCTTATTTGGGCTTTCGTCACAAGTGGTTCCTGCCCCCCTTGCCAGTGCGAGTGCAAACGCCAGTGCTAGCGCCTTGGCGGTGAGTGTTAGTTTTGCTGTGCCGGCGGCTAAATCCCCTGTGGCCGAGAAACAAGCGCAGCAAGCTAAGCCAACCGATGCCGCAGTAAATATGACCGAGCCAAGCGCCACCAAGGCACTCATTGCCGAGAACAAACCAGTGATCAAGCCTGAGCCCAAGCCGGAAGTTAAACCTGTGTCGCCACAAAAACCGTTAGCTGAACCTGAGCGGCCAATCGAGACTGAGCCAGCAGAGGCGGTGCTCACTGCGAGTGAACCTACGGACGCTGTACCGACAGAGGCGGTGCCGACAAAGGCTACTCCTGCACACAAAACCCCCACAGAGCCAGCGTTGGCAGCCGTTGAGCCGCCGCTCGAATCCGATGATGTTTCCGAGCCGAGTACGCCCGCATTGGCCGCCGCAGCGCAAGCGGATGGTGCCCATCAAGAGCCAGAGTTTGTTCAGCCGCTGTTTGCTGCCCCACCGACACCGCCCCGTTATCCCACGGTGGCACGTAAGCGGGGGCGGGAAGGCGTCGTATTGATCGATATCTGGCTGGATGCGGAAGGCAAGCAGGCGAAACGTGAAATCGCGCAAAGCTCGGGCTGGAATGTACTTGATGAGTCGGCATTGAAGGCCGTCGCGCGTTGGCAGTTTCATCCCCATCAAGCGGCGGGGGTAAACATCGCCTCGCGTCTGCGGGTGCCGGTTGAATTCTCATTGCAATAACGCCGCCAGCAACCAACGAAACAGATAACAAACACTGAACCAATAAGTTGAAAAATGATGAATTACAGTCAACTACAGATTGAACTTGGACCACTGGCATTGCCTTTGGTCGCCTGCGCCTTGGTGGCCGCCATGATCATAATGGAACGCTTGGTGATGCTCAGTTATCACAGCTACAAGCGGACCTTAGCAGCGGGTGGCATGGCTTTGCTGCACGCCCATAAAGAGTATGCCAAACCGTTACGGGAAGAGATCGTTGCGGTGTGGCTGCATGGTCAGAAACAACGCCTAGCCAGTGGCATTCGTCTATTACAGATCATCGCCCTGGTGGCACCACTACTTGGCTTACTAGGCACAGTGATCGGTTTGATCCAGGTGTTTGATGTGATTGGCGTGCATAGCGGACCGATAGAGCCAGCCATGTTAGCCGAAGGGTTGGGCATGGCGATGAAAACCACCGCAGTCGGCCTGATCATCGCCGTACCAGCCGTACTCGGTGTGCATGGCTTTCAGTTGTGGGTAGACAAGCTGGTGGCGATTGCTGAGCACGGCATCAATGTCGACAACCTGAAACTGGATGGTGTCGGCATAGGCGTGTGGCCTGCAACGGCTTAATCGTTGCCAGCGTGCCAACCCTAACAACCCAAACACAGCGTAGATAAGTCGTAACCAATAAGACATATACCGATGATAAAGACCGCTTCCCATAGTGAGCTGAGCACCAGCCTTGAACTGACCCCGTTGATAGACATTGTGTTTATCGTGGTGGTGTTTCTGCTGTTAACAGCCAACAGCCGCTTGTTGTCGCTGCCGGTAGATATTCCTGCCAGTGACAGCGAAGTGACTGCGCAACCGGCAGCAGATAAGCCACTGACTTTGGTACTGCAACAATCATCGCCAGCCTTTGCCATTGATGAGCAGCATTTTGAGCAGTGGCCAGCCTTCAAAACGGCGCTGATAGCGAGTATTCGCGACAATGACAAAGCCGTGGTGATCGCCGCCGACAAAAACAGTCCAGTGGAATCGCTGTTGAAATTACTGGCATTACTCAATGCGCACCAAGTTGAAAATACCCAGATCTTGATGGAAGAAAGCCAACCATGAAAACTTCACTGACTCCCTCTGTTTTTGCCTCGGCCGGACGGGCTTTACGCACCACAATTTGTACCGTTGCGGTGAGTGCCACGCTGCTTGTTGCCAGCAGCGCCAATTTGTATGCCGCCGAACGGCTGGTGAGTACCGATGCCGGTGCGACCGATCTGATCGTAGCCATGGGGCTGGCTGATGAACTGGTGGCAATCGATGTTACCAGCCAGCCGCCGCAGGGTAAGCAACTGCCAAGTGTGGGCTACCACCGCGCCCTGTCTGCCGAAGGCTTGCTGAGCCTAAAGCCCACCACTGTGGTGGGTAGCGAGCATATGGGGCCGCCGGCGGCAGTACAGGCGCTGGAGAGCGCCAAGGTGCAACTGGTACAACTGCCCAGTGCCGATACTCCCACTGATCTGGCGAATAACATTCAGCAACTTGCGGCGGCATTAAATCGTCCCGAGCAAGGTGAAGCACTGCTGATCCAGTTGAATCGCCAGTTGGGACTGCTTAATGAAGTGGACCGCAGTGAGCAGCGGGTGGCGTTTTTGTTGGCGATGGATCCGAGCAAACTGCGTTTAGCTGGGGCGGGTACCGGGGGGGATGCCTTTATTGATCTGCTTGGTGCACAAAATGTCGCTGAGTTTGATAACTACCGCAATGTCTCAGCCGAGTCGTTGTTGAGTATGCAACCGACGGTGATTTTGGTGGCGGGCAAAGTGACAGACCAAGCGGTAACCAGCTTACTCACGGCCAACCCGATTTTGCAGCACACCCCAGCGGGATCACAGCAGCGCATTATTGCTGTCGACGGCAGTAGTCTGGTCGCTGGGCTCAGTATGGCGGCCGTGGCAGAAGCCAAGCGGACCAGCGCGCAGTTGGAGAAAACCCTTTGAAGCGTTGGTCTCTCGGTTATACCGCCAGTTCACTTAGTGCGCTGTTAATGGTGGGTGCCGCACTGTCGTTGGTGTCTGGAGCGATGCCATTGCCCGCCAGTGAAAGTATAAAAACCCTGTTCGATGCTGTTTTCGGTGGCTGGTTTGAACAGCCCATGAGCCAACTGGCACCGTATCAACAGGTGATCGTATTAGAGCTACGATTGCCGCGTTTATTGCTGGCGATCTGCGTGGGTGCGACGTTGGCACAATGTGGCACCGTGATGCAGGGGTTGTTTCGTAATCCGTTGGCCGATCCTGGCATTATCGGCGTGTCATCGGGTGCGGCGGTCGGCGCGATATTGGCCATCGTGGTATTTCCCGCAGCGTGGGGGGCGTGGACGATACCTACCGCAGCATTTGTGATGGGGCTACTCACCACTTTATTAGTGTATGGCTTAGCGCAATCGTCCCAGGGCACATCGGTATTGATATTGCTGCTGGCGGGAGTGGCCATTGCCGCCTTTGCGGGGGCTGCGATTGGTTTTCTTAGCTACTTTGCCGATGACCAAAGCCTACGCGAACTCAGCGTGTGGCAGATGGGATCGTTGGCTGGGGCAGGGCAAGCCAATTTGTGGTTAGCTTTTGTCACCATGCTGGCGGTGGCCTTTGCATTTCAACGTCGCGCGGGCGCGCTTAATGCCATGTTATTGGGCGAGGCGGAAGCACGCCATCTTGGGATCCCCGTTGAGCGTTTAAAAATAGAGCTGATTATACTGACCGCTATCGGGGTGGGCGTTACCGTTGCCTGCGCCGGTATTATTGGATTTATTGGTTTAGTCGTGCCCCACTTAGTGCGCCTGACCACTGGGCCGGATCATCGCGCGCTACTGCCACTATCAGCCCTATTAGGGGCGTGCTTGTTAGTTACCGCCGATCTGCTGGCTCGTATTCTAGTGCAACCGGCCGAACTGCCGGTGGGACTATTAACCGCGCTGCTTGGCGCACCATTCTTTTTGGCTTTGCTGATCCAGCAACGCAAACGCTGGGGTTAACCATGCTGCAACTTAATCATGTCCGTTGTCAGGTGGCGGGCAACGTGCTGTTAAATGTGGATGGATTTACTGCCAGTGCCGGGCAGATGGTGGGGCTGCTTGGCCCCAACGGCGCAGGCAAATCGACTCTGCTGAAAGTGATCAGCGGTGATATGGACGCTAGCGGCGATATCCAGCTGCACGGCCGAGCATTGTCGGAGTGGCCTGCGCTAGCCAGAGCGCGCCACTTAGGTGTCTTGCCGCAAGCCAGCCAACTCAGCTTCCCGTTTACCGCGCAAGAAGTGGTGGCGCTGGGCTTAACGCCACTGACACTCTCACGCCAAGAGGGGCAAAAACAGGTGCAGCAAATGATGGCGCAAGCCGACTGCCTCGGCTTTGCCGATCGCAGCTATCCGTCATTGTCTGGCGGTGAGCGCCAGCGAGTGCAACTGGCGCGCGTTTTACTGCAACTGAGTCAGGCTGAATCCACACCGCTGTTACTACTCGATGAACCAACATCGGCGCAGGATCTAGGTCAGCAACACGCCATTTTAAAGCTCGCCCGGAAACTGGCGGAAGAGAAAGGCTACGGCGTGATGGCCGTACTGCATGACCTCAACCAGGTGCTGCAATACTGCCATCAGGGCAGCCTATTAGTGAATGGCAAAATCATCGCCTCAGGCGCGCCTGAACAGCTACTCACCCAGCAAGTGATCGCCAGCCATTGGCACTACCAAGCCGAACGCACCGTACTCAGTGATGGCCGCGTGGCGATGTTGTGACTCAACGACTTTGTCAGTCGCTTAAGCTGATGATATCTTGACCTTATCCGTGTCTGTGCGACAGGGTAGAGTCAACTTTCAAAATTGGCTTAGATGGAGGGAGCTTCACCCACTCTCAGATTCAAAAGGAGTTGCGAATGAACAAAATAGCCTGTTTATCTATCGGTAGTGTGTTTTTCGGCTTTTTGGCGTTTGCCGGAAGTTATCATTACGTGTGCACTGTTACCGCTGGCGTAACGTCTTTTACCTATCCTCCTGAATCCGTCATCTGTGCGCTTATCTCATTGCAACTTGGCTTCACGGCAGTTAAGAATTTTTTACGTACACCCTTGAATCCAATAGAGCCTGCGCTTGATATCCATAACATGGCGCCAATGGAACCTCCTATTTATGGTTAGGTTTCAATACTAACAGCTGTTACAGCCGCTAAATAGAATAGCTAATTGAATCAGATGTTTTCCGTTTTCATTGATCCTTGCCGTTGGTTTCGTAGGCTTTTTTAGTTTGTAAGAGGGGTGTTCCAGTACATTATATTCAAGGAGCAAATTAGATATTTAAGTGCATTATCAATAATTCTGGCTGCATTAATAATACTCATCAAAAAATCTAGTTTTGAACATGCAAATTCTGCTAAGTTAATCGTAAATGTTATGACCTTTTTCTTGGCTGCAAGTGATATTGAGACTTGTAAAATAATAAAACCTGGTAAAAATAATAAATTAGCTTGTGTAATTGTAATGTCTATTTGTATTATTTTTTAAATTCAAGCATGTTTGTCTGGAACACATAATTGTCGCGGATGCACTCGCTTGCGCTGTCAATAACTGATTGAAGTTTTTATTTTTTAAATTTTACTTACTGTTTTTCAGTAACATTTATTTAGATTGCTAGGTGTGGGTTTCCTAGTCCACCTATATTATCCTTTACGTTTGTGGAATAGAGGAGATGAGGGACTTCACTCGATACTATGGCTTATTTGCGATAGCTTTCTTCCAATAGTGTTAATATTAGGTTTCTTTATATATGTTTGTTGAGTGAGGGAGCAATTTCCTGAGAACCTAATACTAGGGGATCGATTATGACTATCAAGCTTTTCAATATATTTTCATCTTCAATTTTAGGCGCTTGTCTCTATCTGTTGTTCCATTTATTGATGTTGAAAGTGTATGATTTATTTATCTTTGGGGGTGCTTCATTTTTAACTTTAATAATGACAGTTATATTGCTAGTTAATCCTAGGGAAAGAAGAGTAATAATGTACAAGTTTATAGCATTTTCTGCTTTGTTTTCTCATGCCTATTCCATTGCTCAGTGGAGTGAGCCAAGGGTTGGTTATCTATATCTAGATGCAATGGAAGTCGTTGAAACAAACAACTCTAGAGCAAACCTTGCCGGGGTTAGTTCTGAAGAATGTAACTCTGAAAATATTGAAAATCTGAGCTTGTCTAATGACACTACAGATCCTTTTACCGGATATGAGTTAAAGACCTTTTGGTCTGAAGGCCGATGCGTTTCATATAGCGTTGGTCCTGATAAGCTAGATCAGCAAGGCAAACGAAGTGTTGAATATCAACAGTTGGTATACCATCCGGACTCCACATTGTGGTCAATGCTTTTGCTACCTAAATACTTATCAGGAACAGCGTATTATAAAGAGAAATGGAGCGGCGATATCGTCTCCAAAAGGGACGCACGAGCTGGGACATTCACTCGACACGATCACTAACTGAACCAAGTTTTGTGCTGTTTTCGTTTCTTAAAGGATCTCTGGGATGCTTGCTTAAAGGCGAGGGGAGGGACTCAGCTATTGATGAATGGCAAAATCATCGCCTCAGGCGCGCCTGAGCAGTTACTCACCCAGCAAGTGATCGCCAGCCATTGGCTCAATTAAGCCGAACGCACCGTACTCAGTGATGGCCACGTGGCGATGTTGTGACTCAACGACTTTGTCAGTCTCTTAAGCTGATGAAACCTGCGTATTGGTGTTCTTGTCGCTAGAAATACACCACAGCGTTACGCTTGATCCTGTTATCGGGTTGTTGTTCGAGCCGTCAGACTTTCTGCTGTTTATCCATGTTTAGTCGTTATTTGGTAACGCTCTAATATAGCTACTTTTTTTCTGTGTTCACGGATTAGGAATAGCTAAAGTTGTGGGGTAGCTAACTGTTTGGGAAGCTAAAAAACTGGTAGAGTTGGTTTTACAAATCAGACATAGAAGGAAACATTCTCTCCGTTATCGGAAGAAAGATGCTTTCTACTGCTGTTATTTTCGATCAATCACCACTACAGGGAATGTCATATGAATAATGAACTTCAAAAAGCAGAGTCAGCTCTCAAGTCACTTCAATGGAAATTGGAAGCTGACGAGTACGATGATGAAGATGAATATAATGAAGCTACTGATAGTGTGGAACCAGCTGAGGTTTTCGAAGCAGCAAAGAAAGCTGCTCTATTAGGCTCCACGCAAGGTATGCACTTGTATGGCGTTCTTCTTTCTGAAAACGAAGAGACTCGTGCGGAAGCAAAGTCTTGGGTCTTGAAAGCCGCAAATCAAGGCTGTTGGGGGGCAATGGACGATATCGCCACTGAGCTAGCTGATACACTTGGTTCGTCAATTGTGGAGCAGTTGGCCTATTTCGATCTCTCCGGCTCAGGTGGTAATATTGATACGTGTGTGAAAGATTTAAAGAAGTACAGCGGTATTGAAGTTACAGAAGAGCAATACCAGGCAGCTATATCATTGCGAGACTCTGTAAAGAATGAATTTGATTCTAAGGGTATTGAGAAGTCAATGTGTGACTGTGTTTTCTCTTAGAGTATAGCAATACAGCCCATCAACTCATCGCTACATTTCTCTGGGGCAAAGGGAGCAGCGGTTATTGCTCTCCTACTTCGTCGCTAACAAACTAATTTATTTTAGTTTTTCATTCTAAAAATGGAATTATTGAGAGAAGTTCAATATGGATTTAGTCAAAGATAAAAGCATATCTGTCAATCATACTTGCACTAGGATTGCTGCTTACATTTGGTTAATGTTTGGTATGTTGATACTGATGTTTTTAGGCGGATTTATTTTTGATATTGTTAAAGTTAAACCTGGATACAGCATCTGGCTAATTGTTTCTTCTGTATTTGGAGCCGTATTTTTTGTGGCTTCGATCGGCTGCTTGTTAAAAAGATCTTGGGGAAGAAAGTTCGGTTTTTTTTGTTGTTTTATTTCGCTACCTATATTTCCTATAGGCACCGCTGCAAGCGTGTTAGGCTTATATGGGCTAGTAAAGGGTAGAGCCGAATATAAATCAAAGGGAAGGGGGGTATAAATGTTTGACCTATTATTTATTTTCGCCATCATTTTGATCTCATTGAGTTTTATATGGTCAGGAATAAATACTATTCTTAAGAAGAAGTTCATTGCCAAAGGGAAAATTAAATTTTTACTTTCTTCTATTGATGAAGGTAAAACAAATATCCAAGGCCGACATGCAGTATATATTGGTTCTGCATATACAGTCTTAGGTGTGATATTTCTTCTTATCGGATTATCTTGGCTTTATAGAGCATGGTCCCTAATGCCAGTATCTTAAAGCATCGTATCCGCGAGTCTGGCCTGCCACTCGACCCGGTGGCTAACTGACTCAGATTTATGCTGTTCTCAATGCTTCTTTACAGGATATCAGGAACGCTTGTTTAGAAGGTTGGGAATGGGTCTCTCGAGAAAGCGATAGCGCTCGGAGAGGGTTGACGGTTCGTTGTATGTCCGTATGCGCTATAAAACGAAGATCTGAAGGTTTGCTCTTATAGGTTAGACGCGCAAAAATGGAGGCCAAGCTACCGAAACCTAGGGGATATTGTGCGGTAGCTTGTTATTACTGGGGGTGATTAAGTCACTAAATTCTATTCTCCTATATTCGAAATGTTGTACCTGATTTCACCCACATAAGTGCCATTGTAAATGATCTCTTCTTTCCAGCGGCCTAGTTGCGTTCTGGAAAGCGTTCGCCACATTGTCTTTTGATTTGCCTTTAATATTCCTAAATCAGTTACGCCCATTTTTTGCCCTTTGTAATAGGAAATTAGCTGAACGGGAAGGTCGAGGCCTGTATCACTTTCTGCAAACGCTAAATGCATGACTATATTGCCATAGAGCAAGCCTGATTTTCCTCCCCATGCATTCAGTAAACGATCGCCTTGGCGCTTCGAGCCAACAGCTGCGCCAACAAACCCACCAAATTTGAATTCGTTTTTCATAGAAACGAGCCGTGGGCTTCCCCACACAGCCCAGTCTTGAGCTGATGACTTTTCACCTGCATTGACAGTGATAGCTATGGTGCCTGTCAAACCTCGGAAACGGGATAGATCTTGGCTAAAATCGTTGATGACGTGGCCATCTTGATTTTTACGGTACTCCCGCCGCAAAGGAATGCCCGAGTAGTTCGGGAACTCTGCCCAAATCTCGAAATATGCGCCATCTGAGCCCGATGCCCCTGCCAGAAAACCTATTTCAGAACGGAAGTCGGCACCAGCGTTAGGAATGGTGATGTTGGTATAACGTCCGGCGATGCGCCCATGAGGTCGCCATTGCGGGTGGGTTTGCAGAACTCGTTCGTAAAACCGATTATCCTCAAGCTTTGCGTTGTCGACGTATCTCGCGAAGCCTCGCGAGTCTGTTGCGCCGCCAGGGAATGGTAGTTTCTGCCAAGAGCTTGTCCAGTTTGCTTTCGGTGCTTGGTCTAGAAAATCGAAGAAAACACCTGATTCCAATGAGCGGCAAGTGATCTCCATAAAACTGTCACAGAAGTCTTGATTGCATATCTGAGCGGTTTCAAAAACTTTTGTATGAGACGCTCCGCCGACGTTCCAGGCAGGTATCCAACTGTTTACCTTTTTGTATGATTTAACCTTGCACCATTCTGAGGCTGCAGGTTGGCCACATTTGGTCGCCCATGAAAGACACCAATCTAATCGGTAGCCTTGATGCATCGGCTTCTCAAACCTTATTAGACCAGGGCCAGAATGTGCTCCGTGGTTTGTTGCATTTGCTGAGTTGAGTAAGGGCAAACAACAAATTGATCCTCCTACCATTACCAACCAAATCAGTACTATTTTCATCGCATACCCTCCTGGCATTGCCTAAGAATAGAAATCTGTTTGAGTTGAGAACCTGCTCCAATTAATGATTGGAACCTTTAAAAAAGAACAGCGATTTGTATAAGCATAGCGCCTTTGTATAAAACCATATAAATAAGAGGGGTATTGCCTCAGTGCGGGGGCTCAGTGACGATGGTTTTCTGCTGCAGACAGTGCGAACAATCGGCTTTTTTGGGTATGTCTGTCAGCTGGAGGGAAGTTCAGAGAAATCCATTTGCCCCACGAAATTGCCGCAAAATGCGCTAGTGAAGCGCAGACACTATTGCTCCACCATGTTTAAAAATCAAAATCGAACAATATTGGCACTGCGTGCAGTAAACCCTGTCCAAATTTAACCTTATTAAAACTATGGTTATTTACTAAGCTTTGATAGCACCAGAGGATGTGGTGCTGGTGTACCTCGGGAGTTGTCCGGGACGTTCCGTCCGGTCCTATTTCCAACTGCTTTCGGAGGTATTTATGTCTGAGACAAAACAGCCTGCGGCAACAAGAGATGGAGATCTTGCCGATCCTATCGCCGCATCGTTGCTATCTGAATATGATATTTTTGAACACTACGCGCCTGGTCTAGTGGTCGAGCAAGACCAGTGGTATGCCGTGTTTCATGTGGCCTCTCATGCCGTCGAGGTTCAGCTGCTGGGGGATTTTACTGATTGGGAAATTAACCCGATCGAATTGAGTGTGTTACCCAGTAAAAAGTTTTGGTATTACCGCTCGGTTTCCAAGGCTGGCAGTGTTCGGCCCAAAGATGGTGAGCGCTATCGTTTTCGAGTGAAGTATCAGGCAAACGGGCTTTGGTTTTACTACCAAGACCCCGCCGCCCGTCGCCTTGAGCACACTGGTTTAGATGGCAATTCGCTGGTGTCGGCGTCTGATTACCCGTGGCAGGATGGCGATTGGCAGCGTCCCGGCTGGGAGTATTACTGCATCTATCAGCTGCACCCGCTGCGCTTTAGTGGGCGTTACCCTGAGTTGAATCCGCTGCAAACGGTGACGGCAGAGCTGCCCGGTTATATCAAAAATACCGGCGCAACCGCATTGCAGCTGTTACCGGTGAATGCCTTCGCTGGCAATGTCAGCTGGGGGTACAATGGCACATTTTTCTATGCCATTGAGGACTCCTACGGCTCGCCGGACGATCTGAAAAAGCTGGTCGATACGGCGCATCAAAATGGCATGGCGGTGATCTTGGATGTGGTGCTGAATCATATAGGTAACCGAGACAACGTACTGTGGCAGCTCAATCAAGCTGAGTATGTTTCTGGGGATACAGCTTGGGGGCCGATGCTTAACTTCGGCAGTGATGTGACCCGTCATTTTCTTATCAATAGCTTGTTGTATCTGGCCAAAGAGTTCCATATCGATGGTTTCCGTTTCGATATGACCCATATCCTCCATCAGGGGAATACGTGGGCGAACCATGTGCGTTATCCAGGCGGTGTCAGTGGTTGGCCGTTTATTAAAGAGCTTCGCTATCGAATGAAACAGCTGGATCCCAACTTGTTATTGATTGCCGAGGAGTTGCCAGATAACTGGTATGTGACCAAAGAACACACACACAGCAATTGGGGCGGAGATTGGCATGGGCCATTCGATGCTCAGTGGTGTGACAGTTTCCACGATCATGCTAAGTCCGTATTGGCAGGTGGGCATCTGGACGAGCTGCGCAAGGTGCTGACACCGTTTGGCGATAACTGGCAGGATGCGGTGAATTACACTGAGTCACATGATGAAGTGGGCAACGAAGATAAACGGGTGGCGAAGATTGGCCGTAATGGTATGGGCTGGAATATGTCCCAGTTGGCGGCTGCTATGACGATCTTCTCCCGCGGGATCCCGATGATCTTTATGGGCCAGGAGGGTGGCGAGTGGCTTCAGTTTGGTCAGAATGGCAGGCCTGAAGGTGGTGGCAGCTGGTGGGATCACCGTTTAAGTTTGACCACTTACGAGACCATGCCTTATCAGCAAAAGATCCTGCTTTGGTTCCAACGGATGTTTGAGATCCGCAAAGCCAATATGGGAGCGTTTTCCTGGTCAGATATTGAGATCTGCCATCTCCATAACGACAACGGGATCGCTGCGTTTACCCGTGATGGCGGAAAGTACCTGATCGTGCTGAATTTCGGTCCAACGACCTGGTGGCACTACTCGGTAGGCGTATCTGGCTATTACAAAGAGTTAGCAAACACGAGTTGGCCAGCGTTTAATATCTGGGACTTTACCGAGGCCACCCGTCACGGCGATCAGCACCATGATATCCAGGACTTGCATATCCCGGCCTATGGCGCAGTGGTACTTGAGAGGTACTAATCGTTTATCTCACCGTTGTTGCTTTCAACATACCAGCCCGACCACGTGCCGGGCTTTTTTGTGAATCATCTTCGTTGATAGATGACCGCTAATTCTTGCCAGAATAGAAGGATAGTCTCTTAGAGAATGGCGAAATTACCGCCTCAGGCGCGCCTGAACAGTTACTCACCCAGAAAGTGACCGCCAGCCATTGGCACTATCAAGCCGAACGCACCGTACTCAGTGATGGCCACGTGGCGATGTTGTGAAAACCCTTAGGGGGTGACGGGATGGTTTTCTGCTGACCGCTACACCGGTCTAATGCGATCACAACCTGTATTGAACGGTATTTGAAAGCCTTAGCACTCCTCGGTGATTTTGCCCTGCCAATGAGCCGTCATGAAACCTTCCTCAAACCTTTAATTGTCGGCAACTATTTCGACATCAGCAAATCACACTTAATACAACCAAAGCAAGCGTTGCGCCCAGTCAAAAATTCCTTCGGTAAGCAGCGTTTACGGCCTGTTCGTTCACGCCAATGGCTAGGCTAAAAGTTGGATCAACTCGCATAAAGCAGACCGATATGATCATATTCAAACGCGCCTTTCGGTTGACGCACGGCATTTCAAAACTGCTCATGGTGTTTATGCCACTGGTGATTTTGGCTTGTGTAGCGATGGCGATCTTCCACATTCATCAGGGAGTCAAACACTACAGTGAAATAATCAAGGCGGATTCAGTTTTAATTGGCACTACCTACTACAAGATTGAAGACAAGATTAAACAACTCTCTGGCGCTCAAGAACTAAAGCGGGTGGAGGAGCAATGGGCACTGATCTACAGCCGAGTAAAAGCAGAGGTAGAAAAAGATAAACGGATAATTGACGACACGTTCAAAGCTGAGTGGGCCAAGATAAAAGCGGATGCAGCCAAAATTAACTCAGCGCTGGATGAAGTGAAACGAGAAACGGATCAGTTGGTGCGTACCGCAAATCAGGTCTCTAGCGCTTTGTTTGGCTTAGTGGGTTTTCTAAAACCGCTGCTTGATGCGATAGCCAATAATGCATTAAGTGTGCTGGTTAATTCGATTAACCAGTCATTTGGTGAAGTCGCTCTGCTGAGTGGCGAAGTGGCCAAAATGATCGAAGATGGCATTCAGGCGATAGAGGTTGAGCAGTTAGAAGAGCTCACGGATCGCCTTTTAGTACTTAACACCAGCATCAAGGCTGATTTAGAGCTTCTTGATCTGTCTTTGAATGATTTACGCCAGCTTAAAGACAACTTGGCCGAACAGAACCAGCAGCTTCTGGACGACAACGGGCTACCCATCGGCTACCAATTCGTTATTTACGGCCTTATCGCCTTTTTCTTATCCCTTTTCTACTTTGCGTATCTCTATCTGCGCCATTGGTTTCTAGACCCGTTGATTGAAGCGATGCAGATCATCAAATTGGCTTTTGAGCCCATCCCCGATCCCTGAGGAACGAAGCCATGAGTACGGTTATGGGAAGTTTTTCTGGAAAGGGACAGCTGACAAGAAAATAACACCCGCTCGACGCGATGATGACCAATGTGCAGCCATGGCGCAGTGGAGTTCCTACCTATGACACTAACAATCGCAGCTACAGGGAGTCATTTCCGCTGCGCTCCTATCTCTCATGGCTGCGGACGCTAGGTAGTTTGAAGTTCTGAATTCAATTCATTTATCTATTTGTCACAGAAAAACTGGTTAAATAAAAAGGATATTGCTCATACGTGTTCACTTGGATATTTTTAGGGATATCATCGACTACCGCATCTTATTCTTTGATTATTTGCGCTTCGATTGGGTGTTTTAGCTACATGGGCTGCATGGTGTGTATCTAGGAATTGTTCAAGTCGGCTGAATTTCAAAAGTGGCGACTCAGATTCACTCGATATGCGGATCATCTTATTTTCAGATTAAGTCGGTTTCTTACTCAGCAAGGGATAGCCAATGGTGCGAAAAGTAAAAACGCCACAATTAGTTGAACAACTGCAGTTGCAAGGCTCTGGTTACACTCGTAATCACCTGCAATCTGGAGACTTCTGGATTGTTTCCAGAGGCGCGATGGTCCATTGCTACCGGATATCGGATGCCAAGCTGGTGTGGTCGTATCAAGCGCAGTCGAGTGTGTATCAAGGGGAAGTCATAGCTGGTCGCCTATGGTTGCCGAGTGAAAGTGGCTTTCTTTGTTTAGCGCTTTCGAATGGTGAACTGTTATGGCAACTACCAGAATTCGAAGGCGATGTGCTTGCCGTCAGCCAGAATGAAATGATCCTTGTCAGCAAAGGCGATTTACAAAGATTGGAATGCCGAGCGGTAGAATCAGGCAAGTTGATCTGGGCAGATGACAAACTGGCGAGCGCGAGATCCTGCTGGGCGCATGATAGGTATTGGATATTGCAGTTGCGTGATGGCGAATTACTTTGTTTGTCACAGCAAGATCAATCTATCGTTTGGAGCAACCACCTACAGCAAGTAATCGATAACGCCGGGATCCATTTCTGTGAGTACCTAGGCGATTGTCTGGTTATTCACTCTGGTGGTGAGCTTGCCGCGTTGGATATTGCATCGAATGCAGTTCGCTGGCGCTTTGGTTTGCGAGACCTGTCTGACTTAACTGCCTTATTTGCTGGCGGCATATCAGTGTACTGCAGTGTTTATCAAGTGTGCAGCGATAGCGACAGCGTGACCTATTGTTATGTTTTGCCCGGGTGCGTTTATCAGCGCCTGTTTCGGTTGCGGTTGAGTGATGGCTATTTGCTCGAGCAATTTGATATGGAAGATATTCCCGGCCTCAAGATTCGAGCACTGATAACGGCCGACAATGACATGTTCTATGCAGCAGCGGGTAATCGACTACTTAACTATGACAAGCGCTCTCATCGCGTTACTTATCGCTACTTGGACAAAAACGGCGCTGAGTTTATAGGGATGCACATTGCCGAAGGGGCTCGAACTGTAACGAGAGACTTCGAAACAGGCCGTTTGCATTGGTTTGAATTGCCCGATTTATCGCCGACCACAAGCGCGAAGCAGAGCGAGATGGCGTTACGTTCACAGTTTAATTGCGAACAGTGGCAAAGCCTTAAAGAGCTGCCGTTAGCTCTGTATCTATTGCTCATCGTTACGATTGGACAGCGTGTTGATTTGGCTGACATGATGCAGGCCGTTAAACCGCAGCTGCAAGCCATGAAAAAAGACCAAGGCCCGCTGGTGAAAGCGCTGATGACAGACCTGGTTGCTGAGTTAAAGATTGCTCTGCAGAAATTAGTGTCGTTACAGCCCAAGTTTGATCACATGATTGCTATAGCGCTGACCCATCTGTCGATATGCGTCGATCCGGGCGTGGCAGAGGGTTTTAAGCGCACAATGCTGCAATTCGCAGATGAAAGTGCAGCTGCATTGTCATCGAATCACGAAATGCGACCAGAGTTACAACGTACTTTGCTTAGTCTGCACTCGGTATTCGATTTGTAGGAAACCAAATATCAAAGGGGTTATATCAAAGGGGTCAGAGTCATTGATTCTAAATGGGTGTAAGCAGTGGCGCACAGTCTGGCTTTGAGGCTCGCCTTTTTTACTGGGGCATTTCGCTGCGGCTGGCCTTAAGGCGGATGAATTTAATATTTAATGCTGTATTTGTGCGATCCCAAAGTTATTGATCTAGCTCCTTGCTTCCATTTCTTTTTTCCTGTCTTCTTCGGTTTCATCATTGTAAATCAAACTGTTATGGGTAGTGAGTTATGCAGAAGTTGTTGCGTGGGATCGGTCTGTTTGCTTCGATTGGTTTATCGGGTTGTGCACATCACTCGATGTTAAATGAGCCGGTCATTCTTGGCGTGTCTTCACCGATGAGTGAGGTCACTATCGAGAATAAACAGGAATCAGTTGGGACTAGCAAGCTGAATGTTTTCTCCTGCAGCCACGGTATTACCCTGCTGGACAATGAGGACTTGGCACCGTCGCCCTTACAGTTTGTCGATCGCTACGTAAAAACAGAGCTGAAAACTGGTGATAAGCAGGTATCGCTGAACCGCTTTGATGTTTACTTTAATCGTCAGTTGCCATCCTGGAAGAATAAAACAGCAGCCTTTAGTGCCGGGCTCGGATTTCTCGGCGAAGCGATCTCTGAAGATATGCGAGCCAAAGCGATGGACGAGGGGGATGATGTCGTCGGCTGTAAGGGAGAAGATAATGGTGAGTTCAGTGTCTTTGAGTTGGGGGAGTCACCTGATTTTGAGTCGACCCCGATAGTGACTCATATTGCGATTACAATCGACGGTAAGACTTATCAAGGGCGTGGCTTTAAGGACACTTACTCGTTGTCAGATCTGCTTTACTACGTGAAGGATGATGTTCGTAAATCTGTGTTATTAGCGCTGGACGATATCAAGTTGCAAATGCAGCAAGAACAAGGCTAGTCGTGGTGAGATAAGCCTTCGGCGCGATAGCTAACTAGCTTAGATTTTGCGTTGTTTGCCTCGCCTGGGGCATGAGTTCATTTGTTTGTTGGAAGCGTTAGCTGGCCGGAGGCCAAATAGAAGTGACATCTCAGAATTTCATTATTTTAATGCCGCTACTGACGGCGATGGCGCTGGTGTCTTTCGTCAATACCTCAAAACCAGGCAAGCCGGTTGTTGCTAAGTGGCTATGGGTTACTGCGTTTATATTTCAGCTGATGTGTCTGATTATCTGGTTGGCTGTTGGGTTCGGGACATTGCAGCTACATCCAGAGCTACCGTCAAACTATGCTTGGCTCTACTTTTTCGCCGGAATGTTTGTCGCTTACGTTATAGGCTCGGCCAAGGGAAAAATGATTGAAAGCCAAGAAAGCATAACTAAGTAGTTGTTTATCGATTGAACCTTTTTCTGCCTACTCAACCCTTTGTTACAAAAGTGAACTTTATGTAAAAAGCATGGCCGAACAACCTGTAGCAGTGATGTAGGGTGTAGGCAGGGTGATGGCATGGAAGTTAAGCAATAAGACGATTGTCTGGTCAATCGCTTTTCACGCTGCGCTGTTGATGCTGTTTCATAAGCTCACTATTCCCGTGTTTAAACCGGTTCCGCCTGCACCCAAAATTGATGTGTATGTCTATCATCAGCAGCCAACGCCTATTCCCCCGCCTATTGCACCGATACCTACACCGACAGCATCGACACCAGCACCGAACACCGCCAACGATGTTAAGCCCGACGCCAAATCCGCGCCCCAGGCTTTGCCAAAACCTTTGGATGATGAAGCGTCTCACGTTGAACAGATCCCGCCAGCAAAAGTGATGGTGGCTGTGGAACCGCCGCCAGAGGAGGAGCACGCGGTTCAGCCCGAGAAGCCGCTGCAGAGTTTTGCTCCCGAGGCCAAAGCAGTGCCGCAGAGTATTTTTGACCAGCCAGCGAAAGCGTCAGACGCAGCTCTTGTTGATACGTATTCCCGCCGCGGGCAACTGCGATCGCAACTGCAAGCGTTGGAAGCCCCCGTTCAGTATCAGCCGTCTGCATACACCACTTCTATCATGCATCCTGCAGGGACACCTATTCGGGGGGCAGCATTGCAGCAGGTGCAACAGGAGGTACCTGTGATTGAAGTTGAATGCGACGACGCAGTCACCGAAGGGGCGGCGTTACTGGCGGGTGTGATGGGCGGTACGTTGCGTTGTCAGCAGCGCTCGTTAAAAGAGTTTTTGCAACAGCGGGAGGCTGAAAGAGGCTACTGAATAACGCGTATTTGCGATCCGCCACTATTGGTAAAGGCTGCCAACCTACCCTAGGCTTTAGTCTCATTTATCGATGGAGCAGAGCGATGGCAGCAACAATCATTACAAAGGACGGCAAGGAGCATAAATGTCTCCGTGGAGATGCCGATGAGTTGGCAAAGTCAGCGAATGGTGGGGCAAAATTTCTGAAGTGTGGCAATACATGGATCGCGGTCAGTGATATCAAGACCATTAGCCTTGAGGCGGATGATAAGCCAGAGGTGCCCCCTTCAATACCGGATAGAGCAATCCATGTGCATCACAATCACTACTATGCGCAGGAGCGATAGCGCTAGCTTTTTAACCTTTCTCCCTATGAAGAGTGAATTTCGATAAGCGATGGGTACTTTGCCTTGCTAGATCGAGGGGTTGAAGTTCTTCATTAGGGTCTGTTCAATTCTTTCACTTTCTTACATTTATCTATCATTTCTTGAACAGATTAGTGGCTCCAACCCATGCAAAATAGCCACAGCAGTACCTTCATATACAAACTTCAAATCTCACTAAAAGAAGGATCTTCTATGACGAAAATAAATAAGGCTTGGTTTTGCTACGCACTTGCTAGTGTGTTGAGTTTGGGAGGGGCTTTGGTTGGTTGCGAATCGACGCCGCCAGCCAGTCAGCCAGAGGTTATCGCTAGCGTTACCTTTAAAATTAAGGTGCCGAACTCTACGCCATCAGAGGACGAGATCTTTATGATTTCAGACTTCGATGATTTTTTTAATCTAGACGTGATAGAGAAATATACTGCCACGCGTGAAGAGGACGGCTTCTATTACTTGGAGGTGCCTCAGCCTAATGTCGATCATTTCTATTTTCTTTTTGCCCGTCGCAGTGATGAGCGGCTAAAAGAAGTTGCTGAATCAGGAAAGTTAAGACCTGACCGTTTTTACCAATACAAAGGCGCTGATGAGCAGGTAGAGATCACGATTGAAAACTGGGAGGATTTCCCTACAGACTTAAAGCTGGGTGATACCGTCAGCCCAAACGTTCATCAAGTCGCAGATTTCAATATGCCTCAGCTGGGCAGAACGACAGATTTAGTTATCTATCTTCCTCCTGATTATCAGAGTGTATCCACCCAGAAGTATCCGGTCATCTACATGACCGATGGTCAGAACCTGTTCGATGAATTTACTTCATTCGCTGGCGAGTGGCGCATTGATGAGATCCTGGATAAGGAGATTGCCGCAGGCACCATGCCGCCAGTGATTATTGTTGGTATCTACAACGGACCGAAACGAGCCAATGAGTATATTCCCTGGGACTTTGGCTTTATGGGCCAGCCAGAGCAGTCCGTTGCTGATCAGTTTATTGACTTTATTCAGGAGACGCTGAAGCCCTATATCGACAGCAATTACCGCACCTTGTCAGGCGCAACCAGTACTGGCATCGCAGGCAGCTCTTTTGGTGGCTTGTTTGCACTGTATGCTGGAATAACACAACCAGATACCTTTGGTATGGTGGGGGCGTTTTCCCCTTCGGTTTGGGTCAACTTGGGAGATGCTAAGTACCCTGGAATCAAAGAGCTGGTGACGGCGGGCGATCTGTCTGCTCAATTACGTTTGTACATGGATGGAGGGGCTGAGGAGCCACCCGCTATTGATGAGATGCGCATGATGAAGCGTTTGTTGAACGAGCAGAAATTCCCCGAGCAACAATTGATGATCGTTGAAGATCCAACCGGTGGTCATAACGAACGCTCATGGTCTGCTCGCTTTCCTGTAGCGCTGAAATGGCTGTTAACAGCAGACTCGTAAGACGTTTGTTCTTTCTGGTTTTCTCTCATTTGCCCAGCTTTGCGTTGGGCTTTTTTGTTTTTTGCTCGGTGTATGGAAATGATTGGTCGAATATGAGACAAATTCTCAATACTTGGTCCTGCTGTGCAAATGGTATCTCTTTGCCGGTACTTCAGGCTCACATTACGGCCTGACATTTAGGTCTTGCCATATCACAACCTATGAAATGGAACGGCAAGGAAGATGAAAGAAAGCTTAAGAAGAAAGATCATCGAGGTCTGCGACAAAAAAATTGCCAGCAAAGGTGAAAATGTCGGCTTATCTTTTTATGCTTTTTTCGCAAATAAGAATGATGATCCTGAATTGCTCATGGAAGCGGCGACATGGTGGATCATGGAAAATAAGTTAGATCACTTTGAAAAAGCATTGAAAATAAAGGGAATGATTGAGTCCGTTTAGTAAACATAAGATTTATCAAGCAAGGACGAATAGGCTGATGAGTTTTGTACTTATGGCTAACGCTTCTGTCATTAAACGCATCATCTTTTAAATATTAAATCGGAGTTTACCCAATGATTGGCAAGTGTCTTTGCGGAAGTGTTGAGTTTGAAATCAACAAAGATCATATCAAACTGTATCAGTGTCATTGTCAGTTGTGTCGGAAGCAAAGTGGTACCTATTCCAATGCTGCGACTATCGTACCGACCTCTCTATTTAAGCTTGTTAAGGGTCAGTCGCAGATCCGAAGCTGGGTAAAACAGACCGGCTTTCGTTCGGATTTTTGCCTGCAATGTGGCTCTCCAGTGCCTAACCCATTACGAGATACCCCATACTATTGGGTGCCTGCGGGGTTAATTGAGGATATCGGGGATGCCGAGGTGATCTCCCATCTTTTTGTTGGCTCAAAAGCGTCGTGGGATAAACCTAACCCTGATGCAGACACCCACTTCGCCTTTCCAGAGCATGGTTTGCAGGCTCACATTGAGCAGCTTAATAACGAGTAGGATTAGATAAACGATGAAGGAGTCTTTTGCGGGCGATCTCGGGTTTGAGTTCGTTACCTTTAAAAATGAAACGCTGGAGATCTATCACCGGAGAAAATTTGCCACCCGATTTACTGGTACAAAAGCGGTGAAGTTACAGAGCCAACTAGAAACTGTTTCGTTTGCCAAGCAACAGCAGCTTATGGCCAGGTTAACCGGCAACTATAAGCGGGGCAGTGAAAGAGTCGCAAAGACCCATGGACGGAACTGTCGATAAATCGGCAGGCATGAGCCCTTGGCGACTGATCTTTTTCAGCTGGTGCTAGAACTCGTAAGCTAGCTGTACTGTGATTGTGCTGGCATTCTCACCAGTACCGCCATCCGACTCGTCGTAGTCTGTGTCATAGGCGTACTCAAACGCCAACGCAGTGTTGTCAAAAATACCGAGCGACAGCGCAGCAACAATGCGCGATTCCGGTAACTCCAGAGCCACCGCTTCATCAGTGCCCTGATAAGCCAATGCCGCTACGGCACCCATGTTGGCTATTGCAAAAGCGTAATCAACTTCCAGGTTCCAGGCCGCCGGCTCAACCCCTTTGCCGTTAAAGGCTATTTCGTCTGCTGAAAAGTTGTCTGTGGCTGATACATATTCGCCGATCAGGGTGAAATCACTGAAGCTGTATGTGGCGTCGAAGGCGATACCGCCGACATACTCCTGCACTTCACTGGAGGGGAGGGTGTCACTCAGCGCATCTGCATCACCGATACTGTTGATGTAGCCGACGTTGGCAGCAAACGCATTGTTATCGTTTTCAAAACGGTATCCAGCGGTGGCACCGAAACTATCTATTTGGTTATCACCGTCCTCGTCGAGGTCACCGTTAAATACGTAGCCAGCTATATGGAAGCCACTATTTTCGACGCCAATCAGAACTGCTGATTCAAGGATCTCGCCAATTTTTAGTGTCAGCGGATCAGATATGGCGCTTGTTTCATAGTTTCCGAACGGCAGATATTGTTTACCAGCGAGCAGATGCCAAGAGCCATCAGGGTTAGCGATGGTGACAGTGGCAACGTCTACTTCAAGATCTGTCTCATCCTCTTCGTAAAGGAAAACGATGTCGGCTGCAACCCATGGATGCACTATAGCGGTGACCCCTAGCTCTGCGGTCGCCAGTACAATATCGCTCTCGCTGTCGCCTGCAAACGGATCGGCATAGCCAGCTTCTACTTCAACGACCCCTGATACGGTGATGTATTTGTTCCATTCGCTGGCGGGTGCATTCGCTTTAGCTTGCTCATCCTGCGCTTTTTCCAACTGTTCGAGGCGATCTTTTAGACGCTCGATCTCGGTTTTTGGATCGGCTGCGAGTGCGTTCCCGCTGCTCAAAGTAAACAATACTGCAGATGCGATAAGGGGCTTATTCATACTGACCACTTCCCTGATGAGTGAAAGATAAACAGAGACCAATGAATTTTTATTTTAATGACAATGAGAATAAGTTCGATTTGTATTCGTGGTGTTCGGTTGATGCAAATCAACGCAAACCGTTTTTTCGGGGCTGTTTTCGCAGAGGTGCGGATTTTTGTTACGACGGAAGCGTAGCCGTAACCACTTTATGTTGGTGGAGAGGAGTTAACGGCGTGGCTATTTCATTGCCGAAAACTGACGGCGGCAGGGGGCTATATGACTTGTAGCCCCGCAATCGTCCGTTAATGAGTATGGCTAATGGCTACTCGGCGGCAGGTGGGCCTGAATTATCCGGTAGCTTTCATCGCCGATATTAAAGCGGGGTAACCAGCCCCTGAATACTTCAGCGTAGAGGGTGATTTCCCCCAAGCGCTGTTGCTGCTGTAGTGTATGCAGATAAATATCTATTTCGGTTGTGGCGACGGATGCTTGAGTTTGTAGCCAGATAAATTGGGCGCTGAGTTGCTCTGCGTGTGCGGTGTATTCCGCAGCCATGATTGCTGTCTGTTCTGCTAACTCCTCAGCTGCTTCAATATCGCCACAATAGAGATGTGCTTGGGCGATATTGCGGCGGTGATGGAGGTCGAACAGTGTCCGGCCATGGATCTGATTGAGCTGCTCAGAGAGCCAGCGTTGCATTTTTACGCCGTCGTTTTGTTTATGCCAGCAGTGCAGTAGTAATTGTTCCGCGCGGTGCCTGACAAAAGGGTGATGCTGATAGTCGCGGGTGATACGTTCTATCTGTGCGATCTGCTCCGCAAAGCCATGGTTATCACCTTGGGTGGCGAGGTGGTGCAGGGCGGTTAACACCAGGCAAGGCAGCTGTGCCTCTTCTGGCCAGCTGCGGGTAATATGCATCGCCTGTTGGGTATCGGCAATCGCAACCTCCCAGTTACCGCGTAGCAGCGCCAGTTCCGCTTCCGTGCGATAGATACACCAAAGTGCGTCGTTATATACCAGCTGGTTACGCTTTTCGAGCTCGTGGGCTTCATTGTAAAAACGTGCCACCGCGCCCGCATTGCCCTGATAGAAAAAGGTGGTAGCAACAAAGTGCAGTTGCCACAGGAGGTCGGTGACATAGTTGCGCTTTTTCGCTTCTTGCAGTGCGCCCAGCCAGAGGAATCTGGCTTTCTCGATATCGCCTTCTAGCCATAGCTGCTCTGCCAACGCGGCATAGGCCGACGGTACCAGAATGTCTGGCGCTACTGGTGCTAGTTCATAAGCGGTTTTGGCATATTGCCGTAACAGGGGAAGATCACACTCTTTCAATGCATAGGTGGCGGTAAGGCAGGCGTGGCTGACCTTAATTGCCCGACTGGCTTCGCTATTATCAACAATATGTGCAGCTAGCTGGTCAAGTGCCTGATGAGCGGCGGGCACATCGTCAATCAACAATACCTTGGCTGCCACCATCAGCAGGGCGGGATCCTGCTTTCGGATCGTTTCTGGTATTGCCAACAGCGTCTCTTTCAGCAGTTGGTGGTAGCCCCGCTGGAACATTAACCAACCGTGCTCAGCCACAAGCTGTTGCATCAGTTGCACATCGTCAGTGGTACGGGCGAGGTAAATCGCTTGTTTCGGCTGCTTATGATCCATCCACCATGTGGCTGCCCGGCGCACCAGCCCTTTGGCTAGATCGGCATTTTCACTTAGCAGTACCTGTCGCAGCTTTACTCGCCATAACTGATGAAAGTGAAACCAACCCTGATCGTCATTTTGCCCCAATAGCAGCTGTTGCTTTAATAACCCTGGAAGCAGTGAGTGGCAATCCTGTTCCAGCATCTGCTCGACTAAGGTCAGGTTGAAATAATCCATGAGTGAACTGGCAAGGATAAATTCACGGGCAGCAGGGGGCAGTGCTGCCGTGATCTTTTTCTGGCCGTGCTCTATGAGCTCTTCTGGACTATTGATCGCTTCCAGTTCCTGCTTGTTGAGGCAAGCATTTTTGGCGATCCAGGTGATTGCAGGTGAGCCATCGATAAATGGCAGTGCCAGCGATTGTAATGCGGGAGATAAGCTATCACCGAGCAGGGCGATGGTTTCTTTGTCATCGAACCGAATGGTATTTAAAGCGGGTGAGCAGAGCGCTGCGATATTGGTGATTGATAGATGCTTTTGCCATTCCGTTGCACTGCTATTGATCAACAGTTTGTGTTGCTTTGGCCATTGTTCAATCAATTGGTCTAGAGCGCTAAGCGTATCCTGAGTATCGATTTTTGGCAGGTTATCCAGTATCAGCAGGGTGGGTGTGGGATTGTCGGCCAGTTGTTGTAACAGGGATTCGAGCAGTGATTTTGGATCATCGATTAACCCTTGTTGAATGCGTTGCAGCAGCGCTTCATCAAACTGCAGTGCGTGCTGGCAGGCACCGATCAGTATTCTCACTAAATCATGTAAGCGGAGATCTATGTCGGCGAAGGTGCACCAGGCGCGCATCCCTTGCCATTGTGCGAATAGCTGTGCCGACAATACGGTTTTACCATAGCCAGAAGGGGCCACTACGGAAGCAACCAATGGCGTTTCTGCCAACTGGTTAAGTAGTTTCTGCTTTATAATCAGCGGCCTGGGCAGTGCCGGTGGTTGAAAGCGCCACTCATCGCCGAGACTGGTTTTTGACTGTGACAAAAGCGTTGCCTGCATCCGAAATCGTTTTCCTTAGCCATATCAAGCTTAGTCTAGAACACTGTTTTACCAGCATATTTCGTTAGGTATTGCTAGCCAACTCCCATCTTTCGTATTGCCCCCTGTTTTCATTTGCACGATCGCCTAATGACTGACAGGAAACCAGTCCGGGAGATGTTTTGGCTTTAACGGCTGCGTCAGGGGAAGTACCCACTCATTGTTGCCTAAGTCTCGCGGTACTTTGGTCAGGTCGACTTTGGGATCAATAAACATGGCCAGCTTGCGATAGTTTAAACGACAGTGGCTGCGTACGGTGACCTCTGCATTCTTCACTGATAATTGTTGTGGTGCCCATATCTTTTGCACGTATTGTGCCATTTGCCAGATCATATCTGGCTGGCAGGGCATTTTAAAATTCTGTCGTCTATTAAGTATTGGTCGTGGGTTAAACTTCCATTGTTTACCGCTGACAGGATCTTTGACATAGAAAGTCGCCGAGCCCTGCTTACTGCGCAGTTTCATTCGCCAGCTGAATCTGTGTCCCCCCTCATTCCAGGCAACCTCACCTTGATAGAGCAGGTTGCGGGCAGGCACCAAGGTTTGGAAAACTAGCCAGGCGCATACACTGAGCGTGATTGCGGTTTTCACCTGAGTGCCGGGCAGTGCAATGGGGGTGAGCTGTGGCGCGTGGTAGGGCAAGCGGCGGAGTTTAGCCCAAAACTGTCGTGGCCAGTCAGGAGAGAAGCAGAGCAGGCTGGCAAACAAGGTAACCC
Source organism: Corallincola spongiicola (assembly GCF_004284785.1). Taxonomy (NCBI): domain Bacteria; kingdom Pseudomonadati; phylum Pseudomonadota; class Gammaproteobacteria; order Alteromonadales; family Psychromonadaceae; genus Corallincola; species Corallincola spongiicola. The sequence goes on from NZ_SHLY01000007.1 coordinate 62,733, forward strand.
AGGGGAATACACCGATATCAAACACGAAGTGATTCAGCGTGTGGAAACAGGCGTACACACCAATTACATAAAGGCGTGTGCGTTTAAACAGTAATAAGGGGGCGCCGACCAGATGCAGCGCGATGACGCCATAGGCGGCAATGGCAACCGCGGTCGGGTCAACAAAGAGCTGACCGACTAGGGGCATAGCCTGGCGCTTGGCTAGCCATGAAGCGAGTGGCTCAAGCTGCAGCCAGTCGGGGTTGATTTTAACCAAACCGGCATAGATGAGAATGATCTCTAGCTGCACGATTAACAGGATCAGGCACCAGGTTGGTAGCGTATCACTGGCGATATTGGGGCGGCGTTTGGCATCCAATGACCAGTACCGATGGGCAGGTACAAAAACCATTAGGCTGCTGAACAGGATCAGCAGATAAAGGTGGTTCAAGTACTGTGCTTGATCCTGTAAAAAAATGGCGGCATTACAGATGGCGACGATGGTAGCACTCAGTCGATAGTGCCAGCCGAACATTAATCCCAGTGATGCGAGCGCCGACACACCGTAAACCCAGTAGACGCCCTCTCTAAGTACCGGTACCCACTCAAAACCGTAATATTTAAAGAACAGGACCGGTGTGACATACATACTATCCAGATCAACAAATCCCAGATGGCCAATGGCATCGGCGAACATGACAAAGCCGAAGCCGATGCGGAACACGGCAATAGAGGCAGCATCTATCGGGCGGAAAAAATAGTCTGTTAGTTTGTTCAGCATGAGGGTCAGATCGAAAAAGCAATAAGTCTTAATACGACTCAGTGTGCCAGTGGTTCACTGCTAGGAGAATATTGCTGTGACAGCACTGTGATCTGTAACGTAAGGGAGCTACCCCCTCCGCCTAAAACCATAGAGAGAGGGCGGACCTTAATAGGGTTAGTTTTGCAGTGGCAAGCGCACCGTGTCAGGAGTAAAGACCAGTGAGCTAAGCGCTTCACTCAGCCGGATATTAACGGTATTCACCTGCTGGTGGAGATGGCCAAAGAGCAAGCTGTTTTGCAGCTGATAACCGGCAAAGGATGTGGGAGCAGCGACTTCCTGATAGATGAACAGGTAATGGGTGTCTAGCTCTGTGCCTACCCAAAGCAGTGCTTTTTCATTGTTGTTGCCATCATAAAGCTTGAAGTGATTCTCCACATAGCTGCGTATTAGGCTGACTTGCTCGGAGGTAAGTGCATCATCAAAGCGGATGGTCTGTTTGCTTTCTGCACTAAGCACCTTAGCGACATCATCGGCGAAGAAGCGATGGATCACTTCCAGCTGGCCAGTTTGTTGATTGACTACCATGTCGGTCAGTGTAGCGTGATAGGTGTGAGCGACTGTTGTGCTGGTGAAACCCAGCAGCAAGGCAATAAATAGTGTGCGCAAGGTGATAAGCATCTTTAACTCTCTTTTAAAGCGGGCAAACAAAAAAGCCGACGCCATTATGCGTCGGCTTTTACTGAACAGCGAGTATTACTCTTCGCTCTGCATCTCTTTCATCAGGTTACGCTTCTTCTTGTCTTTGAACAGTTCCAACCGTGATGGCAGGATCTTGCGGGGGAAGAAGTTATTGCTGATATCTGCGTCAGCAGTTTCCCAATGCGGGTCAACGGTCACTTGAGTGATTACCTCTTCGCGCCACAATTGAATTGATGCCTGTTTCGGATCCTGACGCCATACTTCGGCTGGAATTCGTAACTCTTCCACATCGCCATTGTCATATTCGATGGCTAGGATAATCGGCATCACCAAGCCGCCAACATTGCTGAAGTCGAGCAGGTAGAAATTGCCTTCCGTTTCCAGCAGCTCCCGCTCCCACTCTTCGTAGGGCTTGAGTTTGCCTTCGGCATCTTTGGTGTTTTTCGGTGAAACGGTGAACTCATCGTGTTCGTTATAGAAGTCTTTGAGTTCACTGTAGTCGTCAACACGGCGATGCAACTCTTCATTACGCTGCTCGGTTAACGAGCGTGGTGCCGCTTCATGGCGCTCTCGTTTCCATTCAGCTTCAATTTCAGGATCGTCGGTATTCACCTGCATGAACCGCACATCGTCGATGCTGATATCTACATGATCTGTACTGTAGAACCAGCCGCGCCAGAACCAGTCCAGATCGACTGCAGAGGCGTCTTCCATGGTGCGGAAAAAATCTGCAGGCATCGGGCGTTTAAACTTCCAACGTTGTGAATATTCACGGAAGGCATAATCAAACAGCTCGCGACCCATGATGGTCTCGCGCAAAATGTTCAGCGCCGTGGCAGGTTTGCCATAAGCGTTGTTACCAAACTGCAGAATACTCTCTGAGTTGGTCATGATCGGTACCTGTTTAGCACTGACCATGTAATCGATAATTTTACGCGGCTCGCCACGGCGAGAAGGGTAGTTCTCTTCCCACGCTTGCTCAGCCAGGAATTGCAGATAGGTGTTAAGACCTTCATCCATCCAGGTCCACTGGCGCTCGTCTGAGTTGACGATCATGGGGAAGTAGATATGGCCAATTTCGTGGATGATCACCGAGATCAGACCATATTTGGTGCGACGAGAGTAGGTGCGTTTGCTCTCGTCTTCTTTGTCAATTTCCGGACGAGGACCGTTGAAGGTCATCATTGGATATTCCATGCCACCCACCGGGCCGTTGACCGAGATGGCCACAGGGTAGGGGTAATCGAAGCTGTACTTATTGTATTGTTCGATAGTATGGGCAATGGCTTGGGTGGAGTAACGCTCCCACAGCGGATTACCCTCTTGCGGATAGTAAGACATCGCTAAAACGGTGTTGTCACCGCTTTTCACTCCCCATGCATCCCACAGGAACTTACGTGAGCTGGCCCAGGCAACGTCACGGACATTGTCTGCTTTAAATGTCCATACTTTGCGTTTGCTAGTGTCGTCTTCTTCGTTAGCGCGAGCTTCTTTTTCGGTGACGATCATCACCGGCTTTTTCGCTGTTTCAGCTCTTTTCAAGCGGTCTTGTTGTGGCCCGCTGAGCACCTGCTCGGGATTTACCAAAGTTCCGGTTGAGGCAACGATATGATCAGCGGGTACGTCATAGCTGATCTCGTAGTTGCCGAACTCGAGGGAGAACTCCCCACGGCCAAGAAACTGTTTGTTTTGCCAGCCATTAACATCATCGTAAACGGCCATGCGAGGGAACCATTGCGCGACCAGGAAGATACAGTTGCCATCTTTTTCAAAACACTCGTAACCACCCCGGCCACCATGGGTCTTGGCTTCAACCATGTTGTATTCCCAGTCCAGGCTGAAGCTGAACTGTTGACCCGGCAGCAAAGGCTGATCCAGATCGATACGCATCATGGTTTTATTGATGATATGGCGCAGCGGCTTGCCATTCGCACCTTTTAGATTACTGATCTGATAACCGCCTTCGAAATTCTGACGGCTAGTGCGACCACGAAAATCTTTCAGCGATTGCTTGTCACCCGCGTTAGAGGGCTTGAGCACATAGCGGGTTTGCGCCCGCATACTCAAGTTATAGTCAGAGTTTTTGTCGAAGCGATTTTGATCCAGTTGCAGCCATAGGTAGGAGAGCCGATCTGGCGAGTTATTGGTGTAGGTGATGGTCTCACTACCGGTAACTCGCTTCTCTTCTTCATCCAGTTTTACCTGGATCGTGTAGTCCGCCTGTTGTTGCCAATATTTATGGCCGGGCGCACCAGAGCCGGTACGATAGTCATTCGGCGTTGGCAAGATCTCTTCTAGCTGACGGAATTTGTCATCAAACGGTTGTTTGGTCCACGTCTGGGCGTGAACAGGTAACACCGCGCTGGCTACCATAGCCAACCCAGCGAATAGATACCACTGCATACTTCTGCTCCCTGGAGAGGATGATTTATATTATTTTTTTCTTATTTGAGGCTGCATGTTGCCGAAATGTTGGTCACAGAGCAAGGTTTGCTCTGGTTTTACTGCTGTTTTGCGCAGTGGAATTTGTAACTGGTTGTTGTTTATCGTCCGAGCATCGGGTTTGTGTATTTTGACGAAACAGACACAGCTGAGCCTAGCAGATGACTCTCTTACTAGGTTTGATCCTCTCTCCAAGGAGAGAGGGCTAGGGTGAGGGGTCTATGTTATTTGCTACAGCTCCGGCATTAAGTGCCGTTCAAAGAACTGTTGTATCGTTCGGTACAAGTGAATGCGGGTTTCTTTGCCGCGGATTGAGTGCTTCTTGCCCGGATAGTTCATCATCTCAAACGGCAGCATCGCTTGTTGCAGCTGGCTGTAAAGTTTGGTGCTATGAGTAAACAGCACGTTGTCATCCGCCATGCCGTGGTAGATCAACAGCGGGCCTTTAAGCTGGGGCGCATACGGGAACACAGCTGAGGCATCATAGCCTTTACCATTTCCCGCCGGGTGGCCGAGATAGCGTTCGGTATAGTGGGTGTCGTATAGCCGCCAGTCTGTCACCGGCGCACCAGAGACACCTGCGGCGAATATGTCACCCGCCTCGAACATACTGATGAGTGTCATATAGCCACCGTAGCTGTGACCGAAGATACCGATCTGGTCACCGTCGACATAAGGCAATGATTTAAGATATTGCGCACCTCTGATCTGGTCTTTCAGTTCGACTTTACCGAGATGACGATAGATAGGATCTTCAAACGCTTTTCCGCGGTTGTATGAGCCGCGGTTATCCAGCTCAAATACCAGAAACCCGCGCTGCACCATCACCTGCGTCCATAGATTTTGCCAACTCCATTTATTGACGACGCGTTGTGCGTGAGGGCCGCCATACACTCGAACAATCACTGGATACTTGCGTGATAGGTCAAAGTTGACTGGTTTGAACAAGCGGTATTGCATCTCTTGCCCATCTTCGGCGTCTAAAACACCAAACTCGGGACGGGACCACTGATCTTGATAAGGCGTCAGTGGATGACGGCTATTGAGGCGATTCTCGTCGATCCAAGCCACCTGTTTGCCGAGAGTTTGATGCAAACTGACTTGTGGAGGCATGTTTACGGTGGAGGATGTATCTAAATAGTGGCTGGCATCTTTAGCAAACGCGACATCATGGTAGCTGCGCGACCGGGTAATTCTTTTGATTCTTGGTTCGCCACTCAAGGCGACGTAGTAAAGGTGCTTCTCCAGTGGGGAATCTTTGCGACCGGTGAAGAAGACGAGGCCCTTGGTTTCATCAATGGCTTCGAGTTTATCGACGATCCAATCCCCTTGGGTAAGTTGGCGCAGTAGTTTTCCTTCCATGGTGTAGAGGTAGAGGTGCTTATAACCATCCCGCTCTGACGCCCAAATAAAATGCTGACCATCTTTAAGAAAACGCAGATCATTATGCAGGTTGATCCAGGTATTGGAGGTTTCCCGCAGTACTTCTCGTTGGTTACCGGTTTTAGTATCTACGAGCATTAACTTCAGCAGTTGTTGGCTGCGGTTTTGCCATTGATAACTTAACTGCTCACTGGTGCTGCTCCAGCGCACGCGGGGCAGGTAAAAATCGACTTCAGTGCCAAGATCTATCCATTGTGTGGTTTTGTCACTGAGCTGATATATACCCAGTTTGTAGCTGACATTGGGGCGACCGGCGGCAGGGTAGGCCTGTTCTATCTGTTTGATCTCTTCAGCGTAGATTTCGCTGCGCACTACGCGGTCGACCGAGCTGTTATCTACACGAATAAAAGCGAGCTTGGTTTCATCCGGTGACCACCAGTAGCCGGTCATTCGCCCCATCTCTTCTTGCGCAACGAACTCTGCCATGCCGTTCTTAATGGTGCCCCCGCCGTCTGTCGTGACGCGGGTTTCTTCTGCGGTGACAGGGTTAACCAAGTACAGATCCTGATCGCGAACAAAGCTAACGTAGTTGCCGTTGGGGCTGACTTTAGCGTCTGTTTCGAACGCGTCAGTTTTCACCAGTTGGAGCGACTTTTGCTCCGTTAATTGGTAAAGGTAGAGATCACCAGCGAGGGGGAATAGCAGTGTTTTGCTGTCTGGAGACCATTGGTATTCCAAAATACCGCTACCGAAAATACGTTGACGCTCGCGGCGTGCTTTCTCTTCATCCGATAGTGTTTCAGCGCCGCCGGTTAACTCTGCTGCATCGACTAACTTAGCGGTTTTACCTGTTTCCAGATGGTAACTCCATAAATCGTAAGCGTTGTAATCATCTTCGCGGGGGCGAATAAAGCTGACTTGTGAGCCATCGGGAGCCAGTTGAAGTTTTTTCGGAGGAGTGCCGGATAGCGAGGGATCGCTGAAGATGCGATCAACTGAAAGCATCTCTGCCTGCAGCGGTAAACTCAGGCTTAATGCGAAAAGTGTCAGACAGGTACGGCGAGAAAAGTGGCTGAAGTTGTACATAGTGACCTCGAATGATAGCAGCGAGGTCACTTTGCGTTTTTTTTTGACTCAGGGCAAGTCGGCGAGAGATTTGCTATCTGGTTAGGCTGTTTCCACCCGGTTACGCCCAGCTTGCTTTGCCCGGTATAGCCGTTTGTCGGCTAAATCCAGCAATGAATCGATATCTCGTTGCGCCGCGGTCAGTTCGGCGACGCCGATAGAGATCGTTATATTGCTGGCCTGATCGCCGTGGGATACCAAGGTTTGAGCTATGCGCTGGCGGATGCGCTCTGCGGTTACTTCCGCCAGGCAGATCCCGCATTCGGGTAATAGCAGGGCGAACTCTTCGCCGCCGAGTCGAGCGACACGGTCTGAATGACGGCACTCTTCGCTGATTATCTCAGCAACCACGCGGATCACCTGATCACCCATGGCGTGGCCAAAGTTGTCATTTACGCGCTTGAAATGGTCTATGTCGATCATTAACAGACTCAGGGGGTGCTGATAACGTTGGCTACGTATTACCTCTTCGCGTGCGAAGGTCATAAAGGCGCGACGATTACTGGTACCAGTCAGAGCATCGGTGGTGGCCATGTTCTCCAGTTCCATCATCAGTTGTTTACGCTCCTGCTGTAAACAGAGCATTTTCAGTAGGTTCTGGTGAATCTGCAGGCCGACATGGATCATTAAAATAGAGAAGCAAACACTGAGTGCGGCCATCGAGTTGTAGAGCAGCCCCTGCTCAAATAATGGTCGTGTGCATGCAATAATGATGATGGGCAGCATATCGAGCAGAAACAGACGTTTTGAAGGCGAGCTCATGGCGGTGGTGGCGGACATCAAGCCCATGACGATCATGGCGATAAAGATATGGTTGGCGAAGTTACCGGGTTGCCAGGCCCACATCGATAGTCCAGCCCAGTGCAGCATATGTAAACCATGGGCCATGGCGATACGCCGCTCCCATTGATAGGCATCTTTTGCCTGCGGTGCGCTTTTTTTGAAGTTACTGTAGACCCGCAGATAATTGCGGGTGATCAGAAAAGAGATCAGCATCCATAGTGCGGCCACCTGCCAACTGACCCAGACGCTTAGTACCGAGCCGGTGATCAATGAAAGCATGGGCGCCAGCAGACGATCGTGCTGGTGATTATCTACGTAGAGATGCAGTTGCTGCAGACGGATCTCAGACAGTTCGAGTGATTCGATATTCAGAGATGATGATCGGGTCAGTGATGATAACCCTGATGAATGGCTCGCTTCCTGCTTCACTAAACTGGCCTCCTTGGACAAGAGGCCAAATTATCAGCTTTAAATGTGACGGTAAAGCGGTTCCAATCGGTTACTTTTGATTTTGCTCAATGAAGCTGTCTACCTGAGTTTCCAGCACGTTCAAAGGTAAAGCGCCGTGGGTCAAAATGACATCATGAAAGGCTTTGATATCAAATTTTTCTCCGAGTGCCTGTTTGGCCTTTTCTCTCAGTTCAAGCAGCTTAATCATGCCAATTTTGTAGCTGGTGGCCTGACCGGGCATGACGACATAACGGTCGATAGCGCGTTCCGCGTCATTGAGTGCATTAGGCGTATTTTCCGCAAGGTAGGCGATCGCTCGTTCGCGGGGCCAACGTTTTTCGTGTAGCCCGGTGTCAACCACTAGACGGGCGGCTCGCCATAGTTCCATCGCCAGTCGGCCAAAGTCGGAATAAGGGTCCTGATAGAGGCCAATCTCTTTTGGCAGTAGCTCGGAATAGAGTCCCCAGCCTTCAATGTAAGCGGTGTAATCACCCAAGCGACGGAACAGCGGCAAACTTTCTAGCTCTTGCGCGATCGCCAGTTGCATATGATGCCCCGGGATCCCCTCATGGTAGGCGAGGCCTTCCATCTGATAGCTGGGCATATTGCTCATTTGGTAGAGGTTGGCGTAATAGGTTCCGGGCCGGCTACCGTCTAGTGAAGGCGCTTCGTAAAATGCTTTACCGGCGGTCTTCTCGCGAAACGGCTCGACCGCCTTGACCTTAAGATCGGCTTTCGGCTGAGTGATGAACAGTTCGTCTAAACGGCTTTTCATATTATCAATCAGTGCCGTGGCTTCTTGCAGATATGCCGCGCGCCCTTCATCGGTGTTGGGATAATAGAAACGAGGATCTTCGCGCATGAACTGGAAAAACTCCCGTAATGATCCGGTGAAACCTGTTTTCAGCATCACCTGGCGCATTTCGGTGTGGATACGCGCTACCTCTTGCAGCCCTATCTCATGTATCTGCTCGGCAGTGAGGTCCGTTGAAGTATGGAAATGTAGTGTACTTTGATAAAACTGCGCGCCGTCTGGAAGCTTCCACACGCCCGCATGATTATCCGCTTTGTTCTCTAGTTGTTGCAGGTAAGCGATCAGCTTTTCGTAGGCCGGGGCAACATGCTCTGTCAAAGCCAATGCGGCAGCATCCAGCAGTTTTTGTTCGCGTTCATCATCCAGATCGAGTGCCAATAACTTAGTTTTGAAATCGGCGAACAGGGTGCTGTCTTGGTCAGCCTCTTCAAACGGCACGCCGGTGAGTAAGCTCTGACTGTCACTGATCACCAGTGGAATAATAAATTTGGGGATGATGATGTCGAGCTCTTCGCGTTTTTTCAGTTGCGCCAGCAGCTGTTCAAACAGCCCCGGTACCCCATAAAGACGGGCAACATAGGCGAGGGCATCCTCTTCGCTGGTGACGGTATGTTGATTGATTAACAGAGACGGTACGTGTGATTGCAAGCCGTCCATCTGCTCGACAGGGTAACTATGGTAGCGCCATTTGTAGTCATCGATTTTATCTTGCAGGTATTGCTTGAACAGCTGGTAGGAGAGGGCGGTTTCACCTACCAGTTCACTACTGTCGATATCTTGCACTCTTCTCAGGTGTTCTTGATATAGCAGCTGTGTTTGCGCGGCATACTCTTCTGAACGATCATCCCACTTGTCATAATCTTGCTTGATGCCAAGTATGGTGAGCATCTCCGGACTGCGCTCAAGTTGAGCCATATAGAGTTCGTCAATGAGCTTATTCACTTCAGTGTTGTATGCCGCTTGTTTGGCATCTGTCGGTTCTACGCTGGTATCGATAACAGGTGTTGGTGGCTCAGGTTTTGGTTCACAGGCCGACAATAATGAAATCAGGGAAGCGGCGACCAGCAGAAGCTTTAATTTACGCATATGTCGGGTCATAAATAGGAAGTCCATTTTAATACTACACTCGATGCCTCATGGCGATAATGTTGACAATATCAGGCTTGCAGTGCGGAAGCCTACAATAAACTGCCGACAGCTTTCTGCATCAGCGACTGATCTACCTGCTTTTACTCTGGTAAAAACATCTCTAATAAGCTGTTGAGGTAACGATGGCCTTTGGCAGTTAACTGAATACTTTCCTCAGTTAAACTCAGCAGCCCCTGCGCCTCGGCATTGGCGAGAATGGGTTCAATCTGGCTCATCGCCTGTCCAGTCAGTTTACTGTATTCGTTCTGCGGAAAAGCTTCAAATAACCTGAGTCGATTCATAAAGTATTCAAACGGTAGATCTGCAACGGCGATTGCTTGTGTTTGATGTCGGTAGCCGTTGCTGGCTTCAAGATAGCCTTTCGGGTGTTTAATCTTGCTGGTGCGAATAATCCGCCCTTCGACAGGTAAAGTGATCTTGCCATGGGCACCACAGCCTATCCCCAGGTAGTCACCAAATCGCCAGTAGTTCAAGTTGTGACGGCAGCGGTAATCCACCTGGCTGTCTGACTTGAAATAAGCCGATACTTCGTATTGCTGATACCCAGCCTGCCGCAGTTTTTCATCACCCTTTTCATAGATATCCCATAGGATGTCGTCGTCAGGCAGGGTGGGTGGACGGCTGTGAAAAAGGGTGTTTGGCTCAATGGTTAGTTGATACCAAGACAGGTGCGGGGGAGCTAAGGCGATGCCTTGGGTTAGGTCGGCTATCGCATCGGCAACCGATTGATCCGGTAAGCCATGCATTAGATCCAAATTAAAGCTTTGTAATCCGGCCTGTTGTGCCATTTGTGCTGCATTAATTGCCTCGTTACGACCATGGATGCGGCCCAGCGCTTGTAGTTTTTGTGGTTGAAAGCTTTGCACGCCAATAGAGATGCGATTGATCCCTGCTTGTTGAAATTGTGCAAATTTGTCGCTTTCCACTGTCCCCGGATTGGCCTCCAAGGTGATCTCACAATCATCGGCAAGCGGGATACGTTTTGCGATACCTTGTAATAGACGTTCGATCGCTTCGGCTGACAGTAGGCTAGGGGTGCCACCACCGATGAAAATAGTCGTTAGCTCGCGTTGCTGCACGTAGTGTAGATCTTGCGTCAGGTCGGCGAGTAACGCATCGACATAGTCAGCTTCCGGTACACCGCCTTTGAGTGCGTGGGAGTTAAAGTCGCAGTAGGGGCACTTCTGCACACACCAAGGGACATGGACGTAAAGACTGAGAGGCGGCAGTGTCTGCACAATATGTTTCCGAATTGCAGCCTGATTAGGCTTGAGTGAGTTGAGCCAACAGTTGCTTTAACGCCTGACCACGGTGACTGAGATGATTCTTTCGTTGCTTGCTAAGTTCCGCGGCCATGCACTGTTCGGTAGGTACCCAGAACACGGGATCATAACCGAAGCCTTGCTCTCCTTGACGCGCTACAGCTATCTCCCCTTGCCATGTACCTTGGCAGATCACTGGTGTTGGGTCATCAGCGTGGCGCATATAAACCAGAACACATTGGAAGCGGGCCTTGCGCTCGGCAGCTGGCTTACCACTCAGCTCGAGCAGCAGTTTATCTATGTTGTTGCTGTCGTTGGACGGCTCGCCAGCATAGCGGGAAGAGTAGATCCCCGGCGCGCCAAATAAAGCGTCGACCTCCAATCCGGAGTCATCGGCGATAGTCGGTAGGCCGGTGATTTTTGCCGCGTGGCGTGCTTTGATGATGGCATTTTCGACAAAGGTGGTGCCGGTTTCTGCGACATCAGGCACATCGAATGCACTTTGCGCGATAACATCAAACGGTAACCCGGCAAGCATTTGATTGAGTTCTTTGACTTTGCCCTGATTGCCGGTGGCGAGAACGATTTTTTGCATGAGCAGCGAACCTGATTAGCGACAGTTGCTGCGCATTGTACAGCATGGCTTGCTGACACCCAACGGTATCAGCAGTGCGGGAAGCGGGACTGTATTGGCCTAATCGGCGTAAAATTTTTGTTGAAACTTGACCGTATTGACTGTGCCGTCGTCATGGGTGAGTTCAATCTCGAAACGGAAAGTTTCTTCGTTGCTGTACGCTATCGGTGAGATGTAATAGACGGCGCTTTCTTCACGGATCTCTTTAAATTTAAGTGTCACTTGATTGCCTATTAAATTTCGTGCTTCCCCTTTGATCTTAACGGCAACAGCAGGGCTCCCCTCTTTGCCAGTATCGAGTACTGAGATATTCACCAGCCCGTTGGTGCGGCTTCGGGTAATACCATAAGCTTTAGCAATCGCTGGGGTTAAAAATGTGCTGGAGAACGCTACATAATGCACGTGTATGTCGCCGAATTTCTCTACATTGGCAAAGGCGGATTGGCTGGTGATCGCTAGCAGTAGTAACAGTAGGGAGCCGAGTCCACGGTAAAGTTTTTGGCGCAGCATGATGGGTTACCTTAGTCAGATGATTAGTGCTTAGTGCAGATGATTAGTAGTTAGTATAGAAGTGGTTAATTGATTTCGTTAGTCAGCAGTGCGGCTATCTGCGGCGGGATCTGCTGTGGTTGCAATATGCGCAAAAGCTTATGTCGACCGGTTGCACCTTTTAGCAGTTGTACCTGATTTTTAGCGACCCGGAACTGTTTTGCTAGAAACTTAATCAAGTGGCTATTGGCCTTACCATCTACAGGCGGGGCAGTAATAGCCAGTTTGATTTCATCGCCATGAATGCCTTGCCAGTTATCACGACTGGCCTTGGGCTGCACATAGAGTCGCAGCTCAAGGCTTTCTGTGGTGCGAGTGACAGCTTGCATCAGAACATGCTGCCGCCAAACAGTAATATCTTTAGAAACTGCAGGGCAATAATCAGTACCAACATCGACAGATCCAGTCCGCCCATGGGAGGAATAATTCGGCGGATCGGTGCCAACATTGGTTCTGTTAGTTGCGCCATCACCGCTTCGATGGGGTTATACCCTTGGCTTACCCAGCTCAGAATAGCGCGTAAAATCAGCACATAGAAGACGATGGAGAAGATCTCCTTGACCAAAGTGATGCCGCCCGCCATCAGAATAAACAAGGCATCAAACGGTACTTTGGCAATAAGAGCGAGCACCACGACTTTGACACAGGCGATGACCAGCGCAAATACTAAGCTGGCAGTATCTAATCGTCCTATGGCGGGGAGTACCCGGCGTAATGGTCCCACCACAGGATGAGTGGCTTTCACTACAAACTGGCAGAATGGGTTGTAGAAATCAGCCCTGACCAGCTGTAACCATACCCGTAAAATCACTACCATCAGGTATAGATTGAACAGGATATCGATTAGAAATACAAAGGCGGATTGACTCGCCATAAAATGACTCTCCCAAATATGAAAATGCCTGCACTTGGCAACAGCCTAAACTACAAGCACCGATAACTTAAGTGATTCGATGACTAAAACTGTTTAGCCATATCTTCTGCTCTGGCAACCGCCGCTCGCATCGCTTTAGCAACTAAGGTAGACAACTCGCCCTCTTCAAAAGTTCTCAGAGCTTCAGCAGTGGTGCCGCCTTTTGATGTTACCTGCGAGCGCAATGTGGATATGGGAAGATCGCTTTCTGTGACCATCTGCGCCGCACCTTGGGCGGTTTGTTGCACCAGTAAGCGTGCCGTCTCAGCATCAAAGCCCATATTTTCAGCTTCAGTTTGGATCGCTTCCATGAATAGGAAAAAATAGGCCGGAGCACTACCCGCCGCAGCGATAACATGATTGATACCGGCTTCTTCTTCCACCCAGACCACTTTACCGACGGCGGCCATTAACGATTGACTGAACAGTTTATCATCCTGCTTCGTGCCTGCAGGGGCGTACAACCCTGTCATGCCAAGCCCCAATAATGAGGGTGTATTAGGCATGGTGCGGACAATACGCGGAGCACCGCTAAGATAGGCTTGCAGGGTGTCAACAGTGACGCCGGCGGCAATAGACAGATAGAGTTTATCACCGTGGCCGCCCATATCGGCGACCAAGCGTTCGCAAACAATGTCTAATAGCTGTGGCTTGACTGCCAGCACCACCACATCAGCTTCTTTCGCACCTTTGGCATTATCTTCTGCGGTATTCACACCAAAATCATCGGCCATCCGTTGACGGGTTCTGTCCGTCGGGGCGGTGACCGTGATTAAATGGGCGGGGTAGCCGCGCTTGATCAGACCGCCAATAATACTGCGGGCCATGTTGCCGCCGCCAATGAAGGTAACTTTTTCCTGCTGGTCAAACATCTCTGGATCCTTATTTGATCGCTAATTCGATTGTGCGTGTTCATTATGAAACAGTGGCGGCTATTTGGGTGCGCGAGCCCCAAATATCGCCGTACCGATGCGAACCATGGTGGCACCTTCGGCAATGGCAGCCTCCAGATCGCCACTCATCCCCATGGATAGGGTGTCTAATTCTGGGTGGTGTTGCTGCAAATTGATAAAAGCAGTATTTAGCCGCTTGAACTGCGCGCGCTGAGCCTGATAGTCATCAACATCAGCGGGGATCGCCATCAGCCCGCGAAGCTGTAAGTTAGGTAATTCTGTGACCTGTTGAGCCAAGTCTGGTAAGGCCTCAAGCGAGATCCCGGCCTTTTGAGGTTCGTCACTTATATTGACTTGAATACAAATTTTTAACGGCGTAAGGTGGCTCGGACGTTGTTCGCTAAGGCGTTTGGCTATCTTAATACGGTCTACACTTTGCACCCAGTCAAAGTGCTCTGCTAATAAGCGGGTTTTGTTTGACTGGATCGGACCGATGAAATGCCATTCAAGCTGCGGGTTGGCGATGGCGACTATTTTGTCGACCGCCTCCTGTACGTAGTTTTCACCAAAACAGCGCTGTCCGGCAGCGACTGCTTCGAGGATTGCTGCGGCAGGCTTGGTTTTACTGACGGCTAATAGCGTAACGCTATCTGCCTCTCGACCAGCCTCTGTACAGGCTGCATTGATGCGCTGTTGCGAACTCTGCAGGCGAACTGTTAAGTCACTCATAAGAATTTAATTACCGATACCTTCTGGAGCTAGGCTATGGATGTTACCGAATTACTGGCGTTTACTGTTAAGCATAATGCATCAGATTTACATCTGTCCGCCGGTGTTTCCCCGATGATCCGTGTTGATGGTGAAGTACGTCGAGTCAATGTGCCGGCATTAGAACATAAAGAAGTTCATTCACTTATCTACGATATCATGAATGATAAGCAGCGCCGTGAATTTGAAGAACATCTCGAAGTGGATTTCTCATTTGAGGTGCCTAATCTGGCTCGCTTCCGTGTTAACGCATTTAATCAGGGGCGTGGCGCTGGTGCTGTATTCCGTACCATTCCGACGGAAGTTTTGACTCTGGAGACCTTAGGTGCACCAGAGATTTTTAAGAAGATCTCTGATCTGCCTCGTGGCCTTGTGTTAGTGACCGGGCCGACCGGCTCTGGTAAGTCGACGACGCTGGCGGCGATGATCGATTACGTCAATGACAACAAACATCACCATATTCTCACCATCGAAGATCCTATCGAATTTGTTCACGACAACAAAAAGTGTTTGGTCAACCAGCGTGAAGTGCACCGCGACACCCATAGCTTTAACGCCGCACTGCGCTCTGCGTTGCGTGAAGATCCGGATGTTATTCTGGTGGGTGAATTACGTGACCTTGAAACCATCCGTTTGGCATTGACCGCTGCAGAAACCGGCCACTTGGTATTCGGTACATTGCACACCACCTCTGCCGCTAAAACTATTGACCGTATTGTTGACGTATTCCCTGGGGAAGAGAAAGCGATGGTACGTTCAATGCTGTCAGAATCATTACGTGCGGTTATCTCCCAGACACTATTGAAAAAACTGGGTGGTGGTCGAGTCGCCGCCCACGAAATCATGATCGGTACCCCAGCGATCCGTAACCTGATCCGTGAAGATAAAGTGGCGCAGATGTACTCGGCGATCCAGACGGGTATGGCCCATGGCATGCAAACATTGGATCAGTGTCTGCAGGGCTTGGTTAGTCGCGGTATTGTTACTGCGGATGATGCGCGTCTGAAAGCTCATGACAAGAACGCTATCTAAGGGAGTGTAGGTGATGCTGCTGAATCAACTGCTGACGAGAATGAGTAATGAAAAGGCGTCGGATCTTTTCATTACCGTTGGCTTTCCACCCAGTGCCAAGATTGATGGTGAAATGACGCCGTTGGCGGAAACACCGCTGAGTAAAGAGCGTGCGCTTGAGATCGTTGAAAGCGCGATGACCGAGAAGCAGAAACAGCAATTTCACGACGAGCGCGAGTGTAATTTCGCCATCCCGCTAGCGGGAGTTGGTCGTTTTCGTATCAGTGCCTTCTGGCAACGTGATAGCGCGGGTATGGTTTGTCGTAAGATTGAAACCCAGATCCCCGACCCTGACTCGTTGGGGTTGCCTCCTACGCTGAAAGAGACGGTGATGGCGAAGCGAGGCTTATTATTGTTCGTGGGTGCCACCGGTACCGGTAAGTCAACCTCGTTGGCGGCACTACTCGGGCATCGAAATCGCAACTCCCGCGGTCATATCTTGACCATTGAAGATCCTATTGAATTCGTTCATCAGCATGAAAAAAGCTTGGTGACGCAAAGGGAAGTGGGACTGGATACGGAATCGTTTGATGCCGCGCTAAAAAGTGCCTTACGTCAGGCGCCGGATGTGATCCTGATTGGTGAGATCCGCTCCATGGAAACCATGGAGTTCGCCCTGAGTTTCGCCGAAACCGGTCACTTGTGCCTTGCTACTTTGCACGCTAACAACGCGAACCAAGCGTTGGATCGTATTATGCATTTGGCACCAACCGAGAAACACAACCAGTTGCTGTTTGATCTGTCGTTTAACCTGCGGGGCATCGTGGCACAGCAGCTAGTGCCTCGTCGTGATGGCAACGGCCGTAGAGCGGCGATCGAGATCTTGCTGAATACGCCGATGATTGGTGAGCATATTCGTCGGAACGAGATGCATCTGATTAAAGAGACGATCACCAAGTCCCGTGAGCAGGGGATGCAGACCTTTGACCAGGCACTGTTTGACCTCTATCAGGCAGGTGAAATCAGTTACGCTGATGCGCTACATTATGCTGATTCGCCTAATGATCTACGTCTAATGATCAAACTGCAGGGCGATGAACCCGGTGGCGGCTCCGGCTTCCTCGATGGTGTGACGCTCGACAACGATGATGACGATTTTTAGTCCACATCAATTTAGTAGAACTATTAACAAGCCCTGAGATTAATCTCGGGGCTTTTTTTATGCTAAATGCCAGGTTGGTTAATTGACGATGCTATTGTCATAAGCTATTGATATAAATAACTTATAAATTCTACTCTTTTGTCCACCGCTGCGGGCAGGAAAGGGAAGGGGATAGCAAGATGGATAGAGATCGTTTAAGCCGTGGTGTAAGCACTTGGATTTGGTTTGTCTCCGTACTTATAGGCTGTGCTGTTTGGGTGCCATCGGCTGCTGCGGAAGTGAGTGCTGATGCGGTAACCGCGCAACAGAAAACCTTGGTGATAGCGACACGTGACGCCCCGCCTTTCGCTATTAAAACCGGAGATGGTTGGCATGGCATTACGATCGAACTGGTTCGTCATATTGCTGATCAATCTGGTATTCAACTTGAGTTTAGAGAGATGGAGATCGATGAGATGCTGTTGGCGGCCTCGCGTAGCGAGATCTCTGCTGCTGCCGCTGCTCTAACCATCACCGCAGAGCGGGAACAATCCGTTGACTTTACCCACCCCTTTCTTACTTCTGGATTAGGTATCGCTGTGGCGAAAAGCCAGTCGGTTAGTTGGATAAGTGCGGTCAAGGCTCTCTTCTCCGGCCCATTTATTAAAGCGGCAGGTGCTTTGCTAGCCGTACTTACCATTGTCGGAGTGGTTGTTTGGTTGGCAGAGCGTAAACACAATGAGCAGTTTTCTGTTGCGCCAATCAAAGGGGTTGGAGCGGGTGTTTGGTGGTCAGCAGTAACGATGACCACTGTAGGGTATGGAGATAAAGCGCCAAAATCCCTGCTGGGACGGATTGTCGGTTTAATCTGGATGTTTGCCAGTATCATCATTATTTCCGGATTTACTGCGGCCATCGCCACCTCTTTAACGGTGGGGCAATTGGAACAGTCCATTACTGGTATTGATGATCTGTATGGTGAACCGGTGGTCTCTGTTAAAGGCAGCACCAGTTCCATCTATCTGCATGAACAGTTTGTTCGCCATGAAGAAGTGGCATCCGTTGAAGAGGGCTTAAAGCTACTTGCAGATGGCAAGGTGATTGCCATGGTGTATGACTTGCCGATTCTACGATATGAAATTAACGCGAATTTTGCCCATCAATTGAGGGTGTTGCCGCAAACATTCCTGCGCCAGGATTATGGTATTGCGTTACCGCCAAATGATCCCACCAGAGAACTGTTAAACCAACAAATATTGAACTTGATAGATACGGATGAGTGGCAGCAAATCAAAGACAGATATTTGGGTGTGACAAAATAGGTTAACGACATAATCCGGTTAGTTGATAGCCTGCGGTGGTCCAGCGCCGTTGCTTAATAGTTAGCGATTCGAAACAGAGTTGCTGCTCGTCTAATGCGCTATCCAGCCCGACCTCTGCTTGCTCTTCCATTTCAGGGTCTGTGATACCGGTTAAAGCTGCGTTTACGGGGGATTGTGATTCGCGCAGGCTGCGGTATTGCCCCCCTTGAGGTTGCTGACGTTTCTTCTTGGTATTCAGGGTGGGAGTGGCAAATGGTAGCGTGTAAACAAACTTAATTGAGCCATCATCTAAGGCTTCGTAATTGAGTGTTGCTTGGGGAAGCTCTGCTTGGGGTTTAGTGGAACACGCCGATAACAGGCTTATCAAAATCAGTGCGGTACAAATATTTTGGCTTGCCATTCAACTGCTGTCCAAATCCGTTGCGCTACGATACTGCTTGCTATCAAGAAGCTCAGTATATGCTAACGGATATCGGCACCAGACAATATTAAGAAACGTGAAGTTGTGAAGTTGATTAGGCTCGTGGCTTCCCTTCAGCTACTGATAGGCTCGTTGCATGTAGCTTTCGATGATGAGTACTGCCGATACACTATCAATTTTGTCTTTTTGGAGTGCTTGATAGCCACCCAGCTCAAACAATCTTTCTTTTGCATCTGCCGTCGTCAGGCGTTCATCCTGCATCTCAAACGGTGTGCCAAAGCGGCCATGTAATCGTCCGGCGAATTTTTTGGCTCTGGCGGTTATCCACTGCTCTGTGCCATCCATGTTGAGTGGTAGGCCAATCACTAATAGATCGGGTTGCCACTCCTCGATTAGACGTTTGAGCTGATCCCAGTCTGGTATACCATCTTTGGCTTTCAGCGCGGGCAGCGGTGATGCGGTACCTGTCAGCTCTTGGCCGATGGCCACACCGATACTACCCGTGCCAAAATCGAAGCCCAGCAGGGTTCTTTGTGCCGCTTGTGAACCCATTAAGCATGACCTATTTCTGGGCTGATATTCCAAATGTCGACACCCAGCCGTTTGGCTGCCGCTTCCCATAATTGATCCGCTGGGGTACTAAAAATCAGTTCATCATCGGCGGGGATCGTGAGCCAACTGTTGCGAACCAACTCTTCTTCGAGCTGCCCTTCAGACCAGCCAGAGTAGCCAAGAGTGATGATATATTGCTCCGGTGCTTTGTCTGTGCCCAGGGCGGTTAAAATATCTTTCGAGGTGGTCACCATGATTTGGTCACTGACCTTCAGACTGCTGGTCCAGCCGTGCTGGGCGGAGTGCAGGACGAAACCACGCTCAGGGCTGACTGGTCCACCGGAAAAGACTTTGCGTTGGCGGGTGGTTTCAGGCAGGTCATCCAAGTCAAGGTGTTCAACCTGCTTGAGTAGCTCGCTAACGGTGATGGGCGCGGGTTGGTTAATGATGAGACCCATCGCCCCTTTGTCATCATGCTCACAGATATAGGTGACGCTGCGTGAAAAAAACGGATCTTTCAGCGACGGCATGGCAATAAGCAGGTGATCGCGCAGACTTTCCATACATTTCACTCGGTTACTACAGACACTATTATTATGGCAGTTGCTGGCGTAAAACTCAGCTAAGGCGGCCATAATTCCTTAGCCGCCATATTGAAAAAGGGTTAGTTGGCTATTCGCTGCGCAATGGCGTCCATTAACTGACCAGCAATATCGATATCGAATGCCGCTTCTATTTCACGAATACAGGTTGGGCTGGTGACGTTGATCTCAGTCAGCCCTTCACCAATGATATCCAGGCCAACAAAGATCAGCCCTTTGGCTTTTAACGTCGGTCCGACAGCACGGGCAATACGCCAATCACTTTCACTCAGAGGCCGCGCTTCACCTCGGCCGCCAGCGGCGAGGTTGCCACGGGTTTCTCCTTTGGCGGGGATACGCGCCAAGCAGTAGGGGACTGGTTCACCATCGATCATCAGGATCCGTTTGTCGCCATCTTTAATGTCTGGAATAAACGCTTGCGCCATACAGTAGCGTTGGCCATGTTCCGTCAGGGTTTCGATGATCACCCCTAGGTTTGGATCGTTGGGTTTGATCCGGAAAATCGAAGCGCCGCCCATGCCGTCCAGCGGCTTTAGAATAATGTCGTCATGTTTGGCATAGAAACGACGAATATTGTCAGCTCGACGGGTGACTAGCGTAGGGGGGGTTAACTCGGGAAACCAAGCAGTAAACAGCTTTTCGTTGGCATCGCGCAGGCTTTGTGGCTTATTGACGATGAGTACACCTTCATCTTCGGCTCGCTCTAGCATGTAGGTGGCGTAGATATACTCGGTATCAAAGGGGGGGTCTTTGCGCATCAATACCACATCAAGTTCCGTCAACGGTAACTCTTCGGCCGCGCCCAAAGTGAACCAATTCTCTGCATCTTGCTGTACTTGCAGTGGTGCCATTCTGCCGTAGGCCTTGCCTTGGTCGAGGTAAAGATCGGCCATCTCCATATAGCGCAGTTGCCAACCCCGCGCCTGTGCCGCCATTAGCATGGCAAAGCTGCTGTCTTTCTTGATATTTATATCTGTGATGGGGTCCATCACGATACCGACGGTAATAGTCATTCTGTTATCCCAAGTCACCAAATCTGAGTTGCAAAGCGCTGATAGCAACCAACGCCGCGGTTTCTGTTCGTAATATGCGAGGACCGAGTTTGACGGTAAAAAATTGCGCTTGCTCAGCGACGGTAATCTCCTGCTCGGAGAGTCCGCCCTCGGGGCCGATAAGTATCTCTACCTGATCCCCAGGCGCCGCCATGTTGCTAAAGCTGGTATCGGTATGAGGATGCAAAGTGAGACGAGTGGCGTCAGTTGTTCTGGCCAACCAGTCAGAGAGCGGCTGGGGCGAATTGATACGCGGCACTCTGTTGCGGCCACACTGTTCGCAGGCACTGATAGCCACTTTCTGCCAATGTGCGACTTTCTTCTCCCAGCGTTCATTGTTGAGCTTGACGCCGCAACGTTCGGTAATCAGTGGTGTGATCTCTTGTACGCCCAACTCGACTGACTTCTGTATTGTGATATCCATCTTTTCACCACGGCTTATTCCTTGGCCTAAGTGGATCGCAAGTGGGCTTTCCCGATCTGCGGGGTGAGCTTGCTGTATCTGCACTGACACATTGCGCTTGTCGACAACACTGAGTGTTCCAAGATACTCATGACCGTCGCCATTAAAAAGCGTCACCGGATCGCCGAGGCGCATTCGGAGTACGCGCGCCACGTGACCCGCGGCATCACTACTTAGCTCGACCGTTGACGGAGAGGTCAGCGGTTCTGGGTGAAATAGTCGAATGTTGCGCATGATGTAACTCTTATCCTGACCAAACGATACTGAAAAGCAGAGCGAAGAAAGCGAAGCCAGTTTACGTGATCAATCAACGCAGTATAAACAAAAAAGGCAAGCTTTCGCTTACCTTTATTTTCAGGATGAACGGTACACCCAAAACACTACGCGGGGTGAGCCTTGCCGCAAGTGCATGGCACCCACAGCACTTTGTGGGGGGGGCTAATACACGGGTGCGGCAAATTTAGTCAGTCAATTATAAGCCTGCAGAGGCGCGCAGAGCGTCTATTTTATTAACCTGCTCCCAAGGGAACTGCTCACGGCCAAAGTGACCATAAGCGGCGGTTTCTTTATAGATAGGCTGCACTAAATCTAACATTTCAGTGAGACCATATGGACGCAGGTCAAAGTGTTCTCTAACCAGTTTAACTAACAGCTCGTCAGCCACTTTACCTGTACCAAAGGTTTCGACGCTGATAGAGGTCGGTTCGGCTACGCCAATGGCATAACTTACCTGGATCTCACAGCGTTCAGCCAACCCAGCAGCAACAATGTTTTTTGCCACGTAACGGCCAGCGTAAGCGGCGCTACGGTCAACTTTTGACGGATCTTTACCGGAGAACGCACCGCCACCGTGGCGAGCCATACCACCGTAAGTATCAACGATGATCTTCCGGCCAGTTAAGCCGCAGTCACCCATCGGGCCACCGATAACAAAGCGACCGGTGGGGTTGATGAAGTACTTGGTCTTGTCGTTTAGCCATTCGCGGGGTAATACCGGATCGATAATGACTTCGCGAACCGCTTCTACCAGGTCACTTTGGCTGACGCTGTCACAGTGCTGTGTCGATAACACCACAGCATCAATGCCAACAGGCTTGCCGTTTTCATAAACAAAACTTACCTGGCTTTTAGCGTCTGGGCGTAACCAAGGAAGTGTGCCGTTCTTACGTACTTCAGCCTGACGCTTTACGAGGCGGTGGGCATAAGTAATTGGCGCAGGCATCAGGACATCAGTCTCGTTGCTGGCGTAACCGAACATCAAGCCTTGGTCACCAGCCCCCTGCTCGCGAGGATCACCGCGGTCAACACCTTGAGCGATATCAGGCGATTGTTTACCGATAGCGTTAACGACAGCACAGGAGTCAGCGTCAAAGCCCATATCTGAGTGCACATAGCCAATATCTCGAACGGTATCACGTACCAGTTGTTCGATATCTACCCATGCTTCAGTAGTGACTTCGCCTGCCACTAGCACCATGCCGGTTTTAACCAGGGTCTCACAGGCTACGCGTGCCATAGAGTCCTGTTCGAGAATTGCATCGAGAACAGCATCAGAGATCTGATCTGCGATTTTGTCGGGGTGCCCCTCAGAAACGGATTCGGAGGTAAATAAATGTTGTGCCATGGGTGTCATCCAGATAGATAGACTTATATATGTATGAACGTCTAGACGTCTATTCTAACCAAGAGAGCTGCAAATGTGCTAGCCCCGATCGTAAAAAAAGCGCATAACCGCTTTGTTGTACGTGTAAACGTAAATAATAGATTACATATATAGAGGCGTAGAATTTCGTTGCTAATGTACACAGAAACATTGACAATATGCGTCCATTTTTTCAGACACTTCAAATTATAGAGCTGGGAGTATTCGATGCCTTCTCGTCGTGATCTTGCCAACGCAATCCGTGCACTGAGCATGGATGGTGTACAAAAAGCTAAGTCGGGTCACCCCGGCGCACCTATGGGTATGGCTGATATCGCGGAGGTTCTCTGGCGCGATTATATGAAGCACAACCCAACTAATCCTGAATGGGTTGACCGCGATCGTTTCGTATTATCCAACGGCCACGGTTCTATGTTGTTGTATTCCCTGTTACACCTCACAGGCTACGACCTCTCAATTGATGATTTGAAAAACTTCCGTCAATTGCATTCTAAAACCCCTGGTCACCCTGAATATGGTTATGCGCCGGGTGTAGAAACTACCACCGGGCCACTGGGTCAGGGCATCACCAATGCGGTTGGTTTTGCGATCGCAGAAAAATCATTGGCCGCGCAGTTTAACCGTGGTGTTCATAATGTGGTTGACCACTACACCTATTGCTTCCTCGGTGACGGTTGCTTGATGGAAGGTATCTCCCATGAAGCCTGTTCATTGGCTGGCACCTTGGGTCTAGGTAAGTTGATTGCATTTTGGGATGACAACGGCATCTCAATTGACGGTGAAGTTGAAGGCTGGTTTACCGATGACACGGCCAAGCGTTTCGAATCATACGGCTGGCACGTTATTCCAGCGGTTGATGGCCATGATGCTGCAGCGATTGCAGCAGCAGTCGATGCGGCGCGTGCAGAAACTGGCAAGCCAACCCTTATCTGTTGTAAGACTGTGATTGGTTACGGCTCGCCGAATAAAGCTGGTAGCCACGACTGTCACGGTGCGCCATTAGGCGATGAAGAGATCGCTGCATCACGTGAATTCCTTGGTTGGAAGCATGGTGCATTTGAGATCCCTGCTGATCACTACGAGCAGTGGAGTGCGAAAGATGCGGGTCAGGCCGAAGAAGCCGCTTGGCATGACAAATTTGCTGCTTATCGTGGCGAGCACCCTGAGTTAGCCGCTGAGTACGAGCGCCGCATGAAGGGTGACCTGCCTGCTGAGTTCTCAGCGCAAGCAGATCAGTACATTGCTGACCTGCAAGCCAAAGGCGAAGTCATTGCGACCCGTAAAGCAAGTCAGAACTGCCTGAATGCTTATGGCCCATTATTACCTGAATTCATGGGCGGCTCAGCCGACCTTGCGGGTTCTAACCTGACATTGTGGAGTGGGGCGAAAGGCCTCACTGCTGATGATGCTGACGGCAACTATATCTTTTACGGTGTGCGTGAATTTGGCATGTCAGCCATCATGAATGGTCTTGCTCTGCACAAAGGTTTCGTACCTTACGGTGCCACTTTCTTAATGTTCGTTGAATACGCTCGTAATGCGGTACGTATGGCCGCGTTGATGAAGCAGCGTAGCATCTTTGTTTATACCCACGATTCTATCGGTTTGGGTGAAGATGGTCCGACGCACCAGCCAGTAGAGCAGATTTCCAGCTTGCGTATGACACCTAATCTGGAAAACTGGCGTCCATGTGACACGGTTGAATCAGCTGTGTCTTGGAAAGCGGCGATTGAACGTAAAGAGGGGCCTACTAGCCTTATCTTTACTCGCCAGAACTTGGCTCATCAGGATCGTACCCCACAGCAGGTTGCTGATATCGCCCGCGGTGGTTATGTGTTGAAGGATTGTGAAGGTCAGCCTGAGCTTATCCTGATTGCTACCGGATCTGAGGTTCAACTCGCAGTTGAAGCCTATGCCACGTTGACTGCAGAAGGCCGTAAGGTGCGTGTCGTTTCAATGCCATCAACGGACGTGTTTGACGCCCAAGACGCAGCGTATAAAGAAGCTGTATTGCCTGCTGCGGTAAGTAACCGCGTCGCCGTTGAAGCCGGAATAGTCGACTACTGGTACAAGTATGTTGGCCTGAATGGTCGGGTGATTGGTATGACAACGTTCGGTGAGTCCGCTCCTGCGGATCAGTTGTTCGAGATGTTTGGTATCACCACCAAAAATGTTTTGGAAAATTGCCGCGAGTTACTGGGCTAATTCCACTCGATATTAAAGGCGGGCCTTAGGCTCGCCTTTTTATATCTCTTCTTAAATTGCACCTATCAGACTGTGGTATGACGATAAGAGTTGCGATAAATGGCTATGGCCGTATTGGGCGCAGTGTACTGCGTGCACTTTATGAGCGTGGCGAACAAGATATTAAGGTGGTAGCGATTAATGAGTTGGCTGATGTTGACGCCATTGCTCACTTAACTCGCTATGACACTACCCATGGTCGTTTTAACTGTTCAGTAGAATTGGAACAGACGACTTTGCGGGTGGGTGATGATGATATTCAACTCTTACAGCAGGCCGATATCTCTCAGCTACCCTGGGATGAGTTGGCTATTGATGTGGTGTTTGAATGTACCGGTAGCTTTAATCGCCGTGAACACGCAGAGCAACATCTTGCTGCTGGCGCGAAAAAGGTCTTGTTTTCGCAACCTGCCCGTACCGAAGCAGACGTTGATGCCACCGTTATTTGGGGCGTTAATGAAGCTGTATTGAAGGCCGAAGATCGGATCGTATCTAACGGTTCTTGTACCACCAACTGCATCGTGCCTGTGATCAAGCTATTGGATGATGAGTTTGGCATCGAATCTGGCGCGATCACGACTATCCATTCGGCGATGAATGATCAACCCGTCATTGATGCCTATCATCCGGATTTACGTCGAACTCGCGCCGCTGGCCACTCCATTATTCCTGTTGATACCAAGTTGTCTGTGGGAGTGGAGCGGATCTTGCCTAAGTTCGCGGGTCGATTTGAGGCAATTGCCGTGCGAGTGCCGACGATTAACGTGACTGCGATGGACTTGTCGGTTACAGTTCACAAGAAAGTATCGATCCGTGATGTAAATCAATTACTACAAAGCGCAGCTAAGGGAGAATTCTCCCAAATCCTGTCTTATACTGACGAACCTTTGGTTTCTGCTGACTTTAATCATGATCCACACTCATCGATTGTGGATGGAACGCAAACACGAGTCAGCCACCATCATTTGATCAAATTACTAGTTTGGTGTGACAACGAATGGGGATTCGCAAACCGGATGATTGATACATGTCGGTCTATAATGAATGCGGTCTCCCAAACTCAACCCAATTCGCTTAACTTCAGTCGAACATAGAGGAATCACCATGTCTGTTATTAAAATGACTGATCTGGATCTGGCCGGTAAACGCGTCCTGATCCGTGCAGATCTCAACGTACCTGTGAAAGATGGCAAAGTGACTTCGGATGCGCGCATCCTAGCATCACTGCCTACCATCGAAATTGCCCTGAAAGCCGGTGCAAAAGTGATGGTGACTTCTCACCTAGGTCGCCCAACTGAAGGCGAATACGCTGAAGAGTTTTCACTGCAGCCTGTTGTTAACTACCTTGCGGACGCTGTTAAAGCACCAGTACGTTTGGCAAAAGACTACTTGGCAGGCGTTGACGTTGCAGCTGGCGAGTTGGTTGTTCTGGAAAATGTTCGCTTTAACAAAGGCGAAAAGAAGAACGAAGAAGGTCTGGCAAAGCAGTACGCTGCACTGTGTGACGTATTCGTGATGGATGCCTTTGGTACGGCTCACCGTGCACAGGGTTCAACCCACGGTGTTGCTCAGTATGCGCCTGTTGCTTGTGCTGGCCCTTTGTTGGCGGGTGAGTTGGATGCATTAGGCAAAGCAATGGCTGAGCCTGCGCGCCCAATGGTGGCTATCGTTGGTGGTTCTAAAGTATCTACCAAGCTGACAGTACTTGAGTCACTGTCTAAAATTGCTGACCAACTGGTTGTTGGCGGTGGTATTGCTAACACTTTCATCGCGGCTTCTGGCCACAATGTAGGTAAGTCACTTTATGAAGCTGACTTGATCCCTACAGCGCAAAAGCTGATGAAAGAGTGCTCTATCCCAGTTGCTACTGATGTTGCTTGTGCCAAAGCATTCGACGAAAATGCTGAAGCAGAAATTAAAGACGTGAGTGAAGTGACTGACGACGACATGATTTTCGATCTTGGTCCTAACAGCTCTGCTGAACTGGCTGAGATCCTGAAGAATGCCAAGACTATTTTGTGGAATGGTCCAGTCGGCGTTTTTGAGTTCAAGAACTTCGAAGCAGGTACACTGTCTATCTCTAAAGCAATTGCAGAGAGCGAAGGCTTCTCTGTTGCTGGTGGTGGTGACACATTGGCTGCTATCGACAAGTTCGGTATTAAAGCAGATGTTTCTTACATCTCTACTGGCGGCGGCGCTTTCCTTGAGTTTGTTGAAGGGAAAACTTTGCCAGCAGTAGCAATGCTGGAAGAGCGCGCGAAAGGTTAATTCAAGCTGGCGGGTGTTGTTTACCCGCCTTTTGCTGTGTTCCTGCTACATTTGTTAGCAAACCATAAGTGATGGAACTGAGTCACAATTTGGAACACTAAGAAAACGTATCTCAATTAGGAAATTTGTTATGTCTAAGATCTTTGACGTTGTAAAGCCTGGTGTTGTTACCGGTGATGATGTTCAGAAAGTATTCGCCATCGCTAAAGAAAACAACTTTGCTCTGCCTGCTGTTAACTGTGTAGGCACAGACTCTGTAAACGGTGTTTTGGAAGCGGCAGCAAAGGTGAAAGCACCTGTTGTTGTTCAGTTCTCTAACGGCGGTGCTGCATTCTTCGCTGGTAAAGGTCTGAAAGCCGAAGGTCAAACAGCGCAAATCTTGGGTGCTATTGCTGGTGCTAAGCACGTTCACCAGATGGCTGAAGCTTACGGTGTTCCAGTTATCCTGCATACTGACCACGCTGCTAAGAAATTGCTGCCTTGGATCGACGGCCTGTTAGATGCTGGCGAGAAGTTCTTCGCAGAAACTGGTAAGCCTCTGTTCAGCTCGCACATGATCGACTTGTCAGAAGAGAGCCTGGAAGAAAACATCGAAACTTGTGCCAAGTACCTTGAGCGCATGAGCAAAATCGGCATGACCCTGGAAATCGAATTGGGTTGTACTGGTGGTGAAGAAGATGGCGTTGATAACTCAGACATGGATACTTCTTTGCTGTATACCCAGCCTTCAGAAGTAGACTATGCCTACGAGAAACTGAACGCAGTTAGCCCACGTTTCACTATCGCAGCGTCTTTCGGTAACGTACACGGTGTATACAAGCCTGGTAACGTTGTTCTGACTCCAACCATCCTGCGTGATTCTCAGGCATATGTTTCAGAGAAGCATGGTTTGCCTGCTAACTCTTTGAACTTCGTATTCCACGGCGGTTCTGGTTCTACTCAAGAAGAGATCCAAGAGTCTATCGGTTACGGCGTAATTAAGATGAACATCGACACTGACACCCAGTGGGCTACTTGGGAAGGTGTGATGGATTACTACAAAGAGAAAGAAGCTTACTTGCAGGGCCAGATCGGTAACCCTGATGGTGACGATTCACCTAACAAGAAGCACTACGATCCTCGCGTATGGTTGCGTGCTGGTCAGGCTGGCATGGTTACTCGCCTGGAAAAAGCATTTGCTGACTTGAATGCGATTGACGTTCTGTAATTGAACTGTTTTTAGCATTTTTAAAAACCCGCCGTTAGGCGGGTTTTTTTATGGCCGATTCTAGCTCACACTATGGGGCGGATCGCCTGGGAAGAGTTGTACAGGGGTCTCATATTCAGAGAGACGTATAAGAATCAAAAGTAAGGAATGACTCCCATGGAACAAATTGAAGTCTTGATCACTGACAGCCAGCCAATGTTGCAAGCATTGATCACCAATGTGGTGCTGGCCTTAGTCATCTTTTTCGTTGGACGCCTGATCTCCCGCTCTGTGCGTAATATTGTCGAAAAAATGATGAACGCTAAATCTGTAGAAGCGACGTTAGTCGGTTTTATTGGCAATCTGGTTTACTACGCGGCGATGACGTTAACTGTGATCGTCACCTTGTCTCAGTTGGGTATTGAAACAACCTCTTTTGCGGCAGTTATTGCTGCGGCCGGTTTGGCTATCGGCTTGGCGCTGCAAGGGTCGTTATCTAATTTTGCCGCCGGTGTGCTGATCGTTATTTTCCGCCCGTTTAATAAGGGCGATTACGTGGAAGCGGGCGGCAAGTCGGGCAGCGTAGAATCTATTCAGATATTTTCGACGGTACTAAAAACGCCAGACAATAAAGTGATTGTGGTACCCAATGCACAGGTCACCGGTGGTGCGATTACTAACTTTAGTCGTGAATCTAAGCGCCGGGTCGATTTAGTGATCGGCGTTTCTTATGACAGCGATCTAGCTAAGGCAAAGAGTGTTGCGGAGCAAGTGATGAAGCAACATGCCCTCGTGCTAGATGATGATTTCACTATTGGCGTCGCTGCACTGGCAGATTCATCGGTGAATCTTGCTGTACGTTGCTGGGTGAATACCCCTGACTACTGGACGGTCTTCTTTGATCTTAATGAGCAGATCAAACGGGCCTATGACGAAGCCGGCGTCGCTATTCCATTCCCGCAGATGGATGTGCATCTCAGCAAGCCGTAATGTTGCGCTGAATTAGCAAAGCACTTGTTGCAGAGGCGCCTAGCACTGCAACAGTGCTAGAGCTTTTGCTTGAATACAGGCATAATCCCCGTCGAATTATTAACCTAGTTTTCACGTCACATTTAAGTAACACACCCATTACCATAACAAAGTGTTGCCCCAGAAAAAGTTAGAGGAATTTTATGAAAGGTTTTGTATTGCCTGTGCTGGCGGTTGCATCGTTGTTATCAGCACCTGTTTTTGCTGAAACAGATTTAACTGAAGAAGAATTAAAGAAACGGGGTTTTGCTGGCGGTATTGAGTTTGGTTTCAATATGACGACGGGTAACACTGAGACCACCGCTTATCGCACCCGTATCGATGTAGACCATTTCCTGATTGGTTGGCGCAACAACTACGTTATAGAAACAGACTACAAAGAAGATGATGAAGAGACCAAAGAAGAGCGTTACTTTGGTTCTGCTCAGGGCAACCGCGAGTGGGAGTTTGCCCCAAACAGCTATACCTTCTTCCGTTACAGCTATGAGAACGACCGCTTTAACGGTATGGAAGATGCCAACACTATCTCTGTCGGCTATGGTCAACGGGTTCTAGAAACAGAAACTCTGTTTTTAGACTTAGAAGGTGGTCCTGGTTATCGTACTAATGATGCCAATGAGCAAGATGATGAATGGATTGCGCGTCTTGCCGGTAACTTAGCTTGGGATATCAGTGATACAGCCAAGTTCACTCAACGCCTAAGTTCTGAAATTGGTCAAAACAATACGATTAGTCGTTCTGAAAGTGCGCTGACAGCCAACGTGATTGGCTCATTGGCTATGAAAGTCTCTTTCACTGTTACTCACCAGACCGATCCTGCGGAAGAGGATGATGGCGAAGAGCTGGATAGTACTGATACTCGAACGGCTGTGACTTTGCTTTACAAGTTCTGATCTTGTTAAAAGGAGCGGATCTATGTTCGCTCCACTCTGTGCTCTCAACGATTGCCATTCAGTCAGCCTTGAGTAACATAGGCGTATATCGTTGTTTTTTGTAATCTAGATGGAGGGGAGAGTGCGTTTAGTCATCATCCCTTTTATCTTTTCTCTTTTCGCTCTCTTTAGTTGTTCCGCTTTAGCTGATCTTTGGTCGCCACTGGATGATGAAGTCAGTGACGAAGAGTTGGCTCGCCGAGGTTTCGCTGGCTCTGTCGAAGCAGGTTTCAATAACTCTACTGGTAACACAGAAACCACCGGCTATCGTAGCCGTATTGAGATTGATCACTTCCTAATTGGCTGGCGTAACCGCTATGGATTCGAATCAGATTTTAAAAAAGATGACGAATCTACCTCTCAGGAGCGTTATAAGGTAACGCTGAAAGCAGAGAAAGAGTGGAACGAAACCAGTAGTTATACTTTTGTGCTTGGGGATTACGAAAATGATCGCTTTAACGGTATGCGCAATCTGATCACTATCTCTGCTGGATATGGCTGGCGCGCATGGCAGGCTGATATTGCTTTTCTAGATTTGGAATTGGGACCGGGTTTTCGGAGCAATGAGGCGGGCGATAAGGACAAAGAGGCGATCGCTCGGGGGGCGGCTAGATTTGAATGGCAGGTCAGTGATACTGCTACTCTCACCGAAGTGTTCTCTACAGAGATTGGTCAAGAGAACCGTATTACCCGTTCAGAAACCGCTCTTTCGGCGGAGTTAATTGGTCAACTTTCTCTTCGATTAAGTTTCTTTATGGTTTATCAAAGTAAGCCCGTGGATGATGATGGCTTTGAAGATGAAACCTTAGAGGAACTGGACACGCGCACTAGCTTAACCCTGCTCTATAGTTTCTGAGGCGGTCTTGCTCGCAACTAGTGAGGGTAAGCTTTCAATTGTATACTTCTATTTGAGATCGATATTTCTAAATTTCATATTGAAATATCGCAATAATTTCAAAAGCTTGTCTACTCTAAAAGAGTGCTTTCTTAAAGGTTATTGCGGTATATGCAGGATGCTTAGAAACAATAGCTGTGTGTGAATAAGCTTAGCCATTTCTAGCTTGGTTTGGAATTTAAACGGCGTCTAACTATTTAGTTAGACGCCGTATTTTTTTGCTTGTCAGGTCGTACACCCGACTGGGTAACTTAGTGCAAGATACGGCAGCGCATAGTGCCGTCAATTGCACGCAGTTCGGCTAACGCTATATCTGCCTGCTCTGTATCTATATCAATAACGACGTAACCTATATCTGCGCTGGTTTGCAGATACTGGGCAGCGATGTTGATCTCTTTCGCGGCAAACGCTTGGTTGATCTGATTCATCACGCCCGGACGGTTATGGTGAATGTGTAATAGTCGGCTACAACCGGCATGTTCAGGCAGTGATACCTCTGGGAAGTTAACCGCAGACAGCGTTGAACCATTATCACTGTATTTGGCTAGTTTACCCGCCACTTCAATACCAATATTTTCCTGTGCTTCTTGCGTACTGCCGCCCACATGTGGGGTCAGGATCACGTTGTCGAACTCGCGTAGCGGGCTCTCAAACTCTTCGCCGTTAGCTTTAGGCTCTACTGGGAATACGTCGATAGCAGCGCCTGATACCTGCTTACTCCGTAACGCGTCGCATAGTTCGTCAATGACAACGACAGTGCCACGTGCAGCATTGATGAAAATAGAACCTTGCTTCATCTGGGCAAATTGAGTGGCGCCAAACATATCTTTGGTTTGTGCGGTTTCAGGTACGTGCAGTGATACCACATCAGACTGTGCTAATAGCTGCTCCATACTGGCTACTTGACTGGCATTACCCAAAGGAAGCTTAGTTTCGATATCGTAGAACGAGACTTTCATGCCCATGGTTTCAGCCAAAATACCCAGCTGGGTGCCGATGTGGCCATAGCCGATGATGCCGAGGTTTTTGCCGCGGGCTTCGAAGCTACCGACAGCGCTTTTATCCCACTCACCACGGTGTGCTTTAGCATTGCGCTCAGGCACGCCACGTAACAATAACAGGATCTCACCTAACACCAGCTCAGCAACCGAGCGCGTGTTTGAAAACGGCGCGTTAAATACCGGGATGCCACGCTTTTCTGCGGCCGCTAAATCTACCTGATTGGTGCCGATGCAGAAACAGCCTATGGCCACCAGTTTTTCTGCGCAATCGAGCACTTCTTCGGTTAATTGACTGCGGCTACGAATACCTACGAAATGAACGTCTTTGATCGCTTCTTTGAGGTCTGCATCGGACAACGAGCTTTTGTGGTAAACGATGTTCTCGTAGCCCGCGGCCTTGAGTACTTCCACTGAACTGTTGTGCAGTCCTTCCAAAAGCAGGATTTTGATTTTGTGTTTATCTAGCGAAATTTTGCGCATTCTGAAACCTAATTCCAAACGGATAAATCGGAGCTTCGCCCGCGCCGAGCGGGCTGGCTGTTAGTCTAGGGTAACCTTAGCGATACCCTGCTCACTGCCGATCAGTGCGATGTCTGCACTACGGCGAGCAAAAATGCCATTGGTCACAACCCCGGTCAGTTGATTGATCTGTGTTTCCAGTGCCGGTGGATCCATGATCTTTAGGTTGTGAACATCAAGAATATAGTTTCCGTTGTCGGTGATAACGCCTTCGCGCCATACCGGATCGCCACCGAGCTTGACCAGCTCGCGGGCAACATAGCTACGCGCCATCGGGATAACTTCTACGGGTAAGGGGAAGCTTCCCAAAACCGGTACCAGCTTGCTTTGATCCGCAATGCAGACAAACTGCTTTGCCACCGCGGCAACGATTTTTTCCCGAGTGAGTGCGGCACCGCCACCTTTAATCATGTGCAGATGTTCAGTGATCTCATCAGAGCCATCTACATACACACCCAGTTCGCCGACACTGTTGAGGTCAAACACAGGAATACCGAGAGCTTTGAGTTTCTCAGTTGAGGCTTCCGAACTGGATACTGCGCCTTCTATATCATGCTTGCGCGTGGCAAGGGCATCGATGAAATGGTTCACGGTCGAACCGGTACCGACACCCACAATGGTGCCTTCTTCAACATATTCAAGTGCGGCCCAACCGACCGCCTTTTTCAATTCATCTTGTGTCATGCCTGCCCCTATCTCGGAGTACTGACTGAAGGAGGCGGAATTATAGCCGAGAATCTTGCGCAGTAGAAGTCTAGACGTCTAAATAGATTTGATTGTCCATTGCCATTGTTTACTCGGGGTAATGATTGTCGGCAATGGCACATCCCAATGCTGATGCGGCAGGCTGTCGACATGTTGGCAGTCGTGGGCCAGACCCACAGGCAAGGGTTTGTTATTGGCATTGGTTTGCCATCGACTGAGGGTGCGATCATAGAAGCCACCGCCCATACCAAGACGGTTGCCGTCGGCATCAAAGGCCACCAAAGGGCAGAGGATAATATCCAGCTCGTTCAAGGGGGATATCTGCGTCACATCCAGGCTAGGTTCGGGAATACCAAAACGGTTTCGTATCAGCAGGGTATCGTGTTGATACTGGAGAAACAGTAGGTGGCCTTTACAAAAAGGGTGCAGCAGTGGCAGATACACTTGCCGTTGCTGCTGCCATAGCCATTGGATAATCGGATCGGGGTCGATTTCGCCATCATTGGCGAGATAAAGACCAACCCGTTGGGCATCAACAAATGGTTGAAACGACTGTAATTGGCTAAGCAGGCTTTCAGCGGCAAGGCGCTGCTCGCTATCTGAAAGCTGTTGACGTCGCAGGCGGATCTGCTGACGTATTTGTTGACGGCTGCTATTCAATGATAATCGCTGTCTAAAGTAAGGTGTTTCCCAGTGTGCCGCTGCGAGTGTCAGCCCTTGAACCCTCCGGTTCAAGGCGGGAATCCTGCTCTGCCGTAGGCGTCTCAGTCGAGCTGAGCATGCACAATAGCAGTGACGAGAAAACCCTTTAAATGTGGATATCGGCTCAGGGACGTAACCCGCTGGCAAACACACCAGGAAAGCTAAAAGGTAAGCTTCGCTTGTGCCGCCATTGTCTGTGGCAGATGGGGCTGAAGTCAACCCTATACAGATGACGGAGAGAGATTTTTCATCTAACTCATTGACTGCCGTTGGTCTGGCATCGGGTCAATGCTAGGATATCCAATGAATTTATTACGCAAATGGTTGGGCGATGAGCGCGAACTCAATTTACGATTTTGAAGATTTCAGCGAACTGTTAACTCGGTTTCAAATGTTGGCTTCTGCTGCTGAAGTTCATGGTGTTATCTCCGGACTGGTTTGTGGTGGAACGCCGCTGGATGGGCGCAGTTGGCGCGCGCCGTTGGCCGATGCGATAAATGAAGGCTATGGCCTGCCATCAGATCTTGAAGAAGCGTGTGGCCGTGTTTATCAACAGGTGTGTCAGGTGTTGATCGACGACACCATGGCGTTTGCGCCACTGTTACCAGACGATGAAACCGAACTGCTGTCGCGGGTGGATGCGATGGCAGATTGGGTTGATGGCTTTCTTGCGGGTTTTGCTTTGGCTTGTGGCTCGCTGGAAGAGGCGTCTGATGAGTTAAAGGAAGTGCTTAGTGACCTTTCCGAATTGACCCGGGTATCACTGGGTGATGAAGGGGAGGATACGGAAGAGATGGAATCGGCTTTCGTTGAAGTGGTTGAGTACCTTCGCGTGTCCGCGATGTACTGCTTTAATGAATTTGGTGATCGCAAGGGGCTCGCAGAGCCGAAGCCGAGATTGCATTAATTCCCGATTTTGTTGCAGCCTGTTTCATTGAAGCCGGTTTCGTTGAAGAGAGTAACGTAGTGAGCGCATCCCTAAAAATTTCGACAGCAGAGTATGTTCAGCGCCGGCAGCGTGTTTTAGAACAGATGGCGGAAAACAGCGTGGCTGTATTTTCTGCAGCCAGTGAGTTGACCCGCAGTCGTGACACCGAATTTCCCTTTCGTCAGGACAGTGATTTTTACTACCTGACTGGCTTTAATGAGCCAGATGCTGTGTTGCTTTTGCTTAAGGGGGAGTCGCAGCAAACCCAACTGTTATGCCGTGGTAAAAACAAGCTGGCAGAGGTATGGCAAGGGCGTCGCTTAGGCCCTGAACAGGCCAAAGAAGTGTTAGCCATCGATCAAACCTTCGACATCGAAGAGCAAAGTGAACGCCTGCGTGAAGCGTTAAACGGTAAGTCGCGCGTATATATGATCCAAGGGGTTTACCCGGAATTCGATCAACGCCTGTTTGATATCTTCACTCTGCTACGTAGCGGCCCGAAAAAAGGCTGGAAAGCGCCGACAGAAATTTTTGACGCGCGGACACTGCTGCATGAGATGCGTTTGCTCAAATCGGACGCTGAAATCGCTCTGATGCGTGAAGCGGCTGCTATCTCTTGTGATGCTCATCACCGCGCCATGGCGTTTGCCAATGCTGACGCTACGGAGTATCAGCTCGAAGCCGAGATCCATCACGAATTTGCCATGCGTGGCGCTCGTTCACCTGCTTACGGCACCATTGTCGGTGGCGGTGACAATGCCTGCATTTTGCATTACACCGAAAATAGCGACGGTTTGAACCGTGGTGATTTAGTACTGATTGATGCTGGCTGTGAATTACAGATGTACGCTGCTGATATTACTCGTACCTTCCCCGTCAGTGGTCAATTCAGTGAGCCACAGAAAATCTTGTATCAGCTGGTGCTGGATGCGCAGTTAGCCGCCATCGCCATGGTTAAACCGGGTAACACTTTAAAGCAGGTTGGCGACACCGCGATCCGGGTGCTAACCCAAGGGCTGCTTAAGCTAGGTATTCTCGACGGAGAGCTGGACACGCTAATCAAAGAGAAAGCATTTAGCCCCTATTACATGCATGGTATCGGCCACTGGCTTGGCTTGGATGTGCATGACGTGGGTGAGTATAAGCTCGATGATGTTGAGCGGCCTTTTGCGCCAGGCATGGTGTTGACCATTGAACCGGGCTTATATATCGACGCCGACGCTGATGTCGACGCGCAGTGGCGCAGTACCGGGATCCGTATCGAAGACAATCTGCTGGTGACTGCCGAAGGGCATGAAGTGCTGACCGCTGCCGCGATCAAGGAGATCAGCGATATCGAATCCTTGATGGCCGCCGCTAACGCCCTCGCTTAAGGATATCGGCATATGTCAGCGCAAACGACACAGGTAGATATAGTTATTGTTGGCGCCGGCATGGTGGGGGCAACCCTTGCTTGGGGTCTGCTGCAAGCTGTACCTGAGTTGGCTATTGCGTTGGTGGACGGCTCCGCGCTAAAAAGCAGCGCACAGAATAGCGATAACCATCCCTCTTTTGATCATCGCGCGTTGGCGTTGTCAGCTAATACCGTGGGTCAACTGCAGCGGTGGGGGTTGTGGTCGGGGCTGGGCGATAAAGCCGCGCCTATCACCGATATCCAGGTGTCGGATCGTGGCCATTTTGGTGCTGCCAATCTCCATGCGGAAAAACTCGGCGCCCGTTGTTTTGGCCAAGTATTAGAAGTACAGCCATTTGGCGAGAGCATAACGGCGAAACTGAGCTCTCATCCGCAGGTGCAGTGGTTTGCCCCTGACACTGTGGTTGAAGTGGCGCCAGCGGTGGAACTCACCCAGTTAACTTTAGCCAGTGGCCACCGACTCAACTGTCAACTCTTGGTGGTGGCTGATGGCGGGAAGTCGACAACCCGTGACAAGTTAGGGGTCACCGCCAGTTTTTATCCTTATGAGCAAACTGCGGTGATTGCTAACTTGATGTGTGAGCAGCCTCATAATGGCTGGGCATTTGAGCGCTTTACCAGTCAAGGGCCTCTGGCTCTGCTACCGATGAGCGGTGGCCGTACTTCGTTAGTGTGGTGCTTATCAGCAGAGCGCGCTGCCGAAGTGCAGCAATTGAGTGATACACAATTTATCGCTGAGTTGCAGCAAGTGGCTGGTTATCGTTTAGGTCGAATTAACAAGGTTGGCCAACGGGACAGTTACCCATTACAGCTGATGCGTACGGATCATATTGTGCGTCATCGCAGCGTGGTGCTGGGCAATGCTGCCCATGCGCTGCATCCTATTGCCGGGCAAGGGTTCAACTTGGGCATGCGAGATGTTCAATGTCTGGTTGAGTTGATTAAGCAAGCCAAAACGGTGAACAGTGATATTGGCGGCTACGAGCTGTTACGCCAGTATCGCGATCAGCGGGAGCCGGATATCCAGCAAGTGGTTCAGTTTACCGATGGTCTTTGTCGGTTGTTTTCCAACGGCTCTCGTGTCTTGGCACTATCCAGAAGTAGCGGGTTGGCCGCATTACAGTTTATTACGCCATTACAGAAACCAGTGGCAGAGCTGGGTATGGGCTTAGTCGCCCGCTCGTTCTTGTCTGGCCATTCGCCGACATGATCACGATTTTAAGGAATGATAGATGAGCAGTTTTGACTTGATCATTGTCGGCGGCGGCATGGTCGGCCTAAGTTTGGCGGCGGCGCTGGCTGACAGTGAACTTCGCGTGGCCTTGGTTGATAAAGGCGAAGCACCGGTTGTCCCGAGTGGCGAGTTCAGTCATCGTGTCAGCGCGTTGAACCATGCCAGCGATAGTTTTTTGCAACGTATTGGCGCATGGCAATATCGAGATCAAAGCCGTCTAACTGCATACCGCGAAATGGCAGTTTGGGAAAAAGATAGCTTTGCCAGAATTGGCTTTAACAGCGATGACTTGGGCGTCGATTATCTTGGTCATATCGTTGAAAATAGCCACCTCTGTTATGCTTTGCATCAGCGTTTAACCCACGCCACTAATATCCAATTAATGTATGGGGTGGCACCGGAAAAGCTCACCGTCGGCGAGCGAGATGCCTGGCTACTGCTTGATAGCGGCGAACCGATCTCTGCACCGCTGGTCGTGGCCGGTGATGGCGCTAATTCATGGCTACGTAAACAAGCACAGCTGCCGTTAACCTTTTGGGATTATGATCATCATGCCATTGTTGCGACAGTGAAAACCGAACAGCCTCACCAAAGCACGGCTTACCAGACCTTTTCTGCCAGTGGCCCGTTGGCTTTTTTACCGCTACCCGATCCGCATTTAAGCTCGATTGTCTGGTCACTGCCGCCCAGTGAAGCTCAGCGCCTGACATCACTGCCTCTTGACGAGTTTAACAAAGCGCTCGCCAGCGCGTTTGATATGCGACTGGGCCTTTGTGAAACGCTTAATGCACCCGTGGCGTTGCCGTTAACCATGCGCTACGCGCGAGACTGGAGCTGTGATCGTGTGGTGTTGATGGGGGATGCTGCTCACACCATCCATCCCTTGGCGGGGCAGGGGGTTAATTTAGGCTTTAAAGATGCCAGTGCTCTGGCGACTCACCTGTTAGCGTTGCAAGCTGAACATAAAGATTTTGGGCAACGCCGTCATCTACGCAGTTATGAACGTGAGCGCAAAGCTGAAACCGTGGCGATGATAGCTGCAATGGAAGGGATCAAGCGTCTATTTAGTTTGGACATTGCACCATTGAAGTTTGTCAGAGGCATAGGTATGCGCGGAGTTGACGAGTTGTCGCCGCTCAAATCGTTGTTGGCGAAACTGGCGATCAGAGGGGTGACATCGTAGCTTGGATAGATCAAGGCAAGGGATTGATTACCGAATGCATTTTATGATTTTCGTGGTTGAACTCTAACAATTCCATTTTCGCTCCTTAAAACCAACTGTTTTTGCTTGAATTATCCTAGGTAGGCTGTTTTTATTAACATTGCCTTAACCTTTAATCAGATTGGAAGTTTTCAATGATCACGAGTAGCCGAGTCGGGCTTATTGCTTTGATGGGTCTTTTATTTGCGCCGATGTCGCAAGCGGATACCACAGCAGAGTTTCCCTTACTGGGCTTAGGTGCGAAATACGGTATTGATGATTTTAATGATGGCCATGACATGGAAAACCAAGCGGTTTACGCCAGCTTGGGCACGCCATGGGACTGGCAAGTCAGTGATAATATACGCATGGACACAGAGGTTCAGTCGACATTGGGTCGCTATAAGGCCGATGAAGACTATTTTGGTTACCTGATGTTTGGTGCAGATCTACGTTTTCAGTATGCAGATTTTCCTGTGGTGGTGAAGTTGGGGACCGCACCTACTTATCTGTTTGATGATGAAAGCGAAGAGTTCGATGCAGGCGGCCCTTTGCATATGACGACCCACTTAACGATACTTGCCAATCCTATTAAATGGTTAGATATTGGCGTGACCTATCAACACACCTCAAATGCCGGCACCAATAAAGAAAACCCAGGTATCGACGTGCTGTCGCTTGATGTTTCCTATCGTTTTTAAATAAAGCATTCACTTCTTTCTACTGTCCTGACGATAAAACTAAGCGTTAGCACCGTGACGTTTTACTTACCATACGGCCTTTTTCATCTCCACGTCAGGACGCCAGTTCTGAGTTTTAGGTGACGGGGCTGTTTGGATCGCAGTTCCTGACGATGCATACCTATTCAGTACCGGCTAGTTATTTAACTTATTACTTTTCTTGCATTTTTACGTGTCAGCTATTTTATTTAAACGAGGCTAGTTGGTTGTCACAAGGGAATTGCTTTATGTCGATTGCTCATCGGTTGAGCTGGTTTGTGTGTCTCTGTGCTTGTTACTCCTCTCCTTTAATAGCTGAAACCCGTACTCAGTTTCCAGTGGTGGGTGTGGGCGTAAAATACGGTAGTGCTGATTTTAGTAGCAGCCATGATGAAGAAGTGGCTGCCATATATGCGTCATTGGCAACCCCCTGGTTTTGGCAAGTCGGTGAAC
Organism: Corallincola spongiicola; assembly: GCF_004284785.1. Classification (NCBI taxonomy): domain Bacteria; kingdom Pseudomonadati; phylum Pseudomonadota; class Gammaproteobacteria; order Alteromonadales; family Psychromonadaceae; genus Corallincola; species Corallincola spongiicola. The sequence continues at coordinate 102,996 of NZ_SHLY01000007.1, forward strand.
ACCGGAGTATTAGCACTGAAATCACTTTTACTGGTGGACGGTATGATATTGACGGAGACGACTTTTGGTATGTGGCGATCGGCCCTACATTCAAGGTCCGGCAAAGGGATTTTCCTGTGCATATCAAGTTAGGTATTGCTCCAACCTATCTTTTTGATGATGAAACTGAAAACTATGATGCAGGTGGTGAGCTGCAGGGTACATTTCTTCTCGGTGTGGTGTTCGTTCCTTCTGAACAGTGGCATTTAGGTTTAACGTATCAACACACATCCAACGCTGATACCAATAAGAACAACCCAGGTATTGACGTATTAGCCATCGATATTGCTTATCGTTTCTGAGTTTCAGGTAAATTAACGCCTTGGTTAGCCGACATCGCTCAGGCTTTGATTATGTCTATTTTTGCTATGCCGCTGGCTGGAGGAGAGACGTATTCTGGAATTTGGCAGCAAAATGTCGTCAACACTTTACAGTTTTGACCTAAATCAAAGTCAAACGACCTCAGTTAGCTATTTCTCCGACTAATATCGACAGGTATAATCCGCGACCAACAGATCCCCCCGTTGGAGCATGGCAATGTCGCAGAAAACTGTGTTATTCGATAAGCATTTGGCCGCTAACGCCAAAATGGTTGATTTTCATGGCTGGGAAATGCCGATCAACTACGGTTCACAGATCGAAGAGCACCACGCTGTTCGCCGAGCCGCTGGTATGTTTGATGTGTCGCACATGACCATCGTTGATTTGACCGGCGCTCGCACCCGCGATTTTCTGCGTTATCTGCTAGCTAACGACGTTGCCAAACTCAAAGTTGAAGGCAAAGCCCTGTACACCGCGATGTGTAACCCAGAAGGCGGTGTGATTGATGACCTTATCGTCTATTTCCTTGGTGAAAGCTGGTTCCGTCTGGTAGTGAATTCCGCGACCCGAGAAAAAGATCTGGCGTGGATCCGTCAGCAAGCTGAAGCCTTTGCGGTTGAAGTAAAAGAGCGCCCAGAGCTAGCGATGATCGCGGTACAAGGACCAGAAGCCAAAGCCAAAGCTGCTACTGTATTCAGCGCCGAGCAAAATGCCGCCGTTGAAGGCATGAAGCCGTTCTTTGGTGTGCAAGCCGGTGATCTATTTATCGCCACCACCGGGTATACAGGGGAAGCCGGTTACGAAATCGTTGTACCACAAGATCAAGCTGCGGCGTTATGGCAACAACTGCTGGATGCTGGTGTTGCGCCTTGTGGCTTAGGTGCCCGTGATACCTTGCGCTTAGAAGCGGGTATGAACTTATATAGTCAGGATATGGATGAGCAAACCTCACCACTGGCTGCGAACATGGCTTGGACTGTAGCGCTAGAACCGACTGACCGTGATTTTATCGCCCGTGATGTGCTGGCAAAACAAGCCGCCGAGGGCACGGAACAACTGGTCGGTTTGCTACTCGAAAGCAAAGGCGTGCTGCGTGGCGGACAAGCTGTCAAAGTTATTGCCGAAGATGGTACCGAGCATAAGGGGATGATTACCTCTGGTACATTTTCACCAACACTGACTAAAGGGATCGCCATGGCGCGTATTCCATCGGTCACGGTTGCTTCAGTTGAGGTGGAAATGCGCAAAAAGTGGGTTACAGTAAAGCTGGTTCCCCCGGTCTTCGTCCGAAACGGTAAGCCTGTGGTTTAAGCGTCTGAATTGGTTATAAGAACAGAGAATTTAAGAAGGAAGAACTGATGAGCAATGTGCCTAGCGAACTCAAATATGCCGCCACCCATGAGTGGGTACGGAATGAGCATGACGGTACTTACGTGGTAGGTATTACCGAACACGCCCAGGGCCTGCTGGGTGACATGGTATTTGTTGAGCTGCCAGAAGTGGGCGATGAAGTAGATGCCGGCGACGATGTGGCCGTGTGTGAGTCAGTGAAAGCTGCTTCCGATATCTACGCGCCGATCAGCGGCGAGATCGTTGCAGTGAACGAAGAGCTGGAAGGTGCGCCAGAGAAGATCAATGCCGACCCCTACGGTGATGGCTGGATCTTTGCCATCAAACCTTCTGACGAAGAAGAGTTAGAAGCCTTGATGGATGCCGAGAGCTACCAAAACACTCTCGACGAAGATTAATTAATCGAATAATAGATAAGGCCTCGGTGGTTGCCGGGGCCTTATTGATTTTTATCCCTGACGCAGTAATTCAGACAGGTGCCCCTAGATGACGTCACTTTCAAATCGCCCCCTTCATGAACTGGAACAAAAAGATATGTTTGTTCGTCGCCATATTGGCCCCAGCGATGCTGAGATAGCGCAGATGCTGGAACAAACAGATGCCGGTTCGCTTGATGATTTGATGACCCAGACGGTACCCGGTCCGATCCGTTTGCCACAACCACTGGCGACCGGAGAGACTAAAACCGAACAAGAAGTGCTGGCTTACCTGAAAAACGTGGCCGCCAAGAACGTCATCGCTAAATCTTACATAGGTATGGGTTATCACCCGACGTTAGTGCCTAACGTTATCTTGCGTAACGTAATGGAAAACCCCGGTTGGTACACCGCATATACGCCCTATCAGCCAGAGATCGCCCAGGGGCGATTAGAATCCTTGCTTAACTTCCAACAGCTGAGCATGGATCTGTCAGGGATGGAGCTGGCCAGTGCTTCACTGCTGGATGAAGCCACTGCGGCTGCCGAAGCGATGGCATTAGCTAAACGTGCAGGTAAGAGCAAATCTAACCTGTTCTTTGTGGCTGATTCCGTACACCCACAAACCATCGACGTGCTGCAAACCCGCGCCGAAGCGTTTGGTTTTGAGCTGGAAGTTGGCCCCGCAGCAAGCGTGACCGAGAAAGATGTGTTTGGTGCACTGTTCCAGTATCCCACCAGTCAGGGTGATATCAGCGATATCAGCGCGCTGATTGCTGCGGTACAAGCGGGCAAAGGCGTCGCCTGTGTTGCTGCCGATATCATGAGCCTATTGCTACTGAAATCACCGGGTGAACTGGGTGCCGACGTGGTATTGGGCTGCGCCCAGCGTTTTGGTGTGCCTATGGGCTATGGTGGCCCACACGCTGCCTTCTTTGCTACCCGTGATAAATATAAGCGTGCATTGCCGGGGCGTATTATCGGTGTGTCGAAAGACACCAACGGTAAAACCGCACTGCGCATGGCGATGCAAACCCGCGAGCAACATATCCGCCGCGAAAAAGCCAATTCCAACATCTGTACTGCCCAGGTGTTACTCGCCAACATGGCGGCGTTTTATGCGGTTTACCATGGCCCTGAAGGGCTGAAAACCATCGCTGAACGTATCCATCGTTATACCGATATTCTGGCGTTGGGCTTAAGCAAGAAAGGGATGACTCCGGTCAATGGCCACTGGTTTGATACCCTGACCTTAGATCTAGGCGAAGCCAAGGCTGATATCGTTGCCCGTGCGCAACAAGCGGGGGTTAACTTCCGCTTAGATCTGGATGGCAAAGTCGGCATCAGCCTGAACGAAACCGTGATCCGTGAAGATATCGAGCAACTGTTCGCTATCTTATTGGGTGATAACCATGGCCTTTCTGTGGCAGAACTCGATGCCGAACTGACCAGCGCAGGCAGTCACTCTATTCCGGCGGAACTGCTCCGCGACAGCAAAGTGCTGCAACACCCCGTCTTCAACAGCTATCACAGCGAAACCGAGATGTTGCGCTATATCAAGCGGCTGGAAAACAAAGATCTGTCGCTCAACCATTCGATGATCTCGCTGGGCTCATGCACCATGAAACTCAACGCCACCGCCGAGATGATCCCGGTGACCTGGCCTGAATTTGGTGAATTGCATCCATTCTGCCCGCCAGAACAGGCAGTGGGTTATCGTGAGATGATCGAGGAGCTGTCTGATTGGTTGGTCAATATCACTGGTTACGATGCTATCTGCATGCAGCCTAACTCCGGTGCACAGGGCGAATACGCAGGCTTACTGGCTATCCACAAATACCATGAGAGCCGTGGCGAAGGTCACCGTAACGTCTGTCTGATCCCTGCCTCAGCCCACGGTACCAATCCGGCATCGGCACAGATGGTGAGCATGAAAGTGGTGGTGGTTGCCTGTGATAAGCAGGGCAATGTCGATATGGATGACTTGCGCGCTAAGGCCGCCGAAGTGGCCGAGAATCTGTCATGCATCATGATCACTTACCCGTCTACCCACGGCGTCTATGAAGACACTATTCAAGAGATCTGCGATATCGTCCACGAACATGGCGGTCAGGTGTATCTGGACGGTGCCAACATGAACGCACAGGTAGGCGTGACCTCACCGGGCTTTATCGGCGCCGATGTATCGCACCTTAATCTGCACAAAACCTTCTGTATTCCCCACGGTGGCGGTGGCCCGGGCATGGGCCCTATCGGTGTGAAAAAGCACCTAGCGCCGTTTGTGGCAGGGCATACACAATTTGATCTGGGCAATAGCAACAGCGCCGTCTCAGCGGCACCGTTTGGCAGTGCCAGCATTTTGCCTATCTCATGGGTATATATCGCGCTGATGGGCGGTATCGGCCTGAAAAAAGCCACCGAAGTGGCGATCCTCAATGCCAACTATCTGGTGGCCAAGCTGAAAGGGCACTTCCCGATCTTATATACCGGCCAGAACGACCGTGTGGCTCACGAATGTATTCTGGATCTGCGCCCACTCAAAGAGGTCACCGGCATCACCGAGATGGACGTTGCCAAGCGCTTAATCGACTACGGCTTCCACGCACCCACCATGAGCTTCCCGGTAGCAGGCACCTTGATGGTAGAGCCCACCGAATCCGAAGCGAAAGTGGAACTGGATCGCTTTATCGAAGCGATGCTGTCTATTCGTGAAGAGATCAGCAAAGTAGAGCAGGGCGAGTGGCAACTGGCCGATAACCCGCTGGTGAATGCACCGCATACCCAATACGACATTATCGAAACCGACTGGCAACGCAGCTACGACCGTAAAACCGCCGTCTATCCGGTGGCAGCGGTGAAAGCCAACAAGTTCTGGCCATCGGTAAACCGCATCGATGATGTGTTCGGTGACCGCAATCTGTTTTGCGCTTGTGTGCCTATGAGTGAGTATGAGTAGGGTTTAGTTTTTTTGATGCGCTGAAAAGCGCGTTGAAGAGATTTAGAAAGCGAGTGCTGCGAAAGTGGTGCTCGCTTTTTTGGTTTCTCTTCGCACAGAATCCTTCAGAATTTTGATATCAAGCGATTTGGCACGAATTAAAGCTGCTTTTATGGTTTGAATATAGACATAGATCACTAGCTACAAGTGGCTATTTTTAAGCGTTAAGAAAATAATCTCGTTTAGAATCCGATCCTTACAGGCAAAGGCTTGGATATAACAGCTTGTTGGTTTTTATTGGCTTAGCCTCCGCTTGCTTTCTGCTAATTCTTACGCATACTGTGTATGAATACAGTGTTTTATTCAGTTTGTGAGCGGCTACTTAAGTATTGTAAAATGCTGAGCTACTTACGCTTTAGATAAAAATGGAATTGTTTTGGGAAAAGGAAGTAAAGCAAGGAGTTACAAACCTAGTACTGTTAGACGACTTGACATTCTGTCTGGTAATGAGTGTGCTGCGCCTGATTGCTCTAATCAGTTGGTTGCTCGAGATGAGAAATCAATCATTAGCAAAATCTGTCACATTGAAGCTGCTAGCGAAGAAGGTCCTCGGTTCAACGATCTAATGTCTGACGATGATAGGCGAGCATACGATAACCTGATTCTATTGTGTGACGAATGTCATATTATTATCGATAATAAAGATAACGAAGATGATTTCCCTGTCAGTCTCCTCAAAGAGTGGAAATATGAACATGAGAAAAAGAACCTAGTAAGCGCTGAGAAAAATTCATCTGCTCTAAGGCATGTAATACGAGCGATATCGGATACAGATTTCGAATCAGATAACGAAGTTGAAGAAAGCAATAGCAATAATGATAAGTTTAAAATACCAGATAAAATAGAGCATAACTGTGTTAAAAGGCATTGCTCAATAATCAATGAATACAGAGTGTTCTTTGGAAAATTAAACTCTCTATATAAAGAGCTAGAAGATAACGGTTCCATTAGAAAAAATAGATTGCTGAGAAATGTCAGAAATATTTATGTTAAAGTTAAAGGAAGCTATGTCTTAGATAGTAAAGATCCTATTTCTGTTGTAAGAAATAATGCTGATGAGATATTTGATGAAGTACAAGAACATCTAATGGTTATGATCGGAAATAGATTGGATATTGATAGGGAAGATATCTTTTTTGCTGTTTCTGTCGTTATGGTTGACGGATTTATGAGATGTAAGATATTGGAAGAGCCATCAAAGAAATGATTTTAAATAAAGATGTTTCTCCCACAAGGAAAATATACTATTTAGGCGCTATTATCCTCTCTGTTCTGGAAGATGGAGAAGGAAATAACGACTTTTTGACAGTATATAATAGTGTGAAAGAAAAAGAGGGTATATCGATAGGGTTGTTTACTCTGGCAATAGATTGGTTATATATTGTTGGTGCAGTTAATGCTAGCGAAGGGAATATATCTAAATGTTTTTGAAATCACTGAAAATAGAGAAAGGTAGTGAAGAGATAAGAAACATTAGATTTCGCAAAGGATTAAACCTTATTGTTGATGAAACACCTACCAGCGATGAAAAAAAATCTGGCAATAATGTCGGAAAAACTACAGTTCTTAGGCTTATAGATTTTTGCCTCGGTGGTAAAGGTGAAAATATATATAAAGACTCTGAGTTTAAGAGCAAAGGAAATACGGCAGTAGAGAACTTCCTTAAGAACAATGATGTTCTAATAACATTAACTCTTGCAGAAGATTTAGAGGACAAAAGTTCAAGTAACATTGTCATACAAAAAAACTTCTTGAGCCGAAAACAAAAGGTCCAAAGGATAGACGGGCAGTCGCTAAGTAATGGTGCTTTTACTACTGAACTTAAAAAACGTATTTTCGGCTCAGATAAAAATAAACCTACGTTCAGGCAAATCATCTCGAAAAATATAAGGGATGAAAAGAATCGTCTGCAGAATACAGTTAAAGTTCTGCATTCATCTACAACGCAAGATGTATATGAATCACTTTATCTGTACTGGTTTGGAATTGAGCTAGATTTTGACCATGCAGATAGAAAGCAAAAACTTAGTTCCGATATTAGTGTGGAGTTGTCTTTACAGAAAAAACTTTCGCAAACCAATACCCTTTCACAAATTGAACAGCTTCTCCTTATCGTTAATCGTCAGATTGTTGAGCTTGAGAAAGAGAAATCTGCGTTCGAAGTAAGCGAAAACTATGAAATGGAGTTGGAAAGATTAAGGAATATAAAATCTAAAATAAACAAAACAACGAACGAGCTTACGCGATTAGAACTGCGTAAAGAGTTAATTATAGAAAGTAAGTATGAGCTGGAAGACGAGATAGCTCATATTGATACATCTAGAATTGAAACTCTTTATAAGGAAGCTAAATCTCTTATCCCAAACATCCAAAAAACCTTTGAGGAAACTTTAAATTTTCATAATGAGATGGTTTCTGAAAAATTAGAGTATATCACTCAAGAACTACCGGGCTTGGAAACTGAAATTTCTCATCTTAAAGATGAAATTAGATCTCTGCTTGATCGTGAAGCTCATATATCCGATCTGTTAATAAGAAAAGAATCATCGAAGAGCCTTCCCGATTTGATTAGTGAATTAAATCAATTCTATGAGCAAAAAGGCGGTTTAGAAGAGGCAAGAAAGTTGTGGGAAGAGTCAAATCAAAGATTAAATGAGATGAGGTCAGAACTTGATAGGATTAATGAGGAAATTTCGGGAAGAGAAGGGGAGTTAAAGAACAGGATTACAGAATTTAATACTTTCTTTTCAAAGATTTCATCTCGACTTTACAGCGAGCGGTTCGTTTTGAGTGCTGATGTTAACTCTAAGGGGTATGAATTAAATGTATCAAGTTTGAGTGGTAACCTTGGTACCGGAAAGAAAAAAGGCCAAATAGCATCTTTTGACTTGGCATATATTCAGTTCGCCGACAGTATTGGTATCAAATGCCTACATTTCATCTTACATGATCAAATTGAAAATGTTCATGACAATCAGATATCGAATTTGCTTACTAATATCGTTTCAGAGATCAACTGCCAGTTTATTGTTCCGGTGTTGAGAGATAAGCTACCTGATGACGTGTATGTTGATGATTGCAAGGTGTTATCTCTTTCACAGGAACATAAGCTTTTTCTTTTTTGATTGTATATTTCTCTAAGCCTTAATATTCGTTTTATCTGCCATCAATAGTTATAGATTAGGAAAATACATATGAATCCTCACGGATTCTAGAATTACCTTTTTTATATGACTGATTAAGATCAATTAGCCGTAAGATTGCCCGCATGATATCCACCCGATATGGTGGCTAACTCTGACTCAGTGTTTGTGCTGTTTATTCTGCACCGTGCTGGCTATCTGCTCCTCTAGTTTTGAGGGGGAGAGGTGTTTTTAAATCCCTCACATCTACGTCATTAGTCCTGCAAGTCTGTTCGAGTACATACTAGGGTATATCAAGTACCGCTCGGCACTTAGGGTAGTCACCGCATCCCCAAAACTCATTCCCTGCATTTGCTCCTCTTTTAGCTTTTCTAAGCACCATGGCAGCACCGCAGCGCGGGCACTGTTTCTCTGGCTTATTGCTTTCACGGCTTTTCAAATTTGCGACATGTTGGCGGTTGGTTCTAAATGACGGGGTTAACCGTCCTGCCTGTATCTGATCTACTAAGCTCTGAACTTCTGCCTCAGTAAACACCGGCTGGGTGAACGATTTTATGTAGCGGATAAAACCTGCGTTTTGGGTGACGTTGGCGGGCATATCCGTCTTTAAGGTGCAATCACCGACAAAGGCAACTACGGAATGTATGGTATCTGCTGGGATGTTGAGCGCGGCTTCAATCGTCTTTACGTGTTTATAGTTCTGGCGCAGTGGGTTCTGGAATTTAAAGCTTTGGCGGTAGATCTTCTGCGTCCAGGTTGCCTGTTTTTCACTACCAAAAATCCACCCTCGCATATTCTTGGTTTCAACCACAAAGATCCCAAACCGCGATACAAAGATATGGTCGATCTGGGTGGTGCCATCTTCGGTTGGCAGGGTGACGTTATGAAGAGGGATGTAGGTCTCTTTGGGTAGCCGAAGCTTGGCTGCCACTTTAACCAGTGCTTCACCCAATATGCCTTTAAACCATGGTGATTTAACTACTGCGGCAAACAGAAATAGCGGTATTAACCACCAGAACGTCTTTGCAGCATCAAGCATAGCAGCCGTCATTTCTGGCATATCTGACTACCTTTTTCCGAACTGAGTCTGCAGCTGCGTATATAGGTCGACAATTAAGTCCTGAATAGAACCTATGATAGAAGTGATTAACAGTCCCTCGATTAACATCAACAGATCCTTGTTACTGCAATCATTCAACGATACGAATTCGAGTCATCTGGCACAATAGATCTGGATCATAACTGTTGGCCTTATCTCAATTATTTTATTGAATGCTAAGGTTCGCCTGTTGTCGATGGGGGGGGGAAGGCCTAATTTAGGTTGGCCTTAATTTTTACGGGGTAAGGGTTGCAAGATTGACTTACAAGTTGTGAGGACGCTATGATTTCTTCTCTGTTTTACGCTGGCTTCTGGCATGCGTAAGAAGCAAACGGACTGCTTCTATCTTCTATGATTTTAAACCAACAAGGATGTTACTAATGAGATTCACTGTCCTAACCCATAAAGGCCCATATAGTTTTGCTTCTGATTACATAGACCATATGTATCCAGTCGACTCTATGTATAAGGCCTGTAAGCAAATAGAAAAAGAGCCTAAGTTTTCCGATCTTTCTGACACCCCTGTTAAACCTGCATCGCTAGCCGGACCATTGGAGAAGTTACCTAATGATTTGAATGGCGTGAAAAGAAAGCAGAATCTTCTGTCAGAGCTGGACCGTAGCCTTAACGTCAGGAACACGAGAGCGGCTGACCGTCTTCATTGGAAGGGGCAGAGCAGTATTCCTAGCTCTGCGACAAGAGCGCTTGCGCCTATTCTTCCTTCAGATTCGTTGAACAAGAGAACTACCACTAGTGCTGGTTTGGCTATGGCTGTTGGCGTCGTGGTGCAATACGCCAGGGCTGTCGTGCTTTTTGAAATAATAAAAAAAGAAGCGGAAAAAATTGCGCGTAAAGCAAAAGGCAAGTATCAAGATTCAGCTGGTTGTGTTCTAAGTATTAATGTTAAGTACTTGAAAGTGAAGAGAGATTATGGCCGAGCACCTAACCTTTTCTCAATCACTGTGGATAAGAGCTTGTCTATGGTTTCCTCAATTGAGTTTAACTCGATTAAGTACATTCAGAATAAAGTATCAAATATTTGCAAGCCTGCATTATCAACTGAGCCTGAATTACAGGTTAAGGTTGATCCTGGAGAATCGGTAGACCATGGCAAATATGGATATGCGATCTTATATCTAAAGTGTGAGTGGTAAGAATGAATAAATGCATTGTATTCACCTCAATCGTTTTTTTGCTGTTCGGAGCAGGGTGTTCGGATTCCAGTACTCCGAGTCGAGACTTCTCTTTTGAGGTGCAGAGCCTGGATCTGGAGTCTCAAGATCCCGGTGCTTATGAAAGCGAAGTGGCCAAACTTAAAAAGCTTGCTGATAGCGACAACCCCATAGCGCAATACCGCTATGCAGATTTATTGCTTCATAAAGGCTCGGTTGGAGATGCCATCCCTTATTTACAACGCTCAATTGCGCTTGGCGATCAACATTCTGCTGAGTTATTGGGCATTCTGTATGTCAGAAACGATAGCAAGAAAGATGATCTGGAAGGCTTCGAGTTACTTACTCAGGCAGCGGAATCTGGTCTTGGCACTGCGCAGCTTTACTTGGGGTTCTGCTTTACTTCTGATGAGTGCAAGTTGCCTCACAATGTAGAGCTATCATACTACTGGCTGAACATGGCTAAGGACAACGGATCTTCTGAAGCCAATCTCTTTATAGATGATGTTTCAGAGCTAATTCCAGATAAGGCGTTAGCAATGCAGCGATATGACGAGAACGTTAAGAAGGTCATCTGCGAGATGGATAGCAGCAGGTGTTAGAGGCGCGGTTGTTGAGTGATGGCCGCTCGCGGGACACCCTCCCGACGTGATGGTCAACCGATTCAGGTATTGTGCTGTTGTATTGTGTTAGAGGGCTTTCAGGTGCGCTTGTTTACTATGAGACCGCTGGCTACAAGGCTGTTGTCGTGAGGGTATAGCTGTCAAGCAGTCGAGCGGTGCATGTTGTAACGTCCACTTTCAGAAAAGTGGACGTTTGAAAAACTGCAATTTAGTTAATTGAATTCAACGAAATCGTCGTGGCAGAAGGCTTCGGAGGGTTCTTCCGCAGGGAATCTTCAATTTCAGCCATATTGTCGTCCCACTCAGGCCAATTGGTTGTAAACGTATCCGTTATAACCCCTACACTTGTCCAGCCTACGACTTTTTGCTGTACGTCCCACGCTTCACCATTCCAAAATGCAAAGTCACAGCTTCCGAAGCCTGTGCTGTAATACATTGCAACTAGGTAGACGCCTTTTTGCTGGGGAGCGCCTTTTTTCCAGTCTATGTTTAGTTTGGTTTTCTTCATCAGAATTTGTCCCTAAATGATTCTGCCGCTGCTATCCATTCTCGCATTTACTAATTGCTGTCGTCCGAGCCATGATGATCGCTATCGCTTTCATTCCCTGAGTTGTTGTTAGCGTGAATTGCCTGTTCCAGTGAACTCATATCAAACTCACGCTGGCGACCAAAAACCACTTCAGAAATATCACGCCTCATTGATGCGTAGCTGGTGTCTACCCCCGCAGTGCTGCAGGCTCTAGCGCTTACTTGGGGGGAGCAGTACATAGCGTAAGCGTAACAGTTGTTTGCTGACATATGACTGGTTGATCTAATTAACCTCTTCCGTTTAAGGGCGCGCTCAACTTCACGCTTTGAGTAGTATCTTTTCTTGCCGTACTGAGCCCTTAGATCTTTAAGCAATCTCGTAAGCTGTCTGATTTTCCATCGCCTAAAAAGACGTTTAAGCATCGTAAACTTCCTTATTGAGCAAAGCGTTAACACAACGAAATAGCCCGGCGGTAGCTTGATGTTATAATGACATTCCTGCTGCAGCACGAGAGAAAACATCAGTTTCTCGCTCTTGTTGAGCTCAATCCGGTGGGACACCAGTCACTCGCTCGATGGGATGGATGATGTCCTACAAGTCGCTTTTCATTTCGTCAGGTGAAAAAGTGAGTGTGTTTTGCTTTCTGTTGAGCTGCGAGAGTTAGTGAAAGCTCCTTAAAAAAGCGTAATGAAACAAGCATGAAGTCATGTAAAACTACTGACCGCAATATACAGCTATCTCGTCTGTCTTTGGTGTTTCGGCTTTAAAAGCCGAAATGGACGCAGGGATAACTTCACCGCTATAGGTCATAGCGACATACTCATAGTACTGAGGTTCAACCGCTTCCGAAATGATAAAGCTAGGGTGCCCCTTTTTTGCAAAAAATACCGTGTAGTCAGACACATTGAATTCGGGATGATTACTGGAATGATAGACTGTAATCTTATCCGCGTTAGCCATGGCAAAGTCATTTAGATAGGCTGACCAGTCAGCGTACCACTCGCTATCGTCAGGCTTTGCATTTCCCACTACAGCGATAGCATCCCCAGAATTATATTGTTGGCATATAGCTGCCGTGTCCTTTACCGCGCTAGTCGTCGCCTCACATGCAACACTGCCAGCGAGTAGCAGCACGGAAATAATAGTTCTTAAAAACATTGTGGTGTCCTCATTAAACGACAAGTGGAAGCATGTGGTTGTTGGCAACAGAGTGAATCGACCAGCCTTTCGTAGACCACTCGTTAGTTGTAATTTCTAAGTTTCTCATAAGCCAGCGGAGGCATGTCTTCAGCGTTGCTGGATTGTCTGGCTGAGATCATCAATGCTAATTTTTCCCTGCTCTGTTAAATCCGGCCATTCGTACCTTTTCAAGACTGGTGCTGGCCATCTCAGCGATCTCTTGCGGAAAGACTGGCACCTTTGATTTGCTCCAGTTTAAGCAGGCTCGCGGGCCCCCCCCGACGCGATGGTTAACTGATTCAGATTTAATGCTTTTAACACTACCTCTACTGGACTTGAGGAACACTTGTTGAGAGGGTGAGGGGGGCTGAGGCTTGCCTCCAACAGAAAAGGCTCATGTTAGGTAACCCATGCGCCTTTTTACATTTGTTACCTGACTAAATTCGCTTCGGGAAAAAGACCTCTTTTGTTTTTCCTGAACGAATCAATGCATGCATCGTGCTTGCGAACATGACGGGATCTGTTTCGAGCAGTTTGATTCTGTCCAGGTACTCAGACAGGTAACCTGACACCAAGAACAGCAGCATATCCACACCTTTTAGGTCGTATCGCATCAGTTGCCAAAGTCGGGGGCAGTCTTGTTTTAGTCGACGGCTGTATGATGCGCAGTCAGCTAACATACCATTCGCTTGTAGTAGACCAGCTAAAACCGTTGCCAAGTTGCCTTTGGCTGCTTTTCTTAGGGCTCTGAATTCTTTTTTAACTTTTCTGCTTAAATCTGGCGACTTAAGTATTTGAAGAGAGATGTTGTAGATGATGATGGAGGTGAGTGCTTGCGTGGTTCTCACGCCTATCTGTTTACCAATGATTCGACCGCTGGTACCTTGCAACAGGCTTTGGGCGTCTGCCAAGTCGGGTAACGAGGGGGTCGGAATAATGCCTAGTTCGCCAGCCACTTTCAGAAAGCCCTTGTCGTAATCTGTGGGTACTTTAATGGCACCCGCTTTAGCGACCGCATGAATGTATTCATGTGGCAACAAAGAGACATAGGTGCTGACAACCGTTGTTACACACTGTGCCACGGGACTAAGAATGGCAGCAATATCCAGGTCCATCGATTTGCGTATCACCGCCGTAAACGCATCCAATACGACAAGGTTTTCTCCCCCGACCTGTTTGAATCGCTCTTCGCCTGCTAACCCTAATCCTTCTGCGGTTCTCGTTGCGCCTTGGGCGATACGTGTCGGCTTTTTAATTGCCTGTGCGTGAACGCCGTCAACGACACCCGCAAGTAGCGTAGATTGGTCGTTTAGACTACCTATGAACACATCGTATGACGTATCGGCTGTGACACGCCGGTATGAGGGGGTGTGGCACCCAAAGTCGCATGCTTCCCACTTTCGTTGGTAGAAGGCGTCGTTTTCCATATGTTGGACATTGGAGAAGGGGAGAGCTTTGTACGCTTGAACGTACTTCTTAACACCCAGTTCGCTAACTAAGTTTCCATCATGAGCCATGAGTAATTCCTTTTACTATTTGTTGTTAATGCTATCTATCAGCTGATTAAATTGAGCAAGAATCCTTTCTTTGCTTTCAAGGGGGGTATGAAGCGTGACGTACGATTGATGACCCACATATTGCATCTCAATCACTTCGACATAGTAGGCTGTGTCTAGCTCGTCATTGAGATTAACTTCGACAAAGTAGCCTCGGCCCTGCTGGCGATCGACTTCACCGTGAGTGAGTTTGACTGAATCGCGCTGTGCCATGGGAATGGCATCAGCCATGTATTGTTGCAGGTATAGTTCTAAGTTTGGTCTGGTTGCGCTGTTATCGAAGATCTCGATGCGAGCTCTAGATGCTATCGATGTTGAAAGCGTGATAAGGCGCTGTGTTGCTTGTAGGTAGTCATCCTGTGATACGTCCCAATCTTGTGGGAGCACCATTGAAAATCCATCTTTATGGTAGGCTGTGCCCGCTGGGGGCGTCGGTTCGCTGCAACCGCTTAGTAACGAGCAGCATATAACGATTAATGTAAAAAAAAGACAGCTGGGGAAGTTGTTGGCTTTGTTCATTATCTGGTCCTCCGTGACGCAAGGGACTATAGCTTTCTCAGTATGCACTGACAACCTTGATTGCCGATTATGTAATCAACATAACAGTCTACTTAACTGGCTAATTTCTAAATTACTTTTTCCTTTTGTGTTGCTGTTTAAAAAGATCAGAGCTATTGATTTCACGTATGCAATCCAATGACCTATTTTTTTCAATAAGTTGCGCGCTGGATGGTTATTCTAGTCATTTAGTTTCTTAGCCAACAGACTAAATAACAGAGTAATGATCACTGACGAAACGATGTAGGCAGGTACGGTCGTTTGGAGCATCATTAATCCGCTTTCAACGCGTTGTTCTTCGGTTAGAAATGGAGTCGCCTGAGTATTGAATGAATAGTTGTATATGATGAAATTCAAAACACAAATTAAGACGCCCATCAGTGTATAAGCAAAATATTTTTTCATCGACTTAACTTCCTAAATCCATTTTTCTAGCGCTAACTTCTGCCTACAGGCCGTCCGCTTGAATAGCTGTGACCAATTTCCTTGGTGCGACCTAACGCTATAGGCGTCGCTAAGAGTGTGCACTCATTAACGGGCTACGGTTTGTCCCAAAAGGTTTCTGTCACTTGGCCATTCTCATTCACGACAAGGTAAAAATAGCGGCTTAGTACGAGCTCAGATTGATAGCGTTGTAAAGCGGTCAGCTGTTCGTCTGTAGGGGCGTTGTAATACATCACGTACACTTTATCTTGCTTGTCTTGTATCGGGGCTTCTTGTTCAATCAAGGTCAATTGAACATTCCGAACACCGCCCTTTAACGCCTCAACGTCTATGGCGGCATGTTGTTGCAAGAAGGTGTGTTTCCAGAACTCCAAGTGATCGGCAATGCTTAGCACTCTTGCTTTTTCGATGGCAAGTGCCTCCTCTTTTAGATACAGAGCCACCTGAGACCAGGCGATGTAAGCAAGCATCACCACCGTCAGAATGATTGAACTTCGGCTTATCTTAATCACTGTCATCTCCCCCTACTCATACGCTAGGTTGACCTATTTGTTGTTCCCTGCAGTTGGGCTCAGATTGAAGGAGTCAGGCAGCAGTTGATGCTCGTCGTTACCCATCTGATACGCTTTATCCCAAAGCTCAACTTGGCCCTTGGGAGCAGGCGGATACCACTGGACGTTTATTTAGCTGATTCTATACGGTTACAGCAACCGCTTAGTAGCTGTTGCTCTGGGGTGAGCAACATGACTTCATATTCATAGCTGAAATCGGACATGTCATTTGAACACTGATTGGTTTTGCTGAGAACCACGGATACCGATGCGCTATCGGCACCGCTTGCAGTTAAAAACCAACGGTTGGTGTGATTGCTACTGGTGATAGCTTTGGTTAATTTAAACTGGCCTTGGACGCTATCCATGTCTTCTAAGACGATCGTCTTGTCCTTTAACTCCAATGACCAGAAAGGTTCGGTGCCAAGGCATTTTAGTGGGCCAAACTCTGCGTCTTGCTGACTGCCATCTTCAGCACATGCCGTTGTTATTAGCAGGCTGAAAAGAGCCGCTATCAGGTAACTTTTTCTTCGCACAATCTCACCTCATTAAGCCAATTTTTGTGCCGCGATGGGGCCAAAAAGTTTTTGTTTGGCAATTAGAATCAGCATCAGGAGCTTACTCACTGCAAGATTCTACTTTGACGATAATGCTACCTTCTACTGTTAGTTGAATTCATTGATTTTTTTATGATCTTACTCTGTCGTCATGTCTCAGAAGTCGCAGCACGTTCGTTTCTGGTCAGCTTTCTTTGACCGTACTCATGGAATACTTATCCGGTTCTCTCTAGAGCGTTGTCAACTTGTTGATTTTTTGTTACTTTTTTGTTCGTTTTGTCCGAGGGTGAGTTGAGCTAGAGGCCGGTAGTTATGCGTCTTGAGCCTTAACTGTCTTCTTTCTCTTTTATTCTCTAGAGGTCTCAGAAGTTGGTTATTCATACGTTCAAGTTGTCGATTCTATGTCTTGCTATGGCTTGTGCTGGTTGCGGAGGAGGCGGCGGTGATGATCCCGTTATGCAAGCCGATGCAGACCAAGACGGTATTATTGATAATGTCGATTCTTGCCTAAATACCCCGGCCGGTATGACAGTTGATAGTGAAGGGTGTGAGATCGTTCCAGACGATACGGTTGGTGATGACGAAGATACCGTTGGCGATGACGACGATACCGTTGGTGATGACGACGATACAGTTGGCGATGACGACGATACGGTTGGCGATGACGACGATACGGTTGGCGATGACGACGATACGGTTGGCGATGACGACGATACGGTTGGCGATGACGACGATACCGTTGGCGATGACGACGATACCGTTGGTGATGATGACAATGAGGTCATTGCCGAGGTGTGTACTGAGATAAAGGCCGTTGATTTTGCACGATATGCCGATATCACTGGTTTTGCTAATGCGACTAAAGACACCAAAGCCGGATTGGAGCTATTACAAATAGCTGAATCGGGAGCGACTGCTGCTGCACAACAGACATACACTGGTATCGATAGTGATGTGATATTTAAGCTGCATACCATACAAGAAGCGGATGGTGAGCCGAGCTATGTGCTAAAAGTTAATGGCGCCTCGGTTGGTCAGGCTACTAATACCCGCATACACGGCACTGATACGCCAGAGTACAGCCTCGAAACTCATGTGCTGAATAGTGCATTTTTCTCATTACAAACGAACGACTTTATCCAACTAGAGTTTACTAATCATGCCAATGGCTTGGTGATGAATGGTGATGTCGCCGATAGCGCCCGCGCCCGTTGGTTTAGTTTGGATATTTGTACTGAAGGTGCAGACCAAGACAGTGACGGTGTTGCTGATGCGGTGGATCAATGCCCGAATACACCGGAAGGTAGCGTTGTAGATAGTGACGGCTGTGTTGAGCTTCCCGCTGCGGGCGGTGATGAGGTGATCACGGGTGAGTTACGTCAATGGCACAAGGTTACCATCTCCTTTAATGGGCCTGAAGTGGCTGAAACAGACACGATTAACCCGTTCACGGACTATCGTATGGATGTCACTTTCTCTAACGGTGATAGCCGTTATGTGGTGCCGGGCTTTTTTGCCGCAGACGGTGATGCGGCTAACAGCGCTGCGGACGAAGGTAACCAATGGCGGGTTCATTTCTCTCCTGACAAGGTGGGAGAATGGAAATACGAAGTCTCATTTCGTACTGGTGAGAATGTTGCTCTAAATGCGAATGCATTAGCCGGGCAGTCCGGTGGTGACATCGACGGTGTCTCAGGGGTATTTGTTGTCGCTGATAGCGACAAAACTGGCAGGGATTTCCGCGGTAAAGGCCGCTTACAGTACGTCGGTGAACGTTATCTACGTTTTGCGGAAAGCGGAGAGTACTTTCTGAAACAGGGTTCTGATTCCCCTGAAAATTTGCTGGCTTATGCTGACTTCGACGGTGACTTTAAGTCGGACAATCATAAAGACGATAAGATAAAAACCTGGCAACCCCATGTTGCAGACTGGAATAACGGTGATCCGACTTGGCAGGATGATAAAGGAAAGGGCTTAATCGGCGCGGTTAATTATCTCGTCAGCGAAGGTCAGAACGTTATCTCTTTTCTGACTATGAATATTGAGGGTGACGACCAAAACGTCTTCCCCTACACAGATTATGATGAGCGTTATCGTTTTGATGTTTCTCGTTTAGCTCAGTGGGACGTTGTTTTTTCCCACATGCAGAACAACGGCATCTTCCTGCATTTCAAAACTCAAGAAACTGAAAATGATCATCTGCTTGATAACGGCGAATTAGGTGCCCAGCGCAAGCTTTACTACCGTGAATTGATCGCCCGTTTTGGCTACCACCTGGCGTTGAATTGGAATTTAGGTGAGGAGAACACGCAATCGACTCAGCAAGTACAGGATATGGCGAGCTACTTTGCCGCGAATGATCCTTATCAGCATCCCGTTGTTCTGCACACATACCCTGGCCAAAAAGATCAGGTTTATGGGCCGCTATTAGGTGATCAATCTGATTTGCATGGTGCTTCAATGCAAATGGGCCAAGCAGACTTCAGCGATGTTCATAGTCAGGTACTGGAGTGGATTCGGCGCTCAGAAGATACCGGGAAAGCCTGGATAATTTCGGTCGATGAACCCGGTGATGCGAAGTTTGCGTTACGGCCAGATGATAACGCTGGTGATAGTCAGATCGATGGGCGTAAAAATGGTGTTTGGGGTACGTTGATGGCGGGGGGAGCCGGCAACGAATGGTACTTTGGCTACGATTATGCTCACTCAGATTTAACGTTGGAAGATTTTCGGAGTCGAGACGCTTGGTGGGATGTCACCCGCTATAGCCTTGAGTTCTTTAAAAACAATAACGTCCCTTTCTGGGATATGGTTAACGACAACAGTATCAGTAGTGCTGAAAATGACTATGGCTTCTATAAAGCGAACGACACTTATGTGGTTTATTTGAAGCAGGGTGGCAGTACGGAATTAGATCTGAATGGTGTATCTGGTACATATGAAGTTGTCTGGTTCGACCCTCGTAACGGGGGAGAACTGCAACAGGGATCTGTGACGGGTGTTGTTGGCGGTGGCTTTGTTGATTTGGGTGAGCCGCCTCAGGAGCCTTCTTCTGATTGGGTTGTTTTGGTGCGACGAGATGATGATTTAGTCATCCCTCCTGTTGTGCCACCTGTTGACCCTGACGAAGACCTTTACGTTGATGTGGATGGCCTGGTGATTATTGAGGCCGAACATACCACCGATGCGTTGGGTGAATGGATTGTGAAGCAAGCGGTAGCCGGGTATACCGGTTCCGGTCATGTTGAATTCACCGGTCCAAATTCATATTCCGCCCCGCAGTCAGCAATATCCTATCGCTTTAAAGTCTCGCAGCCAGGTGATTATCAACTGTATATCCGCGCGCATAAGCGATTAGACGGCGAAGCTGCTGACAAAAACAATGATGCATTTTTCCGTTTGGAAGGGGATTTTGAAGCCAGTACGAGTCATGAAAAAAATGCCGCATTAGCACTATTGAAAAACGACACTAAAATTTTTGGTGGCAGCGCCACTGGATGGGGCTGGGCTACGCAGCTCAACCCTAAACATGGGGAGTTTTATAACCCGGTGTATAAACTGAAAGCGGATACGGAGTATAGGTTTGTGATGAGCGGCCGCTCGACGAAGTTCAACGTAGACCGTTTTATCTTCAGGCATAGCAGTGTCGGTGTTGCGACCGCGAAAGATCCATCGCTTCCTGAGACACTTCAATAAGCTGGCTGAGTGACTCAGAGCACCGTGCTCTGAGTCACTGCTTGTTGAGCCAGCCCTATATGAACACCAGACAATGTCCGACACCCACAAGTCTTGCGGCGCTTGAAACCCTAAGTGACTGTAGTTGCGCAGAGATTGGTTTTAACTGGGATGCTGATATAGTTGACGTTACCAGCACGCTGTTTTCTTCGGTACTTATGTCATGAAAACCACCCCTGAAAAACTACTAAAAAAGCGGCCTGAGCTTATCCATACCGATGATTGCCAGGTGAACTCCCATGTACAGCGGGAGGAGGGGGACTGGATCCGCCACACATTGATGATCGAAGGTTACGAGGTGCCATTTGTATTTAAGCGGCAGAAGCAATATCAGTCTCTAAAGGGCGCGCGGGTTAATCTTAGTTACTACCCCGAGACCAAGTCCGTGGCAGGTTTTGAGATGGAGTTTATGAAGGTAGTGCGTGTGCGTCGCGCTTGATTTAACTTGTTGATCTGACTTGCCATAACGCGATTTTTAGAAAATTCATAAATGGCGGTAGCCCATGTGTTTGATCGATTTTCGGCATGCCCTCTGAGTTTATGAAAAGCCCGCTTCTTGTCTGAACCATAGTTTATTTCGCGATATGGAATGAGCGCTGTATGTTTGATCCTGTGAGGGAGTAACAGCTTGTCTACGTGGTTTACTGTATTCATGGTACTCTGAACTCTCCATTCTTCACCTGCTCCCTTAATAATTGCTTAAAGCAAGTTGCCTGATGCGTTGCCCTTCGGCTGCCGTCATGATGCTGCAACTTGCGACTGGCGCTCCTTAACCAGGCATTGTTAGGTTTTTATCCCGTCATTTTTACAGCGTTGTGTTTTTTGATGTTGTAACGGTTGCGACAGCACAGCGTGTACGTACGTAGGCCTATTGGCGACACTGACAATGTGTCCATGCAGTCACTCATTGAATTATTTTAATTACAAGGTAACGACGACATGAACACGTCATTAGTGGGAGTCATTGGGACTTCGAAAAAGCAAGATGAACGCCGGTTTCCTATCCACCCTGAGCACCTTACCCGGATCCCTGAAGCACTTCGGCGCCAACTGATATTTGAAGAGGGCTATGGTGCGCCATTTGGCATCGCAGACTCGGAGATCGCAGCGCTGACCGCTGGCATAGCCACACGCCATGAAATTCTGGCAGAAATTGGCTCGGTTATTATTAACAAGCCAGTGCTGGCAGATCTGCAAGAGCTACGTGAGGGCGGCACGCTTTGGGGCTATGTGCATTGTGTGCAGCAGCAGGAGATCACCCAGGCGGCGATTGACCGTAAGCAGACTTTGATTGCCTTTGAAGATATGTATGTTTGGTCTCCTGACGGGCAGGCTGGTCGCCATACTTTCTATAAAAATAATGAGATGGCCGGTTATTGCGGGGTTATCCATGCATTGCAACTGAAAGGGATCGATGGTCACTATGGTAATCAACGTAAGATCATTATTTTCGGCTTTGGTGCTGTGAGTCGTGGCGCGATCTACGCATTGAAAGCGCATGGCTTCAGAGATATCACTATCTGTATTCAGCGTCCGGATCATGAGGTTCGTGAAGAGGTGCTGGATTGTAACTATGCCAGAATTCGAAGTGGTAATGCAGGCGAAGCACGGATGATGCTGGTAGAGCATGATGGATCTATGCGGCCATTGACTGAGTTGATCAGTGAAGCTGACATTATTGTAAATGGTACTTTTCAGAATACCGAACATCCCATTGATTTTGTGACGCAAGCTGAGGGGGCCAAGCTTAAGCCGAAAAGTCTGATTATTGATGTCAGCTGTGATGAAGGGATGGGGTTCTTTTTTGCTAAACCGACCACATTCGAGACGCCGATAATCCAGTATGGCAGTGTCGACTATTACGCAGTGGATCATACGCCGAGCTATCTATGGGAAAGCGCCACACGCTCTATCTCTGCTGCGCTTATTGTCTATTTGCCCACGGTATTGGCTGGCCGTGATGCTTGGCAGCAAGATGAAACCATTAGACGGGCGATCAATATTGATGATGGAGTGATTAAGAACGACGCCATTTTGTCATTTCAAAACCGTGCGGTGCAGTTTCCTCATCTATATCGTGATCCTGTTACTGAGGAGGCAGAAAGTCAGCTTGCTTAATAGGTCTGTTGGCCCATAAAAATCGTCTTAGTTGCAATGCAGGAATTGACTCTCGTGGCAGCTAGAGGGTAAAGCTACCTTTCTCCAGTCGGTCTGTTTGGTATAGCTATCAAACAGATCTTTGGCTTTGCTAATCACAGAGCTAATCTGCTTTTCGAGCAATGGCTTGCGCGCTCAGTGACCATCCCCGATGCCTACCAATATTCTACTTATTAATCTCTGCTAATTAATATTCAGATTTCCTCTAATGGCTATATACATATCTGAGATGACGTATCTAGGTTGTTTATTTTGAATTTTGGTAACGCTAACCATATTAGGGTTTAATGTGTTAGTCATCTCTTGTTTGTGTTATTTTTATCCACGTTAAGTTTAAGTTGATATTAAGCGGTGTTGATCTAGCTCATTGATTTAAAGTGCCTTTGTTTTTGTTTTGTGATCGGTTGAAGAAAATTATTTATTCGTTTGAATAAATAATTTTGTCACATGTAAGGTGTTACGCTGTATCAAGTGGTCGGGATTTATATCGTCACATGATACTTTGTATCAATTATATTATTAGTTTAGATTGTATAAGGAAGTAATTAATGAAAGCTGTTTTATCATTGCTATTGGGCGCTGCTGTTTTATTTAGTCATGGGGTTAATGCACAAGAAGTAAAGCTGCTACAAGCCACATCTACTATTGATTTCTCATTTGCCAATTTCTTTAAAGGCGACATCCTGGTTGAGAATCTGGCCTATGACAAAAAAGTCACTGTCGTTGCTAGCATCAATGGGGAAGAGTGGCAGGAGTATGAAGCTGATTACGCAGAGTCATTAGACAATGGCTTGGAGTTATGGCGCTTTTCTGAGATGAGCCCCTATTCTTTGTCTGAGTACCAGTTTGCCATCAAGTACGAAGTGAATGGGGAAACCTTCTGGGATAACAACAACCACTCTGACTACCTTCTGACCAAGGTTGAAGGTGGGCGAGTTGAGAATAACTTTATCCTGCATTCTGATTTCATGATTAAGAACCAGAAGATGAATGATTGGTATCGCTCTCGAGATGGTTTTTACTACATGACCGGCACGCTCTACCTGCAAAACTTAGGTTTCGAGAAGCAGGTGGATGTTGTTTACACCACCGATGGTTGGCAAACCGTGGAAACGGCTGAAGCCAGGTACATTGATTCAAACAATGATGGCTCGTCTGAGGAATGGAGTTATTCACTAAAGAGTGAAGTCGCTAATCAGCATGTTGAATTCGCAATCCGCTATCGCGTGAATGGTGATGAGTATTGGGACAACAACTTTGGCCGTAATTACAGCCGTTAAGTTTGTCTTGAGCTGTTGTCTTTAGATTGAGAAAAGAGAGACAGAGTGTCTATGGCTACCGCAGCATAAATGCTCTGTCATTTTCTAGTTTTTAGGCGGAACTAAATCACCTGAGATCGGCTTGTTAGCGTTGTATGAGAGCAACGACGCGGCGCATTAGAAGTTGAACATCAACAGAAGTTTTTATATGAAGCCGCGGTGATTGCAGCACCGATGACTATAGTGGCGACAAGTTGTTTGTCACCACTTTCTATTGTCACCACTTTCTATTGTCATGACTTGTTATTGTCATCACCGCTGCGTTTGTCGATATTAGCTGAATTCGCTGACATCAATTCCTAGCAACTTACCAATGCCCTCACCGTAAGCGGGATCGGCTTTGTAGCAGTGTTTGAGATGACGTAGTTGGATCTCTTTAGGTACGCCATCCAGATTTCTTGCCGTGTTATCGAATAAGATCGCCTGCTTCTCTGGCG
Source organism: Corallincola spongiicola (assembly GCF_004284785.1). NCBI lineage: Bacteria > Pseudomonadati > Pseudomonadota > Gammaproteobacteria > Alteromonadales > Psychromonadaceae > Corallincola > Corallincola spongiicola. The sequence goes on from NZ_SHLY01000007.1 coordinate 127,176, forward strand.
TCATCAGACGGAAGAGGTCGCCAGGCTGGCTAAAGTAGTCTTCATCTTCCCGATGATCCCAATGCGCTGCTGCGCCGTCCAAGCTTAACGGTGGCTCTGAGAAATCAGGCTGTTCTGCCCACTCCCCCTGATCGTTGGGCTCATACCCCAAGGTGCCGCCGTGATTGCCATCAACACGCATAGCACCATCGCGATGGTAACTATGAACCGGGCAGCGAGGTGCATTCACCGGGATGCTGTGATGGTTCACGCCTAAGCGGTATCGCTGTGCATCGCCGTAGGAAAACAGACGGCCTTGCAGCATTTTATCTGGCGAGAAACTGATCCCCGGCACCACACTTGCGGGGTTAAAGGCGGATTGCTCGACTTCTGCGAAGAAATTCTCAGGGTTGCGGTTCAGTTCCAATACGCCCACTTCCATCAATGGGTAGTCTTTATGAGGCCAGATCTTGGTCAGATCAAACGGGTTATAGGGTACTTTTGCGGCGTCTGCCTCCGGCATGATCTGTACTTTCATCGTCCATTTGGGGAAGTCTTTGTTGTCGATGCTGTCGAGTAGATCGCGCTGATGGCTTTCTCTGTCTTTCCCTATTAATGCCTCGGCTTCGGCATCGGATAAGTTTTTAATGCCCTGTTGTGATTTGAGATGAAATTTGACCCAAAAGCGTTCGTTGTTGCTGTTGATAAAGCTAAAAGTATGGCTACCAAAACCATGCATATGACGATAGGTTGCTGGAATGCCGCGATCACTCATGACGATGGTGATTTGGTGGAGAGCCTCGGGCAGGGATGTCCAGAAATCCCAGTTGTTTTTCGCGCTACGCATGTTGGTTCTTGGATCGCGTTTCACCGCGTGATTCAAATCCGGGAACTTCAGGGGATCACGTAAAAAGAATACCGGGGTGTTGTTCCCCACCAGATCCCAGTTTCCCTCTTCAGTGTAGAACTTCACTGCGAAACCACGGATATCACGCTCAGCGTCGGCTGCACCCCGTTCGCCGGCTACCGTGGTAAAGCGTGTAAACAGCTCAGTTTTCTTACCTACTTCTGAGAATATCTTCGCCTTGGTGTACTGAGTAATATCATGAGTCACGGTGAATGTGCCATAAGCGCCTGAGCCTTTGGCATGCATTCGACGCTCTGGGATCACTTCGCGATCGAAATGAGCGAGTTTTTCTAGAAACCAAACATCTTGCAGCAGCTGTGGGCCTCTCTTACCGGCCGTTTCTACATTTTGATTATGGGCAACAGGACAGCCTGCTGCCGTTGTTAGCTTCTTACTCATAAGGGGAGCCTCTGTTTTTTGATGCGACTATCACGAAGTCAAAAACTGAATTTAGAGCATAGGTTCGATAACTTTTTTACGCCAAGTGATGGCTTGTTTTCAATCAAATTTACCTAGCTTTACGTTTGTATTCTTTTGTTAATAAATCTTGGGCGGACGAGGCATAGAAGGGGCATTGAAAATGAAAAAAGCAGCAGGCCAGGCCTGCTGCTTTTGGGGTTGTGTATCGGTTTATCTGTGCGTTTTACTGTATCTCAAGTACCGCAAATGAGTTTGCTGCCACGTCGACGCTGAAGCTGCCGCCGCTGACGGTCACGTTGGTCTCGTTATATGTGCCATTCGCGCTATCGGGCGTGAGCAAGCGATAACTGCCGTCAGTGAGGTTGTTGAAAGTGTAGCTAAACGCTGCGCCTTTGGTCAGGGCTACGTAGGCTGCTACGCCGCCCAAATCACGTTTAAATGCGGCGTGATCGCCTTCGATAAGCAGGTCGATCTGAGTCCCTTTCTGCAGCGCGGTAGACGAGCTTCGTAGACTGTTAAGCATCTGCAGATGCTTATACAGTGCCGGGCGATTATTTTTGGCGTAGCTGATCCCTTCTGAGCCCAACATCCAACGCGCGACTACATCATCTTTTTCTGTGGTGGTGATGTAATGTGGCCAGCTTGAATAGAGTACCTCTGTACCGTAGAACACGACCGGCAAGCCGCGGAATAGGTAAACAAAGTTAAGGTTATTCATGTACTGAGTTTGCGACAGGATACCGTTGGCACGGGTGACATCGTGGTTGTCGACAAACGTAGCTAGATAGGTCGGATCGTAGATCCCTGATGCATCGCCATCTGCCCCAGCAATACGAGCGTAACCGTTGCCATCGTCAAAGCCCGTTTCACCTTTAAAGGCTTTGCCCATCCACCCTGGGAAGTCCATCGAAGAACCATGCAGGTCGAGCATGTGGAATTTCTTACCTTCACCGTTATAGATCAGGTCAACAGCTGCCGTACGATCACCGGTCCATGCTTCACCGCACATATAGAAGTTGTCGTTGCCTTTACTACGCGCGTGCTCGTCCATCGCTAACGTAAACTCTTCCCAGAAATCGGCACTCATGTAAGACACTGTATCGATGCGGAACGCGTCTACACCGTGGTCGATAAAGCGCTTGTAGACGTTGATCAGGTGGGCTTTGGCATTTTTACCATCTTCGCCGTTTTCGTTGAAGTCGAGCAGGTCTAACAGCCAGGTGCCATTACTGTAGCTGAAGAAACCGTTGCTGCTTGTTGTGCCTTCGTAATAAGGGTCTTGATCACCAAACTTCCAAATCTGGCCATCCATCTTAATTTCCAGCGCTTTGTCCGCCCACTTACTCTTTGAGCCGACTACGGAGTCGCCGGGTTGACCATGATTGACCACGATATCCAGCATCAGTTTCATGCCACGGGCATGCAACGCTTCAACCAGTGCGTCAAAGTCGCTCCAGCCGTCATTGTCTTTGCCAGAGGAGTGCAGGTGCGGATCGATTTGGTCGAAGTCAGCGCCCCAATAGCCATGGAAAGCAGATGCTTCATACTGACCGTCAGCGTTAAAGCGACGCCCTTCAGGTTGTTTCACTACCGGAGTGATCCAAATGGCGGTGAATCCCATGCCCTGAATGTAATCAAGGTTATCCATGATCCCTTTAAAGTCACCACCGTGATAGTAGGACAGAGGACCCGTTTTACTGGTGTCGCTGATCTTGTACTTATCCGCCGCGCCGTTTGGCAGGTACTCATCACCCCAAATATTGTTATTGCTGGTATCGCCGTCGGCAAAACGGTCAGTCATGATGAAATAGACGTTCTCAGAACGGAAATCACCGTCATTGCCGTTGTCGCCAATGGTGTATGAGAAGGTTGAGATAGCGTCATTGCCGGTGGCATCAACTGCGAGAACTTTCAGCACCAAATCCGCACCCGTGTCTTGGATGTCTGTTGCTTGGTAGGTTTTGTCGTTACAAGGAGTTGAAGCTGTAGTGGGTGTTGACCCATCGGTGGTGCAGTAGATCTTAGCGGCGGGATCCTGGTCGTCGGTCACGCTTAAGATAATTGTTTGTGCTTCCAGGTAGGTGCCAGGGTTTGGTGAGGCAGTGACGACTGGCGCTTTTCTATCGACACCGTCATCAAACTCCGTAACGTCAATATCTTTGCTGTTAGCATTGAAGCAGATGTCATAGGTGGTGTTACCTACGACGGTATAGTCTTGCGCCGGATAGTTTTCGATCCAGTCACCATGATGATCGATCTTAAAGCGTGGATCGTCAGATCCAAATGTTTGCGTTGTACAGTAGTTCACACTATCCGTGGTGGTCATCAAGGTTGTCGCCCAACCATTTGGCGTACCTCGGAAGTACCAGCGATCATCGCCCTGACCATCTTCTTCGACCGAAATGGTGACACTAGCGGTGCTATCGGCACCTTGATCGTCCGTCACTGTCAGGCTGATGGTTTGTTGGCCGAGGGTGTCAAATACCACGGTAATACTGGTGCTGCTGTCGCCCGTGCTCCAGTCATAGGTAACGATGGAGCCATCACTATCGCTAGAGTTGTCAGCGTCGAAAGTAAGGGAATCACCCAGAGTGACCGTTTGTGCTGTATTCGGATTGATAACGGCAATGGGTTTCTGATTGCTGCCGTCATCGACGAGAGTGATTGTATAACGCAATGTCTCGTCGTTAACCTCGACGACGTAATTGCCAATCACATCAGTAAAGATATCGCCACCACCAAAAGTGAGCTGGCCATTACTGCCGCCATAGTTCTGAGACCAGTTTCCGGTAACATCAAGCTTGAATCTTTGCTCGGTCTGACCGTCGAAGCTGACCGTTGTTTGCCAGGTATTATTCGCCGTCAATGTCATCGGGGTGGCAGCCCAGTTATTTGGCGTGCCGCGGAAATGCAAACTGGCGAAGTTATGGGCGAATTGGCCATCATCGTCATCGCCGTCACAATTGCCGACAGGATCTGCCGTGATGCTGGTGCTATCTACCAAGAACGTGATGAGGTAACTCTGATTTGGATCGACGGTAACATCGCTGTCGGGGTAGTTCTCGTTCCAGTTACCGTATCGGTCGATCTTAAAACGCGGCCCACCTGTGGCATCGCCAGATCCAAACGTAGTACATAGTTGATATTTGTTATCAGTGACTTGCTCGAGTTGCGTGGTGCCCCAGTTGTTGGCGGTTCCTCGAAAAAACCAATCCGCTTGTGCGGGCAGCGTGAGTAGGGACAGACCGGCCGCTACAGCTATTGTACGGTACCTCATAAGAGATCCTTATTTTAATTATGTAATAGAAAATGGTTAGTAGGGTGCTTCTTCAACGCGTTGGCTCCGCGTTGCTTTAAGGCGATATAAGCTGATTTGCTTATCATCGTTGAAAGTCAGTTTCGCTGGCGGGTGTTAGCGTTAACGTGGGTGAAAATAAACCATTTCTAGGTTTATTTTTGAGCAAGCTTTAATAAATGTGATTTTCTTCTCATGGTAAGTGGAACAAAGAAGATCTGACGCACACTAATTAGGTGTAGTTAAGTAACCTCTTGAAAGTAAAGCGGTTGAGTGTCATTAAAATTATCTGCTTGGCATTCTTATAATATTGAAAATTGAAATGATCCAGGTCAATTAGAGTTAGACTTTTTTAATTTTTAAGTTAAGCAAAATGATTCTTAACATCTGGCTGTTGCGGTGAGATGTTCGATGCCAGATCATGTGTCATCCGTTAAAGATATTTGCGGCTTGGTAAGACTAATTAGGGATGTTTTTTGCTTGAAAACACCCGTCCTGCTGATGCCGAACGGGTGCTGTTTTTGCTAATAAGTGCTGTTTACTTCTCTGTTAATTTAACGTCGTCAACAATAAAGCTGCTACCGGCGTTCGGGCCAAAGAAGTGGATCGCAGCTTCCTGCAGTGCACCCGATAGCTCTAAGGTGACTTCACCGCTTAACATGGTCCATTCTGTGGTTGCGCTGACTTTATCAAGCCTGATCCAATGACGACCCGTGTCATCGACATACGTCAATCGAGCTTCAATGTTGCCACTGCCTGAAGCCATGCGAGTCCATGCTTCAAGTGCGTAACTCTTACCGTTGTCTAGTTTTGTGGTGACCAACTGTCTGGGGCCATCGTACCAGGCCCAACGACGGTAGCTTTGCAGCGCATAGTTTCCGCTGTGGGCGCTCGCAGTTAGTTTTATTCTTCCCCAAAAACCTTCAGTCCAATTGGTGACATTACCCTCTTCAAGGTTGCCGTTATCGATCAGGTTATCAGGTTCGGTCGGATCGGTTGGATCTGTTGGATCTGTTGGATCGGTTGGGTCCGTTGGGGCTTGCTCTTCTGCGACAACGCTGACTTGATCCAGGTAGAACTCGCGACCCGCTTCAGGTCCGTAGAACAGGATATAGGCACTTTCGATGCTGGTTGAATCCGTTAGATCCAATTCGGCGTTTATCTCAGTCCATCTGTCTGAAGAGATACCGATTTTACCCAGACTAATAAAGCGAGAACCGTTATTGTCAGTGATTCCTATAGTGGCCGAACCCGGTTGAGAGCCGTCGCCCTTTAACTTCATCGCCCCAGAAACTTTATACTTTTTGCCTGGTGTTAGGCTGTTTGTCAAAGTATATGCTGGGCCTGAATAGCTATATGGGCGACTAAACGAACGCACACTTTGCGCGCCGGTATATCGCTTGATCTGGTCCAGTGCGACTTGGGCGTCATATTGACCGAACCACGGTGTTAAGCCATTTTCAAAGCTGGCATTGGTGATTAGGTTGCCGTCGATAGTGGGGACTTCACGGATTGGATCAGCCGGATCTGTATCTCCGCCGCCGTCACCGCCATCGCCGCCGTCACCACCATCACCACCACCATCACCACCATCACCGCCATCGGTATGCTTGGTTGGATAGAAATCAGCCATTTGAGCTGAGATTTGGTTTACTGCGTAGGAAGCATCCGCTGAATTAGCGGCGTTTCTGTCTACGCCGCAGGGCAGGCCATCACAGATACTGATGCGGGGGTTAGAGAATACGTCGATATAGTTATTGGTATTGAACAGATGGGCGTAGGTCATGATGGTACCAAAGCGGTAGTCAACACCGTGGCCTAGACCATAGGTGAAGATGCCACCACTGGTGTCCTGTTTTCGGTCGTGGCCTAGTCCCATGTTGTGGCCCACTTCGTGAGCAAAGGTTAAGGCACCACAGTTTGAACCAGAAATTGAGAATGCATAGTTCTTAAACCATGAGCTCATCTGTCCATCACCAGAGCCGACATAGCCTAAGCCACATGCGCCGCCTGAAGCGACCGTGAGGTAGGCGACGACATCGGCGCCGTGTTCGGCACGCATCTCCTTGACGGTTGCGTCATTGAGGAAATTGCTCAAGCTACTCCCATCAACAGCATTTACACCGTTAACAGCGAGTTTTTGTTGGTGTACTAAGCGCAGCCGTACGTTCATATCACTGGCTTGGTATGCGCTATTGGAATAGGAGATAAGTTGGTTTACGTAGGTTTCTATTGCACCTCGGCGATCCTGCTCTGCAGCCGTATCATAGAGCACCATAACATCAACAATATCGTTAGCAGCGACCGCCGTGGTTACCGCCATCATTGATACTGAACCGATCAAAGAAAGCGCAACGCTTTTTGATCTATTTCCAAATTTTTGCGAGAAAGACATCCGTATTACCTATGTGATTATCAAATTTATTTTCTATTGTTTAATTCTATTTCTAGATCTAATTAGACGGGCTTGGTATTGAAGGCTCAGGTTGACTAGGAACCACATAATCAGGCTTGTTGAAATCCTGAAGGTTATGAATATCTACTGTCGATGCAATCCATCCATCCTGGTTATCACTTTCCATGACAAACCCACCTTTGGGTGTCGAAATATTGGCGAATGAACCATTTTCTCCCACCGTGATTGTCACTGGGTAGCCTTCACCATATTGATCCTGCACCTGGCCTTTAATCGTTTTGTCGCCATTACTGTGGTACTCAATTTCGTCGGCACTTATTTCAAAATGTTCATTCACTTGTGGGATGTAGAACTCAAATTCATCACCAGTGTCGATCGCTGATAGAACATCTGGATTGACCTTTAGGTAGGTTCTGTCAACCGGCTCATTTTCTAGCGAGGCATAAGTCGATGGAACAGAGGTTTGTGTCTGCCAAAGTCTTGTCTCATCAAGGTCGGGGCTGAGTTTTGGCGGCAATATTTCCATCTTTTGAGCAACCGAGTGGTGCGCTAAGTCAGTTGCTGATGTTTGTTGTTCTCCTTCATGTTGTGCTTCTCCAGCATCATTGATGAGTGTGGATGATTGCAGCTCTGTTGACATATTTTGTTGCGGTTGAGCATCAGGAAATAGTGAATCTTTAAAATTTATTAATAAGAATGATGTGAGCAATACAATTGACACCACAGCGGTGATCAATTTGTCCATGGTTCTCTCCAAAATAGCTTTCTTAATTAGCGAGTTAAAAACATTGATTGTGTGTCAATTTATTGACACACTCTATCACCGGTACCTTTGTAATGTAAGGCTGTTTGGCATTAAAAATAGAAGTTAGTATTGTTTTTATATTTCTAAATTACTGCTTTGTGGGCGGCTGTTCAGAATTTTTATGGTTGTTTCGTGAGTGAGCGTGTTTTTATTTTTCGAGGTTTTATTCGCGGCTAATTAATTAGATAAATGGAATTAAGTAAACATGAATTTAAATAGAGTTGTGCTTAACGTATTTGTGTCATTTTTGCTAATTAGCGTAGCTAATGTCGCTTTTGCCAGGCCCTCTACCTTTCTGCCTGCCGAAAAAGAGGTTTTTGCGATTGGGGACTTGCATGGCGATTACAGTGCCATGGTGTCCATATTGCGTGCAGCAAAGCTGATTGATGGCAGTAACAATTGGATTGGTGGTAGCAAGACACTGGTGCAAGTGGGTGACCAGCTAGATCGTGGCGACACTGAAAAGCAGATATTAGATCTGTTTGAAAATCTGATTGTTCAGGCACAACAAAGCGGCGGCCAAGTGCTTGTCCTTAACGGCAATCATGAAACCATGAATGTGGAGCTGGATTTCCGCTATGTAACGACAGGAGGCTTTCGCCAGTTTGAGGGCTACTACAACAACAGCATTACTGATTCTGATGTGGTTAGCTTGCCATCGAGCCAACGCGGCAGAGCTGTTGCCTTTAAGCCTGGAGGACCCTATGCCAAGGTACTGTCGGAGCATAATGCCATTGTGATGGTTGGCCGTACCGTATTTGTGCATGGTGGTATTACTCCTTCCCATGCCCGTTACGGGATTGACAACATTAATGCTGAGATCAGTGAGTGGATGAAGGGGTACTCCCGCGAGCCGTCTTCCGTGGGCGGTTCGGGACCTTTGTGGAATCGTGATTACGGTGACGACACCTTGTCTGCCAGTGATTGCCAGCAATTGAACGAGACTCTGAGTGCGCTAAATGCGTCGCGCATGGTGATCGCGCATACCCGTCAACGCAGTATTAATCAGGCTTGTGACGGAAAGGTATGGCGCGTTGATGTTGGTATGGCGAGTTATTATGGCGGTCGCCTGCAAGCGTTGAAAATTACCAATGATGACCTGATCCAAATCGTTAATCAGAACGGGTCTATTTCTGATACCGGATTTGGTGGAGGAGGTGGTAGCCAATGCGATCTACTTACAACGCCAAACGATCCCGTTGCCAGTAATGTCACAACTTCGTCGTTTACTGTTTCCTGGAATGGCGTGGCTGGCGCTGACTCCTATCTGATAAAGCGTTGGGATTCAGCCGCTGGAGAATGGGTAGATTACAAGACGGTGGCAGAGACCTCTTTGCAAGTCACGGGTGTGCAAGATGAGAAAGTCTATTTGACCGTGACAGCATTGAGCGATTGCGGCGAGCGAAGTGGCACTTCGGGCTACGTGACAATTACTATGCAGGTGGATGGTGGCCAATGTGAAGCGCTGGCAAAGCCAAACACCCCCGTGGCGAGCAGTATCACTAGCAGTTCATATACAATTTCTTGGGATGGCGTGAGTGGTGCTGACAGATATTTAGTTAAGCGCTGGAACGAAGCAAAGGGGGCGTGGGAGGAGTTTACAACAACCACGGATACCAAAATCAGTGTGACTGACGAGCAGGAGTCCGTGGTTTACTTCAATGTGTCAGCGCTAAATAGTTGTGGTGAAGCGAGTACAGCCTCTTCGTATGTGACGGTGACGCTCACTGATGGGAGTGGCGGTGGCAGTGGAACCTGCCCAAGCGGATACACCCATTACAACGGTACGCTTAACGCGGATGGTAAAGCGAGCCCGGTGGACGGTGGTTATTACTATGCATCCAGTTATGGTACCCACGGCATGGAGAATATTGGCACCAGCTTGACGATGTCTTTCTATAAGTGGAAGAGCAGTCAGTGGGAGCTGAAACGTTCATCGACAACATCGCTCAGCTATACCAGTACCGAAGGGTATTACTACCCCTATCTGAGCGGTACCCCTGGCGCTACTTATGATATTTGTCTGAAGCGGCCATAAACCTAGCGTGAAAGTGCCATGTTTAGTAGCGTCCCTATTTTGAGGGACGCTACTTTCACGGAGTGTTGATGTCGTGGGGTATCCATACAATGGTTGTGGATTACGATATACAGATCATGTGTCGTTTGCTATATTCCTACCCCTAATGAAGCGTTGAAGTAGTACAGGAGATATTGATGATTGTAGTTAAAACCCACCCGGTGAAGGCCGAGAAATAGTCAGCACTACGAACAAAGATCCGCGTCTATTTCCTTCTCCTTTGCCCGGTGTTCTCTCACCGGGGTCAATGATTTTTCGTTTGCCCCAAGCATGATCTATCTGTGCTCACGCAACGTTGGTTTTGCGTGCGTAGGGAAAACAAATGAATTCTATAATTTCTCTCAACCTATTGGGTTGGCAACCTTTTTTTCAACAACAACTGACGTTAGACGAGTTTGAGCAGACAACCGTTGCCCGTGTTGTTGCCCACCACCGCAGTGAATATGTGGTGCGCACTGAACAGGCATTGAGCCGGATGCCGATAACTCCATCATTACCGCCAATGGCGCTGGGCGATTGGTTGCTGCTTGATGGTGACAATCGATTTTTGCGTCAGCTGGATCGTAAGTCGCTGTTCAAGCGCAAGTCTCCTGGCAGTAAGCTCGGTGAGCAGTTTATCGCTGCCAATGTTGATACGCTGTTTATTGTCTGCTCGCTAAATCAGGATTTTAACTTGAGCCGGATTGAGCGTTATTTAGCGCTTGCCCATGAGGCCGAAGTTGAACCCGTTGTCGTATTAACTAAGCAGGATCTTTGCGACGATGTGGATGAAAAACGGCAAGCGATCCAAAGCTTAGATCCCCTGCTGCTGGTGGAATCGGTCAACGCGTTAGATTGTACAAGTTGCGAAGTTCTGTTGAGCTGGTGCCGACCGGGGCGCACGCTGTCGTTGTTGGGATCCTCCGGCGTGGGTAAATCGACGTTGATCAATACCTTATTGGGCAATGAGATCCAGGATACCGGATCTATTCGTGAGGATGACAGCAAGGGGCGGCACACGACTACGTCGCGTTCGATGCATTTTATGCCATCGGGGGCGGTTTTGATCGACACCCCGGGAATGCGTGAGTTGCAGTTAACGGCATGTGAGCAGGGGGTTAGTCAGACCTTTGCTGATATCGATGAGTTGGCGCAGCGGTGTCGATTTGGCGATTGTCAGCATACCGGTGAGCCTGGGTGTGCGGTGCAACAAGCGATCGACCGTGGTGAATTGGCACCGCGGCGTTTGGCAAACTACTTCAAGTTGATGCGAGAGCAAGCGAGAAACAGCGCCTCTCTGGCAGAGCAGCGGGCAAAAGATAAGGAGTTTGGCAAGATGGTGAAATCGGTCATGTCTGAATCTCGGCACTATAAAAAAGGCTGCTAATCAGTGTGCTAGAGCTGGCCTCGGCTGGCTCTAGCTACATTGCGCACATATTACAGAGGGTTATATCTAGCATTTGCTTGACGCAGGGCGCGAGCTTGTCAAACCAATGCTAATTATCTGACAGATAGCACTTTATTTATGGATTGCTCAAGTTAGAGTGCGGGGTTGCTTTTACCTACTTTGGTTTATCACTTTCGCTATTGCAGGGAGCGCTCTATGAGTATGCTTGGCCTTCATTCGTTACTACGCGGTCTCCCCAGTGTGACCTTATCTGCCATCACTTTAACTATCTCCGCTTGTTCCAGCGGAGGCTCCTCTTCAGTTGAAGGCCCATTGCAATCACAGTATATCGACGCGCAACAGCCGCAACTGTTGATCACTGGTGGGCAGGGGGATGTGATGGTGACATTATTGGATGATGATCTCCTTCATATCGCCTACCACAGTGAATTGTCTGCCGGACAACCTTACTTTTCGCCCATGCTGGCGCAGACACAGTTCGATGGACCTGCCAGTCATCAATATGATCCCTCTTCTCAGACGTTAAGTACTGCCTTGTTGAGTGTGACATTAGAGAAGGGTTGTTTGCTGACCACTGATTTGAGCCAACCTGAGCCGATCACGTTAACCCGTCTTTGTCTGGCTGAAAGTGACGATGACGAGCTTGAGCTGACACTGAGCCAAGAAAACTTTAGTCATATTTATGGTTTGGGTCAGAAGTTGGATACCAGTGACGACGGTGCGAATTGGCTCGGTGAGGAGCGTTTACCTGCAACCTCTACCGGTAACGCGATGGCCTATTCCGATATTGCCGCATCGGGTGATACCCAAATCCCCGTGGCCTATGTGCTCGGCGAGGGGATGGATAACTACGGCCTGTTCTTCGATACACACTATCCGTTGTCGTTTGATTTCGAATCACCTCAATGGCAGGTGAGTAGTGAAGAGCCGTCGTTAGGCGTGTTCCTGTTTACCGGTACTGATCTAAAACAGCTACGCAGTCGATACCTAGATCTGACTGGGCGCGCACCTGTGCCACCGTTGAAGGCTTTCGGCTTATGGGTTTCCGAATATGGCTATGACAATTGGCAAGAACTCGACAGTAAACTCGCTAGTCTGAAACAGGCGCAATTTCCCATCGATGGATTCGTGATGGATCTGCAATGGTTTGGCGGTATTGAGACCAGCTCTGAAGATACTCAGATGGGCTCGCTGACCTGGGACCGTGAGGCTTTTCCTGAGCCTGAGAAAAAAATAGCAGCGCTGGCCGAACAAAATATTGCGCTAATACATATTGAAGAGAGCTATGTCGGTGCTGGTTTACCGGAGTACCAGCAGTTGGCAGAGAAGCGCCAGTTGGCGATGGATTGTGAAGCCCCTTGTACAACGCCCAGCAAGCTCAGCTCCAATCCCTGGTGGGGGATCGGTGGGATGATCGATTGGACCTCTTCGTCGGCGAGGGTTGATTGGCACAATGAGAAAAGGGTAGCGCTCATCGATGATGGGTTTTTGGGCCATTGGACCGACTTAGGCGAGCCTGAGCTCTATGATTACAGCAGTATATACAGCGGACTTGAATGGTATGGCGAGCCGAGAACTGATCATCCCAGCGTACATAACCTGCTAAATTTCTATTGGAGTCAGGGCATTGCCGAGCAGACGGCTGCAACCCATCCAGATCGCCGCCCTTGGATCCTCAGTCGTTCCGGTGCCGCAGGTAGTCAGCGCTTCGGTGTGGCGATGTGGTCGGGAGATGTCGCCAGCCGCTTTTTGGCTGTAGAAGCGCAGATGCCCGCACAGACCAACATGAGCCTGTCAGGATTTGACTACTATGGCTCGGACATTGGTGGATTTCATCGTGGCGGTACCTCTGGCAGAAATCTGGATACCCTTTATACCCGTTGGTTAGCGACCTCTGTGTTGATGGAGATCCCTTTACGCCCCCACACCGAAAACCTATGTAACTGTAAAGAGACAGCTCCGGATCGAGTCGGTGATCAGGTCAGTAATTTGGCCAATCTGCGTACCCGTTACCGCTTAACACCATATCTCTATAGCTTGGCTCACCACGCCACCTTAACCGGTGAGGCGATGTTCCCACCATTGGTGTATCACTTCCAGCAAGATGCCAATGCGCGTGATGTCGACCAGACCAAAATGATTGGTGAGAGCTTGCTGTTCACTGCGATCACAGATAATGAAGATCAGGTGAATAGCTACCTGCCTGCAGGTTCATGGGTGAACTATTACGATCTCGCTGAGGTCACGCAATCGTCAGGAGCCGTGTTCCAACATTCGGTGACGGGCCAGTTGAGTGAGAGCGAAACCGTTGTCCGTGCGCCGCTGTTTATGCGTGCCGGTGCTATCGTGCCGACGCTGGGCGAAGACGTTGCCGATCTTGGTCGTGTGGCTGCAGCTGATATTCAATGGTTTGAAAATCTGCAGCTGAACGTTGTTGCTGATAGTCAGTCTCACCAGTTTTCCTTATATGAGGATGACGGCCTGACGCAGAGCTATCTAAACGATGGCCTTGCTGAAACCGTGATTGAGCTTGCTCCGCAAGCCGATGGCTATCTCGTTACGCTGAGTCCCAATCAGGTTGCGAAGTCCTCCGCAGCACAAAGGCAGCTTAGTGTCACTTTTGTCACCCCCGAAGACACCATTAGTCAGGTCGAAGTTAATGGCGAAAGGTTGCCACAAGTGACCCCGCAGAGCGGTGATATCGGTTGGTATCTTCTCAATGGTGGCTTAGTGGCGGTATTGGGTGAGGTGAGTGTCGGTGCAGAACAAGCGATTCGTTTTGTTCGTTAGATTGCCGACGGCTTAAAGTAGGCGAGCTTTGGCTCGCCTTTTTTATGCCCGCGCGGTGGCGATTTTTGTATGGAAGGTCGCCGCATCAATAAAGTTCACTGGCTGCATTAAATATGTTGCGAAGTTACCAAAAAACTAATCTGCTCATTAAGTTACTTTGCATAAGCCGGTGTCGACGGCTACCTTTTAGCTAATGAAATTAGGATGATATGGATGGCGAGTTAGAATGGTATCGCAAGCAGAAATATTGGTACTTTTGCTCTGCTCAGGGTTGTTGGGAATGGTATTCGCCTTTCGCTCTAGCCTGGCTCAGATCCCCTACTCACGATTGCTCCTAGGTTCACTTTTCGCGTTTGTCTTTGGTTCTGTATGTACCGCCGTTGAACACATTTTCTGGTTAGATTTTTTTAATTTCCTCGAGCATATCGGCTTTTTGTTAAACGCCGTACTGATGGCTGCATGGTGTTTTCTTGCCACCGAAGAGGGTATGGCGAAGGATGCAGATGGATGATTGCTGCCATCGATTTCTTCGCCTCTGTATTCTCAGTTTTAGCCTTGGTCATGCTGAGTTTAAGGCACAAGCGTGTTAAGCAAAAACGCGCGTTTTGGGCGCTATTTTCACTCATTGCTGTCACCACCTATATAAATTTTTTCAGTGCCATCGAGTGGTATGAATTGTGGTTTAGGGGGGTCGCGTTAAGTGATCATGGGAGAGAGCTATTTCACGACTATTTTCAAGTTCTCCAGCCCGTGCTGTGGGGGCTTTTTCTCTACATCTTTATACAGGCCGAGCAAGCGCGTCGGTTAAAAGCGGCTTATCAGCAAACCCGAGATGTGCTGACCAATATGCCGGTGATTTTGCGTGCCTATAACCATGCTGGTGAATTGATTGAGTGGAATAAAGCGGCAGAACAGGTGAGCGGGTATGCCGCTGATGAGGTGATTGGGAATCGCGACATTACTAACGCTATCTTCCCTAGCGACGAATTGCCTCCTGCCATGGCTGTGACCCTCAGTGAGCTTTCAGACGGTGATGTGAATAGTTTGCTTTATCGCAAGGACAGCTCCAAACGTATTGTCTCCTGGTATTGCTTGCCACAAAACGCTGAGGTTATTCCTGAATGGCAGTCGTGGGACATTGGTGTTGATATCACCGAGCGATATGAGTCACAGCAAGAGCTGATCAAACTGGCGACCACAGACCTGTTGACCGGGCTACCGAACCGCTACCTATTACTCGACAGATTGAAAACCGTCTCTTCCCAAGCGGCAGAAAGTGGTCAGCAATGTGCGCTGGCGTTTGTTGATATTGATGATTTTCGTGCTTTGAACGATACCCTAGGGCACTCGTTAGGAGATGAAGCTTTAAAATCATTTGCCGAGGTACTTCATGGTACCCATTGGTTCCGGGAGCAAATGGTTGCCCGAGCGTCGGGTGATGCTTTTGCGATTATTGTTCGGGGCTGTAATCAACACTATTTGATGGAAGGGTGTCAGCGCTTGCTTGATGCGTTGGGACAGCAGGAGTTTGATCTTGCCGGTAGTCATGTTCAATTAAGCGCGAGTATCGGCTTGTGTCTGTTCCCAGACGAAGGCGTCAGTGCTGAAGAGATCATGAAAAATGCAGAGCTTGCTATGTATTCGGCCAAAGCTTCAGGGAAGCGCTGCTACGAATTCTTTTCTGACTCGTTGTATGTGGATCTGGTGTGGGAGCGGGAAACCAGCAAGCAACTGTTTACTGCGATTGAGGAACAAGAATTCACGCTGAACTACCAACCTCAGATCTGCCTGCAAAGCGAGCAGGTGATGGGTTTTGAGGCACTGATTCGATGGCCTCGAAGCACGCCTGATCGCTTCATCCCATTGGCTGAACGAAACGGCATGATCCACGGCATCTCTGAGTTTGTTATGGTGACCGCTTGCGAGCAGCTAAAAAAATGGCAACAGCAGGGGTTGAATACCCGCATTGCCATCAACTTATCAGCGCTGCAATTTTATCAATCTCATCTTTGTGACAGTTATTCAAAAATCGCCGCAGAGAAAGGGGTCGATCCTTCGCTGATTGAGCTTGAGATCACCGAAGGCACGCTGATTAAAAATGTGGCACAGGCGATTGAAACCATCACCCAGTTTAACGCCCGTGGCTTTACCGTCTCTTTGGATGATTTTGGCACGGGGTACTCCTCTTTCGCCTATTTGAAATCTCTGCCGGTCAGCAAGATCAAAATTGACCGTTCATTTATCAAAGATATTCATGAAAGCGACGCGGAAGTCGCCATCGTGAATGGCATTATTAACTTAGCCCATAATCTAGGTATGCAAGTACTCGCCGAAGGGGTTGAACTGCGTTCGCAGTTCGACCTATTGAGAGATCTTGAGTGTGATGCCATGCAAGGTTGGTTGTATGCGCCAGCAATGCCGCCTGATGAAGTGACCCACTGGCTTAACGAAAAAGAGTTGGCTCTGATGCCGCTTTAATTGTCGGTGGCGCAAGGCAACGGAGAGCGTTTTTGTCCTCTGTTGTCGATAATTCTTTGTTAACGTCGCTTCTCTATTGGATTGTCGGTCGGTAGAATTAAGCCATCTCTCCGCAACGTGAATTAGCCCTTTGAGTACCTCTGCGCCCGCGAATACCGTTATTGTTCTGGATTTTGAAACCACAGGTCTTTCGCCGAATCAGGGTGACCGGGCGATTGAAATTGGTGCGGTGATGCTGGAAAAGGGGCAACCTGTGGCGCGTTTTCAGGAGTTGATGAACCCTGGGTTTCGCATCAGTCGGTTTATTGAAGATTACACGGGTATCAGCAACCAGATGCTTAAAGACGCAGCTCCGTGTGAAGAGGTTATGACCCGTTTTTATAACTTTATCGGCGGGCACAACCTCGTTGCCCATAACGCGTCATTTGATCAGCGCTTTCTTGATGCCGAATTCGCGCAAATAGGGTGCAGCTATAGCGGTGAATTCAGCTGTTCAATGTTGCTTTCCCGACGGCTTTTCCCTGATGCACCTAACCATAAGCTAGGCAGCCTGGTGGCATATAAAAATATTGCCAACGACGGGGTGTTTCACCGAGCGTTGGCGGATTCAGAAATGACCGCTAAGCTTTGGAACTGCCTGCTTGAAGAGCTACAACAAAGCTACCAGCTGCACACGCCAAGTTTTAAATTGATGCAGCAGATCTGCAGTAAAAGCAAAGCGGCCGTACCTAAATTTCTGCACGCACAGAACTAAGCGGATTGTGGTATAGACGCTGAATGCAGCTTTAACTGGCTTGCGCTTTTTATGTGTGGATTGCCAACCGAGTTCTATGCTGTTCGCGCTGGCGAGCTTTTCACTGTTTATCCCAATAGGGCGTACTGCCAAAGTGCGCTGCAAAATAATCGATAAATGCTCTGACTTTAGGTGCCAGCAGGCGTGAAGTGGGGTATACCGCCCAAATGGCGGTGCCTGATACTAGGGGGAAGTCGCGGAGTATCGGCACTAACTCGCCTCTTTTAACGTGTTGATAGGCACACCAGCTGGAGCTGAATGCAATGCCCAGTCCGTTTGCACAAGCATCGCGTACGACTTCACCATTATCGGTACGTAACGTCCCTTTGGTCTTAATCGTTTGCTTCCCCGTGGGGGTTTCAAATACCCAGCTCTCCAGTCCCATTAAGTTGATACATTCATGCTTTAGCAGATCCTCCGGTGTGCTAGGTTCGCCATGTTCGGCCAGATATTGGGGGGATGCGTAGACACGGCGGGTATCTGGCGCCAGTTTTCTTGCTATCAGTGTTGAATCTTCGAGCTCGGCATTGCGAATGGCAATATCAAAGCCCCCCTCGACCAGATCGACGATAGTGTCTGAAAAACGAAAATCGACAGCAAGCTCTGGGTAGTCGATTAGAAACGTTTTAAGTGCTGGCATTAGGTGCATGCGACCAAAAGAGGCGGGGGCGGCGACGCGCAGTGTGCCCGTAGGAATAGCACTGCCGCCACCGACGGCGGCGCGAGCTGCTTCAACGCTGGATAAAACTTCTTCGGCGTGGGGAAGAAACGCTTTGCCCTCCTCGGTCATCGACACTTTGCGTGTGGTGCGATGGACTAAACGCACCCCCAAACTTTGTTCAAGTTTACTGATGTGTGTGCTGGCGACGGCAGGAGATAGACCTAGCTCTTGGCCTGCGACACTGATATTGCGGGTGGCTGTGAGGCGAACAAAGAGCCGTAGATGTTCAATATTCATATCTGCTTTCTGTGTTGAGAGCCTAACTATTATCAATTAAATCTAAAAACTGATTACACAGTTGGCGTTATTTTCATTATCCACTTTAGTAACTAGAGTTGTAAAACACAACTCAACAGAGATCCATCCCAATGAAAGCAATGATAATTCGTCAAGCTGGTGGCCCAGAGGTATTTGAAGTGGCTGAACTGCCTAAACCAGAGCTTAAACCTGGCCATGTGCTGGTGCGCATAGCTGCGACCAGCGTTAATACAGTCGATACCATGATCCGCCAAATGGGAAGTGAGCTGCCATTGTCCCCCGAGATGCCCGCCCTTTTAGGGATGGACCTTGCCGGTACCGTTGAAGCCGTGGGCGAGGGTGTCACGGAATACCGTGTCGGTGATGAGATTTACGGCTGTGTGGGTGGTTTAGCTGATCTGCCGGGCACCTTGGCTGAGTATGTGGTGGCTGATGCGCGCCTGATTGCTCATAAACCAAAAAACCTATCTATGCGCGAAGCGGCTGCGTTGCCGTTGGTGGGTATTACGGCTTACGAAGGCTTGATCCGAGCGGGTATCGCTAAAGGCCAAAAAGTGCTGGTGCATGGTGGCTCCGGTGGCGTCGGCCACGTGGCTTTGCAACTGGCGCGCTATTTTGGCGCCGAAGTATATGCGACAGGTGGCGGAGAGCAACAATCCGAACTGATTGAACAGCTAGGTGCAACAGCGATCAACTACAAAACTGAATCTGTCGCGGATTATGTCGCGAAGCATACTGGTGGTGCAGGGTTTGAATTGGTGTTTGACTCGGTGGGCGGGGCGAATATGGCCAACTCATTTGAAGCTGCAGCGCTGAATGGCCAAGTGGCTTCTACGGTCTCTATGGTGGAGCTGGACTTAACCACAGCACATTTTAAAGGGTTGTCGCTGCACGTGGTGTTTATGCTGATCCCCATGTTGCACGATTTCCATCGTGAGGCCCACGCCGATATTTTGCGTAAGTTGGCTGAGATCGCTGAGGCTGGCGGTTTGCGCCCAGTGCTGGACGAAAATCGATTTACGTTGGATCAAGTGGGCGATGCTCACGCCCGGTTGGCCAGTGGTCAGGGGATGGGCAAGGTTGTTGTCGAGGTTTAGGGTTCAGATCTGATAGTGCCGGGGAATTTCTCGGCACATTGTTTGTTGTGACAACTTGTCTAAGTCGTCCATCGCTTGATGCTGCCTCACGCCTGTAAGTGTTAGCAAAAAAGCTTACTTCAATTAAGCCCCAACGATTTATTAATGTTTTCTCTGAGTTTACCGCGTTCAGAGCGTTGCCTGCTGCATTGCCGTTGTGGCTGTTTTGTTATCTGTTCCAGAGCTGTACTGCAACAAAGTTCTGCCTTATCTGATATGCGATAGTGGCCGCTAGCCGCTAATTGACATACTGATACAAGGATGTGTTGTGATACAACGAACTACAGAACAGCGCCCTAAATATTCCCCACTTTTTATCTTGGCGACTTCTTTGCTGTTGGTTGCCTGTGGCGGTGGGGGAGGTGGATCTGATACTCCGGTTGACGATGCACCTGTTGCGATGGCTTTAAGCCTTAGCGCTGGTAAAACCGAGCTTAAAATGGGGGATACCAGTCAACTCGTGCTTAATGTTGCCTATGATGATGGTAGCAATCAGCCTGTTTCCGCGTCCGATCTGCAATGGCAATGTGTTTCATCGGCGGTGGAGATTGATCAAAATAACTTGCTCACTGCAAAACAATCTGGCACCACCGATTGCACGGCAAATTGGCAGCAGTTGAGTTTGTTGGTGAGCTTTTCAGTCGCTGAAAGTTCTGTGGTTGTTGATCTGATCCGCACATCGCCCCTCGGTCCGCTGACGCTCACTGTGGGCGCACAACAAACAGTGGGTGTGTTCGCTCATTATTCTGATGATTCAATTACCCAAATTAGCTCAGGCTTAGTCTGGCAGTGTGACAGTGATGCCGTCTCAATGATTGGGGAACGTACTGGTCAGGTTGGCCATGTGTTGACTGCCGTCGCGCCAGGCCAAGCAACTTGCAGTGTGCAATGGCAAGGATTAAGTACCGAGTTGCAGGTTACTGTGCAACAAGTCAGTGAAGTTTCTGCTGAGCTTTCGCTCTCTTTCTTGGATCATCTCAAAGATTCAGATCTGAGCCGTTTTACCGCCTGGGTAGAGCGTGCGGTGGCCGGCAACCCTGGTTATGGTTTTTCGCCTGTCGATGCCGTGTATCTTTATTACCTTACGGCAGATGAACGTTATATAAAGCATGCGATTACGCTGGTGGAGCAGCAGGTTTTAGACGCTGAAACCAAGATCGCTGAAGGCCAAAAACCGAAAGTCAGCTCCGACTCCTATCTTCATGTCGGTCGTTTTATCTCTGAGTTGGCATACACCTATGCTTATGGCGGTGAGCTGCTGAGTGATGGTCAAAAGCTGCGTTGGCGCCAATATGCTGAACAGGCTGTGTGGAACGTTTGGCATCATAAAGAGGCTGAGTGGGGAGGACAGCCATTCCCATGGAGTGGCTGGGCGGTCACGCAACCGGGTAATAACTACCACTTCAGTTTCTTAAAAGCGACCATGACCTGGGGCTTGGCAGATAAAAATGAACACTGGCTAACGCTGCTAAAAGAACAAAAACTACCGACGTTAGTCGCCTACTTCGCAGATTTTGAGGGCGGCGGTAGTCGAGAAGGTACCGGCTATGGCGTCGCCCAAGGGAACTTGTTTGATCTGTACCGGATCTGGAAGGATGCCACGGGCATGGATTTAGCTGGACGGTCGCCCCATGCAAGACAAACGATTGATTACTGGATCCATGCCACCACGCCTACGTTGGATCAATTTGCACCTATCGGTGATCAATCCAGAGTGTCATTTCCCCGTTTGTTTGATTACCACGAAAACCTGATACACCGTGCTGCTTCGCTTAATATTGGTTCGCCTGAGGCCAAGCGGGGTAAATGGTGGTTGGATAATAATTCGGTGACGGAGATTGTTTATGGCTTCAATTTGCACACCACACTATTAGCGCAAGAGCCGGAACCGGTTGCCCCTACTGACTTGGTTTATCACTCAAAAGGTGCTGGTCATTTGTTCGTGCGATCCTCCTGGCAGCCCGATGCCACTTGGTTATCTGTTGTCGCAGGTATTTATGATGAGTCCCACGCTTCTCGAGACCAAGGCGCGTTCTCTCTGTTTAAAGACGAGTGGTTAGCCGTGACCCAGAATATCTGGTCCCACAGTGGTATTCATCAAGCCACCGAGGTGCATAACACCTTACGTTTTGTCGAAAATGGCGAAACGGTGCGCCAGAATCTGGATGCGGAATCCTCTATGGATTATCAAGTTGTGGGTGACACAACCACGATCCAGATGGAGCTGAGTCCCGTCTACGGTAAAAACAACAGCATTACATCGTGGCAGCGCGATATCACTTTTACTGCCGACGAAGTGATGGTGTTTGATCAGTGTGTGATCACCAGTGATGTCGAAGTGATTTGGCAGATAAACTTGCCGGTTCAGCCAGAAATATTGGCGGATGGCTCCATTCAGTCTGGGCAACTATTGATTACGCCAATGGTGCCGGCTGCACCTGACATATCAGTAATTAACTGGGTTGATGTAAATGCTAGTGAGTATAAGAATGGTCACTATAAGCTGGAACTAAGCGGTGGCGATTGCCGTTACCAAGTGCGCTTAAATGTTTTATAGCTGGGGGCTCACATAGTTGATCTTGGTGGCTGCCTGCGATGGGAGATGTTCCGACAACGATAAAACAACCAAGCCTGATCGATGGCTTGGTTGTTGCGGCATCGATTATTCATCGATGCCGCAACACGCTGATGTTTCAATAACCTAGAGTTTATTGACCTGATAGCGACGGATGTTATCCGTCAAAGTGATCAGATAAGTCCCTGGCCCCTGAGTGATAGCAATATTGGCGTACTCGTTACTGTGGGTTTCGCCGTCGGGTTCATCATCGCCATACCACTTACCGTCAGCGTAAAACTTAAAGCTGGGGTTGCTGTCGGTGACAGTGACAGTGATCTGCCAGCGATAATCGCCCACTAAGCGCATGGCGGTTTTACTCCAGCCATTTGCTGTGCCGCGAAAATCAACACTGCTAAAGTCTTGTTTGTAATTGGTGTCGTCAGTGACCGTGATGGTGATGGTATCGGTCGCTGTTTCGCCTTTGTCATCAGTCACCGTTAACGTGACAGGGTAGATCCCAGCGTCGGCATAGAGTTTAGCTGGGAAGATGCCAGTTAAGCCATTGGACCATTGATAGGAGACAATGCTGCCGTTAGCCGATGTTGAGCCGCTGGCGTCAAACTGCACTGTGCTGCCTATCATCACCGTGATGTCGTCACCGGCATCTGCGGTTAGCCCCTGTTTACTATAAGACACAGCGTCGATGAGTTGCTTGCTACGATCATTGCCGGAGCGGTAGCCTGATGGCTGCTCCTGAGTACCAACACTGCCCATGCCATAGGTTTTCAGATCAAAATGATTAGCCGAAATATTGATGATGCTAAAGCCGATCTCATACGCGACGCCATTGCTGTTGTGGGGGTAATAGGCAAGCATATGCATATCACTGCTGCTGTTATTCCGGGGCCATTGTCCCGCTGGCGCTGCGATCATATAGCCCACCCCTTTATTCGCATCACGGCCATACTCAGCCTTGAAGTCCAGTGAATGGCTGGTGGCTGTGACAGGTTTCAAGCGCTGGTACTCATGCACATGGCCGGTAATCGCCCAATCGAGTTTTTGATTAAAGTAGTTCACATACGGGCGTAGATATTTGACCTCATCCTTACCGCCAGCCGGGTTGATCGCCGGTACATGCCAGTACGCAAAACTCCAAGGACATGATTGCGCTTGATTGACTTCATCTTGCAGCCAGTTGCCTTGGGCCGCTGCATTGTTGCCGTGGTCGCGCTCAGGATAGCGGCCATAGAACACAGGGATCTCTGAGTTCACGCTCATAAAACAGGCATTACCGTATTGGAAGCTGTAGTAATCGGGGTAACTCATATCCGGGGTGAGATAGAAGTATTTTCTAAATGAGCGAGTGTCCTCAGCGTTACTCCAATACTGTTCAGAGTCGCTGACGTTGCTGTTGCCTGGGGTGTCATGGTTGCCCATGGCTGGCAGCATGGCTTTGGAAGCAAACAGTGTCTGACCTTTATCAAAGAACACCTTCCACCAATAGAAACGCTCGCCGTTTTGTGGAATATCATCTTTTACCATGTCGCCGACGGTGATGATGAAATCAAAGTCATCCATATGCTCATTGACGATCGCCTGGGCGACGTCATGCCAGCGTTGTTGGCCTTGTTCATCTTGCATGTCACCAACCACGAGGAAGCGACTGTAGTCCATCTCATTTTTGGCGGTGATAAAGGCATATTGGCTGGAGAATTCGCCGGCAGGACTGGTGACTTTGTACTCATACTCCGTATCCGCCTGCAAATTGCTTAGGGTAATGTGATGCACCTTCCCCCAGCCCGGTGCGAGATCGGCAACGTTGTCCTCTGCCTGTACTTGCCATTCTGTATCACCCGCTTTGCGGAAGTAGGCTTGGGCAGTAAAGTTGCTGTGACTGCCTGCCAGCTCATAATTGATCACCATATTGCTGGCAGGATTAAGGACGGTTGCCGTGTTGTACGCGCCCGTGGTTGTCGGTTGGATCAGTGTGAGGTAGGGGCCAATATATGGAGAGAAAGGCTGCTCAAGGCAATCTCCGAGATTGTCGAACCAGCGGTTATCGCTGTAGCAACCGGTGGTGCTGCGGCTGAATTCATCGGCTTTGTCGATAATAAAGTTCAGTTGAAGCCCTGAATCGATTTCCCCTTGGTATTTACCAGGTAGTGACCAGACGTAATAGCCACTGTCAGCATCTATGGTTAAAACCTGCTGGGCATTCCAGCCATAACCTTCTAGTTCAGAGATCGCACTCCCGTTGGGGATCCAGGCCCAAATGGTGGGGGCTGATGAGAAGTCATTGGCGTCAAAATAGAACACCAAGTTACTTGTATCGTTATCACCGTCATCCCCATCATCACATTTAGCCACGGCAGTGGCATCAACCTGCTTTGAACCGCTGTTAAAAGTGATCTGGTAACTGCCGCTGTTCTCTATCAGATAGTCACTATCGGGATAGTTTTCACTCCAATCACCGTAGTGATCAATCTTAAAGCGCGGATTGCTGCCGCTGAACTGCTGGCAGGTGACGTAGTCATTGTTGCCGCTGACTACCATTGGGGTTGTGCCCCAGCTATTTGGTGTGCCTCTAAACTGCCAGCTATCAGCATATACACTGGACATGCTGCACAGTAAAAAGAGGCCTAACACTGTCCGCCAGAGGCGGCATTGTGCCTGCTTGGGTACCGATATCATTTTGCGTTCCTTGGATCTGTCCTTGCGCATCTGCGCACCGAGTTTTGCAGGCTAGCATGGATAGTTTTTGCTGTTTTTTTACTCAGCCAAATACGAGAGGTAGAGCAAATAAACAGCGGAAAAATCGATCTGTTTTTGCGCTAAGTTAAATTAAACCGATTTAAAACAAGGGTGTATTAGGTTTTGTTTATGTGGTCATCGTCAGCGTTGTGCCGATGCTTAATATAACCTTTGCAGGTGCTGAATTGAGCCCAGAACAATAGGGGTTCAACTGTTAGTCAATGTTAGCTGTATCTTTTGTGGCGGTATGTTTAGTGTTCTATGAGCTATTAATTCTCCGTTTTCTCCGTTGTTGCTTGCCTGTGGGAGAGCTCATTTGATACAGGCGCCTAGTCGTCACTCATCGGGTGAAACTTGGTGCTTACAGGAGTCAATAATTAGGATCTAATTAACTGAATTTAGGAGATATTAAAGGATATACTGACAGCGCTGCTTGGTTGGAAGAAGTGAATGAAGGGAGTTAGGCATGAGTCATGCAGAAGATTACTACGGGCCAACACTATATTTGGTGATGGTTATAGCTTGTGGTGCTATCACTATCGCAGGTTACCCTGCGGCAGTTGGCTACCTGCTACTGATAAAGCTGGTTTATTCGGTTGTTGTGTCCATGATAATTCATCGATGGCGAGAGTCGTCTGATGTGCTAGTGGAGTCAGAAGAGAATCGTTGGATGGCGAACCTGCACGGTATCCCTGTAAAGGAGGTCTCAAATGCGCTTAAAAACCTTCACTTTACTAGCGAAGATATGATGGTTCGTCGGTATCAGACGTTACTGTTGCCAAAGTTTATACTTATTTCTCTGTTAACTTTCTCGACGATACAACCTCTCTATCAGAATGTTACACAGCAAGGTTTCGGCATGGCTGACTGGTTCGGCGTAGTGCTGCTCGGATATCTGTGCTTCCAGTTATTTTATACGTTTCAGTCCTTAATGATGGCAAAAACGATGCGCTGGGAAGTAAACCGCTACCTACTTGGGGAACATACCTATTATTCGGCATTTACTAGCCATAAAAAGGGCTATTTCATGCCTTTTCTCGATAAGGTGTTTCGCTAAGCGGTGCGATTTGTCTCCGCCGATATAGGTAGGGCGCTAAAGTTGCTGCGGAGGATCATCTGCACCGCACTATTCGCTTTAATGGCTGATCAATGTCAACGATCTCAGTGAGTCTCGGGCGCACACTTGTGTTAACTCGTTCCGAGGACGCTGCCTATGATTACAATGGCCGCGCCATGTTCCGGGTTTCTTCCCTGATGGCGAAAAAGCAGGACGTCCATGAATGCCATGGACGCCCTGGTTTACTTCTAGTCTGCTGCTTAATCGGATTGACGACTACTGGATTGCACCTAGCATCACATTAAAGATACTGGTGTTATCAATGGTTTTATCGTTGAAAATATTGGCGTTAACACCCCAAGCCATCAGTGGCACATTGACGTTGGTGTGGCTGCCCCATTTCCATGTTACGTCCGGATAGATACCAGCACCGTTATCTTTTTGCACTTCCAAGCCGCCACACTCGTGATCGGCAGTGACCAGTAGCATGGTGTCTGTTCGGTTAGTGGTCCAAGCAATTGCCTCGGCAACTGCTTCATCCATAGCGATGGTTTCCTGTACGTTTTGCTCAATCAGGTTGACGTGACCCGCCCAGTCAATTTGTGAGCCTTCCACCATCAATACAAAGCCATTTGGATTTTGAGACAGTATTTCGATTGCCTTGGCGCTCATCTCAGCTAGTGTTGGGATGTCGTATGCCTCATAGGTATGACCGTTGTTGGCTTGTTCCTCAAGAGGCAACACATAAGGGATGCCGCTGCTGTTGTTGCTGAAGTCCTGTGGGCCAAAAATACCAGCGAACTTGAAGTTGTTATTGCCGAACGTAGCAGTATCCACTGTCACGGCATTGAGTGCGGTCTCTGTGTTTACGACGGTATAACCGCCGGCTGTGGCGTTAACTGTATGCATGTCATCGGTGCGGTCATAGGTCCGTGTCCCACACAGTGTCAGGTTCGGCTGCACTTCCTGATAGATGCTGATGGATAATGCTTCGTAGTCGCTACGGTTAGGACCGTGGGCGACGAACGCAGCAGGCGTAGCGTGGGCGCAATCCGACGTGGCAACAACACCAACGGACATGCCATTCGCTTTGGCGTACTCCATGATCGTGGGGTAGTCATCACCGTTACCCGGTTGCGCTACGGAGATCGTACCGCTGGTGGCTTTGTGGCCAGTGGCGAAGGCTGTTGCTGCGGCGGCAGAGTCGGTGTAGTAGTTGTCGCCGTGATGCTCATCTAGCTCATAGCCTAGAGTGTCGGCGCTGGCTGTATAGATTTCAGCGTTGGCAGGCGCTTGTTCCATCGCCAGTGTACTGCCGTTGAAGTGACGTGCCGCTTCGATTTGCGGGAAACCCATGCCGTCACCGATAAAGAAGATGACATTTTTAGCCGGCGCGGCATCAACTACTTCAATGCTGACGGTGTCTAATGCTTCGGTTTCTGTATCGGCATTGATGGTCAACGCCGCATCAAACTGACCCGTGGTTGGTGCGGTCGCGTTAACTCGTGTATCAGTTTGCGACTGAGTAGCGTCAGAAATCAATGTTGGGGTGACAGTCCCTGAGGTTGCCCAGCTAAAACTGTCGGCGAACAAGCTGCCGTCTGCTGTCAGATTGGTTGCTTGGTTGGTGACAGCGATCTGATCGTGACCCGCTGTGGCACGGACTTTATTCATTGAAACGGGGACACCGATCTGGCTATCTCCCAGCATGGAGATATTGAACACGTAAACGCCAGCTTCTACTTCTGCTGCAATGTTGCCGCCTGGATAAGTGGTCAGTACAGAGCTGCCATTTTCCAGGGTCAGCGGCGTATCTTTTAACGAACCGTATTTGTTGCCATATTCATCGCCTTGTTGGATCTTGAAGCTGATGAACTGTGGATCTTCAAATGCAACAACCACTTCATAGCCGCCTGCGCCAACATAGTTGAACAGGAAGTCTTGATGAGCGCTCCAATTATTGAACGTGCCCACCAAGTACAGTGGCTTGGTTAGATCGCTACTGTCTGTTTCAGTGACATTTTCGAGCAGTAATGGCGGTTGGTTAATGGTTTCTGAGGCATCAAGGGTAAAGCGGAATACCTGATCTTCGTCGCCGGTGACCGAGATATCCATGTTTTGATTGCTGTATTCAGTGCCGTCATCGGCTGTGTACTTGCGCTGCATCAGCATCGGTACATCAAATACAACGTCGGCCGCGACATCGGTACCGATGGCAATGTCCCGCTCGGGGCTCCAATCTGGGTCGGAAATTTTGAAGCTGTAATCGCCAGGGCTCATACGAAATAGGGCGATGTAGATGCCGTTGCCTTGGTGGGTAAGTTCCGCTTCAGGACGAGCAGACCAGCTGTTCATGCTGCCTTTGATATATAGGCGACAGTTTTTGTTTGGGTTCTCAGCCTGCTCATCTTCCGTACATTGGTAGGGGCCAATATCAATACTGGTGGCCAGATCCGGATTGGTCAGATCTTGGCCATCAGAGCCCGGAGTCCCTTGTTCGCCCTGAATACCTTGGTCGCCATCGGAGCCGTCGTCACAGGCTGTTACGCCGGCGACGAGCACCAGTATCAACAGCAAATGCTTACACAATTTAATACGCATAACTAAATCCCTGAATAAGTAAAAATTTGATAAATGAATAGGCAAGCGCGTTTGTTTTTAAAATGATTGCGCGTTTGATTAGCGCTGGAGACTTGCCTTCAACACCTTGAAAAAAGGCGTCGTTAGTATTCTTGGGATTTGTAACAGTCAGGTGACAGTTTGATGAAGATCACGTTTTGGTGGCTGAGCTTACGTGATCACGCGGCGGCTGCCTGTGTATTGTTGGGTAAGCAGACTCGACTGTGGGAATAGGTGTCGATGAGTTATCCAAGAGATTAGTTCAGGCCAATGTTATATGTGGCAAATGCTAATGCCTGTATAGGATTGAGGTGCTAAAAGAAAGGTAAAGTGACGCGTCAATTTGCGCTCCGCTATTCGCCTTGATGGCTGATCAATGTCAACGATCTCTATGGTGCTCGGGCGCACACTGGGGTTAACTCGTTCCGAGGACGCTGCCTATGACAAAAACGGCCGCGCCGTGTTCCGGGTTCCTTCCCAGACGGCGCATGACCCATAGCCACAACTGGCCCCGATGAGGGCTACCCTTCTTTAATTGCATTTCCGATATAAAAATAACGCCTACGGAGACGCCCACATGAGCATAGATAACATCCGAAATATTGCCCTGCTTGGCCAAAGCGGCGCTGGTAAAACCACCCTGAGCGAGCAGTTGCTCTTTCACACAGGCACCATCAATACTCTCGGTGAATTAAGCCGAGGCACAACAGTGAGTGACTTCGACGCTGAAGAACGCGCGCTACAAAAATCGATAGATACCAGTTGGCTGCATTTTGAGCATCAAGGCCACCAGGTCAATGTGCTGGATACCCCAGGATCAGCAGACTTTATTGGCCGTGCTATTAGCGTGTTGCCAGCGGTGGAAAGTTGTGCGCTGGTGGTAGACGCCACCGAAGGGGTGAGCAATGTGGCAGAGAAGCTGTTTCAAACGGCTGGCGAGCGAAAGAAATGTCGCATGGTGATCATTAACAAGATTGACAGTGATGCTGAACATCTGGCGACTTTATTGGATGAGTTGCAAACTCGGTTGGGGCCCACCCTGTTGCCGATCAACTTGCCTGTGGCCAGCGGTGATGATGTCATCGATTGTTACTTTGATCCCCAATACGATCGCACACCGGCGTTTAGCAGTGTCGAAAGCGCCCACGATGCTTTGATTGACCAAGTGGTTGAACTCGATGAAGCGTTAATGGAGCTCTATCTGGAGCAGGGCAGCGAGCTTAAGCCCGAGCAGTTGCATGATCCATTTGAAAAGGCCTTGCGCCAGCAGCATCTGGTGCCGGTCTGCTTTGTGTCTGCGCGCACAGGTGCCGGTGTGGATGCCTTGCTGCAAGTGTTAGCTGAGTTAATGCCCACCCCGCTTGAAGGCAATCCGCCACTATTTATGAATTACGACAATCCGGTCACTTTATCTCCAGATCCGGGTAGTCATGCTATTGCCCATGTGTTTAAAGTGGTTATCGATCCGTTTATGGGACGTTTGGCCTTGGCGCGAGTGCACCAAGGACGGTTAAAGCCTGATAGCGCGTTGTTTATTGGTGATGGCCGCAAACCCTTCAAACCTGGCCACCTGTTTCGCCTGCAAGGGAAGGAGCGCGTAGAGGTTAGCCAGGCGGATCCGGGGGATTGGGTGGCGATAGCTAAGATCGATGCGCTGGCTTTCGACTCGGTCATTCATGATTCCCATGATGAAGACCATTTTCATCTGCAGAGTCTGACCCTGCCGCCACCGATGTTCAGTATGGCAATCAAGCCGAGTCGTCGAGGTGAGGAGCAAAAACTGTGGGAAACGCTCGACAAAATAACCGCCGAAGATCCCAGCCTGAGTGTGTCTCATAAAGCCAGTCTGAACGAGACCCTGCTGACCGGGGTAGGTGAATTTCACCTGAAAACTGCGATTAACAAGATGCGCAACCAGTACAAGTTAGCGGTAGAAACCAGTACGCCCAGTATCGACTACCGCGAGACCATCACTGTCGCAGCTGATGGGCATTATCGCCACAAAAAGCAGACCGGTGGTGCCGGTCAGTTTGGTGAAGTGCACTTGTCGGTTAAACCCTTGTCTAGAGGTGAGGGATTCAGGTTTGTCGACAAGGTCGTGGGTGGGGCGATCCCCGGGCAGTTTATTCCTGCTGTTGAAAAGGGCGTACGGCAGATTTTGGAAGAGGGCGCTATTGCCGGGTATCCGATGCAAGATCTGCAGGTAACGGTGACCGATGGCAAACATCACTCGGTAGATTCGAAAGAGATCGCCTTCGTCGCTGCTGGCAGAAAGGCGTTTATTGAGGCGGTGGCGAAAGCTAAGCCAGTGGTGCTTGAGCCGATTGTGGATCTTGCTGTTACGGTACCTGCAGATGCCATGGGTGATGTATCAGCCGATATGGCCAGCCACCGTGGTGTCATCACTGATACCCATGTCGGCAATAGCGGGCGAACTACGGTGCACTGTAAATCACCACTCAGCGAGGTAAGTGATTACTCACAACGGCTAAAGTCGATCACCAAGGGCGAAGGGCACTTCACCTTGGCGCTGAGTCACTTTGAGCCGGTGCCGGTGTCGCAACAAAAAGCACTCTGTCAGGGCTATCGTTCGCAAGAGCTCGCTTAAGTGATGATAAGTGGTGCGCTGTTTTGCGGTAGCCGTGCCACTTATCTGTAACGCGACCAGACAACGGCAAAAACAAGGCTAACCCTTCAGTTAGCCTTGATGATTTTTTCTGTTTATTGGTGATTTGGTCGCGGTAAAAAAGCTTATACCAAACTGGTAAGCATCTCGTCGCTGTACGCTACCAGCGGGGCTTTTGATTTCACCTTCGCTACATAGTCGGGATTAGCGATAAACGGACGGCCGATCGCGAGCAGATCGAACTTATTCGCTGTTATTGCTTCACTGCCGGTCTCGGCGGTGTAGCTGCCGACACCCACTAATGTGTTGTGGTAAACACTACGGATGTAGCTGGAAGCACGGCCACCTAAATACCCGAACTCCATCGCATCATCAAAGATCCCGACGTGAAGAAAGGCTAAGTCACGTTGTTCCAGTGCCGGTAACAGGTAGTCAAATACGTCACGGTCGCGGTCGTCGGCGGCCATATTAAAGTAGGCGCCAGGGGAAACACGCAAGGCGGTTCTGTCGTTGCCGATGCGGTCGATCACGGCGTCTACCACTTCCAGTGCAAAGCGCGCCATATTTTCTGGACTACCGCCATACTGATCCGTGCGCTTGTTGCTGTCATGGTGCAGGAACTGGTCTATCAAATAGCCGTTGGCTCCGTGGATCTCAACACCATCAAAGCCAGCATCTATGGCGTTCGCTGCTGCCTGCGCATAGTCCGCTACCAGCTGCTCTATCTCTTGCTTTGTCACTGGCTTAGGCACTTGGTAAGTCAGTTCACGCATTCTTGGTACGCTGCCTTCGACTGCTTCAGCGGAAGGTGCCAGCACATGCTCACCATGGTAAAAGTGGGGATGAGCAACGCGGCCGGTATGCCAAAGTTGAGCGAACATTTTGCCGCCGTTGGCATGCACTGTATCTGTGACTCTGCGCCATCCAGCAATTTGCTCCGGGGTAAATAGACCGGGGGTATTGGGATAGCCTTGGCCGTCTGCACGAATAATTGTCGCTTCAGAGATAATCAGACCTGCCTCAGCCCGGCGGCCATAGTATTCAGTCATCGCTTGGGTCGGTACCAGGTCTGCGTCAGCCATGCAGCGGGTCAGTGGCGCCATCAGGATGCGATTTTTCAGTGTTAGGGTAGGGTTCAGGGTATAGGGTTGAAAAAGGATATCCGTCATAACGACCTCTGAATCTTGAATGTTTGTTCAAGATAGAATGTTTTGAATGTTTATTCAAGAATGTTTTTGAGCAAACATTCAAAAATAAGTACAATGATAATAGATGTGACTCACAGAGAGTGAAGGCCTGCTGATGCGTAATGCTGAATTCGATAGAGAGAAAGTACTGAGATCTGCCATGAGCGCGTTTATGGCGAAAGGCTATGGCAAAACCAGTATGCAGGATCTTACCAAGGCCACAGGTCTGCACCCCGGCTCCATCTACTGTGCGTTCGACAATAAGCGTGGCCTGTTATTGGCTGCAATTGAACAGTACATACAGGACCGCGGAAAAGAGTTCGATGCTTTCTTCACTGACGATCAAGCTGTATTGACGCAGTTAAAAACCTATCTCGATCATATCGTTCAGGAATGTCTGAGTTGTGAGTCAGAACAGGCATGTTTGCTTATTAAAGCGCTGAATGAGCTGGCTGAACAGGACGATGAGATCCAAAACATTACCTCGGCTAGTTTGGCAAGCTGGCAGGAGGGGATTGAGTATGTGCTACGAAAAGCCCAAACCAACGGCGAACTCAGTGCCGATCAAGATTGTGCCCACTTAGCCCGCTATTTCGTTATGGGCATTTACGGCTTGCGCACCTTTGCGCAAACCCACCCCGAAGCAGAGGTACTGCAGCGCTTGGCTGATAAGCTCTATCAAGATGTGTGTGGAGATAAGATCTAGGCGGGCTTTGTCTCATCAGCATGGTTAGCCGTGACGGCATTTGTCTACCATGAATATCTGTTGCGCAATGCCAGTCTTCGTTGCTATTTCTTGTCCTACTGCGCCTTAAAAAAAGGGCTCACCCCATGAGACTGGCTTGAGCCCTTGTTTATATTTGGTGATTTCTCACCCTACTTGGTCAGGAACGCTGCGACATCACATAAAGAAGTGAGCTGCTTAAACTTAGTAGCCAAGCACAAGTGTCCAGTAACTGCGATAGTCGCTGTTTGCGTTATCGGCTCTGGCGCCGCCAAAGTCGACGTGGTTTGCGTTCATTATGTGGCGGCAATGTCCTTCGCTGTTTAGCCAGCCATTCATTACATCTGCAACTGAGCCGTAACCCGCACCGATATTTTCACCAGCCCAAGTTTTGCTATAGCCATGTCTTCTTGCGCGATCGTTAGAATCGGAGCCATCTAACCCTGTATGGGAGAAGAAGTTATTATTCGCCATGTTGTTGGAGTGCTCTTCAGCTGCCAGCTGCAAAGATTGATGTAACTGAACGGGTGAGGTGGCTGCATAGTATGTTGAGCCACAGTTTCTGCCGACACTGCGGGCTTCGTTCACCGCCGCTAATAGTTGAGCAGATACACTACCCGCATCACCGCCATCATCGGGATCGGTTGGATCTGTTGGTGGGATGTTGTCGGATGACTGAGTCAGTACAACTTCATCAATGATAAACGCTTTTCCAGCGTCAGGACCAAAGAAGTATAGTTCTGCTTTGGATAGGGTTCCTGTCGCTTGCACGGTGAACTCTGCGGCGAGTTCTTGCCAATCGGTTGTACCAGAGACTTGACCTAGTTTATGCCAAGTATATCCGTTGCCATCTTGTATCAATAAACGTGTTTCAATTTTGGCGCTACTTGTCGACACCATGCGTACCATTGATTTCAATTGGTATGTTTCGCCTGTTGTAACGATGCCCGTGATGTTTTGTTTAGGTCCGTGATACCACTTAGTACGGTTTTCACTTACCAAAGCATAGTTACTGTTGTACGCCGTGTTAGTGATGGTAGTGGTTGCGGTATAGCCTGATACCCAGCCGGTGGTGTCGCCTGTTTCTAGATCTCCGTTCTGCAAAAGGTTGGTTTCAGGCTGTGGTTCATCAGTACCGCCGCCGTTGTCTCCACCAGAGTCACCTCCGATAGGAATGACGCGAAGTTGATCTAAGCGCGAACCATCTTCTCGCACATAAACGGTGATCGTGTTTTGGCCCGATAATAGCTCTACTTCTAATGCCTCTGTAACATCTCGGGAGTTCACATCAATCTCTTTGTATACCGCTTGGTTGTGTGTGTCCCATAGGTGTGTGTCGCCATCGTTCACCTTGATCCAGAAAGAATCTGCTGTCTTTTCTGGCGCATAGGTTGTGCCTTTTAGCATGTAACGCCCCGCGCCTGTTGTATTGAAGGTGATCTCTGCGCGGTTTGCTGTCAGTGCGTTACCTTCGTAATACAGACCTTGATGGAGAGAGTCTATGTAACGTCCAGAGCTTGCTGCGTTGTCATCACCTCGTCTGAACAAACCATACAGTTTGGCATCTTCCGCTTCGATAGTGATGGTCGTGGGCTCGCCGCCTGTATCTCCACCACCATTATCCCCGCCGCTGTCGCCACCGCCTGAGCTATCACCGATGCGTACCAAGCGCAGTCGATCTAGGCGCGTGCCATCTTCTCGGGCGTAGATGGTGATGACATGGTCACCTTGAGATAAGTCCACTTCGACGGTTTCAGATATACCGCGGGAATTAACGTCCATCTCTTCATAGGTCGCTGTACCTAATGTATCCCATAAGTGGCGTGTTCCGTTGTCCACCTGGATCCACAGCGAGTCGGCTTGTGAATTTACGGAATAGGCCGTTCCCTTAAGTTGGTAGATGCCTGATTCAGCCAAGGTCACCTTTAGTTCGGCACGGTGCGCTGTGATGCTGTCGTCGTAGTAATTTCCAGCGTAGTCTGTACCTATGTATTGGCCACCGCTGGCTGCGCTATCAGAGCCGCGTTTAAACAGGCCAAATAAGGTGGCTTTTTCTGCTTCGACAATGACGCCTGTGTCGCCGCCCTGATCACCCCCTCCGTTGTCGCCACCGTCATCAGTAGTGGGATACCAAGTGGCAAGTTGCACGGCAACCGCGTTGATGGCATCTACCGCTTCGGCACCATTTGCACTGTTTTTGTCTACACCACATGCATATCCTCTGCAGTCATTCACTGAGGCATCAGAGAAGCGGCGCAATTGGGTGTAGGTACCAAATGATTGGGGATAAGCCATGATGGTGGCGAACGTACTATCCACCCCGTAGCCTGTGCCGTAATCGAACACCCCGCCAAGGCTATTCTGTTTGCGCGAATGCCCTAATCCCATGTTGTGTCCCAGCTCGTGGGCGAAAGATAATAGGCCACAGTTCGAGTGCGCGCCGACCATGTTGTATGCCCAGTCTTTGGCATAGCTGTTGTAGCGGCCATTACTGCCCGTGCCTACGTACCCTAAACCGCAGACATTGCTACTTGGCAGATTTAATAAGGTCACAATATCAGCACCGTACTGTGTCCGTAGGTTGCTTACATTACTGTCTAGTCGCAGCTGGTTTAGGGCATCTGCGTTCATCGCGGTGGCACCCGATTTATTGTATTCACTGCTGTGCACTAAGCGGATACGAATGTCCATGCCACTGGTTTGATAAGCGGTATTTGTGGTGCTGATAAGGTGGTTAATATAGGTATTGATGGCACCGCTTTGTTGGGCTTTTGCTTCTGCGGTGTATAACACCATCACATCAACGGTTTCATAGGCACTTGCTGAGGCTGTAGCCAACAAAGCTGAAGCACAAAGGCCTAACGTGGGGAGGAATGCTCTCTTTCCATAGAATCGTTTCATGTTGTCTCTTTATTGATTTTTTTATTGATAAATAAGGCGTTATTCTTGTTCCGGGGGAGGGGCTATCGCGACTGGAGGCACGATATGATCAGGCTTGTCCCAGGTGATCAGCGAGCTTTGCTCTTTGCCTGAAATGATCCAGCCTTCGTCATTATGGCCTTGCACAAAATAGGTATCTGACGGCGTATCAATGGTGGCATACAATGCGTTTTCACCTGACGTCAGTGTGACGACGTAAGCTTGTCCATCATCACCGATAAATTGTGATGTGACGTCATATCCGCCATTCGGCAGCGACCGTATTGCCACCACTTCACTTGGTATGCTTTCTGAAAGTTGTGGAATATTTACATTGATCACATCACCAATTCGGAACGCTTTGCCGACAAGTTCCGAGTACTCGATAAAGCGTCGATCTGCCCCATCATCCGCGAGTTCATCGTATTGTGCCGGGACGTCGTCTAGCGCTTGCCAGGCTGATACTTTTACCTGTTGTCGTACGGCGTCATTATCACGTGTGTCATCACGTCCGCCTGGTGGCAATGTGCCTGCTGTCGTTGGTGCGGAGACATCAGTTGAGTATGCCTCGTTTGGTTGGGGCCGTTGTTGCGGCGTGCTGTTGGATGCATCGGCCGTAACTGCAGGTGGTTGGCTGGTGTCTGTGCTGCTGAAATACACGACAGCCGCGATACTTAACGCCAATACACTAGCCGTCGCGACCCACTTTGCTGTGCTCATATTGAGAACCTTATGTGTCTACCGTGTGATAGCCAAAGTGCTGCCTGACGACAGTGTGGCTAACACGATGAAGTGAAAGATTTACCACCGCTGCCAAAAAGCGGTGGCAAACTGATTAGTGTCATTAGCGGCTGACTATTTCTCGGTCAGAACCACGTCATCCACGATAAACTCTGATCCCGCGTGTGGACCAAAGAAGTACAACTCTGCTTGGCGCAGCGAGCCTGTTGCCGTCACTGTGAACTCCGCGGTGATTTCTTGCCATTGAGTTGAGCCCGATACCTGACCTAGTTTTGTCCAGGTATGGCCGTTGCCATCTTGGGTGAGCAGGCGGCTTTCAATTTTGCTGCTTGTGCCGGAAACCATGCGTACCCAGGCGCTTAATTGGTAGGTTTTACCTACCGTTAAGGTATTAGTCACCACTTGTTTGGGGCCGTGGTACCACTCAGTACGATTTGTGCTGGAGAGGGCATAGTTGCCTGT
Source organism: Corallincola spongiicola (assembly GCF_004284785.1). Lineage (NCBI taxonomy): Bacteria > Pseudomonadati > Pseudomonadota > Gammaproteobacteria > Alteromonadales > Psychromonadaceae > Corallincola > Corallincola spongiicola. The sequence continues at coordinate 164,281 of NZ_SHLY01000007.1, forward strand.
ATATGCAGATGTAGTCACGGCAGTGGTCGCGCTATAACCAGGTACCCAGCCAGCGGTATTGCCTGACTCAAAATCACCGTTTTGCAGTAAATTTGTTTCGGGATCTGGATCTGGTACGGGGTCGCCACCACCCGAATCGCCACCTATCGGGATTAATCGCAGCTGGTCTAAGCGAGTACCATCTTCACGTACATAAACGGTGATGGTGTTTTGCCCTGCTCGCAGATCCACTTCTACGATTTCCGATACGCCACGTGAGTTAACATCCATCTCTTGGTAGATGGCTTTGTTATGTGTATCCCACAAGTGCAGGTCACCACCATTTACCTTGATCCAGAAAGAGTCAGCCGAGCTTTCTGGCGCATACACGGTTCCTTTTAATTGATAGCGCCCAGCGCCCGTCGCTGTCACCGTGAATTCGGCACGGTTGGCATTGATGGCAGCACCTTCGTAGTAATTACCCTGATGAATAGAGTCAATATAACGTCCGGCGCTTGCAGCACTGTCTGTACCCACACGGAATGCGCCATATAGCTCCGCTGTTTCTGCTTCAACGGTAATGGTGCTGGGTTGGTCTGTGTCTCCACCGCCACCGCTGCCATCATCTGTACCACCGTTACCATCGCCAATTCGGACCAAGCGGAAACGATCCAATCGGGCGCCGTCTTCACGCACGTACACGGTGATTTTATGCTGGCCTGCAGAGATATCGATCGTAACTTCACTCGCTTCATTACGATAGTTCACGTCCATTTCTTCGTAATAAGAGGCATTATTGATATCCCAAATCTGACGAGGGCCGTCGTTTACTTCGATATAGAATGAATCTGCAGCTGTATTGGGGGCATAAGTGGTCGCTTTTAAGGCATACAGGCCTGACTGTGGCACAGAAAAGAGTAGCTCAGCGCGGTTGGCTTCTATGTTGGTGTCGTAGTAATTACCAACGTACTCAGAATGGATATATTGACCAGCGCTTGCTGTGCTGTCATTGCCGACTTTAAACAGACCGTAGAGCGTTGCGTCTTCTGCTTGGACAATGACACCACTGTCGTCACCGCCATCACTATTGCCCAGCTCTCTTTTTATTGTTGCCTTAGCACCCGATGATATTGCCCAGCGCAGGGTATTCTCAAAGTAGTCTGACTGGTCTTTGCGACTAGCGCGGCTAACGGCACGGTACCAGTTATCTCGAGCAGTTTGATGATCGAAGCGATTGCTTAGTCGGGGGTTGTTATCGAGCTGCTGATAAAGTCGTTGCACAAATGGCTTTCCGCCAAAGTTATCGTACATTTCAAGCAAGGTTGCAGACATCAGTGTGTTGATGGTTCCACTACGCCATGCCAGTCGGCTTTTCGCCCACACGTTGTCGAAGTTATAGCTGCTGTTGGATAGGTATTTGTCGTAATCTTTTTTGTGATCAGCGCGGAATTGATCGTAGTACTTGCCGAAATAGTGTAGCTCGACACCTAAGTCATCTACTATCCAAAAAGCAGCGGCATTGTTGAAACCCACTGTCCAATAGCCGTAGTTTGAATTATTACCGTCACAAGCCCAGTCAATCCAAGCATTCCAGCCATTGGAACCCGATTTGTAGTAGTTGCGATTCATCTCGTAGAGCCATACTTGGTCGATACTGATGTTTCCGCTTTTGATGCGCTCATAGAACGGGTTAAATAACCCGCTGCCAACAGATAAACCAAATATGCCGTGAGCAGCCAATCCGCCATAGCCATTGTTATCTTTCGGAACCTGGATAGTTGGTAGGCCCCTGTAGTTACCGTTTAAGGGAAGGTTTCGTAGGCCGGTGAAGTCTTCAAATGAGGCTTTAGATGCCGCCATTAGTGCAACGACCTTCTCCATCGTTGCGCGGTCATAGGTACTGGCATTGGCTCCTTCAATGGCAATCGCAATGTCATTGTTGTACCAGACTGTCGCTGTTCGGGTGCCTTGGCTGGCTATGTTGAAGTTGAAACTGACATTTTGGTCAATATTGATTGGTACGCCGCCAGCATAACGCCCAGCTTCAGCTGTGAAGGCGAGGGACAGTAGTACCCCAATACAAGAACAACAGAAAAAGAAATTTTTCATCATATGGACCTTTCCCACGACTAGAGTGATTAGCGGCCTGGGGCCACTAGAAATGAGTTGGTTAAATTTGGTGACTCAAATAGGATTGTACGTCAATAATTTGACGTAAGGTAGTTTTGCGGTAGGTTTTTGTTGTTTTTTAGTGTGTTATGTTGTTCCTCTAATTTAGTTCACCAGCATTTCACATGCTTCTAGGATGTAACGTGTCAACAGGTTGACGTTGTGTGATTCTTGACTGAAAGATGTTGAGAACGTTTTGATTCTTTCTAACTTGTTTGCTTAGCCCTTGGTTTAGAGGCCCGAGATATTGAACTTGGGATGCTCTTACTCTTAATCGATTCGCTATTGATCACACCCTCGAGTATTTATGTGCCTCACGACAAAAGCTGTCGAACCACAGCGCGTATTTCATACTTATTCACAGGTAAAGATTGTCAGTGACGATACTAAGGCAAAAATGCGAGTGAAGTGGTGGATGCCTTTCTGCTGATTAAGCGCTGGGAGCTTACGGCAGCCGCTGCAGCAATGAGCTTTACCGCAGATGACTATTCCGAACGCGTGACCACTTGGTTCAAAGGCACGTCACGTGCCCTTCCAATGATGCGCAGGAAATGCCCGTTGTACGATAGGCATCAGTAGTTAGTGGCGTTAAGCGGCCGAGAAAATAGCCCCCTTGCAGATCTGCGTTAACTTGCCTTAGCTTCGCTGGGCACTTGGCCAAATAGGCGCTTATATTCGCGGCTGAATTGCGACACGCTTTGGTAACCAACTTGATAGGCTGCTTGGCTGATACTGGTTTGCTGCACGGTTACTAGCTGGTGAGCGTGATGCAACCGTATGGTCTTGATGTATTGCAGTGGTGATGCATTGGTGACCGCTTTAAAGTGCTGGTGTAGTGAGCTGGGGCTCATATTGGCGATGGTGGCTAGTCCGTCTACATCTAGCGGTTGCTCGTAGTGCTGTTGAATATGCCGGATCACTTCGGCAATGCGTTGATGCTGTCGCCCCTGACTGGCGAAGGCTGCAAGTTGGGGGCCCTGAGGGCCAAGCAGGGCATGATACAGTGCTTCTTTGATGCACAGCGGTGCCAGCACCTCGGTGTGTTTCGGCTCGGTGAGAACTGACAGCAAGCGATCGATGGTCTGCATCAGAGCTATCGACATGGGGCACACGCAGATCCCACGTTGACTGGGAGATTGTGGTTGTAGTGTCGGTAGATGCAGTAATAGGTCACTCACCATCTCGGTAGAGATATCAATTTTTATCGCCAGATAAGGCGTTTCTGGACTTGCCTCTATCACATGGGCTTCCAGCGGTAATGACACTGATAAAGCCAGAAAATTGAGTGGGTCATAGCTGTATTTTTCATCACCCAAATAGCTGGCTTTCTTCCCTTGGATCACCACATAGATAAACGGCTGACAGACGATCGCGTTTCTTTCGGTCGGGCTTTCGGCACGGATCAACGTGATCCCCTGCGGCTCTATGACGGTAAGACCAAGCTCTGGTGTTAGCGCCTGCATCTTTTCGATCATGGCACACAGCAATGTTTGCTGCGCGGTCGTCATCTGATGATGGGGCTGAATATCCATTTACGTCTCCCACTGTTCACTGCGCTTTCTGCTAACGTCACAACCCTTATTCCAACAGGCATAGTTGTAACAGATTAAGTCGTTTGTCGATGCTGCCTAGCATAAGCGTTGTGGCAGTGACTGTAATGCCTGGATATGACGATTTGTAGGATCAGGCAAAAGCTGTGTAGTTCTGTGCTAACTCTGGCTCACTGTTGTTCACCATACTGCCCTGGCTTTAAGGGATTTGGTCGATGCCCAGTCTGTTGGCTGGTATTGGCATTCATTCGCCTTTGGTTGGTGAGTTATCGTGATAGACAGGAGCATTCAAATGCAACAGCGTAAATTGGGAACCGAGGGGCTTAACGTATCCACTATTGGCCTTGGCTGTATGGGGATGTCGGAGTTTTATGGCGGCAGTGAACGTACGCAGAGCTTTTCGGTGCTAAGTAAAGCCATCGATCTTGGGGTGACTTTCTGGGATACCGCCGATATGTATGGTCAGGGAGATAACGAACGTTTGCTGGGGGCTTTTTTCAAGGCAAATCCTCAGACGCGGGCAAAGGTGCAACTGGCGACGAAATTTGGTGTGGTACGTGCTGACGATGGTGAATTTGTCGGGGTAAATGGTCGGCCTGATTATATCCAGGCCAGCTGTGACGCAAGCCTTAAACGTTTGGGAGTGGATCATATCGATCTCTACTATCAACATCGCGTTGATCCTACTGTGCCGATTGAGGAGACCGTGGGAGCGATGGCCGAGTTAGTGCAGCAGGGTAAGGTGCGTTATTTAGGGTTGTCGGAGGCGAGTGCTAGCACTATTCGCCGCGCTCACGCGGTGCATTCGATATCGGCCGTGCAGTCAGAGTACTCACTATGGAGCCAAGATGTGGAAGCAGAGATATTGCCACTGTGTACTGAACTTAACATCGGCTTTGTGCCTTACTCTCCGTTGGGGCGGGGTTTTCTAACCGGAGCTATCAAGCAGCGGAGTGACTTGGCCGCGGGGGATTGGCGTTTGGCTAATCCCAGGTTTTCGGAGCAGAACTTCGCATTGAACCTGCAGCTGGTGACGCAACTTGAATCATTAGCAGCGCAACACCATTGTACGAGCGCGCAACTGGCATTGGCGTGGCTATTGGCGCAGCACCCTCACATCGCCCCGATACCAGGAACGCGCAGTGTGGTGAGGCTGGAGCAGAATGCCACGGCTGAGAGCATTGTATTATCGCAGGCAGATCTCGACGCGATTAAAGGGATCCTGAATCGCTTTAATGTGCAGGGTACAAGGTATCCTGAGCAAGCCTCGGCACTGCTGTTTGGTGATACGCCAGCGCAGGCTGCAACAGCCTAACGGGCAGTCACCTAGGGCTTAGGCCTAAAGGGGAGTGACAAGATAGAAAGCGCGCGTGTTGGATACGTCTGCTTTCTATCTGCTTCTGGCAGTTAGTTCCTACTTTAGAATATTTTTGCTGATAGACAATTTAAAGATATTATAATCAGATAGTTACACCGGCTAGGGCCGGTAGTGAAAGCGCGATAGGTATCTCTGTGGCATATGTCCGTGCCTGCTCGCGGATACGTCCTGTGGCAGGAAGGTGATAAGTTGACTAAATTCGACAAATTGGTGCTGTTTGGTTTTTTCCTGATCTCATTGTCGTTGTTGGGCTGGTCAGTTCTCATTCATGGTAACAGTGCGCAAGCAGTTGCAGCTTCCATTGGTATTTGGCTGCTGCTGACATTTTTTGTCATGACCCTATTACACGGCATCATCAGCGGGGTACCAAGAACCAAGGTCGCCATTCCCGCCCTGCCGGCGACCGCGGTTATCTGTGTCTCTGGGGCGTTGTTAATCTATGCCGTGCTGTGACTGGCGCTTAGTTTCTTGTGTAACTGCAAATGCCCATGATGGGTTTGTCGCATGGGCACTTGCTCCTTGTTATCTGAGTTTTTCGCTATTGTCGTTAAAATCCTTCCAATACGATTTTACCTTTGGCGGTTTGCGTCTCTAATACGGCATGGGCACGCTTCAGGTTTGTCGCATTGATCTGACCAAAGAGTTGTCCTACGGTGCTTTTTATTAAGCCACTGTCGATAAGGGCGGCAACCTGATTTAGCAGATCATGTTGCGATTGCATATCTTCGGTTTGGAACATTGAACGGGTGAACATCAGTTCCCAGTGCAGTGAAATAGCTTTGTTCTTTAACGGCACCGCGTTGAGGCTTTCCGGATCATCGATAAGGCCGAATTTTCCCTGTGGTATTAAGCTGTCAATGATTTCGGCATAGTGACTTTCTGTGTTGTTCAGGCTCACCACATAATCAACCAGCGGCAGTCCGGCGTATTTAAGCTCCTGACTCAGCGGTTTACTGTGATCCAGTACATGATGAGCGCCAAGCTCTTTTAGCCATGCGCTGGTTTCTGGCCGTGATGCTGTGCCAATAATGGTGAGATTGGTGAGGCGTGCTGCTAGCTGCACCATGATTGAACCCACACCACCTGCGGCGCCTATGATCATGATCGATTTCTTGCTCGCTGCTTTACCCACTTCCACTTGCAGCCGGTCAAATAGCATCTCCCAGGCGGTGATTGAGGTTAGCGGCAGTGCAGCGGCATCAGCAAAGCCGAGGCTTTCTGGCATATGGCCAACAATGCGTTCATCTACTAACTGCAGCTCTGCATTGCTGCCACTGCGGGAGATATCACCGGCGTACCAGACTTTGTCGCCGGGCTTAAACAGGGTGACGTTAGCCCCAACGGCTTTGACGATGCCGGTGGCATCCCAACCCACTACTTTCCATTGGCCATCGGCCGCGGGGACGCCTTGGCGGATCTTGGTATCCACCGGATTAACTGACACGGCTTGCACCTCTACCAACAGATCGTGGCCTTTCGCGTGCGGCTCGGGTAGCTCAATATCTTGCAGTGAAAGGGCGTCTGAGATGGGCAGGTTTTGTTGATAACCGATTGCTTTCATGTCTGTGCTCCAGTGGCAGGATTAGCGGGGAAGGGTGTTTACCACCGTTCGATGACAGCAAGTGTAGTTGACCTATATCGTTTGAAAAACTAGGGTGTATGAAAATAACTTTCAAAAATAATTTGCCAATGAAAGCGCTGAATGATCTTCGTATTTTTGTTGAAGCTGCCAAGTTGGGTAGCTTCTCGCAGGTGGCTAGAAACATGGAGCTAACCGCTGCGGCGGTCAGTGCGTCGGTGAAGCGGTTAGAACAAGAGCTTGGGGTATCATTGTTTGCTCGTTCTACCCGAAAGATCAGGTTAACTAGCGATGGCGAGTTGTTTTTGGAGCATTGTCAGCAGGCCCTGGATCTGATTGATGATGGCAAAGCGGCAGTACAAACGCAGTTGCAGGGGCTATCTGGAGTGCTTAAGTTGTCGGCCCCGTCTGACTTGGGGCGTAATATTCTGCTGCCCTGGTTAGATGAATTTATGGCGTTACATCCTAAGGTTGAGTTGCGCTTACATTTGTCTGATAGCTATGCCGATATCTATAGCAAGCCGATTGACGTGGCGCTGCGTTATGGTGAGTTGAAAGATGCCAGCCTAGTCGCTGTGCCTGTGCTGAGTGATAATTATCGCGTGCTTTGTGCTGCTCCCAGTTACTTAGCTGCAAAGGGGGAGCCGCAAACCCCTGACGAACTAACGCAGCATGACTGTTTGTGTTTCTCGTTCAGTGATACGCCACAAACCCAGTGGAATTTTCAGCAACAGAGCAAGCAACAGAATAAGCCGTTAAAAGTGATGGTGTTGGGCCGGCGTATGGCCAATGATGGCGATATCGTGAGCCGGTGGCTGCTAAATGGTGAGGGGATCGCCTACCGCTCCTATCTGGATGTGGTTCGCTATCTGCGCTCCGGCGAGCTGGTGCAACTGTGTCCGACATGGGTGGGGGAGCCTGCTCCACTTTATATGGTGTGTGCTAATCGGCGGATGATGACACCCTTGGTGAAAGAGCTACGAACATTCCTGCAAGCAAAGCTCGCTGTGTTGTTAGCCTAACTTAGCATCGCTGTGGCGAGCGTTCTGAGTTAATATCACGAGCCTGCATTCTTGCTTTTTCGGACACATAGTCAATCGGTATGAGCCTGTTAGAACAACGCTATCGCCAACTGCGCGCCATCGATGCCAATGACTTCCACACCTGTTTTTACTGTGGCTGTATCGCAACTGAATTTGATTTTGCACCCCCCAAAGCTCATTGGCAGTCGTTTCAATATCGGCAATTGTCAGCAGATAACCTGCAAGTCCCCTCGTGTATGGAGTGCATTAAGTTGCTCAAAGGCTGCACGATGGGATTGGTACAGCAGCGTCGTGAATTAGTGCATACCAAAATTGCCAGTAAATACAAAAAGGCGATCGGTGTGTTTTTACGCTGGAATGAAGATGAATTGGAGGAACTGGATTTCTCTCTGCATCACAGCATCGCTGCCGGATTAAAGCTGGGGGAAGAGTCTCATCGGCGCAGTAATTATGTCGGATTTTCCTATGAAATTGACGGTGCCAAAGCGACCGGCTTAGTGCCAACTGCCGCACCGCTCAAGGTGTTTGGTGAGCAGTATGCCAGTGTTAAAGACGCACTGGTGGCGGTCAGTAAAAGCTACCGTATCAATCAGGCCAAACTGGTTGAAGGGATGGCAAAACATGACAATAACCTTGAAGCGGTGGTGATGGCGTGGCAGCAACAACAACAACACGCCATGTTTCAGCGTGAATTAAGAAAACAGTGCGCGGCGTTCGCCAAACAGCATAAACAATCCCATCGTTTCGTGGTCAATGAAATCGAACGTTATCTGGATAAAGATGCTGAACTCTCGATCGCCGATGCGTTAGACAAACTGTATCAAGAGCGGGTAAAGCACTATCAACCCTTGGTGAAGTGATTTACAGCGTTGATCCTAACCCAATGCTCCGCCCTTTAGACTTCTACAACCCAATATAACGCCTACCCACATAATCGCTTAGTTGAATGTATTTGCACACAATGCGGCCAAGCTTGAGCGTAAATATTTCTCAGATTACGAATGATCCTCAACTACGCTTTTATTTCACGCGTCTATTTGATTAGGGAAAAGTAATCATGGAAAGAAACGATATTGCATCCGCTGCATTTATAGTGCTCTCTGGGGCTGCTGCGGCAATGGGACCAGCAGGGGTCCCGATGTTCTTGCTGGCAGCTTCTATCGGAACAGTGTTAAACCTTTATGGTGGAAAAGAGGAGGACCAGGGTCCACCTATTGAAGAGGTAATTGATCAAACCGTTAGTGAGCACTTCGTACTAAATAATGCGCGGATCGCTTGGGCAAAGATTAAACCTGCATACACCTACTATGAGAGTTACGTTAATCGAGCTGAAGGCGGGGAGGAGTTTTCGGCCCGAGATTTAGATACGCTGGCCAGCGCCATTAACGATGCGATTGGTCCAAGCTCGGGGCTGACCCAAGGTTTAGCAATGCTTTACGATGAGCGTAATCCCAATGACTTCGGTAATGTTGAGTACAATTTGCCTATTTATATGCTAGGCGCGAGTTTGCTAATCCAATATCGTTTATTGGATATCGCAGAGCAAAAATTTAATGGTGAAATCATCGTTTCGGCTCAGTGGCAGCAAGTCCGGGAACTGACTACTCAGTTTGTACAAAACGTCACCTCGATCCATCGTTATGTAAAGAGCTTTACCATTGAAAAGATCCTTTACGATGAATTAAATGCAGGTAAGTTAAAGCGTCAGTCACCCGAGTTGGCTGCGCGTAATGACGAATTACAAATGCATTATCTCGGCGGAGAGCAAAAACTTATTAAATACTTATATGATTTGCGGATGATTGAGCAGCGGTTACGGGAAACAGCTTAGTTACCGGGTTCTGACAGTGATACTGTTTTAGCTGAGCATCATGTTGACGATGCTCAGCTTATTCGTTGATGTTCTATTTGTTATAGAGCACCCATTTAGAAAATCGCCTGATAGAGCAGACCTGCACTGACAGCCATGCCTAATACGACCACCAGAAAGGCTATAATCATTTGATTCTTAAACAGTGATTTCAGCAATACCACTTCAGTTAAGCTTGCACCGGCACTGCCAATAATAAGTGCCATAACTGCCCCAAGCCCCATGCCCTTTGCAGCAAGTGCTGCGCTTAAAGGGATCACGGCTTCAGCCCGAACATAGAGTGGAATACCAATCACCGCGGCAACTGGAATAGCAAAAGGGTTACTGTCACTGGCGACGCTAGCAATGAGTTCTGCAGGCATAAAACCATAGATCGCTGAGCCAATCGCAATACCTCCCATCAGGTAGGGCAGGACTTTTTTAAAGTCGCTCCAGGTCGAACGCCAAATAGTTAGCCACTTACTTTCCGACTTCGCTTTTCCGCAGCATGCTTTAGATGTCTTAGGGGTGTCATACGCTTCTGGTTTGACATATTTTTCAAATCCCAACTGCTCTAACGCTACCCCAGCGATGATAGAAACAGCCATCGCAATGATGAAGTAGAAAAGGGCCACTTTGACCCCAAAGGTCACGGCGAATAAGCCAATGATGATTGGATTGAGTAGAGGGCTGGCAAATAGAAAGACCATCATGGTGCCAAATCCTGCTTTGGCTCTGAGTAGCCCTTTCAGAAAAGGGATGGTGGAGCAGGAGCAGAACGGCGTGATGGCTCCAAGAAATCCTGCAATTAAGAAACCTTTGCCATTGCGGCTGCTGAGAATGCTTTGGATCCGTTGTGGTGGGATCACGCTCTGTAAAGCGCCGACAGCATAGCTGATGACTAGGAACAGTAAGGTCAGTTCCAAACTAAGGAACAGAAACATGTTGAGCGTATCCATCAACATGGTTTGGTCTATTGAAAAGTTTAGCATCGGGTATGTATCTTAATCTATATTTCTAGAATGATGGAAATATAATTCTATCAACATGGTCAGGTCAAGATATTTCTAGTAATATCGAAATAATATATGGCGAAGTATGCCAATTACGCCTGTGAATAGTGCCACAATGACCGCTGTATTTGAGGAGATCCTGATGACCATAGAACAAGTCGCCAAGGCGCTAAAAGAGCTCGGGCATCCAACACGTCTTGCCATATATAAAGGGGTGGTTAGAGCGGGTGAACAGGGAGTTGCTGTTGGTGTATTGCAGGAGGCGTTAGGGGTACCAGGGTCCACTTTGTCTCACCATATCTCTAGTTTGGGCTCTGCAGGGCTTATTTTTCAGCGCCGAGAAGGGCGAACCTTGTACTGTGTTGCTGAATATCAACAATTGCAGTCGGTCATCGATTTCTTACAAGATGAGTGCTGTATTGGTGAGTATGAGCAATCTAAATAGCGTGCGGTGTGGGCGCTTGTTTAGCGTACGGTTAACGCCCATACGCTCTTTCGAGGCTGATGCTCGGCTCTGAGCCAGATAATAACCTCAAAAAAATCTGTGAGTTAGTGCGCTTATCCCAGTGATTTATTGGTTTACCTAACGACCAAACAACTATACTCAGTGCTGAATTATATGCTGCGTTTTGGGTGGCTCAAAGTCCCCAAAGGTGGTGTTTGAAACTAGCATCCTATATGCGGAGGTTGGTTGATTGGAGAGGGCATGCGGATCAGCATAAAGGCGACCCATTTTGTCGTGGTTTGTCTCGGTTACATACTACTGGCTAACTTGGGCTCGTACTTTGCTATACCACCCAGCCCCGCCAGTGCAATATGGCCTGCAGCAGGTTTTGCTCTGGCCACTGTTCTGCTATTCGGCCGGATTGCTTGGCCTGCTATTTGGCTGGGTTCCTTCTACGTTACTCAGCAGATTAATTGGGATGCGCTCAGTTGGGGGAGTTTCCTTCTCCCCGCTACTATGTCGCTGGGAGCGACCTTACACGCAGCTGTTGGTGCTGCGCTGGTTCGCCGTTTTGTTGGTTTTCCTGATCCCTTGCTTAAGCAAAGCAAAATCATTCTGTTTACCCTGTTAGTTGGGCCGGTAAGTACCCTTATATCGTCGCTGATCGGCGCGACCGCTTTGACTGGGTTTGATGTGATCCCCGCTGAGGCGTGGCGGAGCAGCTGGTTGACCTGGTACACCGGTGATTGTATCGGTGCTTTGCTATTTGCGCCGTTTACCTTGCTGGTTTTGGGTGGCGAGAAAGTCTTTGGTCGCCATCGGCGGCTCTTGGTGGTGTTACCGACACTGATTACCTTCTTGTTGGTGACCTGGAGTTTTAATCTGAGTCGGCAAGCCCACCAAGAAAAGCTGACGTTGGAACGTGAAGCTGCTTTTCAGCAGTTACATGCTGAAGTGGTAAAAATGTTGGAAATAAGTGCCGAGCCTTTGTTGTCTCTCACTGCCTTTTTTCAATTTTCAGAAAAAGTTCGTCGAGAAGAGTTTGTTCACTTTGTTACCGTGATCCGTCGCAACTTACCGGCAATAAAGGCGATATCCTGGGTGCCTAGAGTCACTCATGCTCAGCGTCAGGCGTATGAATCGCAGGCGATTCAGGCGGGTTTTAAGGATTATCAGTTTACCCAGCTTAATGTTAACGGTGTGATGGTGCGTCGACAGCCGGCCGATGTTTACTACCCGATATTTTATAACGAGCCATATATTGGCAACGAAAAGGCATTGGGTTTGGATCTGCTGTTTCACCCGCTGACGAGGGGGGTGGTGAGTCGAACTATCCAGCAATCTGAACTTAGCATTACGCCGCCAATTCAGCTGGTGCAAGAGACAGGTACAAGTTATGGCTTCTTATTACTTTATCCTGTGTGGCTGCATGGTGAGGAGAAGGGCGAGTTTGCGGATGGCTTGGTTGAAGCGGTCTTTCGTGCTAACGATCTGTTTGCTGACTTAACTGTGCAGGCCGAACAGCTCGGCTATGTTTTCAACGTCGATGACATTACTGATGGGGAACAAAGAGCGCCATTGGTGGCGAGGGCTGGTGTTGATGAACGGCCCATTTTTCAGCAAGTGATACCTATCCATAATCGGCAGTGGCAGTTAAGTTATTTTCCTAGAACGTCTGCTGTTACAGCAAAAGATGATTGGTTCAGCTGGTCCACTCTGGTTTTGGGGATGCTGTTTACTGGCTTATTGCAGCTATTCGCATTTGTGATGACGGGAACCAACGCAGTGATCAGCAAAACCGTGGTGGAGCGTACCGAGCAGATGCGCATGGCGAAGGAGGAGGCTGAGCGGGCAAATGCCGCCAAATCACAGTTCCTTGCCAACATGAGTCATGAGATCCGCACGCCGATGAATGCCATTATCGGTTTAACTGAGCTGTTGCTCAGCGATAAGCTGTCATCGAACCAACGCAAGCGTTTAGGTCAGGTTAAAGTTTCTGCCGATACCTTACTTCAGTTGCTAAATGAGTTGTTGGATATGGAGAAGATACTCTCTGAGCAGCTAGAAATAGAGCAGGTATCCTTTTCATTAGATGATGTCATGCTCAAAGTCGATGCGCTGTTTAGTAGTGCAGCGCAACAGAAAGGCATTCAGTTTTCGATCGAGATTGACGATGTGCCAGCGAACTTGGTGGGAGATCCATTAAGACTGGCGCAGGTGTTGTTTAACCTGGTTTCCAACGCCTTGAAATTTACTGAACAGGGAGAGATCAAGTTACAGGTGAGCGGCCGACCGTTAGCCGATGAACGTTGGCAGCTGACGTTTTCTGTGACAGATACAGGCATTGGCATTGCTGACGAGGCGATAGCAAATCTGTTTCAGCCCTTTACGCAGGCTGATGCGTCTATGGCAAGATTGTACGGTGGCAGTGGCTTGGGGTTGAGTATAAGCCAGCGCTTGGTGAACCTGATGGGGGGAGCGATAGAGATCGATTCCCAGCAGGGTAAAGGCAGCTGTTTTCGATTCAGCCTAGCGTTGCTGGCAGCAGACGATCAAGCGAATGATGCTGCCGGGATGACACCTGCCAGCGTTGATCTGTCAGTACTCGCCGATAAAGATGTTTTGATTGTCGATGATAATGGTGTCAATCGAGAGATCCTGGAGTCGCAACTACAGGCGCAACAGGTGCGGGTGTATCAGGCTGAGGATGGGCCTGCCGCATTGGCTGCACTTCATCAACAACGCTTCGACGCCGTATTGTTAGATATTCAGATGCCAGGTATGGATGGTTATGAAGTGTGCCGACAGATCCGGTTGAACCCGAGATTGGCAGAGCTACCAGTGATTGCTGTGAGTGCTAATGTCATGAAGGCTCATCGGGAGCAGGCCTATCAACAGGGCTTTAATGACTATATTACTAAGCCGATTGAAGGCGACCGCTTGTACCCAACATTGGCCTACTGGTTAGAAGGTGAGCCCAGCGACAAAATTCATCTGGCTGAAACATTGGTAGAGCCAGAGCGGGAAGAATCGTCGCCGATCGACCTCGCTGCAGGGCAAGCTATGGCAGCTCTTGATGCTGAAGCAGGAAGCGTGCGCGCCGGAAATGAAGCGCTGTACCAACGTCTACTAGCGATGTTCGTTGATGACTTCTGTGACTTCTCGGTGCAACTACAGCAACAGTATCGCGTTCAGAATAGAGAAGAGATGATCAATCTTTTGCATCGTTTGAAAGGGGTGAGTGGCAATCTGTGTGTGGAGGAAGTCGCAGCGCTTAGTGCCGCATTTGAGCAGCGTTATTTAGATGACGGCGAACTGGATGACGATGAGGTGCAACGCTTGTGTAATGCTTTACAGCGTGCATTCGCTGCGGTTGAGGAGTACCTGCTTACGGTTAAACAGGAGGTGGCTGTCGATGCTTCGGTTCAACCCCTGGAGACACTGCTTTCCGAGCTGCGCCAATCATTACAGCAATCGGAATATATTGATGAAGAGATGTTGCAGCAGGTGTCATTAGCATTGGCCGCTAATAATATTGATGGCAGTGCACTATTGACCGCCATTACGCACATGGATGAAACGTTGGCGTTGCAGCTACTGGATGAAATAGTAGCTGCAACGTAGCGAGATAATTTTTTCGGACGATCGGTCTCAGTGTCTTACTGGCTCTGTGGCTGTTTGTCTCAAGCCTAATTGTTCTAACAGCTGTTTAGTACTCGCTTTAATCAGCGGGTTTTGCTGCAGTGCCGCGCCAGCCAATTGAAATCGCCCGGTCAACGCTTCAACCTCGTGTGCTTCAAGATCCCAAGTCCGCAACCAACCTGACTTCACTATGCTTCCCGGTTGCCATTGTCCGCTGTTGTCTGACTCGACTTCTCCTACTAACAAATAATGGTGAAGTGTTGGGTCGTCCATCTGCTGTTGCAGCATGGCATCATTAATGTCGGTTAGTTCAAAGATGGTCCAATGCTTGAGTCGCGCGACATATTTATGGTCTAGTTCCATGGCTATTCTCCTGCGGTTAGCTGTTGCCAGGTTGATGAACTGCCAACGTGAATCGCTATTTGAAAATGCATGTGCTGTCTAACAGCATAGTTAAATATAGGGCAGTCATTGATTGACAGCCTGCGAGCGTCGAACTTCGCTGCCTCTTGGCGGTCAAAATGGCTCGAATTAGTTGTTATATCAAAAGCCCTGTTGTTTGAGCTTGCTATGCTTTTAAATCAGTCTTCTTTCTCTTTTTGATCACTATGGAGTGATGCATGACCGTATCTTCTTTGGCCCAAGCGGGCATCTTAGCCGCCGTTCCTGCAGCTGGCTGTTATCTGACTTTTTCTCTACGGAGTACGGAGACGCTTTGCACGGATCTGCAAGCGCTGGCGGCTTCAGCCGATGGCGAAGCTTGTGTGGTGGGTATAGGTTTGGCTACGCTGAATGCGCTGAACGTCACGGTTGATGGCATGAAAGAGGTGGCTGCGTTGACGGGGGTTGGAGTCTCCTCTCCTGCGACACCTGCCGCCTTGTGGTGCTGGTTGCGTGGTGACGAACGTGGCGAGCTGTTGCACCGCGCCCGTGAGATCGAAACGATGCTTGCCGGTAGCTTTGAGTTGCAGCAAAAAATCGACGGCTTTAAACATAAAGAGGGGCGGGACCTGACCGGCTACGAAGATGGCACAGAGAACCCTGAGGGAGAGGCTGCTGTGGCTGCAACTTTACTGGCCAGTGAGCAACCTGGACTGGCGGGCAGTAGTTTCGTGACTGCACAATTGTGGCGGCATAACTGGCGTGAATTTGATCAGATGACGCAGGGGGCTAAAGATGATTGTATTGGCCGTCGGCAGACCGATAACGTTGAGTTTTCTGAGGCGCCCCCTTCGGCACATGTGAAGCGCACCGCGCAGGAAAGCTTCACCCCGGAAGCCTTTATGTCCCGTCGCTCAATGCCATGGTCAGATCCCCATGGCAGTGGTTTGATGTTTGTCTGCTTTGCTAACAGCTTTTACCCCTTTGAAGCGCAAATGAAACGGATGCTGGGGCTGGAAGATGGCATTGTTGATGGATTGTTTAACTTTAGCCAACCCCAAGGCACCGCTTACTTCTGGTGTCCGCCAAAGTCGAATCAAGGTGGTCTTGATTTGACTGCGTTGGCTTTGTAATTCGTTCGCGGAACCAGCAATGCCTTTCTCCCGTTGCGCCTCAATTATTGGCGGCTTGCTTATTGCGCTGTTTGCAATCGTTGGCTGTGAGCCATCCTCTAAGTTCGAGTTGCCGCCAGATAAGTCATCGTTGGTCGGTGCATGGTTGCGTGCCCAACCCGCAGGCGATGGTTACGAGGGGGTTGTATTAGAAGCTGACGGTCGAGCATCCGTCCTCGGTATAGGCTCGCTGCAAGCGGCGCATTGGGATTGGGAGAATGGCTCTATATTGCTGGCTGTCTATGAAGACAATACGGCTGTTGAGTTGACCACAACGGTTAAGCGGATGATGGTGGTGGAGTTAGATCGTCACACCATGACGTTAGAAACCCAATCTGATTATTTTTCAGGTCGCTATTTGCGTCGCGATGATGCGGTTAGCCGTATTTTTGGGCGAGTGGTGTTGCCGGTGGCGCAGCTGGAGAACGATTCAACGCTGACTTTTACATTAGAAAGTGATGGTGCCGTGGGGGCTGAGTCCCATCGTTTGCTGTCGCATAAGCTCCGCATTCATAGCAAACAAGTTGACGGCACTGTGCCGTTTTCGCTCTATTTTGTGAATGCGGATCTGCAGCAAGGGTATGACTACCAACTTGTGGTTGAGTTGGCAGACGCCGGCGGGCGACATCATCATCACGCCAAGCATTCTGCCGCGATTAATCGCAACGGCGATCCCGATCCTGAACTGTTGGTTAATTTGGTACCTGTTGAGGTGAAATCACAAGGATAGCCGGGTTATTTGTCATACTCAGCGTAGATGGCTTTAATCTCAGCTGCGAGGATTGTGACGGCTTCATCGAGTACCTCTTCTGACTGGGCGTAAGAGAGGCGAACACACTCCTGCTGATGGCGCCAGTCACTCTGCAAACCTGGAAAGAAATGTTGTCCTGCCACCACGACTAAGCGCTTCTCCTTGAGGCGCAGGTAAAGTGCTTGTGAACTGATGGGCAGATCTTTGAACCACAACCAGAGAAAGATAGCGCCTTCTGGTTTGTGGATCCGGAATCGTGGATCGTCAATCGCCTGTTTAAGCTTTGCCGCCAAATAACATGCTTTATCATGATAGTAGGGCTGTATTAACTCATTACTGACTTTCACTATCTCGCCACTGCTTACCATCGATTCGGCGATGACAGGGCCGATATTGCCAGGCGCCAAACTCATTACGCCAGAAAGATTGGCTAATGTTTTGATGATGTTGGGAGCGGCGACTATGATACCGCAGCGCGCCCCAGGCAGTCCGAGTTTAGATAAGCTGAGACAGAGGATCACATTGTCATTAAAGGGCAGTTTAAGCTCTGAAAACACAATGTTGGGAAATGGCGCACCATAGGCGCAATCAAGTAGCAGGGGCGTGTTGGCAGCCTGGCATCTACGATCCAGCTCTGAAAGTTCTGTTTCGGTTAGGACATTGCCTGATGGATTCGTTGGACATGATGTGACCACCAATCCGATATCTTCTGTGATATCTAGCTGTTCAAAATCGATCTGGTATTTGAATTCGCGGTTATCTAAAAGATTAATTTGCGGCTTAATGCTGGTGAAAATGTCATCTTTAACCCCGAGATCGCTGTAACCAATATATTCCGGTGACATAGGTAACAGGATCTTTTTCAGCGAGCCATCCTCACGCTGTCCAGCGAACAGGTTGGCCAGGGCAAAGAAAGCGCTCTGTGAACCGTTGGTCAGGGCAATATGCTGTGGCTGTATCTCGCTGTCGAACACACTAGAAAGTAACTCTGCCAGATGTTGGCGAAAGCTATCTTTACCGAGCGGCCCGGCATAATTACTTAGTCCTTCCAGCAGAGTTTGATCTTCGGCAGCCGCTTCGATTTGGCGTTGAAAAAGTGCCTTAACGGCGGGTATTTGTGCCGGATTACCACCACCTAGCATCAACATCTGGTCGTTTTGCACCCCTTGATTGAGGTCTTCCATTAACGATGAGATGGCAGAGGGCTGGCTAAATTTCTTTTCGAAGTGACTGGGCATGGCTGATCTGAGTAGTTAAAACTACAGCTTAGTGGTTATTGTTGGCTAAATCGATGATTAGTCCGACGTTTCGGTGGAGTGATAGCCATGGCTGTTCTAGTCTTTAATGCAGCAGTGAGAACAGATGATGTTACCAATGCCGCTCTTTTTCTGCCTTTTACGTGGCAGACCATTCGTCTGAGTTAGCTCGAGATTAAAGGAAGTATGTTATGCGAAATGTGTTTTTTGCTCTGATGTCCCGCATGCAAAACATCCAACGCTGGAGTAAATCGAATCCTACCCGCTCTGAAAATGTTGCTGAACACAGTTTACAGGTTGCGATGTTTGCGCATTGCCTAGGAGTGATCCGCAATACAGTTTACACAGACCGCCCTAAGGTAAATGAAGACAAATTAGCGACCCTGGCCTTGTTTCATGATGGTCCGGAAGTGTTGACCGAAGATGTGAATAGCCTGATTAAGTACAGTGATAACAGAATGCTAAATCTATGCCGCGAAATGGAACATATCGCTTGCGACATGATGGTAAATACGGTGCCGGAGGAGATGGCTGATATCTATCGGCCGCTAATTCAACAGCATGAGCAGGGCAGTGAAGAGGGGCTATTTGTTAAGGCGGCCGATATTTTGTCTGCTTATGCTAAGGCATTGTCAGAATTACGGGCAAACAACACTGAATTCAAAGGAACGAAAGAGAAGCTAGATAAGGTGCTGGCTGACTATTGTGAACGTCTGCCGGAGGTTGGCTACTTTATGGAGAAATTTATGCCTTCTTTTATGCTGACCATTGATGATTTAGTGGATGCGGCGTTTATGCCCAGTGATGGAGAGCAGCAAGCGTTGCACCGGCGCCGAGTTATTTAACTTCACTTTGTAACCTGAATAGCGACCACTTTGGTGCTGGCGCACAATGGTGGTGCGGCATTGATGTTTTGTAGCAGTATGTGCCACAGGATAAAAACCGCCATTAAGGCGGTTTTTATCCTGAGGTGATACTCAGTGATCTACTCAGAAACACTGATGACCGAGTTATCTCCACCCATGGGGCTAGGACGATAACTTTCAGCTTCCCAATCGTTATCAAATACTTCCGTACCATCTTCTTTAACCAAGCAGAAGCGGTATTCATAGTCTGCTTTTTCATCTGTTGGCAGATTGACGGTTGCCTTGAAATGACCTGCTTTCAAGCCTTTCATCGGTTCGCGCTGCCAACCGTTGTGTTCACAAAGTAAGTAAACATCTTTGGCGTCTTGAGCGGCCTCTTTGCTTACTTCAAAGGTTACCTTTACTACAGGCTTTGATTTTAGGAACTGCTTCTTAACGGACATAGTGATGTCCCCTCCATTTAGCTAACTTAGGATCCATTTCTAGGCAAAATGACTTAGCAACAGTGTAAGTACAAATATTGAATTTTTCATTACACCGGTCAAATTCCCATCAGTTTAGTGTAATTATTCATCATTCGTGCCAAAACTCAAATCGGAACAGTGACAAAAGCTTGCTGTAATAACATGCGCGTAAAGGTTTTCTTCAAATAGAACCCTTTCGGTTGAGCCTGGATCGGTTTGCCCTGACCATCAAAAGCTTTGGTGGTCACTGAACCGTCAGCGGCTTTTGGTCTGAGCTGCAAATATTCGCCATGGCGTGCATTGATTGAATGTCCAAGCGCGATCAGCTCCATTAACTCTTCCCAGTCCGCTTGCAGCAAGGCTTCCTGTTGTTCTGTGGGTTGCCACAATAGTGGCGTGCCGATGCGGCGTTCATGTAACGGCTGTTGTCGTTCAGCTTCAACTGGTACCCAAAGTACGTGAGCTAGCTTTTTATAGACGAGTGATTGTCGCCAGCACACACCGCTTTGTCCTAATCTCGGCGCGACACAGATATAGGTGGTTTCCAGCGGCTCACCTAAGTGACTCACAGGCAGGGTCTTTAATTCGACTCCGAGCTTGGTGAAGTCAGGTTCCGGCCTGGAGCCAGCGTCGGCGCCTAAAGCGTACTCAATTAGTTGCCCGACCCAGCCCTTTTCTCTGGTCAGGTTTTTCGGCATTTGGATGCTGTAGTGCTCCGCGAGCTCTGCCAAGGAAAGCCCTGCGATGGCTTCGGCGCGAGCAATTAATATATCAAGGGATGTTGGCGCGGATGGACGAGGTTGCACTGTGGATACTCACGTTAAAAGTGAAGCAGTAGGGTAGCATAAAACTATGGCTGTTTCTTCACCAGTGCTTATATTTGAGTTGGCGAAGTTCGTTATAACTAGCTGATTTCATGCTGTTTTGTTTATATTTTTTGTGGCTTTCACTGCGAGTTATAAAGACTATTCACTTAGTTTAGGTAAGTTGCTCACATGATTATCCACAGTAATTCTGGATAACTCGAGATTAACGCCATATCTCAACGATATACTTGCGCAATATTTACTGTTGCGCAGCAAACTCTGGTTCTTGGTTCACTATCTAACCAGATGGCTTGTGGATAAACCAACTGTGGTTGATTTTTGTTCTGATCTTTTTGTGGGCAATTTTTCGATCTGATTCGATCACCTCAAAACGATCTTTGATCGTCAAAAAAGATCATTTAACTGCTATTTTATTTCTGATATTAAAGGAAAAAATATACTTTCCAGTTTGTGGTTTGAGTTTTGTTACCTGTCGTTTAATTTCATCAGATATTTTTATCCACAGGATAGAACACAGTTTTACTCACAGAAATTGTGCATTAGTTCTCATCGCATTCGTTGCTTCTGTGAACAACTTTCCTTTTGCCTTGATTTTATCCACTGAGACTCAGGTCTTATTGCAGAAATGGATGATTGCCGCCACCCACTGATTGTGGAACAATCGAAACATGTAAGTTTTTTAGCTGGATACAGCGAATTGTGATCGATTCAGAAGGCTACCGCGCGAATGTCGGTATCGTCATCTGTAACCGATTGGGTCAAGTGTTTTGGGCGCGTCGCTTTGGACAACACTCCTGGCAGTTTCCTCAAGGTGGTATAAACGAAGGGGAAACCGCTGAACAGGCGATGTTTCGAGAACTCTACGAAGAAGTAGGGTTAAAGCCGCAAGACGTTAAGATTATTGCGACAACCAAAAACTGGTTGCGTTACAAACTACCCAAGCGGTTAATCAGGCGAGATTCATCTCCAATGTGTATTGGCCAGAAGCAACGCTGGTTTTTACTTCGACTGGAATCTAAAGAGGATGCCGTTAACCTCAAGGCAAGCCATCACCCCGAATTTGATGGTTGGCGTTGGGTGAGTTTTTGGTATCCGGTTCGACAGGTCGTCTCTTTTAAGCGGGAAGTGTATCGCCGCGCAATGAAAGAGTTCGCCATTGCTGCTCAGCCGCCTTCGCATAAGCGGCGGCCACGTAGACGGAATAGATAGAGGAGCGTTTTTGCTATGGAGATGTTGACCACGCTGCGAAGAATTGTTCAGCAGGTTAATCAAACCTCCGATCTTGAGCATGCGCTAGACCTGTTGGCGGCTGAAACCAAAGCCGCCATGTCGGTTGATTGTTGTTCTGTCTACTTAGCGGATTATGAGCAGCAACAATTTCTCTTGATGGCCACCGATGGACTTGAACAGGCTGCGGTTGGTCAAGTCACTATCGGATTCTCTGAAGGCTTAGTTGGGTTAGTCGGACAGCGAGAAGAGCCGATTAACGTGGCAAATGCGCAACAACACCCTCGCTTTAAATTCTTCCCGGAAGCAAAAGAAGATACGCTCTGTGCATTCCTCGGTACACCGATTATTCATCACCGCAAAGTGTTGGGTGTCTTGGTGGTACAGCATGCCGATGCCCGCCAGTTCAGTGCTAACGAAGAGTCATTTCTCGTTACCCTAGCGGCGCAGTTGGCGACGGTTATTGCCCATGCAGAAGCGCGTGGGGTGCTTGAACGAGCGAGTGGACGTCAGCGGCGTTGGGTGAAAACCCTTAAAGGGGTACCCGGCTCGCCTGGTGTGGTTATTGGCCGTGCGTTTGTTGCTGAGCCAAGCTATCGCCTGGAATCTGTACCCATTGTTCAAGCAGAAGATAAAGACGCTGAACTCAAACGCTTTATACATGCGTTGGCATCCACTCGGCAGGAGTTGCGGGTACTGGCCAATCGTATGACCGAACTGGTGAGTCCTGAAGTCGCTGCCATCTTCGAGATGTACCAGCAGATGCTGCAAGATGCCTCAATTGCCGATGCTGTCGAAGCGGAGATCGAGCAGGGGCTGGCTGCGCAATCGGCTGTGAAGAAGGTGCTGCTAGGTTTCGTGGATCAGTTTGAAGCGATGACAGATCCTTATATTCGTGAGCGTGCCAGTGATGTTAGAGATCTGGGACAGCGGCTGCTGGCGCAGCTGAACCCGAATAAACGCGATCAACGGCAACTTGAAGATGAAGTGATCCTGGTGGCAGAAGAGGTCACTGCGTCGATGTTAGCCGAGATCCCAAGGCGTAAGCTTGCCGGTTTACTGTCGATGCGTGGTTCGAATAACTCCCACGCAGCTATTTTAGCGCGAGCGATGGGGGTACCGGCGCTGCTGGGTATCGAAGAGGTACCTGTTGCGCAATTGGATGGTTTAGAGCTTATTATTGATGGCTATAGCGGCGAACTTTATGTCTCGCCGAATGAAGCTGTTCTGAGTGAATATCGCCGGCTGATTGGCGAAGAAGATGAACTGCGCAGCGTCTATACCAAACAAGCCGATCTGAGTGCCACCACCCCTGATGGTTTTGAAGTCCGTATTCATCTGAATGCGGGTTTAAGTGCTGATACCGATATTGCACACAGTTCTGGCGCCGATGGTGTTGGCCTCTATCGTACCGAGATCCCATTTATGATGGAGGATCGTTTTCCATCGGAAGAGGCGCAGTTCAATATCTACCGTAAAGTGCTGCAAAGTTACTGTGGCCGCCCTGTCACCATGCGCACCTTAGATGTGGGGGGAGATAAATCGTTACCTTATTTCCCTATCAATGAGGATAATCCTTTCTTGGGGTGGCGTGGGATCCGAATGACGCTGGATCATCCGGAGATCTTTCTGGTGCAGATCCGGGCCATGCTGCGGGCTAACCTGGGTATGGATAGCCTGAATATCATGTTCCCCATGATCACCAGTATCAGTGAAGTCGATGAAGCATTGCGCTTAACTCGGCAAGCTTACCGTGAGGTGAGCGAAGAGATTGCTGCGCAGGGTAACGATCAACTATTAGCTCGGCCTAAAATCGGTGTGATGATCGAAGTGCCTGGGATTATTTATCAACTGCCAGCGTTGGCGTCTCGCGTAGATTTCATTTCTGTTGGATCTAATGATTTGACCCAGTATCTGTTGGCGGTCGATCGGAATAACTCCCGTGTTGCCGAGCTTTATGATTCCTACCACCCAGCGGTATTGCTGGCACTGAAGCATATTTTTGATCAAGCGCATAAGTGCGGAATTCCAGTGAGCTTGTGTGGTGAATTGGCTGGTGAGCCTGCCGGCGCATTGCTTTTGATGGCAATGGGCTATCGCCAACTGAGTATGAATATTCACAACATTCCTAAAATTAAGTGGGTGATCCGTAAGGCGCGCCTTGACCAGTCGAAACAAGTTTTAGATCAAGTGTTGGCATTAGAGTCTCCCAATGATGTGAGGCGTGTCATGTCACAACATCTTGAGACATTAGGGCTGGGTGGTTTGGTTCGCGCGGGTAAATAGCCCCAGTGTCTTCTGCATTATTTATTTTGCTCTGCTCACTACCTGTGGGCGTTTTAGTGGGCGCTATCTCAGGCCTGCTGGGTATTGGTGGTGGGCTGGTATTAGTGCCGGTTTTTTATTTGCTTCTACCACTTGCGGGCGTGCAGCCTGACAACCTGATGACAATGTCATTGGCGAGTTCACTCGCGGCGGTCATTATCACCTCACTCTCTTCCTGCTTGGCCCACGCTCGATTGGGTAACGTGCCGTGGCAAAATATTCCGCTGCTGTTGTCTGGTTTAGCCAGCGGTGCCTTAATGGCTGGCTATTTGGCTGCACTTATCCCTGCTTGGTTTTTGGAGCTCGCGTTTGCCCTGTTTGCGGGCGCTATGAGTATTCGCATGTGGCTGGATCAACGCCAAGCTAAGAGTGAACAGAGCAAGCCCTATCGGAAGTTCCATGTGCTTGTTGCAACAACGGTCATTGGTGGTGTTTCGGCACTGTTGGGGATCGCTGGTGGTACGCTATTGGTTCCCTACTTGAGCAGTCACGGTATGATCATGAAACGCGCAATAGGCGCTTCGGCATGCTGTGGTATTATCGTCGCCGCTGCGGGTACGCTGGGTTACATAAGTAGTGGATTGCAGGTGAGCCACTTGCCTGAATTCAGTATTGGCTATGTATATCTGCCCGCAGTGTTAGGTATTGCTATCACTGCGTTGTTTAGTGCTCCGTTAGGTGCCAAGTTGGCGAGTCGTTGGCCAACACGTAGGTTAAAAAAGATCGTCGCAATCATGTTGCTCTTGGTTGCTGTTAAATTACTCCTGTTTTAGAGATTGGATCGTTACATGGCCGATGAGTTTATGGTGTTAGCTAAGATTGACCCGGTGATTTTTTCTATTGGGCCACTGTCTATACGTTGGTATGGCATGATGTACCTGCTGGGATTTGCTGCCGCCATGCTATTGGCCAATTATCGTGCGCAAAAGCCTGGTTCCGTGTGGACGAAAGAGCAGGTTGGTGACTTACTCTTTTATGGCTTTCTCGGGGTGATCCTTGGTGGGCGGATTGGCTATGTGTTGTTTTATCATTTCGATCTGTTTTTGGATAACCCGCTCTATTTGTTCCGTATCTGGGAAGGTGGTATGTCTTTCCATGGTGGCTTATTAGGGGTTATAGCCGCGATGTTTTGGCGTGCCCGAAAAGAGCAGAAAACCTTTTGGCAGGTGGCTGACTTTGTCGCACCTTTGATCCCTATCGGTTTAGGATTGGGGCGCCTGGGTAACTTTATTAACAGCGAACTATGGGGGCGTCAGAGCGACGTGGCATGGGCGATTATCTTTCCTGATCCTGCGTCTGGCGGGGTACCGCGCCACCCTTCGCAGCTGTATCAATTCGCCCTGGAAGGTGTGGTGCTATTTACGCTGCTTTGGTGGTTTTCATCGAAAACTCGGAAGCCAGGCGCTGTCGCAGGTTTATTTCTGCTGGGTTACGGCAGCTTCCGCTTCCTGGTTGAATATGTGCGTGAGCCGGATGCACACTTGGGAGTGTTGATGAATATGATCACGATGGGACAATTGCTCTCGCTTCCCATGATAATATATGGCGCATACCTGATGTTACGCGCTGCTCCTGCAGCCGCTAAGTCATAGACGTAGGATTTATGAAACAGTATTTAGATTTGATGCAGACACTGCTGGCGCAGGGAACTCGTAAAGATGATCGCACCGGTACCGGTACGTTTTCTATCTTTGGCCATCAGATGCGTTTTAATTTGGCCGATGGTTTTCCTTTGGTTACAACCAAAAAACTGCACCTTCGCTCAATTATTCATGAGTTGCTTTGGTTCTTACAAGGCGACACGAATACCGCTTATTTAAAAGAAAACGGTGTTTCTATTTGGGATGAGTGGGCTGATGATGAGGGGAACCTTGGGCCTGTTTACGGTGCGCAATGGCGCAGTTGGCCAACACCTGATGGTGGCCATGTTGATCAGATCAGTCGAGTGATTGAGCAGATAAAGCAAGATCCCGATTCTCGCCGTATCATCGTGTCGGCGTGGAATGTGGGAGAGTTGGATAAGATGGCTTTGGCACCATGCCATGCGTTGTTTCAGTTTTACGTGGCAGACGGCAAACTCTCCTGTCAGCTTTATCAACGTAGTTGTGATGTCTTCCTCGGCCTACCGTTTAATATTGCCAGTTATGCTTTGCTGACCCATATGGTGGCGCAACAGTGCGACTTAGAGGTGGGCGATTTTGTTTGGACTGGAGGGGATACGCACCTCTATTCTAATCATATCGAACAGACGAAGCTGCAGTTGACACGGCAGCCGTTAGCGTTGCCTAAGTTGAATATTAAACGCCGTCCAGCGTCGATATTTGACTATAAGTTTGACGATTTTGAGATTGTTGGTTACGAATCCCATCCCCATATTAAAGCCCCCGTCGCTATTTAAAGCGCCGGCGTAGGAGTTGTCATGAGCTTAAACAAGACGTTAAGTGAACTGAGAGTATTAGCGGTTGATGATCAACCGATTATTCTTCACATGATGGCTGGGGTGTTAAATCAGCTGGGGCTGCACCATGTTGAAACTGCGCAAAGTGCAGAGATAGCGCTGGCGATGCTGGAAGCGGGCAATATCGATCTCGTATTGGTTGATATTGAGATGGACGGTATGAATGGCCTTGAGCTGGTCAAACGTATCCGTTGTAATCAGACCGGCTTGTCCAGTGCAACACCGGTGTTAGTGGTGACCAGCCATACCGAGGCGAGTGTATTGGGCACAGCTATCGCGCTGGATGTGAATGGCATAGTTGCTAAACCGGCAAAACCTGAGCAGCTGGTTCACAAGATCTCAGAAGCGATTAATGCCGAATTTAAGGCTCGCCCAAGGATAGGTTACGAGGTGATCCGTACCGATGTGGTTGAGCCGCTAGAGGCCGATGAGCTACCTGTTGGGCAGCCACAAAAGGTTACTCTGGAGCACCTCGAAGAGGGCATGGTATTGGCTGCGCCTGTGACAACCAAAGAAGGGAAGATCATGCTTAATCAAGGCATTCGTCTGAACAACAATACGATCCAGCGTATCGCAGAGGTTGTTGCCTTACTGGATGACCAACCTATGTTTGAGGTGATCGCCGATTAGTTTGTTGCACAAGCCGCTTGCTAAAAGGCTCCATGGTTGGAGCCTTTTTTAATGCGCTATTGCATCGATAATGCCGTTTGGGGTGAGTTAGGTGTTGCTGGCTCGGCCAACGCTGCATCTGGCATATAGCGTTGACGCCGCTTCTCTTTCAATAGATGGGTATCTACCAACACCAGGCCATCAATGCAGGCGGCGAATTCAGGATCGATACCAAAGTCTAGGAACCGCACGCCACCCGGTTCGCATACTTCGCTGTACTGTTTATAGAGGGTCGGTACGCTGCACCCCATGTTCGCTAGCATGTTTTTGAGTAGAGCAAACTCTTCGATGTAGTTTTCACCGGAAAATGTCACTCCTAGCTGACTATTTTCGGCAACGCGATAGGGATGGTGGGATCTTGCTATTTGCGATGCTGAGCCGAAGTATTGCAGGTAAAACTGGATCATCAGATCCCGTGCTGCGGTTGGCATCTCTTTGCTGATAGAGACAGGGCCAAACAGATAACGGCATTCGGGATAGCGGCTGATATATGCGCCAATGCCGTGCCATAGATAATCCAAAGAACGTCTGCCCCAGTAGCGAGGCTGGACAAAGCTACGGCCTAACTCCAACCCTTTGGCGAGATAGGGGCTCATCTCTTTGTCAAAGCTGAACAGCGAACTGGTATACAACCCCTTGATACCTTGTTCAGCAACGATTTTTGCCGTCGGTGCAAGCCGGTAGGCACCGGCGATCTCTAGATCATTAGGATCCCAAAGTAATAGGTGCTCATAGTAGTTGTCATATTTATCCAGATCCCGCTTGCGACCTGTTCCTTCACCGACAGCGCGAAAGGCGATTTCTCTTAACCGTCCTAGCTCCCGCATGATGGTCGAATTAACCCCAGCCTTGTAAAGTAAGATCTGCTTGCCGTCAGGTGTGGCTCCCAAGAGTTCACAGGCTTTTAAGGCTTGCTGCAGGTAGCTCCTATTCTCAGGGTGACCAATGGCTGTTTCAGTGCGAAATAGCGGGCTTTGGTTCTTACCGATGCGGTAAAGATGACGTTTAAACAGTTTTACCTTCGCCCGGCGAGCAAGTTGATCACCCTTGTAGGCATCGAAAGGGATAGGATCTCCGATAACTAATGACAAAGAGCCACTGGATTGGCGAAACATCTCTTTTGCTAACAATAGGGTCGAAAGCGGCTTGTATAGCATTGAGGTACCATAAAATAGCGCGGAGTTTCTGCCTTTGATAAACACGGGAACGACGGGTGACTGAGTTTGGCTGGCGATCCGCAAGAAACCGCCTTGCCAACGTGTGTCTCTGACCCCTTGTGGTCTAAGCCGCGATACTTCCCCCGCCGGGAAGATAATTATGGCGCCTTCGTTGTCGAGGTATTCACTGATTGAACGCAGCTGAGCCTGTTTACTACCTCCACCCATAGCGTTAACAGGTAATAGCAGATCCCTAAGCGGCTCAAGACTATAAAGTAGTTCGTTAGCGACCGCTTTTACGTCCTGGCGTATGGTGCTCACTAAGTGGAGCAATGCCAAACCATCAAGAGAGCCAATGGGATGGTTAGCAATGATAACGACTCGGCCGGAAGAGGGGATACGGATCCGCTCATTCTCTTTGACCGTGTAAGTGAAGTTGAAGTGTTCAAATATCTGCTCGATTAGCGCTAATCCTCGCAGATGCGGATAGTCATCGGAGAAACGGATGAACTCTTGTTCGTTGAGGAGGGTGCGCAGCATCGCCTTGACCGGTTTATGCAGCCAGGGTTTATCTTGCAGTTTCGGGTAGTGTTCATTGATCAGCTTTTCGACTGACAACATAGCGTTATTTCCGTTGGTATCTCCTGCTCACAAGTTAATTGCTGTTGATGACGGAAATGATGCGTTTTTCTTGCAGTAATATGTCAGTGTTGGCGACTCAGGGCGACAGACTAAGCTGCTTGATGATTTATGGGTAGTTCAGCCAATTGCTGTGTCTGGTCACTCCAATGTAATAGCTCAAGATCGCCATTGCGCTGCTCCACTAAAGCTGTGCAGCTTTCAACCCAGTCACCATCATTCATATAGATGATGCCATCTTCATGGCGCAAACGAGGCACATGGATGTGACCGCAGACAATGCCATCATAGCCGCGGCGCTTAGCTTCGTGGATAGCTGCTTGCTCAAATCGCGCAATGGCTTGTGCAGCTTTACGACTTTTCTGTTTTAGATAACTGGCGAGGGAAAAGTAGCTAAAGCCAAAATTCCGGCGCTGTTGATTAGTTTTACGATTTAGCCATAACAAAAAGTCATAGGCCCGATCACCAAACCAAGTGGTTAAAGGGCCACATTTCACCGCTGCGTCAAATTGGTCACCATGTACTAGTAACAATTTTTTGCCCTGATGAGTCGTGTAGTCATATTGCAGGTGTAGCTCTAAACCTAGTAAGGGAAGCTGAGTGAAGGCTCTTAGGTCTTCATCATGATTACCGGGTATGTAGATCACTCGGGTACCATTTTTTGATAGCTTGGCGAGTTCATGGAGTACTGCTTGGTGAGACTCCGGCCAGTAGCTTCTTTTTTTAAGTGCCCACAAATCAATGACATCACCGACTAAAAATAGTGTGTCAGTTTTCATGCTACGAAGAAAAGAGAGCAGATAGCTGGCCTGGCAATCTCGACTACCCAGATGAATATCTGATAACCAAATCGCCCTGTAGTGATGGAGCACCGTTCGTGTTGTCATGTCACTTTTCCTCTCCTTCGGAAGCTGATCGAAAGATAGAAAGTGGATGTGAAAAAGTGGTGACATTGAGGTGACATTGAGGTGACGGTTAAATGACTAGACGCTGATATTTTGATTTACTTGATGCTAACGTGACCGATGCGACAAAAAAATGACGCTTTTTCCTGTTTTTTTGACGATTCCTTGATAGAATAGTGTCACTTTTTCGGCAAATAAGGTACTGGGAAGGGAGATGAACCTGGATCAAATAAGAACCAATTCGGCACCCGCGGTGAAGCTGCTGAAGGCAATGGCAAATGAACGGCGCCTCTACATACTGTGTCATCTACATGATGGTGAATTATCAGTTGGAGAGCTCGCAAGATTAGTAGACTTGAGTCAGTCTGCGTTATCGCAGCACTTGGCATGGCTTCGCCGGGATGGTTTGGTGAAGACGCGCAAAGAAGCACAGACAGTC
Source organism: Corallincola spongiicola (assembly GCF_004284785.1). Lineage (NCBI taxonomy): Bacteria > Pseudomonadati > Pseudomonadota > Gammaproteobacteria > Alteromonadales > Psychromonadaceae > Corallincola > Corallincola spongiicola. The sequence goes on from NZ_SHLY01000007.1 coordinate 194,464, forward strand.
TATTATTCTCTGGCAAGTATAGAAGTTGGCCAGATGATTTCACTGTTGCATAGCATGTACTGTGAACAGCCTGTAGAGGCTGCTGCAGCCTAAATAAGCTGCTTAGTGTGCCAGCAGGAGAGCATACGCATCCTGTTAAAAAAAATCGGCTAAGGCCGATTTTTTAATGCCTGAATTTTGTGAACAGCTCATCGAGACACCAATTTGCCGGATCTGGCCACGGCGGTTTGAGGTGGCAAGTTGAGTTAAGTGGTAATGTACAAGGTAGGGATCTGCAGATATAAAAAAACCGGCCGAGGCCGGTTTTTTTAATGACGAATTCTTTTCGCTTACAGCGCTTGGATTTTAGAATTCAGGCGAGCCTTGTGACGGGCTGCTTTATTCTTATGTACCAGGCCTTTAGCTGCTGCACGGTCCAGAATAGGTTGTGCGCTTACGAATGCTGTTTGAGCAGCTGCTTTGTCACCAGCTTCAATTGCAACAATTACCTTCTTCAGGTAAGTACGAAGCATTGAACGACGGCTAGCATTGTGCTTACGGTTCTTCTCCGACTGCACTGCGCGCTTTTTAGCTGACTTGATGTTAGCCAAAGTTGACTCCTAAAACTTGTTCAGAGGGTTTATCAAAAGGCCGAGGAGGGTATTCCTTTTTCGACCAAAAGTCAATCAACACTTTTTGCTGAGGAAATCAGTATTGGTTTCCTTTGCAAAGCAGCGCTAAGATGGCGCGGAATTCTATCAGCAATCTTTGCCGCTGGGTAGCTGAAGTTCTAGTTTCGTTCAGGGAGTGTTCGTGGGTAAGAGTTTGCTGCGTTCTGGCGCCATCGTTAGTGCAATGACATTAGTCAGCCGTGTGCTTGGCTTGGTACGTGATGTTGTGATTGCAAATCTGCTGGGGGCAAAGGCTGAGGCGGATGTATTTTTCTTTGCCAATAAGATCCCCAATTTTCTTCGCCGTCTATTTGCTGAAGGCGCGTTTGCTCAAGCTTTTGTGCCTGTATTCACTGAGACCAAAGAGAAGGGGGAGCTCAGTGATGTGCAAGCCTTGGTTGCTAAAGTGTCTGGTACGCTCGGTGTATTGGTGACCATAGTAACCTTGTGCGGTGTGATTGGTGCGCCCGTGGTGACCGCGATCTTTGGTACCGGCTGGTTTCTCGACTGGGTAAATGATGGCCCCAATGCGGGGAAGTTTGAGCGAGCTTCCCTGCTGCTGCAGATCACTTTTCCCTATCTCTGGTTTATTACCTTTACTGCGTTGTCGGGCGCGGTGCTCAATAGTTTGGGTAAGTTTGCCGTGGCGGCATTTACGCCAGTGTTTCTTAACGTCGTTATTATCAGTTTTGCACTTTGGGTGTCTCCTTCGTTAGAGCAACCCGAAATGGGATTGGCTTGGGGTGTATTTTTCGGCGGTATGGTGCAGTTTGCTTTTCAGATCCCGTTTCTGATTAAAGCCAAAATGTTGGTTCGGCCATCATGGGGATGGAATACACCTGGGGTGGTAAAGATCCGAACTCTGATGATCCCGGCGCTGTTTGGTGTTTCTGTCAGCCAAATTAATCTGCTATTTGATACCTTGATCGCGTCATTTCTGATGACCGGCTCGATCAGTTGGCTCTACTACTCTGATCGCTTGCTTGAGTTCCCATTGGGTTTGTTTGGTATTGCTATCGCCACGGTTATCTTGCCGCACCTCTCTTCGCGCCATGTCTCTGCCGGCAAAGAGGCATTTGCGGCGACTGTTGATTGGGGCGTGCGCACGGTGTGCTGCCTCGGTTTTCCTGCCGCTTTTGGTTTAATCGTGCTGGCACAACCGATGCTCATGGTGCTGTTTATGCACGGGGCTTTTGATGTCAATGACAGCCGTATGGCCAGTTACAGCTTAATCGCCTATGGCAGCGGTTTAGTCAGCTTTATGCTTGTGAAAGTGTTGGCTCCGGGTTACTACGCCCGCCAGGATACTAAAACTCCGGTACGTTACGGCATCATCGCTATGGCTAGCAATATGCTCTTTAATCTGATTTTTGCCATCCCATTTGGTTATGTTGGTCTGGCTATCGCCACCAGTCTTTCGGCAACGTTGAATGCCGGGTTACTCTATCGCGGCCTGAAACAGCTGGATGTTTTTCAATTACAACCAGCAACACTAATTATTCTTAGCAAAATGATTCTCTCTGCGGTGTTGATGGCATTAATGATTAACTGGATGAAACCGGTTGAAGCGGAATGGATAGCGATGGATTTTGGGGCTCGAGTGATGACTCTAGGAGGTCTTATCGTTGGCGGTGGTGTGGTTTATCTCTTGGCTTTACTGTTGCTTGGTATACGTCCTCGGCACTTGGCTGCCCATGGAAGCTGATCCTATGGGAAGAGTGGTATATAATCCCGCGGTTTGGGTCGTTAGAAGGTTAGGGTAGTAATGGAGCTGATCCGCGGTGCGCATAATATATTGCCGCAGCATCATGGCTGTGTACTAACTATCGGTAACTTCGACGGTGTGCACTTAGGGCATCAGGCAGTTATTCAGTCCCTTGCGGATAAGGGAAGAGAGTTGTCGCTACCTGTGACCGTGATGACCTTTGAACCGCAACCTCAGGAACTGTTTCAACCAGATCTGGCACCGCCTCGCTTGTGCAGTCTGACTGAGAAAGTGGTTCAGCTCAGCGAATTGGCTGTGGCACGTATTCTCTGCATTACCTTTTCTCGTCGTTTGGCGAGTATGGAACCAGAGCAATTTGTACGTGAACTACTGGTCGAAAAGCTGGGGGTAAGGCATTTGGTTGTGGGTGATGACTTTTGTTTCGGCAAAGCACGCCGCGGTGATTTCAAAATGCTGGTTGAGGCTGGACAGCGTTACGGCTTTGGTGTGGAAAGCACACAAAGTTTTCGTTTGCAGCAACAGCGAATAAGCAGCACATTGATCCGTCAGGCGTTAGCCGATGGCCAATTGGATAAAGCAGCAACCATGCTTGGCCGCCCCTACAGTATCAGTGGCCGTGTCAGCCATGGTGACAAGAAAGGCCGCTTACTCGGTTTTCCTACAGCCAATCTGGCTTTGAAGCGGCATAAAGCTGCGCTTTCTGGCGTATTTGCCGTCAAGGTTAGGTTGTTTAATGGAGAGCCTGATTGCGATGGTGTCGCTAATATTGGCTATCGTCCAACAATGAATGGACAGCAGGCTCGGCTAGAGGTGCACCTGTTTGATTATGCAAGTGATCTTTACGGCCAAAGGATTGAAGTGCAACTTCTAAGCAAGTTGCGCGATGAAATAAAATTTGAAGCATTTGAACAGTTAACAGCTCAAATCAAGCTAGATGTCGAACAGGCCAAAGCTTGTTTTGCCGATGGTTTGGGCACTCGGATTTAATACTGCGAACACAGAAAGCCTCTTGCATGAGGGATCGGAACTTAGATGACTGACTATAAAGCGACACTGAATTTGCCTGAAACGGCTTTTCCGATGCGGGGTAACCTGGCACAGCGTGAGCCAAAAACTTTGCAGCAATGGCAGCAAAAAGGCTTATATCAAGCGATCCGCGAAGCCCGTGCTGGCCACAAGAAGTTTATTCTTCATGATGGCCCTCCATATGCCAACGGCGATATTCATATTGGTCACTCAGTTAATAAGATCCTCAAAGATATTATTGTGAAGTCGAAAACTCTGTCCGGCTTTGATGCGCCATACGTACCGGGGTGGGATTGTCACGGTTTGCCTATTGAGCTGCAGGTAGAGAAAAAGGTGGGTAAGCCGGGCGTAAAAGTGAGCGCCGCTGAGTTTCGTCAAAAATGCCGTGAGTACGCTAAAAAGCAGGTGGATGGTCAGCGTGAAGACTTTATCCGCCTAGGCGTTTTGGGCGAATGGCAGAACCCCTACTTGACCATGGATTTCCGCTTTGAAGCCAATATCATTCGGTCGTTGAGTAAGATCATCGAGAACGGTCATCTGCAGCAAGGCTCGAAGCCTGTGCACTGGTGTACAGACTGTGGCTCAGCACTGGCTGAAGCGGAAGTGGAATACAAAGATAAGCAGTCGCCTGCCATCGATGTGAAGTTTGCTGTGATTGATACTGCGGCAGTGGAAGCAAAATTTGATCACCCTGAAGGTCATGTGGGTGAAGGTACCATCTCAGCAGTTATCTGGACGACCACCCCATGGACTTTGCCAGCTAACCAAGCGGTAGCTGTGCATCCTGATCTTGAATATGCCCTGGTGCAGATTGAAGGTGAGCAGGGTAAAGAGCGGTTAATCCTCGCCCATGACCTGTTGCAGTCAGCCATGGATCGCTATGGCATCCAACATTTTCATGCTTTGGGTTATGCCAAAGGGGCCGATCTGGAATTGTTGTCGTTACAACACCCTTTCAATGATCGTCAAGTGCCGCTGATCCTTGGCGATCATGTGACTACTGATTCTGGTACTGGCTGCGTGCATACCGCGCCAGGGCACGGTCAGGATGACTTCGTGGTCGGTAAAAAGTATGACCTCGAGGTGGTTAACCCGGTGGGCGGTAATGGCGTGTTTCTGCCTGATACAGAGTTTTTTGCTGGCAAGCATGTGTTTAAAGCTAACGCCGATGTGGTTGATGTGCTGAGTGAACGTAATGCGCTGTTGCATCACCATGCGTATGAGCACAGTTACCCACACTGCTGGCGTCACAAAACACCGATTATCTTCCGTGCCACACCACAGTGGTTTATCAGCATGGAGCAGGCGGGTTTGCGTGCCGCCGCCTTGAATGAGATCAAGAAGACGGAATGGTTACCAGATTGGGGTCAGAGCCGTATCGAAGGCATGGTTGAGGGCAGCCCTGACTGGTGTATCTCACGCCAGCGTACCTGGGGGGTGCCAATTGCCCTGTTTGTTGATAAAGACACTAACGAGCTGCACCCAGACGCTATTCGTTTGATGGGCGAAGTGGCTGAACGTGTCGAGAAAGAGGGGATCCAAGCCTGGTTCGATTTAGATCCTGCTGAACTGCTCGGTGAAGAGGGTGCAGAACAGTATCGCAAAGTGACTGACACGTTAGACGTTTGGTTTGACTCTGGTGTAACCCATGCGGCAGTCGTCGATGACCGTGATTATTTAGGCGGGCCTGCCGATCTGTATCTGGAAGGCTCAGATCAACATCGCGGTTGGTTTCAGTCGTCACTGAAGACCTCTGTAGCGATGAAAGGGCATGCGCCTTATCGTCAAGTGCTGACGCACGGGTTTACCGTTGATGGTCAGGGACGCAAAATGTCTAAGTCTCTCGGTAACGTGATGTCGCCACAAAAAGTGGTGAACAAGCTGGGAGCGGATATTCTGCGCTTGTGGGTCGCCTCTGCTAACTATTCTGCTGAGATGACGGTTTCCGATGAGATCCTGATGCGTTCCGCTGATTCTTATCGTCGTATCCGTAATACCGCACGCTTCTTGCTATCGAATCTAAATGGCTTTGATCCGAAGAAAGATCAGGTGGCTTTAGAAGATATGGTGGCGCTCGACCGCTGGGTCGTGGGGCGAGCTGCTGATCTGCAAGCCGAGATCCTTGAGGCTTATGACAGCTATCAGTTCCACCTCGTGGTACAGAAGCTGATGCATTTCTGCTCAATCGAGTTGGGTAGCCTCTATCTGGATGTGATTAAAGATCGTCAATATACCGCGAAAGCAGACAGCGTTGCTCGTCGCTCTTGTCAAACAGCGCTCTACTTGATCGCTGAAGGCTTGGTGCGGTGGATGGCACCGATCATGAGCTTCACTGCTGATGAGATCTGGGCATTGTTGCCAGGCGAGCGCGGTGAGTTTGTTTTCACTGATACCTGGTTCGATGATTTAGCGAGTTTACCTGCTTCAGGGATCGCGATGGATAATACTTTCTGGCAACAGATCATCGAGATCCGTAATGACGTCAACAAGGCGTTGGAAGCTGCACGCCGCGAAGAGACTATCGGTGGCGCTCTGCAAGCTGAAGTGACTTTGTACGCCAACGAAGCATTGGTGGGAGAACTAAACAAGCTTGGCGATGAGTTGCGCTTTGTGTTGTTGACCTCAAAGGCTGCGGTCATGCCATTGGCTGACGCTCCGGCGGATGCCGTCGATTGTGAGGTTGAAGGCCTGAAAGTGGGTGTTGCCCGTTCTGCCGGAGAGAAATGCGAGCGTTGCTGGCATCACCGTGAGGATGTTGGAGAGAGCGTTGAGCATCCGACGATCTGCTCCCGTTGTATCACCAACGTGACTGGAGAAGGGGAAGTTCGTGAATTCGCCTAAGTTAGCATGGCAGGAAACTGGTTTGCGCTGGCTCTGGCTGGCGCTTGTCATCGTGATTGCCGATCAGGCCACTAAATTGTGGGTGGCCAACACCTTTGCTTATCGCGAAACAGTAGAGTTTATTCCCTATCTACAGTGGACTTATGTTCATAACGAAGGTGCTGCGTTTAGCTTTTTAAGTGATGCGGGAGGTTGGCAACGTTGGTTTTTTGCATTTATCGCTTTTGTCATCAGTGGAGTACTGCTCTATTGGCTTAAAGGTATTTCCCGTCACATGCTGCTGCAAAGCGTGAGCTTTTCGCTAGTGCTGGGTGGTGCGATAGGTAACCTGATCGATCGGGTGTATCTCGGCTATGTTATCGATTTTATCGATTTCTATATCGGCAACTGGCATTGGCCTGCATTTAATATTGCCGACAGTGCCATCTGCATCGGTGCTGGATTGTTGATCCTGGATGCGCTGAAAGGTGAATCAAGACATGAAGAAGCAAAAGGCAAGTCATGAGTAAGGCTGTGATTGATCCACATTCTGAAGTAGTGATGCATTTTACCTTAAAACTGGCCGATGGCTCGGTTGCAGAAACAACCAAGTTGAACCAGCAACCAGCCAAGCTGGTGATGGGCGATGGCTCGCTAACGCCTGCATTTGAACAGTGTCTGCTCGGCATGTGTGCTGGCGAACAAAAAGCGTTCGAGCTTAAGCCTGAAGATGCCTTTGGCTTGTCAAACCCTGATCTGATACATCATGTTGAACGCAGTAAATTCCCCGCAGATTTGGCGCCAGAAGAGGGAGCGATAATGACTTTCTCACAGCCGAACGGAGCTGAACTTCCCGGCATTATTCGCGCCGTAGCGGGGGAGTCGATCACCGTGGACTTTAATCACCCATTGGCTGGTCAAACGATTACCTTTGATGTCGAAGTTATTACTGTGGCTCAGCCAGAGGCTAAATCATGAAGATCTTACTCGCCAACCCCCGCGGTTTTTGCGCTGGTGTTGATCGCGCCATCAGCATTGTTGAGCGTGCTTTAGATATCTTTCAGCCGCCTATATATGTGCGCCATGAAGTGGTGCATAACCGATATGTAGTTGATGGCTTGCGCGATCGCGGTGCTGTTTTTGTCGAAGAACTGTCTGAAATCCCCGATGACAGTATTGTCATCTTTAGTGCCCATGGGGTAAGTCAGGCGGTGCGGCAGGAAGCTAAATCACGTGGCCTGAAGATATTTGATGCCACCTGTCCGCTGGTGACTAAAGTGCATATGGAAGTCACCCGCGCTAGCCGCAAAGGCCATGAGTGCGTGCTGATTGGTCATGCAGGACACCCGGAAGTGGAAGGCACCATGGGGCAGTACAGTAATGCTGATGGTGCGATCCATTTAGTAGAGTCGCCTGCTGACGTAGCCTCCTTGCCTGTGAAAGATGAAACTCATCTGTGCTACGTCACCCAAACTACATTGAGCGTCGATGATACCGCAGAGGTGATAGATGCTTTACGTGTGCGCTTCCCGAATATTGAAGGGCCACGGAAAGACGATATCTGTTATGCGACCCAGAACCGTCAAGATGCAGTGCGTGATCTGGCAGCCAAATGTCAGTTAATGCTGGTGGTTGGCGCGAAGAACAGCTCAAATTCCAATCGTCTGCGCGAGTTGGCTGAAAAGCATGATACCCCTGCTTATCTGATCGATACCGCAGAGAACATTCAGCAGTCGTGGCTGACCGGTGATGTCGCGTGTGTTGGCGTGACAGCCGGAGCGTCGGCTCCTGAAGTGCTAGTGAAACAAGTGATCGAAAAGCTGCAATCTTGGGGCGGCGAGCAAGTGGAAGAAAACCCTGGGCGGGAAGAAACCATTACCTTTTCTGTGCCTCCTGAACTTCGGATTGACACCGTTACGGATTAATCATTTGTTTAGTAAAGAAATACTGGACGTAGATCACGCAAATGCCTTCATTTATTGAAGGTATTTGTTTATCGGAGGTATAGTCAATCGATCTTGCTTTGTGTTTTTTTAGTAAATAATTGAATAAAAAAACCTCATATACATTGAAGATTTGTGACGGCATGTAAAAAAAGCTGACACTTTTGCGTTAAACTGATGGAGTCAGTTTTACATTTCGTTGCAAGGTATGGCGACAAGGCAGTGAATATTAGGATTATGAATAAACGGATGCATTACTCCAAGCAAAAAGCTTCAGGCTTCTCTCTGATCGAATTGATGGTGGCTGTGATTATTGTGTCTATCGGTGTGCTGGGCGTTGTCGCTATGCAAGGAGCATCGATAGGGAGCGCGCTCGATGCCTCTCAGCGCTCGACCGCCGCTGCACTCTCTGCACAAATTGTTGAAAGTATGCGTGCCAACGCAACTCAGTTAAATTCATACAATAATGCTGTCGTCGGCAATGGTAGCTACCTATCTCCCTCATCAGATTGTGGCGCCGTTGGCGCTACCTGTTCACCTGCAGAGATGGTTTCTTGGGACCTGTCGGTATGGGAGCGAGCAGTGATGGGTAAGGATACTGCTAGTGGAGGCGAGAGTGCCGGTGGGCTTGTCGATGGCAAAGGTTGTATTTTAGTCGATAGCGGTACTGTTACCGTTATTCTTGCTTGGCGTGGTGGAGTTGAAACTTCAGATGCAGCAGACAGTTCCAAGTTTACCTCTTGTGGAACTGATAATGATTATCGCCGCCAGCAAGTTATTGAAACATTTGTCACCATATAAGACAGGCAGGTAGTTTTCGAGATGGTAAATAGAAAAGGTTTTTCACTGGTTGAAGTATTAATTTCGCTGGTGCTCGGTGCGTTTCTTATTGCCGGTGTTGGCTCCTTGTTTGTAGGTCAAATTCGGACTAGTGAGTTGTCCCACGCCGTCAATGAAGCACAAGAGAATGCTCGGTTAGCATTGAATTTAATTGCGAGAGATCTTTCCCAAGCCGGTTTTATGGGGGACTTAGACCATACTATGCTGAATGTTGATGCCGCAGTCACTTTCCATGGTATGAATGCCGCCGCCCCTGTTGCCGCTGCCGATGATTGTGTAGGCGGTGATAACAATGCAAGTTTTCCTAACCTAGCATCTTCATACTCATTCCGTGCTTTACATGCTGAGCATAAAGGTGCGGCAAGCCTTGCGACGTTGGAACCGTGCACAAGTATTAGTTCTCATACCGCTGTCGCGGGGAGTGATGTGTTGCAACTAAAACGTTTCATTGCTGCGCCAGGCACTTCAATGGCGGACATGCCTGCAGGGACCGATATATTGGATCCAATTGCCCTTAGTGAGAGTAGCAATCGCTATTACGCCTACGCTAATTTTGAAAATATTGTGTTTTATCCTGGTGACGTAGCGACAGCCCCAGCTTGGAATACTGCGGTGAATGGGCGGGTTTTTCAGTATCAGCACCATGTTTGGTGGGTAGGCGATGACGACGGACAACCATCTCTATTCCATCGCTACCTATTACGCAGTGGAGGCGTCGGGAAGATGTCTTCTGTCAGTGGCGCATTGGTGCCAGGCATTGAAGCCCTCGCATTTCAGTTTGGTTTGGATGTTAATGGCGACTTCATTCCTGATCGCTATATAGCGACTGATGATATGACTGTGCAAGACTGGGAAGGAACAAATGGCAAAATTATTACTGCTAAGGTGGAAGTGCTAGGGCGCGCTACCTCAGAAGATAAGCAGCACAAAGACACTAAGACCTATACGATGTCGAGTGGCACTTTTGGTCCTTATAATGACACTTATCACCGGATACTTATCTCGACCGTGGTAAAACTGAGGAATATTCAATGAGATATCCTTTCTATCGCTATCAGCAAGGCGCCGCTCTCATTGCCGGCATGTTGTTTATGGGAATATTAACTGCGGTGGGTGTCGCTGTACTGACCTCCTCGAGCTTTGGTTTGAAACTCTCGGGAGCTGCGGCCATGAAGGTTGAGTCGACACAAGCGACTTTTGGTGGTGTTGATGAAGTGGTTGATCAAGGAACCCGTGGGGCATTGGCTTGCGCTGGTACTTGCAATAATTTAGTCAATTTGAGTGACACGTTTGATGAGGCTATTACTGTTAATACCGAAGGCACTACTGCAAACGTTAAAGTGCTAAATGATGCCGCCACAGGGCAACCCATAGCGACCTGCCCTAGAGACAGGCAAGCATGGGAATCGCAAGATATTAAGTGCAAAAGTGCCCGTGTTACTTCAGATCACAAGTTTAGTGAACAGGCAGAACAACCTAGATCAGGGGCTGAGGCATTGGTCTTTCAGCGTTATTACACACAAGGGTAGGGCGCAGTATGAATTTCGGAATAAAGAATTTTAAACGGTTAGCTATTGCTGTTGCTGCGTGCCTTAGCACTGTCGTGGTGGCAGATGACACTGAACTATTTGTAAAAGAGATCAGTACTCGAACCGGCTTTAGACCACAAATTTTGGTTATCTTTGATACGTCAGGGAGCATGCATGATAACTCTGTCCTGACGAAACAATTTTTTGACGAAGAGATTGTTTACCCCACTTCAGGTTATTTTGAGGTGCGTATAGACAATAGTACTAAGCAGTGCCGCACCAGCAGCAACGGTTCGTGGTCAAGTAGTGCATGTGGCACCGTGCCCGGTTTCAATGGTTCGAATTTCTATTGGGTAAAGGGTAACTCTAGTGGCGGCGAACCACCGGAATTGAGTGGTAATAACCAAAAATTTAAGGGAAAACTGCTTAATTGCCGGTTGGCCAGAGACACAATCGCTGAGCAGGGTTTTTTCTCCGGCTATCTTCGTCAATATAAATATTCAGGTAATGACGGCAGCTGGGAAGAGTTTCCTGATGAAGATGTGAATGGCACGCTTGTTGGTGGCGTTAATTCAGATACTAAAAGTGGTCTACCGATCGATTGCTTTGCTGACATAGAAGAAGGCAATAATAAAAATAACGGCAAGATGAAAGACCACACAGGGACTTATGTTAGCACCCATGATGGCTTTCCTGTTGACGGTCAGGGCGACCCTGATAGCCGAGTATACTGGGATAATTCAGGCAGCTATGTCAATAACACGGCATTTGGTTTGGGTGAGGCGGTCACTATCTACTCCGAAAATTACCTGCGATGGCATCATAACGACAATATTGCTAATAAAAGTTATACACGGATGCAGATTGCTCAGGAGTCAATGACTAATGTCATTGGTGCAACGCTGAGTGCCGACTTTGGTTTGATGGTATTTAACAAAAACAATGGTGATGATGGTAATCCTAGCCTTGTTAATCACGCTGGACGTGTCGTTGCTGGCATTAAGTCCCGGACCGTCTCTCAAACTGGAGATTTGCAGGATTTGATTAGTGGATTGGCTGGCAGTGGTCATACACCGCTTTGTGAGTCTACCTATGAGGCCTACCGTTACCTTGCTGGAAAAAATGCACGATGGGGTAATGATGAAAGCCGTAATTGGAATACTACCAGCTACCCTAACCCAGATTACACAATTCGCGCTGGCGGCGTTAGTTCTGGCGCCTATTTAGACCCATATAAAGAATGTAGTGGTAATGTTTACATTATCCTCATGTCTGATGGAGATCCTGTCAGTGATAATGTGCTTAATGGTACGATCTCAGGTGAATTTAATGGTCTTGGCGGCAAGGTTCATGGCAGTTATTTGCCTGCATTGACAAAGTGGTTAGCAACCAATGATGTGAACACCCTAAAGGGGGGCGATCAGAAAGTAACGACCTATACCGTAGGTTTTGGTACTGGTCTTAGTTCAAAAGGGGAAGAGATCCTGAAGCAAGCGGGCGAAGGGTCTGGTGGACGTTTCTTTACTGCCGAAAATACCACACAATTACAGGCCAAATTGCTAGAAGCTATCGTAGAAATTTTGGGCGCCAATGCTAATGTGACCTCCCCTGCTGTCGCGACTGACAGCTCAGATAGAACCCAGATCCTTGATAATCTGTACTATGCAGTTTTCAGTCCATCAAAAACAGCGCGCTGGGCTGGTAATTTGAAGAAATTAAAGCTTAGTGATGATGGTACAAAGGTCGTTGATGCATCCTCCGCGGACGGTGCCGAAGCGCTTAATCCTGATGGTGGCATTAAAGATGGAGCCTTGACTTTTTGGACTCAATCGGGCGTTGCTGATGGCGGAGCTGCTGATAAAGGCGGGGTAGCGGAAACTTTAACAGCAAATGCTGGTTCTCGAGCTTTAAAATTTAATGATGGAATTGGCAATTTAAAAGTGATGAACCGCTCCAATTTGCAGGCGGCAGCGGGTAGTCAAGAGCAGCTTGCTTCGCATATGCAAATCGCTGTAGAAGATATCGATACCGTACTCAGTTTTTTACAGGGTATTGATACCGAAGATCAAGATACAGATGGTTCTCATACTGATGCGCGTAAAGATTCCATGGGGGATCCTATGCATGCTCGACCGGTAGCGATCAATTACGGTAACGATGATATTCGCATCTTGCTTGGCACTAACACCGGCTTTGTTCACCTTTTTAAAGACAAGGGAAACACAGTTGAAGAAAGTTGGGCATTTATGCCGTTTGAGCTGCTGCCTAAAGCTAATTTGTTGCGAAAGAATACGGAATCAACGCCGAAGGTATACGGCATGGATGTCACCGCTACCGTGTATAAGGAAGATCCGAATAATGACGGTAAGGTTAATGATGGCGAGAAAGTGATTGCATACCTTGGCATGCGACGGGGGGGCAGTAGTTATTATGCCTTAGATATCTCTGATCCAGATGCACCTAAACTTTTATGGACCATTGACGGCGATGACGCCGGCTTTGGTGAATTAGCGCAGACTTGGTCAAAACCGACGGTTGGCTTCCTTCGCAACGTTGGTGCGAATAGACCTGTGCTGTTTTTTGGTGCCGGTTATAGTGTTAATAAAGATACCGATGGTGTGGGTACTAACGATTCAACGGGTCGAGGTATCTATGTCGTCGATGGTCTAGACGGTAGTCTTATCTTTAGTTTTACTCCCGCTGATACCACATCTACAAACGTAGAAATGACTGGGATGACAGATAGCTTCCCTGGCGAAGTGGCGACGTTAGACAGTGTGATTGATGGCTTCGTTGACCGTCTTTATGCCGCTGATACTGGTGGTAATATTTGGCGCTTCGATTTTCCTGAAGCGGATAAGGCTACGTGGGGCGGATTTAAGTTTGCGTCAGTCGGTGGCAGTGTCGCCGCTGACGATCGACGTTTCTTTACCAAGCCAGTGATCACGCGTACCTATTATGATGAGATAACAAAAGAGACGGTTGATAGTGTGGATATCTTTCGACGGAGAGAGTTGCCTGCAGATTTTGTTCTGTTAGGGTCAGGTGATATTCCAAGTCCGCTGGGAACTGATACCAATGATTACCAATTTATGCTGCAGGATAACTATATTCAGCCAACCGATTGGAATACTGAAACACCCCCATCAACCATTGCTATCGCTGATATGTATCATTTAAATATTGCACAGACAGCCTACGCAGCCGCGACGACAGACGAAGAAAAACTCAGTGTTTTGGCAGGCTACACGTCTGACTTCAAAGGTTGCTATATCAGTCATGGTGTGGGTGAAAAAATTATGGGGCCATCAAGGGTTTTAGCTGGTTATTCACTTCATACGACGTTTACTCCTGGCGAGGAGTCGGAGGGCTGTAAGCCAGGCTTTGGAGTAGGACGTTTATATATTAGTAATTTATGTCGAGTGAATACGACTTTAACCAGTTTTAATGTCAGCACTCTTCCTATGTATGATGCGCCAACAATTGTGCCTCCCAAAGCTGATGCAGACCCGGATACGACCGATCGGCCCCAGTTACTCCTCCCTGGCGGTGTGAAGGATGTCCTTTGTGAAGGAGGACAGTGCGCAGATGAAGATGGCAAACCTATACCTACTGAGCCTCCGGGTACTGCGTTGTTTAATCTAATTAAGCACAATACCCATAGTGTGGAGAAGGAATAATGAGGCGATCCCAAGGCTTTACCTTGATAGAGGTAATGATAACTGTCGCTGTCATTGCTATTTTGGCTTCGTTCGCTTACCCGTCTTATCAAAATTATATGGCTAAGACATATCGCACAGAAGGTAAGCGGGAACTTGTCAGGTTATCGAATTTGATGGAACAGTACTTTCTTGATAGCAGAAAATACCCGACAGATCTGTCTAAACTTGGTTTAGTAACGTCCTCGAGTGGATTTGAGACCGAGGACGGCCATTATGTGATTAGTGCGAGTCAAACAACTGTTTTTGACTATACGCTCAAAGCGTCCCCGCAGGGAGTCCAAGCGACAAGGGATTCAAGCTGCGGATACCTCACACTTGATAACCTTGGCACTAAGGGTGCTCAGGGTAGTGTCGCTGACTGTTGGAGATAATGAAATGAAAATTATAACATGTGCGACATCAGCGTTCGCTATTTTGCTTATGGCTACTAGTGCCAATGCTAGTGCTGAAGTATCTCTTCTGTGTTTGTATGAAAAGAGCCAAGGGACGGAAGTGATTCAACACGTTCAGCGGATCAGTTTTCCCCATAACAATGAGATGCTAGCGCGGCAGCAAGTAAAAGAGTTAAGACCAGTACAAGACTGGAATAACAGCAAGTCTGGTTATCGGCTGGTTGAGTGCTCTTACGATAGCGTGCCATCAAGGGAAATAGAAAAAGTTTGGCAGGCCCAGCTAGAAGAAAGTGAGTAGGCATCAAATTATTAGGCTGTTGCGAATATAAGCTAGGCCTGCTTTCTCGGCAGACCTAGTTTTTAGCAATTGATGGCGGTTACGTCTCTCCAGCTTTGAATTTTTATTCTCCCTGAAATAGCAACGATAACTTCTCTTCCTTGATCGCCCTTTTTGTTCGGGCAAACTGTGATTGTTATTCCTGTGCCTGAAACCATACCCTCGGGGTTGAATACTATCCGGCCACTGTTATTGGCAATCACTTTATCTCTATCTTCTATAGCATCGACTTCTCGTAACTTCTTATCTGTGCCATTAAACTTACCGTTATTATCTGAATCTATAAAGGCCGTGACACCATTCTGCCAATTACTGCTGCAATTATTGCTTGCATCAAGGTTACAGACGGTGACGGTTGTTGACAGGGTCACTGCCTGACCTCTTGCCACTGATAACGTGTTGAAGTAATCGTTGGCCATGGCAAACCCTCTAGAGTTCGCCGCCGTTGTCGTAAAGCTAGGCACTGCAGCGGCAACAACAATCGCGACGATAGCCATTGTGACGACTAATTCAAGTAGGGTAAATCCAATCTCTTTACTACGCATGATATTCCCGTACCATTAAGATGTTTCTTGCAGCACCCTATATTACACCAGAGCCCAGCGTTTGAGTGATAAATACAGTTCTATTACCATTTCACATTAAGTTCTGTGAAGTAAGTCTGATCCGTAAACCCAAGGGTAATAATCCTCTCTCTAGTGTTTTTTCAGGCCCTTTGCATACTAAACGAAGTGCGTATTTCGTTATGTAATAGCGTAAGGAAACGCTAATGGTTTGTTTAGGCACAACTCTGCTGTGCAAAACGGCAAGAGCTGGATAGCTCTAATCGATCAACTTGATCTGATTCTCGAATACGATCTCTAACAGGACAAATCAGTAGCAGAAATTGTTTCAGCTGGTTACAGTGAAAGGGTGGCTCTCATGTTGTGCGTTTGGTGGGTTTTATGTGCGCAAGGGTCGTCAATCCGCCGTTGGCTCAAAATTATAAAACGAATTATTGGCAAAGGTCGTCGTTATCCTATTTGCTCAGGATTTGGTCGAACTAATTGGTAAGTAAAGAGGAATTCAGAATGAAAAAGGTTGAAGCGATAATCAAGCCGTTCAAGCTTGACGATGTTCGCGAAGCCCTAGCGGAAATCGGTATCACGGGTATGACAGTCACCGAGGTAAAAGGTTTTGGCCGGCAAAAAGGGCACACAGAACTATATCGTGGTGCAGAGTATATGGTGGACTTTCTGCCAAAAATGAAGATTGATTTGATTGTCAACGATGAAGATGTGGATCGTGTCATTGAGTCAATTGCCAATACGGCAAAATCAGGAAAGATTGGCGATGGTAAGATTTTCGTTTCTGATGTGTCTCGTGTTGTGCGTATTCGTACTGGTGAAGAGGGTACCGACGCCGTTTAATTTACACGGTTGAGTTGCATCATGAAGTAAAAAAGGGAGCCGAAGGCTCCCTTTTTTACTTACGTTATTATTAACTAGTTACGACGGTAGCCTACGAAACCTAGCGCAGCCAAACCGAGGAGCAACACTGAGGCCGGTGCTGGAACTTGTGCATCAGCTGTGTAGATAGTTAACTCTGAATAATCGAGAACCCAACCGTCACCACTTGATACAGTATCAATACGTATTTCTGCAGCATTGTCGAGTAAAGCAGCAAAGTCTGTTAACTGAAAGATATCTAGCGTTGCGTAGTTGTACTCTGGTCCTGTGTCATCACCATCAGTTAGCAGACCTACATTAACCCCATCCAAGTAAACTGTGCTTTGGCCATTTAGCCCTTGACCACCAGTGAATATTTCTAATGTTGCGTCAACAATGCTACCGAAACTGGTCAGGTCAAAGGTGTGTGAAAAGATGTAGTCGCCATTGCGCCAAACATCTGTGCCATCGCCATCGCCCGGACCTACATCGCTGTAGCTGAAGCCTTCGCCATCTTGAACGCCGATGCCAAAGCCGTCCTTGTCACCGATTAGGTCGACGATAACGCCTGCATTTGCAGTTTGTGCTAATAATAAACTAGTGAGGAAAATAAGAGTTTTAACTGAAAGTTGTTTGATGCGCAGCATTTTAGCTATTCCATTAGGATTGAATAAAGAAAATGCGCATATGCAAAATTCGGGCCGACCAATAGAGGTCCTTTAAAATTAGATTGTTAATGATTTAAGTGTATTGAGTGACGGGTTGCTTTGTAAATTATGCTGACGGAGCGTTTTTGATTCGTTTTAAGGCTCTCAATTACTGAGAGCCTTAAACTATTAGCTATTTTGAGCGAGAGGGTTTTCAGGGAAATTTAAGCGTAGCGTTGCTTGAGCGTCTGCTTTCAGATCTTGTAAGCCTAACTTGTCGTAGGCTTGAACCATTACCTCTAATGCGCCTTCTGTGGAACTAGTATCGGAAAACGTTTCGATAATGTATCGCCCGCGATTTGCCGCAGCAATATATGCCTGACGTTTGATGTAGTAGCGTGCGACGGAGAGCTCGTGTTTGGCTAAGCGCTCTTTAATATAAATCATCCGCTGGCGTGCATCTGGAGCATATTTACTGTTCGGGTAACGCCCCAGTACTTTAGAAAAATCTTCAAATGCTTGCTGCGCAAGGTTTGGGTCCCTGTCTGATCGGTCAATGCCAAGTAGATTTTGCAGAACTTCCTGATCGGCTTCCAGGTTTGTTAGTCCTCTCATATAGAGCACGTAATCATTATCTGGGTGGGTAGGGTTTAAACGAATAAAACGGTCGGAGGTTGCCAACGCTTGAGCTGTCTCGCCCAACTTGTAGTAAGCGTATATCAGATCCAACTGAACTTGATTTGCGTGGGGACCAAACGGATAGCGTGATGACAGAGCCTCTAATGTCTTTGTTGCACTAGAAAAATTACCTACTTCAAGTAATTCCTGCGCATCTTCGAATAGTGCGGCCGGTGACTTTTCCGGTACGCGCTCAACATTTTCGTTGGTGTTTGAACAGGCACTTAACAGTGAGATAAGTGCGGCAACTAATAGGGCTTTTTTCATTATTTAATCGTTATCATGCCAATTGACCGCCTAGAACAGGCTTTTTCTCGGGCAAGGATTGTACCCCAGTCAGGATAGCACTGTACAATAAGAGCTATTGATAGTGTTAATAAGGTCGCTCATGGCGCAAAAAATATCTTTGAATGGCGAAGTGCCGTTCGAGCTTAATGGTAAACGTTTGGATCAGATCGTTGCCGAATTGTTCCCTGACTATTCTCGTAGTCGTATCAAGCAGTGGATACTTGATGGGCACGTATGTGTCGACGGGACTGTCCATAGTGTTCCGAAGTTTAAGTTAGTTGGCGGGGAGCGCGTGACCGTTGAGACTCAGCTGGAAGAGCAGGGGGAGTGGGAAGCGGAAGATATTCCTCTGGATATCGTATTTGAAGATGAGCACATCCTGGTTATTAATAAGCCGGCTGGTTTGGTAGTTCATCCAGGCGCGGGCAATCCTGCCGGAACGGTGTTGAACGCGCTGTTGCATCATTGTCCTGGTATTGTCGAAGTGCCTCGCGCTGGTATTGTTCATCGTTTAGATAAAGATACGACGGGGCTGATGGTGGTAGCGAAGTCTGTGCCCGCTCAAACGCATCTTGTCGAGCAGCTGCAGGCGCGTGAAATAACCCGTGAGTATGAGGCTTTGGTTAACGGGTTGCTTACGGCTGGTGGGCGGGTTGATGCGCCAATCGGCAGGCACCCCACGCAGCGTACTCATATGGCGGTTGTCCATGGTGGGCGGGAGTCTGTGACGCATTATCGGGTGATGGAGAAGTATCGCGCCCATTGTCGACTGCGCTTGCGTCTAGAAACCGGACGTACCCATCAGATCCGTGTTCATATGTCTCACATCAAGCACCCCCTCGTTGGTGATTTTACATACGGTGGCCGTCCAAGGCCGCCGCGAGGTGCATCAGAGGAGTTGTTAAGCGTATTGAGAGGGTTTCGTCGGCAGGCGCTGCACGCAGCCAAGCTTGAGTTGGTTCACCCTATCACCGGCGAGTTTATGAGCTGGGAGGCGCCTGTACCTGAAGATATGCTTGATATGGTGGCGGCGTTTAAAGCTGACTTTAAAGAGAACCCGGTACCGCAGTGGTAAAGTTGTGGCAGCCAGTTGATTGGCCTGCACCGAACCAAGTGCGGGCTATCTATTCCTTACGCCAAGGCGGGGTAAGCCAGCCACCATTCGATTCCCTTAATTTAGGTTTGCATGTTTCTGATGATCCCGATGCCGTTTTAACGAATAGAGCCATGTTGCAAGGGGCGGCTAAATTGCCCCAGTCGCCGTATTGGTTGAATCAAGTGCACAGCACTACTATCTTGGACGTTTCTTGTCCTTCGGATAGCGAAGCACCAAGTGCCGATGCTATGACCAGCCGAGCGCTGTCGATGCCATTGGCCATCATGACTGCAGATTGTTTACCTGTATTGCTGTGTGATAAGCAGGGCGATTGGATCGCCGCGATACATGCTGGCTGGCGCGGACTGGTCGATGGCATCATTGAAAAGACCGTGGCGAAGTATCCTGGCGACCCAGCGTCTCTAGTCGCTTGGTTAGGTCCTTGTATTGGTCCTAAGGCATTTGAAGTCGGCAAGGATGTGCGTAGTCAATTTTTAGATGCTACCCCCGAGGCTGCCTTAGCGTTTGTTGAATATGGCGAAAAATACCTAGCAAACCTGCCGTTACTGGCACAACAAAGGTTGGCGTCAATCGGCGTTATGAATGTCACATTTAGCCACTTATGCACCTATACGGATGCCGCTTCTTTCTTCTCCTATCGGCGAGATGGCGTGACAGGCCGCATGGCCGCTATTATTTGGCTGAGCGATTGAGTTTGATCAGCTTTTCAGACTTCTATACTTGAAATATCCCTCTGTAGATACCAATTACTAAGTCAAACGTCGCTACTCCGTCGAGGCAAATATGCGTATTGATAAGTTGACCAGTAAGTTCCAGCTCGCGATATCTGACGCTCAGTCGATGGCTTTAGGTCGTGACCACCAATTTATTGAACCTGCCCACTTAATGATGTCTTTGCTTAATCAGGAAGGTGGCAGTGGTCGTCACTTGCTTCAGAGTGCCGGTGCAGATGTCAATGCATTGCGTAGTAAGTTAGGCGCATCACTTGATCGCTTGCCAAAAGTTGAAGGGATCGGTGGCGATGTACAATTGTCGTCGGCGCTTATTTCGCTTTTTAATCTATGCGACAAATTGGCTCAGCAACGTAAAGATAAGTTTATCTCTAGTGAGCTATTTGTATTAGCGGCGGTTGACGACAAAGGCGAACTTGGTCAGCAGTTACGAGAGCTGGGTCTGACTAAAGAATCCGTCGAAAAGGCAATAGAGCAAGTCCGCGGTGGTCAAAAAGTCGATGATCAAAATGCCGAGGATCAGCGTCAAGCGCTCGATAAATATACTGTTGATCTGACCGAACGAGCCGAGCAGGGCAAATTGGATCCTGTGATTGGCCGGGATGAAGAGATCCGGCGAACCATCCAGGTGCTCCAGCGGCGCACAAAAAACAACCCTGTACTCATTGGTGAACCTGGGGTGGGGAAAACCGCTATTGTGGAAGGGTTGGCGCAACGGATTATTAATGGTGAAGTCCCCGAAGGCCTTAAAAACAAACGTGTGCTTTCATTAGATATGGGGAGCTTACTTGCTGGGGCCAAGTATCGCGGCGAGTTCGAAGAACGGTTAAAAGCTGTACTTAATGAGCTTTCGAAAGAGGAAGGTCAAGTCGTCCTGTTTATCGATGAGCTCCATACCATGGTTGGGGCAGGTAAAGGTGAAGGTGCTATGGATGCGGGGAATATGCTCAAACCCGCATTGGCGCGTGGCGAACTGCATTGTGTTGGCGCCACCACGCTGGATGAGTACCGTCAGTACGTTGAAAAAGATGCGGCGTTAGAGCGTCGCTTCCAGAAAGTTCTCGTGGATCAGCCATCCGTGGAAGACACTATCGCCATCTTGCGCGGGTTAAAGGAACGTTATGAGCTACACCACGCGGTAGAGATCACTGATCCGGCTATTGTGGCCGCTGCTAATTTGTCTCACCGTTATATATCCGACCGCCAGTTGCCAGATAAAGCGATCGACTTGATTGACGAGGCCGCTTCACGCATTCGTATACAGATTGACTCTAAACCGGAAGAGCTTGACCGTTTAGAGCGTCGAATTATTCAATTGAAGTTGGAACGTCAGGCGCTGGAAAAAGAAGCGGATGATGCCAGTAAAAAGCGCCTGAATAAGCTTGATGAGGAGCTGAAAGAGGGCGAATTTCGTTATAACGAGCTTGAAGAGGTATGGACTTCAGAAAAAGCGGCGTTATCTGGTACGCAAAACATTAAGGCTGAATTAGAACAGGCAAGAATGGAGCTGGATACGGCTCGTCGCGCTAGCGATCTTAACCGAATGTCAGAGCTGCAGTATGGGCGCATTCCAGCGTTAGAGAAGCAGTTGGATCTAGCCAGCCAGGCTGAAATGCAGGACATGAAACTGCTGCGTAATCGCGTGACAGAGAATGAGATAGCCGAAGTTCTTTCCCGCTGGACAGGGATCCCTGTTGCCAAAATGCTTGAGGGGGAACGAACTAAGTTACTCAATATGGAGCAAGGCCTACATAAACGTGTGATTGGCCAGCATGAAGCGGTGGTGGCTGTGGCCAACGCGATTCGGCGTTCACGAGCAGGACTTTCTGATCCGGCAAGACCTATTGGCTCATTTCTTTTTCTCGGACCAACGGGGGTAGGGAAAACGGAACTGTGTAAAGCGTTAGCACAATTTTTGTTTGATACCGATGAAGCCATGGTGCGTATTGATATGTCGGAGTTTATGGAGAAACACTCTGTTGCTCGATTGGTCGGCGCGCCTCCTGGGTATGTGGGGTATGAAGAGGGGGGCTATCTGACTGAAGCTGTTCGCCGTCGACCCTATTCAGTTATTTTGCTTGATGAGATCGAAAAAGCTCACCCGGATGTTTTCAACATTCTTTTGCAAGTGCTAGATGATGGGCGCTTAACTGACGGCCAAGGTCGTACTGTTGATTTTAGAAACTCAGTGGTCATCATGACATCGAACCTCGGTTCGGATCTGATTCAGGATAAGCATCAAGATGCTCAGTACGAAGAGATGAAAGCGCAAGTCATGGAGGTCGTTGGTCATCACTTCCGACCTGAGTTCATTAATCGAATCGATGATACTGTGGTGTTTCATCCATTGGGGTTGGAGCAAATTAAGAACATTGCCCATATTCAGATCGAGCGCCTGAAACAGCGCTTGCAATTGAAAGAGCTGTCCTTAGATATAGATGATGCGGCGTTGGGGCTACTTTCTGAAGCTGGTTTTGACCCTGTTTATGGCGCAAGGCCCTTAAAGCGTGCAATACAGACTGAGCTGGAAAACCCATTGGCGCAGAAACTATTACAGGGTGACTATATACCGGGAACCGAGATAAAAATTGGCACTCAGGATGGTGAATTAACCTTTTCGCATTGAATGATGTTGTAGAGAGAAAAAGCAGCAATAAAAAACAGGAGCTTATGCTCCTGTTTTTTATTGCTGCTCAAGGGGCGCCAGGACCTACTAGTTGCAAAATTTATCGACTTCCTGTTGCGAACGCTTTTCAATTCTCTGTTTCTCTTCATAAGACAGCATGGTTTGTGTGCCATCTTCGTTTTCTTGACGCACAAAATGCTTATTCTCTAGTATCCACAGCGAGTGCTTTGCTGCATCACAGCGCTGTGCTGCCATCTCGCGTTCTTGCTGTGCTTTCTCTAATTCTGTCTCTGTTGCTTGCTCGTCAGCTTCGTCTTGAAACAGCGATTCGTAGCTGTATTTTTTCTCTTTCTTTTCGGTGGGAGCGTCAAGCATCTCAACTGCGTAAACCCGTTTCCCTGTAGGGCGCTGTTCGGCAAAATGAATAACGCCAGCTTCGTCGTACCAAAAATACACTAGGTTTTTAGCTTCCGCATAAACTGAAAACAACAAGGTAATTAACCCGGCTATCACGAAGCTATTCTGGCGAAACTTGGTTTGCATCAACTATTTCCTGTTATATAACCACTGCGGAAAGAAAGCACTCTATGCTATCTTGTGTCTTAATTAAGAACTGTTAAATGTCTCAAACTCTTATATGAATCAGCATACGACAAAAGAATCTCATAAGCATCGTGGTATTTATTTACTGCCTAATTTATTAACAACCGCAGGCCTGTTTTCTGGCTTCTATGCGGTTGTCGCCTCTATGAATGGGCGCTTCGAAGCCGCCGCTGTGGCTATCTTTATTGCGATGATTATGGATGGTCTCGATGGTCGCGTTGCGCGAATGACTAACACCCAAAGTGCGTTCGGGGCGGAATATGACAGCATGGCAGACATGGTGTCTTTCGGTATTGCACCCGCTCTGGTTGCTTATAATTGGGGCTTAGCAGACTTAGGAAAGATTGGTTGGTTAAGTGCGTTTATCTTTGTTGCTGGAGCTGCGTTACGTTTGGCGCGCTTTAATACTCAAGTCGGGATCGCTGATAAGCGCTTCTTCCAAGGGCTCGCGAGTCCGGCAGCAGCAGCCATTATTGCAGGTATGGTCTGGGTAGGTAGTGACTATGGTATCGCTGGCGCAGATGTCAGCTTGATAGTCGCTGTTATAACTGTAGCGTCTGGTTTATTGATGGTGAGTAACTTCCGCTATCACAGCTTTAAGGATGTTGATTGGAAAGGGAAGGTCTCTTTCGTTGCTATTCTTGCGGTTGTACTGATTTTTGTCGTCGTCGCGACCAATCCGGCATTGGTGCTATTTGCTATTTTCTTCTTATATGCGGCTTCAGGCCCTGTGGTGACGTTACGTAGCGTACGAGAACTAAAGATGGAGCATGTCGTTGGCGATGGAGAAGACGCTGACTTTGAAACGCAGGCCGCGGCCAGTTCAAACAAAGAACAGGAAGATAAAGACAGCTCTGACGTAGCGGATGCCGTGAACAAAGAAGAAAAGACGGAAAAATAGTTCGGCCGTATTTACCCTGGACAGTTTTTATTGCCGTAACGCCCTCTATTTCGAGGGCGTTTTACGTTTTTCAGGGGCTTAGAGTTATATTTGGTTGAATACTGACCACTTGAACTAGATCACATAAAAAAAGCGTTGACGCTAGGATTAAGGTGCCTATAATGCCGCCTCACTCGCTCAGGGCGAGGCAGCGGGAAGAAACGAACGGTTTAAGTTTTTATCTTTCTTCTGGTCACTTGGTAAAAAAGATGTTTTTACTGGGTTGACAGCGGGGCTGAGAAGCGTAGAATGCGCAGCCCTTGCCGCGGACAACGAATGAGTTGACCGGGCAGCCAAGCTAAGGTTTGGCGAGATGCAACAGCATCGTTCTTTAACAATTTGGTCAGACAATCTGTGTGGGCGCTCACGGGTGTTGAAGTAATCAAAGATTATTCAACGAAAC
>NZ_SHLY01000008.1:0-183420 GCF_004284785.1 Corallincola spongiicola
CTGATCCAGCAGCGTTTGCAGTGTCCTTTTCATGGACTAAGCTATAGCAAACCACTGTTTATTTATCCAGCAATCTAGCAAAAAAAGACTTCCCCGAGGCCTGCCTCGGCGAGTACAACGCTAGATAGAACTACACGGACCATCTATCTGGATAAAGGGGCCATGTCTACCTATCACCCCAAACCGAAAAGATCCCGTCTAACCTACTTTTTATTAATTAGTAATTTGATCATAACTTACTGATTAGTCGATTTTTACTCTCTTTTTCACAAAATACGCCGAAATTAGCGGCAGATTGTGATTTGCCAGACATCACATGCACATCCATACCGTGTTGTGCTTTTATCCAGTAAAAGTCAGCGCATCGCTATAATGCCCACCCTAAAAAAATCTCTGACTGGGCAGGCCTCTAGCCACTACACTTTTAACTATGGTTACTCACTGACTTCATTGCGGATTTTTCACCTATGCGCTTTATACCCAATGCCAGTACACTGCGACTATTGCCTGTTTTCCTGTTAACCAGTTTTCCTTGTGCGGCCTTTGAGGCACACCAGGAATCGATCTCCGCACTCAGTCACCCCTTGGCGATCTTCGCGCTGTGCATCTTTTTTATCGCCTACGCGCTGGTGATCTTTGAAGAGCAACTGAACTTGCCTAAATCCAAGCCAATGATTAATGCGGCGGGGATCTTATGGGTGCTGGCCGCCTTAGTTGGCGCGGAGATGGGCATGAGCCGGGAAGCGCTGGAGGCCGCAGTCACCCATAACCTGTCGGAGTTCGCCGAGCTGTTTCTGTTCCTGTTGGTCGCGATGATCTACATAAATGCACTGGAAGAGCGCAATGTGTTTGAAGCATTAAAGGGCTATTTGGTTGGCAGAGGGCTCAGTTACCAGCAGCTATTCTGGGCCACCAGCATCATCGCTTTTTTCCTGTCGCCAATTGCCGATAACCTGACTACCGCCCTGATCATGGGCGCAGTCGTGATGGCGGTGGGTAAGGAGAGCAGCCAGTTTATTGGTCTCACCTGTATCGCCATTGTCATTGCCGCCAATGCGGGCGGTGCTTTCTCACCATTTGGCGATATTACCACCTTGATGGTTTGGCAATCGGGGCGCATTGAGTTTACCGAATTTTTTCAACTGTTTTTGCCGGCGATCGCCAACTACATCGTGCCGGCGCTGATCATCTCACGATTTATTCCTGCAGGTAAGCCACCCGCGATCGAAGACAGGGTCAAGGTTAAACGGGGGGGTTACCTAAGTTGCTTGCTGTTTATTACCACCATCTGTCTGGCAGTGACTTTTGAAAACGCCCTCGGCCTGCCACCTTATCTGGGCATGATGTTTGGGCTATCACTGCTGTTTCTATCTATCTACCTTGGTTCGCAGTTTCTCGCCGATGACCACGAAGACAGAGATTTTAATACGTTCAGTAAATTGGCAGTTCCGGAATGGGACACCCTACTGTTCTTCTTTGGCGTGATGTACTGTGTCGGTGCCCTCGGCTTTCTTGGCTATCTTACCGCCGCCTCTGGCGTTATGTATGGCGACTGGGGCGCTACGCCAGCCAATATTGCCGCCGGCGTGATCTCTTCTGTGATCGATAATATCCCGGTGATGTTTGCCATTCTGACCATGGCGCCCGAGATGGATCATTTCCAATGGCTGCTGATCACCTTCACTGCTGGTGTTGGCGGCAGCTTACTGTCGGTGGGGTCCGCAGCAGGCGTGGCCTTAATGGGAGCTGCCAAGGGGCATTACACCTTTATGTCACACCTGAAATGGAGCTGGACCATCGCTTTGGGCTACGGTGCCGGCATCGGCGTGCATTTTTTGGTCAACGGCTAATGCCATAAAACAAGCTTGATAAAGGTCACTAACCGAATACGGCTTGGTTTATATACTGTGGTGAAACCGCCATCGCGCATCGCGATAGATTTTAAGGATCTCAAAATGAGCCCTCGTTCCACCTTGCTTGCGCTATCCGTCATCAGCAGCCTCATCTGCAGCACAGCAGTTAACGCTGATGATATCGCTATAGGAAAACAGAAAGCGACGACCTGTGCCGCCTGCCATGGTGAACAGGGCGTTTCGGTGATCCCCATGTATCCCCATCTGGCGGGACAGCAAGCCGTGTACTTTGAAAATCAGATGAAAGCGTTTCGCAGTGGTGCGCGACCAAACCCGATCATGGGTAATCTGGCCAAGCCACTCTCTGATGAGGATATCCGCCAACTCGCGCTCTATTACGCCAGCCTGAAGTTGTAGCAGACAGCAAAACCAAAACGACGAACATCATCATAAAATCGAACAAAACAGGCGATAAGTTGCGCTATTAGTTCTTTATAATCGGATCTAATCTCTCCTCATACCCACAAGAGGAGAGTCTGATGATCACTATTCGCCCAGCCAATGAACGTGGCCACGTCAACTTAGGTTGGCTAGACAGCCGCCACAGCTTTTCTTTCGGCCACTACTACGATCCTCAACATATGGGGGTGTCAGCCCTGCGGGTGATCAATCAGGATATCGTGCAACCAGGTGGCGGCTTTGGCACTCACCCCCATCAGGATATGGAGATCCTCTCTTACGTACTGAAAGGCACTCTCGAGCACCAAGACAGCATGGGGCATATTCAACGGCTAACGGCCGGTGAATTCCAATTAATGAGTGCTGGTACCGGGATCAGCCACTCGGAATACAATGGCTCAAACACTGAAACGGCTGAGTTCCTACAGATCTGGATCCAGCCTGATCAACTGGGGCTGACGCCTGACTACCAACAGAAAAGATTCCGTGGGGAGGGGATGATCAAAGTAGCTTCTCCAGACGGCACTGAAGGCAGTTTGACTGTCCATCAAGACGCAACCGTGTATCTGGCAAGGTACGCAAAAACCACAACAGCGCAGCTGGAATTGCCAGCCGGGCGCCAAGGCTACTTGCAACTGATCAAGGGGTCTATAGATCTGGAACATCATCAGCTAGCTGCTGGTGATGGCCTTAATGTGAGTGCCAGCCATGATATGCAAAACCTGATAGTTGAAAATGCCCCAGACAGTGAATGGCTATGGTTTGATCTACCGATGGCATGACCGAATAATAAGCCTACTCAATAATACGCGGTATGGCGTTCTATGGGTTTGCTCGCTCTAAACAAAATAAAGCCTCGGTGAATACCGAGGCTAGAATAAATACGATCAGTAAAAACGGCTATACGGATCTTCTTGAATAACCGAGACCGGCAAGCAGCAAGCCGAGCAGCGCGACACTAACAGGCTCCGGCACATCGCTTTTTGCTGAAAACTGCAAATTATCAACCAACGCCAACATATCGCCCGTAGTGGTCAAACGGATTTCATCAAAAACAAGCCCTGTGATTTGGAAAAAATCTGTGCCGTCAAAATCAGTATTAGCTGATGCAAAATCAACAACAACGCTATCTAACAACACTTCAACCAATGTTGAATTTGGATTCGTCGCAATACCGAAAGCGGCCTCTTCTATGTCGTTGTCAAACATAATTGACCAAGGGCTGGCTGCAGGAAAAAAATTACCTATCTGATTTCCATCGGTGGCAGGTGGAAATGCCTGAGCTTGAGGGTTGTAAAAGGCACCAGCAAACGTGATCCCAAAGGCTGAGTACTGATTGGTAAGTGCGGTACCATCGGCAAGCACCACTTCATCAAACGTTAAGGTCGTATCAGCTGAAGCTAGCCCAGTGTTGGTATACATAACACCAGCAAACGCTCCAAATGACGTGGTCAACATCGCCGTGGCAGCAATTAGTGTATTAACAAATTTATTCATTAGCTTCTTTCCTTGTGCATTTTCTTATTAAAGTAAGGACTACTAATGCAAAGCGGAGGCCAGATAATCTTTCTATTTATAATCAAAAGATTAACAAGACCCTCAACAACGGGGCTATCAAAATGTCAATTTAGCTGACAATGCAAACACCGTAGAACCCCACCTGATGCTTTGTCACCAACGAGTTATTTAGCAACAAAATAACTTAGCAACTGGCCGTTGAATGGGTGGAACCCGTAGACGAGAAACAAAAGCCGTCATGGCGATTGAATCAATAGATAACACTGGTTAATATGTCGCCGCTTTCACTTACCAACTTGCAGGAGGTCACCATGCGATTAGCAACAAACCTATGCAAGCCTGTTCTGGGTTAACACGCCTTTCTGTTTGCCCAGCCAGCCGGCTTGCCAATTCATCTATTTGTATCATCACTATGGAATTGGGATATGGGCAACTATGTTCAATCAATGTCGTGCCAACGGTTATCGATGGTCGACCTACAAAATCAAACTAAAAATATCTGGCAAACCAACACCGTTTTCGTGCCTATGGGCAGGGGAGGCGACAGATGTTGATATTGCAATTAAGCGCTGGCCAGGGGCCTGCTGAGTGTTGTTTGGCCGTCGCCAAAGCATATGCCTGCCTGTTAAAAGAAGCAGACAAGCATGGGCTATCGGTATCTGTCATAGAATCAGTCGAAGGCGCTGAAAAAGGCACCTTTGCTTCGATACTGTTGAGTATCGATGGCGAGAACGAACGGCAGTTTGCAAACCAGTGGCAGGGGGTGATCCAGTGGATCTGTGTCAGCCCTTACCGGCCGCGACATAAGCGGAAAAATTGGTTTATTGGCTGTGAACTGTTTGCCTCAAGCAATACCGCTGGAGACAACAAAATCAGCTATCGTGCTTGTCGTGCCAGTGGTCCGGGCGGTCAGCATGTCAACAAGACTGATTCGGCGATCCAAGCGACGCACCTTGCCACCGGCATTAGTGTCAAAGTCACCTCTGAACGCAGTCAGCACGCCAATAAGCGCTTAGCGACACAGTTAATCGCTTACAAGCTAGCAAAACTGGCTGATTCAGCCGTGGCAGCGAAGAAACAACAGCAGTGGCAGAGCCACTTGACCCTAGAGCGGGGCAATCCGGTGAAGCTGTTTAAAGGCAGTGAGTTCAGGCTAGTGAAATAGCATGAACATTTAAGTGGATAGATCGATAGCGCAGGCCAACAATGCCTGCGCTATCTTTTTACTTAGCCGTTATAAGCACCGCTGGAGTAATGCAGCTCATAGCTATGGCTATAGATCTCAACAATATTACCGAACGGGTCTTCCATGTAGATCATACGGTAAGGCTTTTCACCTGGGTAATAGTAACGCGGCGCTTTCATCCGCTTTTTACCACCCGCCGCCACAATCTTATCAGCTAACTCTTCCAGGTTCGGATCTTGAACACAGAAATGGAACACACCAGTTTTCCAGTATTCAAAGTTGTCTTCCGGGTTCTGCTGATTTTTAAATTCGAACAGCTCCACGCCAATACGATCACCGGTGGAGAGATGGGCAATACGAAAATGCTCCCACCCCGCGCCAAATACGTCAGTACACATCTCACCGATGGCACTGTCATCTTCAGTGATATCCGTGGGTTCCATGATCAGGTACCAGCCCATGACTTCGGTATAGAATTTTACCGCAGCATCCAAATCAGGCACTGAGATACCGATATGGGAAAAGGTACGTGGATAAGGCGTTGGTTGATTGCTTGTCATAACTAATACTCTCTTCGTTGGGAACGAGAGCAAGTATAGGGAACAGTTGTGATAATATTAAATTATCATAAATTATTATTTTGATAATATTTAGAAATGATAAATCCAACCCATTTAAGAACCTTTTTGGTACTGGCTGAAACCGGACATTTCACCCACACCGCCGAACAGCTGCATATGACACAGCCCGGTGTTAGCCAACACATCATGAAACTGGAAGCCCACTTGGGTACGCCACTGCTGCATCGGTTTGGCAAACGATTTGAGCTCACGGAAGCGGGACGAACATTGCAACAGTATGCTCAGGCACAAATGGCGGCAGAGCAAAATCTAATTGAGCAGTTGGCCAGCGATGAAGGAGAGCAAGGTGAGTGCCGTTTGGCATGCTCCGGCGCCATTGCCAATCAGCTTTACCCTGAGCTACTGTCACTGCAACAACGCTGCCCTGCCTTGCAGATAAAGCTCGAAGCTGCGCCAAACGAAAGCATCATTGCCGATGTTAAAGAGAACCACTGTGAATTAGGTTTGATCACCCGTGCTGTGAACGATCCCGCACTACAACAAGAAACACTGGGACAAGATGAACTTTGCTTAGTGATGCCAGCAGGCTCTGAGTTCAGTTGGCAGCAACTGCAAGCGCTAGGATTTATTAATCATCCCGATGGTCATCACTATGCCACAGCAGCGCTGGCGGCGAATTTTCCAGCGCAGTTTATTGGCATGTCAGAAATTAATGAAGCCGGCTATATCAATCAACTCAACCAGATATTACTGCCGATAGCCCGAGGAATAGGTTTTACTGTACTGCCCGCATCGGCACTGCATGATTTTCCTTACGCTGGGCAGATCTGCTGTGCATCACTGTCGCAACCGGTCACTGAAACCGTCTACCTGATCAGCAAAAAGCATCGCCCCTTGGGCAAACGCTACGAGCATATAAAAGAGGTTATCTATCAACAGTGGCAACAGCAATAACAAGCAGAATAAGTGCTATACGCTGTGATGCTGCCTACCAATATCCAGACATACCGATAACGAAAGAATCAGTATCAACACCTGTGGTGCGTTGCGTTCGCGAGCCGATGTAACCCAGTTTGACCCCCAAATGGCGGTTAATCGGAATGCCGACACTGGCGGCAAACAGCAACTCCTCTTTGCGGCTGTCTTTCTCAACACCGTCAACGGTCGGCTTCGCACCGTAATCGTATGCAGCACTGATACTGCCCCAAATACCGGGGCGATGAGTATAGATAAGATGACCACTCAACACATAGAGCGGATCATTCTCTAGTTTCTTGCCACCATAAAAGTCATCATTGTCGAAATAGATCACCGCCCTCGCCGTACTTTCAAACGACCATTGACCACGGGTGTGGATCGCGCCAATCTGTGGACGCAATGTATAGCGATTCGTACCCAGATTAATCAGCTTATCCGACATGTAGTCACCGGTAGGCAGTTGTACCGAGATACCGGCTCCAACAATTGTTTCATTAGGGTTGGCTTTACGATAGGCAACAAACTCTTTACCCTCTAGCGGTGGTGAGCCATACAAATTCACCGCGAACCGAACAAGGGTGTCGGTAGCGCCATCACGAGAAGTTGACGCCGCCTCACCGTCAAGGATGCCAGTCCAATGCCCTTTCTGATAGCCCTGTGCCACGCCGATACGGGCACTTTTATCGAACAGTTCAAAGGTGCGAATATACTTGGCCACCCAAGTGTCTAGCGTCGCTTCTGCCTCTTCAATTTTAAGCACCGGATCGAAGTCTATATCAGCTTTGGTGCTGGCATAGCCCGCACCGAGGAAATTGGTATTAATAGGGAGATGCGCCCAACGGCGAGGTTCAAGATCTTCAGCTTGCACACTCATCGGAGAACAAAGGCCACTGAGGATCAGCAATGAAAAGAGCCCTTGCCAACATTTATTACTGCACACGATTCTGTTCTCCATCCCTAACAACTGACATCCATGCCACTGCTTAACCAAAACAGCACAGCAAAATAGCGACATTACATATTATTAACATGATGCCCGTGAATAAGGGATTGCTCAATGTTTTGTCACATAGGGAAGATAAAAACGCTCTCTCTGCCACCGAGCAGCTTTAGCGAGAGGTCAATGCGCAGGCATCAGCGCCCCAGCAGGTGGTCACAAATCACTTCCAGAAACGGATCGCCGAAGCGCGACAATTTTCGCTCACCGACGCCGCTGATCTGCAGCAGTTCCACTTCACGAGTTGGCTTTTCCTGCGCCATCTGTAGCAGAGTGGCGTCATTGAATACGACATAAGGTGGCACACCTTCATCTTCAGCCAGCTTTTTACGCAAGCCACGGAGGCGGGCAAACAGTCGGCGGTCATCTCCCTCCAACTCAATTTGCCGCTTTTGACTAGCCAGTTTAACCCGTGGCACCGCCAGCTCCAGCGCCTGTTCCCCTTTGAGTACGGGACGCGCGGCTTCGGTCAAACGCAAAATCGAGCTTTGCGTGATGTCCTGCACCAGCAAGCCTAGGTGCACCAACTGACGAACAACGCTAAGCCAATGTTCCGGCGGCTGATCTTTGCCTATGCCCCAGGTGGATAGTTTGTTGTGGCCGTACTCTTTGACGCGTGCGTTGTCAGCACCGCGCAGCACTTCCACCAGGTAACCGGCGCCAAAGCGCTGCCCCATCCGATAGATACAAGAGAGTACTTTCTGTGCATCAACTGTACCGCTATAGCGTTTGGGGGGATCCAAACAGATATCGCAGTTACCGCAACTCTGCTTACGCTGCTCACCAAAGTAATGCAGCAATACCTGGCGACGACAGGTTTGCGCCTCAGAGAAAGAGGCCATCGCATTGAGTTTATGCTGCTCTACCTGCTGTTGGCGCGGATTTTCGATGTTCTCCAGCAAGCGCCGCACTCGACTGATATCCGCAGGGTCATAAAGCAACAGAGCTTCGGCAGGTAAACCGTCCCGCCCGGCACGCCCGGTCTCTTGATAATAGGATTCAATATTCTTCGGGATATCGTAGTGCACAACGAAACGCACGTTCGGCTTGTCGATACCCATGCCAAACGCTACCGTCGCTACGACAATCGCCAGCTCGTCTTTAACAAAACGCTCCTGTACCCGATTGCGCAACTTGATATCGATACCGGCATGATAGGCATCGGCATCCACTCCCTTGGCCTTTAAACGCTCGGCGATCTCTTCCACCCGCTTACGGCTCGTACAATAGATAATGCCGCTCTGGCCTTTGCGGCCATGTAAATAGTCGCTGAGCTGATCGAACGGCTTATATTTTTCAATCTGGTTATAGCGAATATTTGGACGGTCAAAGCTACCAAGAAACAGAAACGGCTGCTGCAGTGCCAGCTGGCCGATAATATCAACGCGGGTCGCATGGTCCGCGGTAGCGGTCAACGCCGCAACTGGCACATGGGGAAAAAGCTGCTTCAGCTGCCCCAAGGCTGCGTACTCAGGACGGAAATCATGCCCCCACTGACTCACACAGTGGGCTTCATCAATGGCGAACATCGACAAGTTCACTTGCCGCAAGCGCTCCAGAAAATTGGCCTGTAGCAGGCGTTCCGGCGCGACATAAAGCAACTTCAATTCACCGTGGGCTAATGCCGACAATGTTTTTATCTGTTGTTCTCGGCTAAGGGTCGAGTTCAGGTAAGCCGCACTAACGCCATTACTGACCAATTGATCCACCTGGTCTTTCATCAAGGCGATCAGCGGAGAAACCACCACCGTCAAGCCATCACGCACCAGCGCGGGGATCTGGTAACAGAGCGACTTTCCCGCCCCTGTCGGCATGATCACCATGGCATCGGCACCAGCAGCCAGAGCACTGACCACCTCGGATTGTCCGGGACGAAAACTGTCGTAGCCAAACACACTGTTCAGCGTGGCTAACGCCCTCTGCAACAAGGGATCACTCTGATCCAGTCGACTTGAGTCGACGGCTATCGCAGCAGATGGAACGGCAGAACCAGGATTCATTGACTAAGGGGCGCTCTTCTATTGGTCACCGGTTTGGCGAACAGGCAGGCTAGTTTACTTGCCGCAGCGCACTTTGTCTTGAGGCATCGGGCGTTTATCACACGGGCACCGACTGGCGTTAATAAACTCTCTTTTTGAACAGTGCGTTATCACTAAAAAATGACATCGAAAAGTTGCGCCACAGACAAATCAGACCAACAATTGAATAATTACTCTAAACCACCGGTTGTTATCATGGCTGACCAACACACTCCGCAACAGACACGCGTAGCACCTGACTTGCCACCCAAGCTGGCCGCCATTGCCCACCTGTTTACTGATCAAATGCCGTTTAATCGCAGTTTGGGGCTTTCCATCCCTTACTTCACTTGCGACAAAGTGGAGGTGCATTTCGCTATGCATGAGGGGCTGATCGGCAATCCAATACAACGCATTCTCCACGGCGGTGTCACTGCCTCAGTATTGGATGTAGCGGGAGGTTTGATTGCCATCGCTAACTTTCTCGAGAAATCAGACACGATGGATCAAGCGCTGCTGAATAAGAAGCTCGCCAAAATGGGTACCATAGATATGCGGGTGGATTATCTGCGTCCTGGTCGCGGTGAACACTTTGTCGCCAGCGCCGAAGTGATACGTTCTGGCAGTCGAGTCAGCGTCTGTCGAATGGAGCTACACAATGAAAAAGGTAGCCAGATAGCTTTTGGCACCGGCGCATACATGATGGGGTAGCATATTTATCGTTCAGTCAGCAGGCTAAGCTCCCACCGCGCCTGTAACACGTTCCCCTTTCTACCCTATAACTTGTGAGCCAGTTCACATATCGGCATCGAGTTTGTTCTAACGCAAATTGCGTCCGTTATCCGACCTCTATAGTCTGCTTCAGCAAATAACCGCATTTCAGTACTGCACCATGTCCAGAAGGATGAACCATTCGGGACATAAAAACAGCCAACTATCACCCTGTTAAGTTGGCTACTTGCAGCACCTATAGGAGATGAAACGCGCTATGAATCCATTGCATCAGCCTGCCCAGATATGGGTCCATGCCCCTGCTTCTCTTCATCGCATAATCAACAGCTTACCGGACCAACCCGCCTACCGTCAGGCGCTGGCAACGAAGTTTGCGGCGGCGAAAAAAAATGGCGTTGATGGCATTATCGTGCCAATCAGCTGGCGTACTGTGGCGCCATTTCACCCTGACAATGTCGAGCAGGCGCAACGTTGGCAAGGCTATCTCAGCCTGTTTTCATTGATCCGTCAGGCACAACTGAAACTGATCCCTGAATTTAATATCGGTGCTTCTGGGGTCAGTGAAGCTGGGACCCCCCACCTGTTACCCGACTGGTTTTGGGGCAAGCTAGGGCACGAACAGCCCGCAGACTGGCCACAAGATAGCTTAAAGTATGTCGACCAACTGGGTAATGACACAATTTCCGCTCCCAGCCTGTGGGCGAGAGAGCTCTACACCCCTTATGTCAGCCAGTGGCTAAAAGCGTTTTTTCATCATGCTGCCGAATTTCAATCATGTATTCCGCAAATTTTGCTCGGTGCTGGGCCTGACGGCGAAGTACGTTTCCCTATTTTGGATGCATTGATTGAGCCCGCCGACCAACACCAGCTCGGTGTTTTTAGTGGCATCGCAGTAGACAGCTTTGAACAGGCCATGCTCTCTCAGTATGGTGAAAAAGCGGCCTGGTATAGTGCTTGGGAGGTAGAAGATGACGCTCTGACTGCCAATGATTTACTCGGGCAGATACAGCAGCAGATCAACACCTTACTCGCCGACAACACACGAAGCTCGAAGCCGATCAGCGATTTCTACCGCTGGTATCAATCACAGCTAATTACATTCAGTGCAGAGACCCTATCGTCGCTCAGCCAAACCCTGCCAGAGCAATGGTCTTGTGGTTTTGGTTTGCGCGTTCCAGTGTCACTCAACGCCAGTAACGACCATGCTGATCAACACGCATTGGCTTTAGCAGGGGTCGCTCTGGATCATGAGACCGCATTATTTAGCCGCTTGTTTGATGCCTTAGGCAAGATAGAACTGAACTCCGACGCAAACTCACTTTGCGTCTTGTTGTCGGGTGTCGAATCCACCCAGCCCCATTATCAAATGAGTGACTGGGTAGGACGCGCCGGTGAGCTAGGCATCCAACTGTATGTGGAAAACCGCCAGGCCAATGCACTAGATGACCATTTGGCGTGGGACAAACTAATGCAACGCAGCCTGCAGCAAACCGGGGTTGCCGGTTGGGCCCTGCGGGATTTGGATTCGGTGTTAGACACCGAACAAGCCGGTGCGGCCAGACTGCGTCAACTCGGCCGAATGAAACATGGCATGGGTAAAGTCGGCCAACAGTTAGGACGTAAGAGCTTCCGGGTGATGGGGCCACTGCATCTGAAAGTGGGTAACCAGCTGATGATGTTGCAAGAGGAGAACTGGATCGAATTTGAACGGGAGATCCGGCAACTTCGGAAAATCGGTGTCAGTGCCATATCAACTGACCTTTGGTGGGGACTCATCGAGGGACGCCAACCGGGCCTATTCGACTGGACCTACTATGACCGCATGGTCGAGGTGTTGGCAGCGAATGAGATGCATTGGGTACCCATTCTGTCATTCCATCAGGCGGGAGGTAACGTTAATGATGACTTCATGCAGACCATTCCACTGTGGCTGTGGGGTAAATTAATCGAAAACCACGATGAACTGGAGTCGGTGCGGGATCTGCAATATGTCAGTGAAACGGGGGATACATCGATGGAGTATGTATCGCTCTGGGCCGATGAATATGTGGTGCCCTACTACCGGCAGTTTATGCAGGCCTTTCGTGATCACTACCAAGATCGTGCCGACCTAATTGATGAGATCAATGTCAGCTTGGGCCCTGCCGGTGAACTTCGCTATCCCAGCTACAATGCCCACGATTGGGGTGAATACCCCAACCGCGGCACACTGCAATGCTTTAGCCGTCTTGCCGAGCAACGCTGGAAAAGTCACCTGAAGCAAAAATTCAAAACCGTAAAAGCCCTTAACTACGCCTTCAACGGCCAACACAAGAGCTTTGACAGCGTTGCCATTCCTGATCCACATCCGCTGTTTGAACAGAAGAACTATCTCTACTCCAGCTGGGCCCGCGAATTCCTCACTTGGTATCAAGGAGAGCTGATTCAGCATGGACGCGGCATTCTTGAATGTGCCAACGACGTATTCAGTGAGGGCGCGATGGCGAACGTGCCACTGGGAGTCAAAGTACCAGGCATTCATTGGGAGATCAGTGATCCGGCGATGCCCCGAGTCGCTGAGATCACAGCAGGTTTAGTCGCGCCTCATCCAGAGCTTGGCCCCCACAATCGTGGTGAATATGTCAAACTGCTCGGTCAATTGGTGCCCTCTCATCTGCGGGAGAAAGTTATTCTGCATTTCACCTGCCTGGAGATGATCAATAAAGATTATGAAGGCTATTCTCGTGCAGAAGACCTGGTTAACTGGGTGGCAGATGCGGCGGCCGAGCTGGGCATTAGCCTAATGGGTGAGAACGCCCTGGCTGGCGAGCTTTATGGCAAACAGGGATGGCAGCAGATCGCCCGCGCACTCGACCGTCAACCTGGTTTTGGTGGGATCACCCTGTTGCGGATGCAAAACCTGTTTGATGACCATCCCACACCGATGAAAGAGCTGACCCGACTGATCAATAAAGCGCAATGATCGCATTTTTTGCGACCTCAACTTATAGTTAGCCCGTTAAGTTCGCAGTTTGCCCATTCAGTAACAAACTGAATGGGCAACATAATGTTTTCTGTTCTAGATTTAGAGTTACTTTAACTGCGATCTGGAGCATGCCCACGTGCGACGTACCCTGACCCTGTTCTTCACGCTATGCTGTTTCAGCTTTAGCATGCATGCGGCCCCGCTGATCCACAATCCGGTCGCCAGCGATAGCGAAGCACTGTTCCTCGACATCTTAAAGTTAGCGCTTTCCAAATCTGCACCCGGCACCAAATATCAGGCTTTGAGCGAGCCGGTCAACCAAGCCCGAGGGATGGAGATGATCGATGCCGGTAAGATGTCGGTAATGTGGGCAGGCACCACACCCGATTTTGAAAAAAGAATGGCACCGGTGCGTATCCCGGTACTTAAGGGCTTGCTCGGCCATCGTATATTCATCATCCGCGGCAACGATCAAGCGCGTTTCAGCGCCATCAAGAATCTTGCCGACCTAAAAAGGTTAACCGCTGGCCAAGGGCGATTTTGGGGCGACACATTTATCTTGCAGGCAAATGATATTCCGGTAGCAACCACCATCAAATACCACAACCTTTTTCCTATGTTAGAAGGTGGCCGTTTTGATTACTTCCCCAGAGCGGTCAACGAACCTTGGGGCGAAGTTCAGAGAAACAAAGATTTGGGACTTAAGGTCGATGACAACGTGCTATTGATCTACCCCTTTGCCATGTACTTCTTCGTCAATAAAGACGATAAAAAACTTCACGATCTAATTTACAAAGGCTTTGAAGCGGCGATCGCAGATGGCAGTTACGACAAGCTGTTCTTTAACCACCCGATGATTAAAGAGGCGCTGCAACTGAGTAAACTCAAACAACGTACGGTGATCCGTCTGCCCAACCCGCTAATGGATCCGAAAACACCGGTTAATCGCAAAGAATTTTGGTTGGATATCAACAGCCTGTAACGCTCACTGGAGTCAAAAAGACGATGAATTCTATTACCAAAAAATCCATGGTGGCGCTCTCGGCAGCATCCTTGGTGGTTATGCTGATAATCTTCACGATCAGCTATATGGTCGCCCGTGGCGGCATCATGGAACGTCTCGACAATAATATGCGAGACACCAGCGAAGCCTTATCCGTGGTGATGCAGGAGCCGGTCTACAGTTACGACAAGGATCAAATAAAAACCATTCTGGAAACTTTCAGCAAGTATCCTTTTGTCTATCAAATTAAGGCGGTGGATCAGCGAGGCAAAGCCTTAGGTGATGTCACCCAAGCCGGTGACGAGCCAGCAGCTGCCGATATCGTCATGCAAACAGTTAATCTGCTGTGGGAAGGCAAAGATAAGATCGGCACGTTAGAGATCAGCTACCGCAAGGACAGCGCCAACGAGCAGCTCACCGGCGTGTTGCTCACCTATTTAGTCATCGTCATCGTGCTGTTAATCGCATTACAGATCACCAACTTAATGACACTGCGATCATTGGTGGTTCAGCCGGTGCAGCAAGTGACAGATGCCTTGGGCGAAATAGCCGCGGGCGGCGGCGACCTCACCCGCCGACTGCACATCGATCGCGATGATGAGATCGGCTTGTTGGCCAATAACTTCGACCGTTTCATCGAACAACTGCATCAACTGCTCAGCTCTGTGGTTCACTCCGCAGAGGAGGTATCCGCTGCCGCCAACGAAATGACCCGCACAGTGCAAGGCACCACCCAAGCTACCGGCCAACAATTGCAAGAGACAGAGCAAGTCGCAACAGCACTTAACGAGATGTCTGCCAGCACCCATGAAGTTGCCCAGCATGCTAATCAGACCGCTGCCAGCACCCGTGAAACCACTGCGTTGGCAGAGGAGGGTGGCGGTATTGTTGGCCAGACTATTCAGCAGATTGAAGGGCTCGGCAATGATATGAGCGAAACTGCGGAGCGAATTTCGCAGTTACGGGATAACAGCGACAACATCGGCTCAATGCTGGAAGTGATTAAGAGTATTGCCGAACAAACTAACTTGTTAGCACTGAATGCAGCGATCGAAGCTGCGCGGGCAGGGGAACAAGGTCGAGGCTTTGCCGTCGTTGCCGATGAAGTTCGTAGCCTGGCACAACGTACGCAACAATCCACACAAGAGATTGAAGTGATCATCGAGCAGCTGCAATCCGCCGCCAACAATGCTTACGACGCCATGCAACTGAGTCGCACCGCTGTCGATAACACCATAGAGCAGTCACAAAGTGCCGGCCAGTCGCTTGATCAGATCCAGTTCAATATCACCAGCATCAACGATATGAACACCCAGATCGCCACCGCTGCGGAAGAACAAAGCTCAGTGGCAGAAGATATCAACCGCAACGTCACCTCGATCCACAGCCTGTCACAACAGGTCGAAGACGACGCCCAACTGATCCATCGCCACGGTGAAAAATTACTCGCGCTTAGTAGTGATTTGAAAGGGGAGCTAGGTAAGTTCAGCTTGTAGGACAAACTGTCAGGGAGATAGCTACGCAAGGCTATCTCCCGCCATCTCTCTCTGCTACTATCGCCGCGTTACCCTTCAGAACAACGGCAATGACAACCTCTATCGCTCGTCACGGTACCCTCTTCGCTTTAGCGGCCTATCTGATGTGGGGCGTTGCGCCTATTTACTTCAAACAGTTAGCAGGCATAAGCGCCCCTGAAGTGCTGATCCATCGTGTGGTTTGGTCGTTCCTATTGCTGCTGGTAGTGATCCTGCTAGCGGGGCGCTGGAATAAGGTACAACAGCTGTTTCGTCAGCCCAAATACCTTGCTCTGTTGACCCTTAGCTCAGTGCTAATCGCTGGTAATTGGGGTCTCTTCATCTGGGCGGTCTCCCACGACATGATGCTGGAGGCCAGCCTAGGCTATTACATCAACCCACTATTCAATGTCGTCGTGGGCATGCTATTCCTCGGTGAGCGCTTGCGCCCTTTACAGTGGGGAGCCGTCGCATTGGCTGCGGTTGGCGTACTCATCCCTCTACTTCAACTCGGTACCTTGCCCTGGGTCGCATTAACCCTTGCTAGTAGCTTCTGCCTCTATGGCTTGATCCGTAAACAGATCCCCGTAGATGCCCTCACCGGCTTATTGCTAGAAACCGCACTGCTACTGCCACTAGCGCTCGTCTACTGGGCGAACCTTGACTCTGCCAGCAGTGACCTATCGGCAAATACCACCTACCTCAACACGCTGTTGATATCCGCCGGCGTGGTCACCACCTTGCCGTTGCTCTGCTTTGCCGCCGCGGCTAAACGCATGCCATTATCAACCCTCGGCTTTTTCCAATATATAGGGCCCAGCTGCATGTTTTTATTAGCCATTGGCCTGTATGGCGAAGTGCTGCAGCTCGAGCGATTAATTACCTTTGGCTTTATCTGGGCGGGGCTGGCGCTATTCACCTATGACAGCCTGAGA
The DNA here is from genome assembly GCF_004284785.1 of Corallincola spongiicola. Taxonomy (NCBI): domain Bacteria; kingdom Pseudomonadati; phylum Pseudomonadota; class Gammaproteobacteria; order Alteromonadales; family Psychromonadaceae; genus Corallincola; species Corallincola spongiicola. The sequence continues at coordinate 16,740 of NZ_SHLY01000008.1, forward strand.
AAAAAACCTGACACGCTCGGCTGATATAAGGGTCAACAGAGAACCGATATCTGACATAAGCTAAAACGGGTAAGCACTCTCAAAGAGGGGCAAGCCGAGCACCTCATTCACAATCCCTTTCGATACAGCCACTGTGACGGCACAGCCATGACTGATTAGTTGCGCGGACACCGGTGGCTTAGGCTATATTCTAATTAGTTAGGCCATTTATTAAATAGGGAAGTAATGGTGGTAGATCATGGTTGATAAAATCCAGCAAGCACACCGCACAACAGGCTCGCCCTGCGTCCGTAACTGCTGTTTGGACGATAACGATATCTGTCTGGGCTGCTTTCGCTCTCTCGAGGAGATATTGGCGTGGAGGGAGTCAAGTAAAGAGCATAAAGCGCAGATGCTGGAGGAGTGCCTCATGCGCCGCAGTGAGCGACAACGCTAACCAACAGCTTCATAGCTCTTACCCTATCAAATACCGCTGCTTCGCTGATGCATGCCATCCGAATAGTTGCCCCCCTTTAAAAATCATAAGCCACGGCTCACAGCAGCGCCGACCGCAACGCCATACTGTTTGGCTAGTTTTTCTTTATATCACGATGAATATTTTTCACTCGCCAAACTTCACCAATCAGCCGCAAACTGAGGGGGTCAATAACTTGGATTGTTAACACCACAATGAAGCCTATTTATCTGTTAAGTTTTTTTGTTTCCATCAGCAGTGCGGCCATTGCTGAACCCGCTCCGCCTTACGAGCAAGAAGAGGTAAGAATGCTTTGCGAAGAGTGGGCGGAAGCCGAGGAGGTCCCCTCCTCAGAACACCACCAGTTCCTAGCGAAATGCATGCAAGAAGAGCTGGAGGCGAGGGGTTATTACGACGAGCAAGCCACTGATGAACAGTTAGAGATGGAAGGTGAAGGCGACGACCCTTACGCGAAAGAGGTCGAACTCGACGAGCCTGCGCCAGAAGCGTATTAACGGCCCCAATAATCGATAGTTGACCGCTATGAAAGAGTTTATGAGTGACGAGCAGCATGACCGCAAGTTGAAAAGACAACTGCGGCAGCAGCGTAAAAAGCTAAAAAGTCATGATCAGCAAACAGACGACTGGGATGATCAATCACCACAAGCTCATGGTAAAAATCAAAAGAGATATAAAAACTAGCGAGCTCCCGCGTTAACCCGCGCAGGGGTGTCAAAACCCCTGCTATCTCCCCTAAGCAGATCCCAATACCAGCACCAAAATCAAGCGACCAATAGTGAGACACTACATCTGAATCCACTAATAAAAAGGCACCTAAACCATTGATTAATAAAGAATCAAAAAATATAAAAATTGGTACCTAGGCCAAACAATCAAACTTAATCAATTGATTTTTCTTCCCAGAATAGTGACATTATTTTATCTGCCAAACCTGATCGATTGGCGACACCCTACTCAACTCAACAACATGGATAGTGAGACGAATGAAACCATCATACCTACTAGTTATTTTCTGCTGCCTTGGTGGTAAAGCATTTGCAGAGCCCGCCTCGGTGCTTGCCGAAGATGAAGTGCGTCAACTCTGCCAGGAATGGGCTGACTCACAACAGATCCCAACGGCAGATCAAACCGAGTACCTAATGGATTGCATGGCTCAGGAACTGGAGGCGCGGGGTTACTTTGAAGAAGATAATTTCGATGAGCCGATGACAACGGCGCTCGATGAAGAGAGTGATGACCCCTACAGCGACAGCTATACAAACTAGCCTGCCGCGACAACGGGCTCTGTTACCTCGGTGACATAATGTGGCCGCATTATGTCATGGGTTGTTACCCATGACGCGGCCGAACCATTGTCGTCGCCACTGCAAAACTATTCCACTATGGCGCAAGGAAGAGAGCCGACGAGCCCTGGGGCGTTACAACCCCTGTAGTCTGGCGTAGGCCACCACCAACCATTTACTGCCAGCATCGTCAAAATTAACCTGCACCCGGCTTTGTTCACCCACACCTTCGTAATTCAGCACGGTACCATCACCGAATTTCGGGTGTGCTACCCGCTGGCCTAAGTGCAATCCGCTTTCAGCAAACTGTGCCGGCGCTTGGCTAAAACGGTTAGGCTGCTGCACAGGCGCACTAACCACCTGCGAGCGAATACGGATCTGCTGTTGATACTTCTCTGGGATCTCTCGCAAAAAGCGGGAAGGGCGTTGATAATTTTCCCGGCCATAGATGCGTCGACTTTCAGCGTGACAGATATAAAGCTGCTGCATAGCACGGGTCATACCGACGTAGCAGAGGCGGCGCTCCTCTTCCAGACGCCCCGGCTCCTCGGAAGACATCTGACTGGGGAACATCCCCTCTTCAACCCCACCCATAAACACCAGTGGGAATTCGAGACCTTTGGCACTGTGCAGCGTCATCAGCTGCACTGCATCGTCAAATTCATCAGCTTGGGAATCACCCGCTTCCAGCGCAGCATGGGAAAGGAAGGCGTCCAGCGGCAGCATCGACTCGGCATCTTCCGGTGGCACAAAGCCGCGGGTGGCCGAAACTAACTCTTTCAGGTTCTCCACCCGTGTTTCCGCCTTCTCACCTTTTTCCGCCTGATACATCGCCATCAAACCTGAGCCATGGATCACCCGCTCAGTTTGGCTGTGCAGGGGCAAATCATCAACGGTGTCATCCAGCTGTTGCACCAAAGCGAGAAAGCCTTCCACCGCTTTCGCGGCACGACCGGCTAATCCCGTTTTCGCCAACAGGCTTTGGGCTGCCTGCCAAAGGGTACTGCCTTCGTCGCGCGCATGACTGCGCAAAATGCCTAGAGTGCGATCACCGATGCCACGGGTTGGCGTATTCACCACCCGTTCAAATGCGGCATCGTCATCCCGATTACTGATTAAGCGCAGGTAGGCCAACGCATCCTTGATCTCTTGCCGTTCAAAGAAGCGCTGACCACCGTATATACGATAGGGCAACTGCGCTTGTAGCAGAGCCTCTTCCAGTACCCGAGACTGGGCATTGCTACGATACAAGATAGCCGCGTCATTCAAGGCATTACCGTCGTCCAACCACTGCTTGATCTGCCCGGCGATAAACCGCGCTTCATCCAGTTCATTAAAGGCAGCATACACAGAGATGGGCGCCCCCTCTTTACCATCGGTCCATAGATCTTTACCCAAGCGCCCAGCGTTATTAGAAATAAGGGCGTTGGCAGCATTGAGAATGGTCGCTGTGGAACGGTAATTTTGCTCCAACCGCACGGTATCAGCGGTAGGGAAGTCCTGCAGAAATTGCTGAATATTTTCCACTTTGGCACCGCGCCAACCGTAGATCGACTGATCATCATCACCAACAATCATCAGGTTACCTTGACTGCCAGCCAATAGACGCAACCACGCATACTGAATGCCATTAGTATCCTGGAACTCATCCACCAGAATATTGCCAAAGCGCTGCTGGTAATGGCGTAACAGATGTTCGTTGTCCCGCAACAGTTCATGGGCGCGCAATAGAAGTTCAGCAAAGTCGACCAGCCCCGCCAAGTCACAGGCTTGCTGATAGGCTCGATAAATATCCAGCTGCACCCGCGCCTGCGGATCATTGAAATGATCAATATGCTCTGGCCTTAAGCCTTCATCTTTCTGGCCATTGATATACCAGCATGCTTGCCGCGGTGGCCATTGCTTTTCATCCAGATTCATCGCCCGGATCACCCGTTTAACCATCCGCAGCTGATCTTCAGCATCAAGGATCTGAAACCCTTCCGGCAGCTTGGCATCGCGGTAATGGGCACGCAACAAGCGATGCGCCAAGCCATGAAAGGTCCCTATCCACATACTGCGGACATTACTACCAAGCAATCTTTCCACCCGCCCGCGCATCTCTGCAGCGGCTTTATTGGTAAAGGTCACCGCCAGAATGGCGTGGGGAGAGAGCTGTTCCACCTGCATTAGCCAGGCGATACGATGCACCAGTACCCGAGTTTTACCGGAGCCAGCTCCTGCCAACACCAATTTGCTGCAGGGGGCGGCACTAACCACTTGTCGCTGATGCTCATTCAGGCCATCGAGCAGGTGAGAAACATCCATCAATACACTCTTGGAGATAATTTGAAGGCAGTATTATAGCAACCGATAGAGAGCGGCTAAATCAGAGAATTCAAAGGTCGGCAGCGAACATGTCGTGGTTTCATACAGTAGCTCCGTTTGCTGCAGGTTAAACCAGCCACTTTGCCATCCAGCCATATGGGCACCATGAACGTCTGCATGCAGGTTATCACCTATATGCAGTAGCTGACGGGGCTTAAGCTTCAACCGCCGTTCAGCTTCGCGAAATAAACAATGGGAGGGCTTCATTGGCCAACCTTCACCAGCAAACAACGCCAAATCAAAATACTCAGCCAAGCCGATCGCTTCCAAGCTGACATTGCCGTTACTGATCGCCACCAAAGGATAGCGTTCGGCCAGTTGCGCCAGAAGTTGATGTACTTCATCGGCGATAACGACACGATTGCGCAACAGTAAAAAATGCTCAAAGGCATCATGGCTCAAGCGCCGGGCATCGCGGCGATTCACGCCCACCGCCAATGCCATCTCGCGGATCGCCCAACGGCGTAAGCGACTGACATCATGTTGCAAGAACGGATAATGCTTAACCAGTTGATGACGCTTCGCCAACCATTGCTCGCGGCGGTACTGCTGCCATTGCGGTACCTGCTGTTGCAAAAACTCCCAAGTACCTTGCTCTGCGGCGAGGATCACCGGCACATTATCATAGAGCGTATCATCGAGATCGAAGCTGATCGCATCTGCTGCATGATAGCTTCGATAACAGCGCCATTGCGGGATCATGTCAGCTTACTCCTTACGCTTAGCTCGCGGATGGGCTTTATCATAGACCTCTGCCAGATGATTAAAATCTAGATGGGTATATACCTGTGTGGTGCTCAGGTTGGCATGCCCTAGCAACTCTTGCACTGCCCGCAGATCACCTGATGATTCCAACATATGGGTAGCAAAGGAGTGCCGTAACTTGTGTGGATGGACGTTGTCACCCAGCCCCTGGATCTTGGCCCAAAGTTTTAACCGCGCCTCGACGCTACGGGGGGACATGCGCTGGCGTCGCTGACTAACAAACAGCGCCGATTCATCAGCGGGGGCTAGCTCTCCCCGCACTTTTATCCAAGCTTTGATCGCATCACGGGCTTGCTTGCCAAAGGGCACGATGCGGGTTTTATTACCTTTACCTGTGACCCTCACTTCCTGCTCTCGCAGATCCACCATCACCATATCCAGTGACACTAGTTCCGCTAGACGCAAGCCACTGGCATAAAACAGCTCAAAAATCGCCTTATCCCGCAATGCGAGCGGATCGTCATCCTGAATATCGAGTAGCTGATTTAGCTCATCGACATCCATATTTTTTGGTAGCGGTTTAGCTTGCTTCGGCGCTTGCACGCCATCCGCCGGATTAGATTGAAGGACCCCTTCTCGCAGCAAGAAACGGCAGAAGCTACGTAGAGCCGACAGCCGCAAGTTAAGCGATGAGGCAGCCAGCCCTTGAAAACTTAATTCACTAATATACTCGCGGATATAACTCGGTTTAAGCGCCTGCCAATCAGGCAGATGCTCAGCCATCTCAATACTGAAGTGATTCAAAGTACGCTGATAGTTTTTGCAGGTATGGGGCGAGGACACACGCTCATAACGCAGATAGTCGAGAAAGCGCTGGATCCAATGCTCCAGCGCAGCAGCCGGTTTGCTACTCATCAGCCGGAAGCAGACGAGGCAGCAGCGTCGATAACAGCGCCCGCAATTGATCCACCAATAACGAGTCCATGTCTGGCTCAAAATGGTGAGCATCATGACTGCCAATGGCTAAAATACCGTGCGCCTCTCCCGGCTCACCGATCAGCAACAATGCGGCCGATTCGACCGTTTTCTCACCAAACAGCAACCACTGCTCCTGCTGTCCCAAACGACCAAAGTAGCAGCTGCCACCGCCAAGGCGACGAGTAAGTACCTGCTCAGCGTCATCACGGATCAAGGTCAACTGGCGGTCGCCGGCATAGTCAAACAAGCGCAGGGCCACCACGGGTAATCCCAGCTGTTCTGCCAAATGTTGTTGCAACAGCTTTTGCACCTCACTGATCTGATGACAACTCAACAGATCGGTATATAGCTGGCTATAAACGCGGAAAATCTTTTCGTTGCGCGATGCCATCGACATCAGCTCAGTAATCTCCTCTTTCAGCTGCTGGTTCTGCTGCCGCAATACAGTGAGCTGACGCTCCGTCAAAGAGATGGTGCCACGCTCAGCGTGGGGTAAACGCAACTCACTGAGAAGTTCAGGATGTTGAGCGAAAAAATCGGGATGCTGGGCCAAATACTCGGAAACCCGGATATCGTCCAGCTCTGCCAATACTACTTCTTCGCTAGATTGTTCACTCATAAGTTAATCTGTCCATCAAATACAAACTCCGCCGGTCCCGTCATACGTAACGGATTGCCCGGGCCTTGCCAGCGGATCACCAGACTGCCACCAGGCAGATCGACCTGCACTCTTTCGGCCAGTTTCCCCTGCAGATAGCCCACAGCAACCGCGCCACAAGCCCCGGTGCCACAGGCCAGGGTTTCGCCTACGCCACGTTCAAATACCCGCAATTTAATATGCTCACGGGAGACAATCTGCATAAAACCGACATTAGCGCCCTCAGGAAAGCGTTCATGCTGCTCCAGCAAAGGGCCCAAGCCTTCAACATCAGCGCTGGCCACATCATCCACTTCCAACACACAGTGGGGGTTACCCATGGAGACAGCGCCAAAAAACACCGTTTTATCGCCGACACGCTCAAGGTAGGTCTTTTCTTGTTTATTGGCACGCAACGGCACTTTCGAGGGTTCGAACTCTGGCACCCCCATATTAACGGTGACGCCGCCTTCACGCTCGATCTGCAATACGATCTTGCCTGATTTAGTCGTCACCCCGATACGCTGCTTGTTGGTCAGCCCTTTGGAGCGTACAAAGCGAGCGAAACAGCGGGCACCGTTACCGCACTGCTCAACCTCACTACCATCGGCATTAAAGATGCGGTAGTGAAAATCAAGCTCAGGATCGTACGGCGGCTCCACCACCAGTAGCTGGTCAAAACCGATACCAAAATTGCGATCCGCTAATTTCCGGATCTGTTCTTTGGAAAGAAACACGTTCTGAGTAACGCTGTCGATGACGACGAAATCATTACCTAAACCATGCATTTTGGAAAAATTAACCAGCATCCACTCGTATCCGCAATATTCTGTACGCTATTCGCAGGCTCGAAGATATAACGAGCACCGACAAATTGAAAAGACTAAATTAGCCGGGCCGCAGCCAGACTAGGGCAACAACGCTTCCCCTTGCCACAACGAAGCTTGGGTTTCCCGCGCACGGATCAGATGCGCCTGTTCACCATCAACCATCACTTCGGCAGCACGAGGTCGAGAGTTATAGTTTGAGCTCATGGTAAAGCCGTAAGCACCCGCTGAGCGCACTGCCAAGAGATCTCCTGGCTGCAGCGCAAGCGCACGATCTTTGCCAAGGAAATCACCGGTCTCACAGATCGGACCAACAATATCGTAAACCGCTTCCGGCTCATCCAGTCGTGGCACCACTGGCACAATCGCCTGCCAAGCACTGTAGAGCGCAGGGCGGATAAGATCATTCATCGCCGCATCAACAATAGCGAAGTTTTTCTCATCACCGGGCTTAATGAACTCGACCTTGGTGAGTAACAAGCCAGCATTGGCCATAATTGCCCGACCCGGCTCAAACAACAGGGTCAATTCAGGACGGTCAGCGACCCGCTCACGTAAGGCTTTCGCATACACTTCCGGATGCGGCGGTGTCTCATCGTCATAGGTCACCCCTAAGCCACCACCAACATCCAGATGACGGATCTCAATACCTTGCTCAGCCAGCTTATCGACCAAAGTCAGCACCCGATCGAGTGCATCAATAAACGGCGACAACTCTGTCAACTGCGAACCAATATGGCAATCCACTCCCACCACATTCAAATGGCTCAAACTGGCGGCTTTCTGGTAGATCTCCGGAGCCTGCTCAATGGCGATACCAAACTTGTTCTGTTTTAACCCGGTAGAAATATAGGGATGGGTTTTCGCATCGACATCTGGATTAACCCGGATAGATACCGGGGCACGCACGCCCATAGATTCAGCCACATGGTTTAGGCGATCAAGTTCCTGACTGCTTTCTACATTAAAGCAGTGGATCCCCAACTCCAGGGCGTAAGCCATCTCTTGTTCGGTTTTCGCCACACCGGAGAAAACCACTTTCGAAGGGTCGCCACCCGCTTGTACCACTCGCGCTAGCTCTCCAGCCGATACGATGTCGAACCCAGCTCCCAACCGCGCCAATACATTCAGGACGGCAATATTTGAGTTCGCTTTCACCGCATAGCAGACCAGATGAGGGTGATCACCAGCAGCGGTTTCAAACGCTTGAAAATGACGTTCAATCGTTGCTCGAGAGTAAACATACAGCGGCGTACCAAAGCGTGACGCCAAGTCAGTCACAGGATTTTGTTCGGCAAACAGTTGGCCGTCCTGATAATTAAAATGGTCCAAATGCGTATTCCTTATCAATCAACAGGCACAGCTTCTACTTCATCAACTGCGGATGGCGCAGCTACTTGTTCGGTTTTTTCAGGGTCAGGCGCTTTCTCTGGCAGATAAAGCGTTCCCTTATTGCCGCAACCCGCGGCAAGTAGCAAAGCACACGCCAGTAGTAAGCCTATTTTCTTTTCCATCATGGCAGTCGGTGATCTGAATCAAAATGACCTCTATAATCGCACCCATACGGATAAAAGCAAAGCGGACCAAGAATGAACGATAGCCAATATCACCAATTAGCCGATCAACAGATGAGCGCCATTGAACAAGCAATCGATGACGCCGGTGCCGATATCGATTATGAAAGCCAAGGTGGGATCCTGACACTGGAGTTCGAAAATCGCAGTAAAATTATTATTAACAAGCAAGCACCACTGCATCAGTTATGGCTAGCAACCAAGTTTGGTGGCTATCACTACAACTATGTTGATGGTCAGTGGATAGATGATCGCAGCGGTGATGAATTTACTACTGTATTAAGCAGCGCCATCAAACAGCAAAGTGGCGAAGAGGTCTCTTTCTAATGGCCGATAGCAGCTTAGAGCCACTCGATTATGTAGAACTGAACCCAAAACAGGAAGCAGATGCCTGCGTGATCTGGCTGCATGGCTTGGGTGACTCCGGTGATGGCTTTGCTGGTGTCCCCCCTTATCTGGATCTAGCGGAAAATCATCGTATTCGCTTTATCTTTCCCCACGCCCCTGTGCGCCCAGTGACCATTAATAACGGTATGGCGATGCGCGCATGGTACGACATCAAAAGCATGGATCTGGAGGGCAGAGCACCGCTGGATGAGGTGCTGGTGTCGTGCCAGCAGGTCACCGCACTGATAGAGCAACAAATCGGTAAAGGGATCCCGTCATCTAGGATCTTATTAGCAGGCTTCTCTCAAGGAGGCGTTATCGCACTGCATCTCGCGGTCAGATATGCCCAGCCATTGGCAGGGTTGGTAGCATTATCAACCTACCTGTGTCAGCCCAGCTTGATGGCGGGGCAGGCCAGCCCGGAAAATCGCCAACTAGCGATCTTTTTTGGTCACGGCACACAAGATGAGGTGGTGCCTTATGCGGCAGGTGAAGCCGCCGTCGAGACTTTAACAGCAAATGGTTTTAACGTGGCGTTCAATACCTATCCGCTCGCCCACACAGTGGATCTTAATGAGCTTAAGGAGATCGGTGAGTTTATTCAGAAACAGCTGCCACCACTCAACGACTGAGCGAAAATAGCGACAACAGGGGATTTAATACTGAAGGGTCAGACTGCTTGCGGTACTGGCTCGGCAGCGACACTTTGACGGCATGAACGGTACGGCTGCACCTGCACTTCATCACTCCCCGTACTAACAATGTCGTAAAACTGTGGCAGATTAAAGTTTACCTGCTCCGCACTGCACGCCTGCTCCGAAGAGGTGAAGAAACGATTCACACTCTGCACGAGATCTTCCCGACTACCGTTGTAGTCACCATAGGCCTCGACACGATTGTTCTCATCAACCACGTAGATATTCAGCTGATCAGCCAACTGTTCAAAGAAGTACTGGACTAAGCCTTCACTGGCATTGGCTTCCACCACTTTTGGCACCATCAGCTCGCCACTGTCATCAAACTGCACTGCCGCATGTTCGCGCTTACATTTTGAGATATGACGGTACAGGTCCACAGAATTATCGATCTGCTGACTGCTGACCTCTTTTGCCGAGAAGGTCAATCCATACTTGTCGCGGCCAATAGGAACCACCATCAGGTGAGGGCGGTGACAATCGCGATGCAGACGATGCTCTATCGACTCTTGCAGCAAACCTTGCACGCGACGACGTATCTGACTGGAAAACTGTTCGCTGTAGCAGAACAGGTCGATCTGCGTCGGCGGGCTGGCATGTTTACTCATCTTATTGGTGATCGCTTTAATGCCATCCAATAGCGCTTGCTCACCACTAAAGCTGGTTACATGCAGCTCATTCCAGCTATTCAGATAAAGCAGATCAATACTTGTCACCAAGCATTGCTGCTCGGGGCCAAATTTCAACACATCATGGCTACTGACATCGAAATCGATCACGCGGTCGCGCCAGCGTACCGTTGGATCGGCAACCAAGTTGATGAATACCGCTAACTGACCAATCTGACTAGGTCGCGACAACGCTTGCTTGTCCACCGCCGGACGCCGTACCGGAAAACAATTGCGTAAATCACTGCTGCATTGTTGCAGCGTCCGCAGATCCAGCGCGCTACACTGGCGATAGAGATAAAGCTCGCTGTCGTTCGTCATCACGCCATTAAAATGCGCCCAACTCATGACCTTCAGCAGTGAATCGGCATGCTTTTGTGGCTTGGCCCCGATCAATTTTGAGGTTTCCAACGGGCGCTTATACAGATACCAACCGGCATCAACTTTACGCCCTTCCGGTACCTCAATAAGGGTGATTTCCGGCTCATGGAGATCAGGAGATATCTGCGGATTGATCAGGTTAATTTTCGAGGGCAAGCTTTCAAATGCGGAGTAGAGTTTGCGTGACAAGATAGAGATATCTTCGGGATTAATCGCATCAGAGAGATCGTTGTCACGGGCAAACTGAATTAGTTTGCGGAAACTAAGTAGCTGCGTATCCAGCAACTCAGTGTACGCCACACGCACCTGTTCCACTTTCCAGTGGCTGCGATTATCTAGATGACGAAGTTTTTCCTGATCCCAGCCCCAGCTATCTACCAGTTCACGGATCGCTTGCCGTCGCCACTCACCCTCATGGCGATCCGGAGAACTCAGTTTTTCATGGGTTTTCAAATAGAAGCAGCGACGTGCCAGATCTAGGCGCTGCATATCGCCCTGACTCTCAAGATAGTCAGTAACCTTTAACAACATGCGATAATAAGGATCTAACAGCAGCGGATCGTCACAGCCCTCATGGAGAATACGCTTCAGTTCCACGCAAAGCAGCTTACTGTGCGGGTATTCGTGGGAATACGCCTCCATCAGCAAAGTTTTGATCACGGCTTTGTAGGGAGAGTCGATCCCCTTATAAAGCTGCCAAAGCGTCGCACCAAAATACTCTTCAGCCGGAACACCACTGAAACCGCCCATATCCAGCCATTCGCTCTTATCCACTTCTCCACTTTCATAAAAGCCTTCTACAACTTCGTTGTAGTTCGCTTCCTGATCGGCAGGGATCAATGACCAAACAAGGTGACGCCCGGCAATACGGACTGCACTGCGGTAAAATTCATCTAACAGCAACCAGTGCTGTGCACTACCGCAGTTATCTTCACTGAGCACCTGATTGTGACCACTACGGAACTGCTCGGGGTTCACTAGGAAGAAATTTGCTTCAACACCCATGGTTGCAGCCCAAGCGGTGAGTTGCTCACACTTCAGGCGCAGGGATTCAAGTACGGCCGGTGCTAAATGGCAATGATGGCACACCCAGATATCCAGATCGCTTTCACTGCACTGACCGATAGAAGCGGTCGAGCCCATGCAGTAGAGGCCAATAATATCGGTCTGCTGAGGGCTTGGTAGTTGCTCAATTCCAGCACCGCCCAGATTGCGGATCAGCTCTTCGGTTAACGAAAGCTGCTGATTACTGGGTTCAAAATTGGCAATACCTGACGGCGTATCGAGGGAAACAAAGCCGGGCAGTTCAGGATGATTGAAGTGGAACAGGGTAGGTAACAGGCGGAAAACACGACGCCCCACAGTGGTCAGACCAGCTTCCGCACGGCTGAGACGAAGCTGGTTGTAATTGACAACCCGCTGCTTCACTCTCGTTAACTGTGCAATCTGCAAATCAACCGACCTCTGCAACCTGTTAAATAATTGTTATTGGTGAACCACATTGCACCAGGCAAACGGCGTGATCAAGGCGGTATTTTCTGTTGGTATTGTGAGCAGCATAACAGTACTCAATTGCTCAGTAAACCAACAACCCTATTTGTTGTAAGCGTTTTTGGGTATATTCCTTTATCTATTAACAAGCGATCAACATTAATCCATGCCCGCAACACTCAATATCAAAGTTAATATCACGCCACCAGAACCAAGCGCACAGATCGAGCATCAGTGGCATTGGCGGCGTATCTGCGGCCTGATTTTGGCTTTGACTTGTGCCTCCAGCCTGTTGTTTTACTTTGTTTTTTCAGATGAAAAAGCGAACAACACCCTAGCTGCCGAAGCCGCTGTCGTTGTGGTAAATGACGTAGATAAGACGCAGCCTGTCGCCGCCGCACTGCCCATTACAACAGAACGGCTAGCTGCAAAAGTGCAGCCACAGACGCCTGCCGCTGAGGCAGCAAAGTTACCCAAGCCAGCAGCAGACGAAACAGCAGAGATCGACGTCGAACACCCACCCGTAGCCTTACCAGGTGAACCGGCAGCGGCAAACAGCGCGCCATTACAAGTACCACCAGCAACAGTGGAGGAGGCGCCGGCAGCTGAGCAGATGATGCCCCTTGAGCAGGAGGCAGCATCAGAGCCAGCCGTACCCACTGACACTATCGGCATGGCGCTGCTACAACCAAACCTGGTGGAACGCCACACGCTCACCACCGCCATTGTTCAGAAAGAGCCACAAGACAAACTGCCCGCAGGCAGCATCGTCACAGGGGGGGAGCTACAAACCCTGTACTACTTTACCGAGCTCTCTGGGTTAGCAGGAAAAACCGTGCATCATCGCTGGCTCTACAATGAACGAGTGATCGCTGATATCTCACTGCCTGTGGGCAGTGATCGCTGGCGTACCTATTCAAGTAAGCGTATCTCTGCCAGTTTGCCGGGACAATGGCGGGTAGAACTACGTGGCCCAAGCCAAGAATTATTGGCCTATTACGACTTCTATCGCCAACCTTAAACGACCTGGCAACGCGTAGTGCGGATCGAATAACTCTGTTTAAAAACAAACAGCAAGTAGCCACGATGACCTGACCATAACAGCATGGTAGGATGAGTTTATCTATCGATATTGATCCGCTGTTATGACTCACACCATCCGCATTGCAACACGAAAAAGTCCACTGGCCATGTGGCAAGCCGAATTTGTCGCAGCCAGCTTGCAGGCTGCTCATCCGGATCTCACCATCGAACTGGTACCTATGAGCACCAAAGGCGATAAGATCCTTGATACACCACTGGCGAAAGTCGGTGGCAAAGGTCTGTTCGTTAAAGAGCTGGAAGTCGCTATGCTTGAGGGCCGTGCCGATATCGCCGTGCACTCAATGAAAGATGTGCCCGTCGACTTTCCCGAAGGTTTGCTGCTCCACACCATCTGCGAACGGGAAGATCCCCGCGATGCCTTTGTCAGTAATCACTTCGCCAGTATCGACGAGCTGCCAGCAGGATCCGTGGTTGGCACCTCAAGCCTCCGTCGTCAGTGTCAATTGCGCAGCAAGCGTCCGGATCTGGTGATCAAAGATCTACGGGGCAATGTAAATACCCGCTTAGCCAAGCTGGATGCCGGCGAATATGACGCCATCATTCTGGCTACCGCAGGCTTATTACGTTTAGAGATGCCGCAGCGTATCCGAGCCAAACTCAGCCCCGAGCAGATCTTGCCCGCCGTCGGCCAGGGCGCCGTCGGTATTGAGTGTCGTGCCGATGATCTGCAAACACAAAGCCTACTGGCAGCATTGCAGCATGAAGCCACCACGGCAAGAGTGACGACAGAGCGCGCGATGAACCTGAGATTGCAAGGCGGTTGCCAGGTGCCGATCGGCAGCTATGCCGAGATCGTCGACCAGCAACTTTGGTTACGCGGTCTTGTCGGCCACCCAGACGGCTCAGTGATGTACACCGCTGAAGCCAGAGCGCCGATTGCTGATGCCGTCAGCTTAGGTCATCAGGTCGCCGATGACCTGCTGGCGCAAGGGGCTGATAAAGTACTGGCTGAGGTATACAACGACGCATGAGTGCTCCCGCTGGGATCCGAATGCTTATCACCCGACCGCAAGGGCGAGGAGAAGCGCTGCAAGCAAAAGCTGCAGCGCTTGGTTGTCAGTGCGAACTATTACCGCTGCTACAGATCTTGCCCGGCCCAGATATTAAAAATGCAGCGCAGCAACTCGCCAAGCTCTGTGCCGACGACAAGGTGATAGCCACCAGTCAATATGCTCTGTTCGCCTTGGCTGACACCGTAACCCACTGGCCATCCAGCGAAACGATTGCCATAGGTAACGCCACAGCCACTCACTGGCAGGCACTGGGAGTGAACCCCACCGTGCCCCAGCATGCAGACAGTGAAGGCATACTGATGCTGCCGTCGCTGCAGCCCAACGCTATCGCGGCTAAGCAAGTCGTCATCCTCAAAGGCGTAGGCGGGCGCACACTGCTAGAAGACGAATTAGCACAACGTGGTGCCATTGTGCACAGTTTTGACCTCTACCGACGCCAGCCCCATGACAACACCTCACGCTTGGCCGATATCTTAAAACAGAAAAGAATCAACACGCTATTAGCCACCAGCGCTGAGCTGGTCGAGTTAATCGACCAGGTAATCCCAGATAACTCAGCACAGAAACAAGCACTTACCCTACTAGTGCCGAGTAAACGCGTGAAAGAGATCGCACAATCGCTTAATTTTACTAATATTATCAATACTCAAGGCGCAAGTGATGATGCCGTCATCAGGGTATTGTCAGAAATGACCAACACAGGTAACGCCAATGGCTGAACAAGAGAATAATAAAAACATTCAACCCGATGCAGACACCTCATCCGCCAAGGCCGAATCAACGACGCCTTCACCGGCCAAAACAGAGCCGCAACCTAAGGCTGCCGCGGTCAGCAAAGCGGCTACCAATTCGCCGGCCAAGAGCCGACTCGCACAGCTGGCATTGCTACTGTCAGTGATCGCTATCGCCCTGCTACTGTTTATCAGCTATCACCTGTATCAACGAGGACACGACGCCGGTACTGATATCGCGGAACTCAAATCAAAAGCACTACAACAGCAACTGCAGCTAGATAAGATGCAGCCCCTCAACCAACTGTCCGCCAAGATCGGAGCATTAAAGCTGGATTGGGATGGCCGTTTTGAACGCCAATCGGTAGAGATGGATCGCCTCAGTAATACCTTATTGTCATTGGCAAGCCGTCAACCAAGTGATTGGCTGCTGGCAGAAACCAACTATCTGGTGCGCCTGGCTGGCCATAAACTGTGGTTAGAGCACGATGTCACCACGTCTCTGATGCTGTTACGGGAAGCGGATCAACGCCTAGCTGAATTGCAAGATCCCAGCTTAATCCCGCTGCGCGCAGATTTAGCCAAAGATATGGCAGCACTTAAAGCATTGCCGGATCTTGATCGCAGTGAGATAGCCTTGACCTTGAGTGCACTCACCAGTCAAGTGACTGAACTGCCTCTGAAAGGGGTTGTTCTTCCTGATCTAGATGAGGCCATAGCAGAAAACCGCCTCAGTCACTCACCTGAAGACTGGAAAGATAACCTAATCAAAACCTGGCATTCATTTGCAGATGATTTCATTACCATACGCAAACGCACGGACGATGTGGAACCGCTACTCGCACCGGATCAACGCTGGTATCTGCAGGAAAACCTGCGTGCCAAGCTGATGCTGGCGCAGCTTGCCCTGTTTCGCGAGCAGCAAGGTGTCTATCAAGACGCCCTAGCTACCGCCCATGAATGGATCAATACCTACTTCATCGATGACTCCGACTTAGGTAAGTCGATGCAGGCAGAGCTTCTGGCATTGCAAAAGCACAATATCGAGCCCAGCTATCCAGAAGACTTTATGGTTCGCCAACCTCTGGAGCGGATCTTGGAAAAACGCCTGAAGTCACTACTGCAGAGCGACGCGCCAGTACAGCAAGGCAAAGCCGTCGTCACGGAGCCACCACCCGTAGCCGTCAAGCCAACCGACGAAGCAGCGCCAGAAGAGTCCCCTGAAGCGCAAGCACAGCCTCAGCAGGAGATACCAGCCAACGAGGTACCGGCAGCTGACAGCGCAGATAAGGGCGAGCAGATATGAGCAAGCTGATCATTCTTATTGTCATTGCCGCAGCAGGGCTCATCCTGGGACCAGGGCTGGCTGGAAATAAGGGCTACGTCCTGTTCGCCCTAGGGCATACCACCATCGAAATGACGGCTGTGACGTTTAGCCTGTTATTAACCGTCGCGCTACTCAGTATCTGGCTGATTGAATGGCTGCTGAAGCGCACGATCAACGCTACCCGCCAAGCCCGTGAATTGATCTCCGGTCGCCGCCGACGTCAATCCCGTCAGTTTACCCGCAGTGGCCTGCTCGCCTTGATGAGCGGCGAATGGGCTAACGCCGAAAAACTGATGACCAAAGGCGCCAAAGGGGCTGCGCTGCCTGTCATTAACTATCTCGGTGCCGCAGAAGCCGCGCAGGCACAAAATTTAGTTGAGCGACGCGACGAATACCTTAAATTGGCACATAGAAAGCAGGGAGACAACCCGTTAGCCGTGGCTTTAACGCAGGCGAGGTTGCAGATCCAACAGGGTCAAAAAGAGCAGGCCTTAGCCACGTTAAGCAGTATTCAGCGCGAGTACCCAGATAGCCCCCACGCTGTCATGTTATTAAAGGATCTGTATCTACAGCTGGAAGATTGGGCGAACTTGCTGGATCTATTAACACCGTTACGACAATCAAAGCGTATGCCTAGTGCTGAGCTCGATGCCCTAGAACGACAGGCACAGCAGGGTTACTTTGCTCAGCTCGGTTCTCGTCAGAGTGGGCAAGGGTTGCAGGAACATTGGCAAAGCCTATCACGCAAGCTGCGCCACGATCCCACCATTACCGCCAGTTATGTCAGCCAAATGCTGCGCTGCGGCGAAGATGATGAAGTGCAGCCCATACTGATAAAGGCACTGCGCAAGCAGGTCGATGGCGCACTACTGGATCTGGTGGTCAAACTGAAAGCGGAGCCCGAAGCTCTGTTACTGGAAGCAAAGCATTGGCTAAAGGGTCAAACGGAGAATCCCCACTTGCTGGCAACACTGGGTCAACTCAGCCTAAAAGCGAAACGCCTGGAAGACGCAAAAACCTACCTTGAGAAATCGCTAAGACTGGCACCATCGACAACCGCCCATGTGGCACTGGCAGAGGTGCATGCGGCCAGTAATAACCCCGACCAAGCGCTGAAACATTATCGCCAAAGCAGTTTAGATCTAACCTAGGCAAATGAGTGAGTAGATAACAGATACAGGCCAACAGAAAGTTGGCCTGAGGTATGTGCTAGATAAACGCGTAGGCGTCACCGTATAGATGATCAGGGTGCAGCCCTTGACGAGCAAATGCGGCTCGCACAACACCGGCCATCTCAAATGGACCGGCCACATACACATCGTAACTGTCCAGGCTGACAAAATCCTCCAACACAGCTTCATGCACCTTGCCCTGCTTTCCCTGCCAACCCGATGGCGGGTTCTCTAACACCGGAATAAAGTGGAAATGCGGAGTTTGCTGCGCCCATTGCTGTGCTAACGGCGCCAAGTACAAGGAGCGCCGATCACGACCGCCCCAATAAAGATAAACCGGTTGTGATAGAGGCTGTTTCAGCAGTTCGCCAACAATAGAACGGGCATATGAGAAACCCGTGCCGCCGATCACCAAAATGATAGGACGTGCCAATGGTTGTCGCAGTTGCGCATCCCCCAACGGCAACTCCACCTGAATATCACGATTAACCTGCAGGAAGTGGATCACCTCCATCGCCTTGCCATCGCGGGTAGACGCGCCGATATGCAGCTCGATCACATTGTCACCGGGAACCGATGCAATAGAGAACGGGCGCTTGTCCCGCTCAGTAATGCATAACTGCAGATACTGACCTGCGGCAAACTCAACCGGCGTTTGGCAACGCAACTTCACCCGATAGACAAACTCGGTCAACGGCGTAACTGTCTCTACCTTACACTGCAGGATCTGCGACACTTTTTGAAACTCCTCACCTGAAAGCCGTCGGGACACATTGACCCCAACCAGTCTCTATATTCAGCCTATCTCTATCGTTAAATCGCTAGTCGGTGTCGCCAAGCAGGCATAACACCAACCCTCTTGCTGTTCTGCCACTGTTAGCATCGGCGCCATCCGAGGGTAGCACACGGTACCGGAAGTCACCCTGCATAAGCAACTGCCACAACCACCTTGACGGCAACGATGTGGCCAAGGCACAGGCGCAGCTAATGCTGCTTGCAGCAAGGTCTCGTCCCCATCGACGGTAAACTCATATTCACCGTCATTCACCTGCACCTGAAAAACCTGACTCACTTCAGGATATCCAGCTCATCCCATAGCGCATCGACTCGGCTCTTAACCGCTTCATCCATGGTGATCGGTTCGCCCCATTCACGGTCGGTTTCCCCTGCCCATTTATTGGTGGCATCAAGCCCCATTTTTGACCCTAAGCCTGCCACAGGGGAGGCAAAGTCGAGATAATCAATCGGCGTATGTTCCACAAAGGTGGTGTCACGCTTAGGATCCATCCGTGTGGTGATCGCCCAGATCACATCTTGCCAATCACGGGCATTGATATCGTCATCGCAAACAATCACAAACTTGGTATACATAAACTGACGTAGGAACGACCACACCCCCATCATGACTCGCTTGGCATGTCCCGGGTACTGTTTCTTGATCGTCACCACGGCCATACGATACGAGCAACCTTCCGGCGGCAGATAAAAATCGGTGATTTCGGGGTACTGCTTCTGCAAGATCGGTACAAACACTTCATTCAGTGCCACCCCTAATACTGCCGGTTCATCAGGCGGACGACCAGTATAGGTACTATGGTAGATTGGATTCTCACGCATGGTGACATGGGTAACAGTAAACACAGGGAAGCGCTCAACTTCGTTGTAGTAGCCGGTGTGATCGCCATAAGGCCCTTCATCCGCTTCTTCACCTGGTTCAATATAACCTTCAAGCACAATTTCAGCGTGCGCTGGCACCTCTAAATCACAGCTCAAACAACTCGCTACTTCGGTGTTACTGCCCCGGAGTAAACCGGCAAAAGCATACTCTGAAAGCGTGTCCGGTACCGGCGTAACCGCCCCCAGCGTTGTCGCAGGATCGGCGCCCAACGCCACTGCCACGGGGAATTTTTCACCAGGATGCGCTTGCTGCCATTCTTGAAAGTCTAACGCACCACCACGGTGGGATAACCAACGCATAATCAGCTTGTTGCGACCAAGCAGTTGCTGGCGGTAAATTCCCAGATTCTGACGTTTTTTAAGTGGTCCACGGGTGATGGTCAAACCCCAGGTCACTAATGGGGCAACATCTCCCGGCCAGCAATGCTGGATCGGCAACGCCGTCAAATCTACTTCATCACCGCTCATCACCACCTGCTGACACGGCGGGCGTTTAATCTTTTTGGTGGGCATATTTAACACCTGACGGAACGCAGGCAGCTTATCGATCAATTCACGGAAGCCTTTCGGTGGCTCAGGCTCCTTCAAGTAAGCCAATAACTTACCCACATCCCGTAACGATGCCACATCATCATGTCCCATCGCCAAAGCGACCCGCCGCGGCGTACCAAACAAGTTGGCCAACACCGGCACCTGATGCCCTTTCGGGTGTTCAAACAGCAACGCTGGCCCTTCTGCCCGCAGGGTACGATCGCAGATCTCGGTCATTTCCAGATAAGGGTCAATGGTTTGTGATACCCGCTTTAGCTCCCCCATCTCTTCAAGATGTGCGATAAATTCTCGTAAATCCCTATATTTCATCTGTTTGCTACCCAATCTTTGATTGACGTCATTATAACGATGACAGTGAACCATGCCATGCCCAAGCTCTCTTCCTCAGCACCTATACTTCAACAAGATATCTGCCGGAGTCGCCTATGCAACTCACCGCCGAACTGCTCTTGCTCCTATGCGCCATCAGCGCGCTGGTGATCGGCTCTGCCGTGCGGCAGATGCTGCATGGGAAAAAACTACCCTACACGGTGGCACTGATGTTGGTCGGCCTCCTACTTGGCGGGCTGGACCGCAGCGGTTTGTTGCGAGAGATCGATCCCGTCAGCAATCAAATGGTCAGCTACATCGCCACCATGGAACCGCACCTGATCCTCGCGCTGTTTCTGCCCATCTTAATCTTCGAATCAGCCTTCAATATGGAGCCACACTTATTTAAACGGCTATTTCCACAGATCAGTTTACTCGCCGTGCCTGGACTGATTATTGCCACCGTACTCACCGCTTGGGCCTGCCGCATGTTTTTGCCCTGGCAATGGAGTTGGACCGAAGCTCTACTATTTGGCGCGCTGATCAGTGCAACCGATCCGGTGGCGGTCGTTGCTCTCCTCAAGGAGCTTGGCGCACCAAAGCGCTTGGAAACACTGCTGGAAGGGGAGTCACTCCTCAACGACGGCACTGCCATTGTCATCTTCCTGCTATTCCTTGGGCTGTTGCAGCCGGGCGCCGCCATGAGCGGTATGACGCTGGTCGATTTTGTGGTGGTCGCCATCGGCGGAGGGGTACTCGGCTGGTTGATTGGCCGCCTATTTCTCATCTGGATGCGACGCTTACAGCAGGATCCATTGGCTCAGATCAGTCTCTCCGTCGTGTCCGCTTTTTTTTGCTACATGCTGGCGGAAGTAGTGCTCCACCTTTCCGGCGTCGTCGCCGTGGTAGCCTTAGGGCTCACCCTCGCCACCCACATCGCCCTTTGGCTACCGAACAAGGTGATACGGTTTCTTGATCAGTTCTGGCACCTATTGGCACATGTCGCCAATACGCTGGCATTCCTGCTGGTTGGCATCACCATCGCGGTCAATATTCCGTTAGACGACAAATTGTCTTGGGGACTGATCCCCTGGGTGTACTTAATCGTCATGTTAGTACGCACAATCACCGTTGCCCTGCTTTATCCCGTTCTAAAGAAAATGCCAGGGGGATTTCGCCTCGACAAAGCGATAGTACTGGTATGGGGTAGTCTACGGGGCGCTGTCGCTCTCGTACTCGCCTTAAGCCTGATGCATGCGCCGAGCTTAAGCGACGAACGTGGCCATCAGATCCTCTTCCTCACCGCAGGGGTGGTATCACTGACCCTACTTATCAATGCCGCCACCATGCGCCACCTTTGCCAATGGTTAAAGTTGGACCGATTATCACCCGCCAAACAAGCCGCCATGGACCATGCCTGCGGTTTGCTCAATCAAGCAACGCTAGCCAGCGCTGCCGAACTAAAGAATAACCCCCATCTACGCCTCAGTAACTGGCCTAGAATTGAGCAGCAATTGGGAATTCAACAGACTCACGAACTCGGCACTCCAACCGATCGGGAAGCCCTATTCCGTCAGTTATTGGAGGCCGAGCGCCAGCTCTATTGGCAACAGTATCACCAGGGCTATCTCAGCCGCAGTGCCCTGCATAAACTGCTCCAAGCGCTCGACTTGGCACTGGATGGCAAGCCGCAATTAAACCATCATCAAATTTTGGATCAGCTCACCAAACCGCCGCTTTGGCACCGCTTAATCAGTCAGTTACCGGGATGGCAAAACAATACCTTGGCACTGGGACAGCAGAGGCTGCGCCTGCAATATGGTATGGCACGGGGGTTTGTCCAAGCACAACAGGATCTGCAGATCCTGCTACCCACACTTTCGCCGCCCGCAGAGATAGCCAATGAAGCAATGCACTTACTCCATGAAAACCAACGTCAGCTTGAGTTCCGGCTCGCAGCATTAGAACAGCACTACCCCGCTTTATGTCGGGCATTACAAACCCATATCAGTCAACGTGTACTGCTCAACAATCGAGCTGAAACGATTGAAAAATTGGCCAGCCAAGGCTTGCTGGAAAGTGGGGAGAGAGAAAAGCTGCTTACCGACAACCAAATGAAAAAGGCGCAGTTACAGCACTTCAAACTGCCCTCACTGCATGAAAACCAGTTACAACAACTACAGCAATTAGAGTCTCTACAAAAATGGCCCATCGAACACCTGCAGTCACTACTCAGACATGGCCAGCACCGATTGATCGACGAAGGCGAGCTGCTGTTCAACGAAAAGAGCAGATCATGTTGGCTACTGTTGTTGGCCGGAACAGTGCAGGTTTTTGATACCGACAAAGGCCACATCACCGATATCAGTGCCAAGGGGGCGGGGGTGCAACTAGGTCAAGACCCAGCAACACCCACCCCTTGTACCAATCGCGCCAAAGCGATCTGTGCTGTTGAGGTACTGAGCTTTGATCAACAGCAATGGCAAGCCATGGCCAAAGAGTACCCGGTATTAATAAAAAGGCTGCTCAATCTACCAAAATAGAAGTAATTATCGTCGCGTCACTGGCATTACCGGCGGCTTGAATTATCTTTTCTTATGAGGTGGATAGGAGAGTATGAATGGACGACAAACTGTTATTCAGTGAAGAAGAAGTCGCGGTTCCCAGTAATCACGACGCACAACAGTTTTGGCATGTGTTAATCGCCGATGATGAACCGGCAGTGCATCAGATCACCACCATGGTGCTCGGCGGCATGGAAGTTCAAGGCCGACCTCTGAAGCTGATCAGCGCTTATACCGGTGAAGAAGCATTGCAAGTGATGGCAGAGCGAGAAGATATCGCACTGGCGTTACTTGATGTAGTGATGGAAACCCCCGATGCCGGTCTCAACTGCGCCCGCGTGATCCGTGAAGAGATGAAAAACAAATACACGCGCCTCGTTCTTAGAACCGGTCAGCCAGGGCAAGCTCCGGAAGAGCAAGTCATTCGAGACTATGACATCAACGATTACAAAGACAAGACCGAACTAACCTCCACCAAAATGAAAACGCTCGTCTACTCCACTATCCGCAGCTACCGCGACATCTGCACCGTCAATCAAAGTCGTAAAGGGTTACGCCGGGTTATCGACGCAATCAGTGAAGTCAATGAATCACACACGTTACGCACGCTCGCCTCGGCCATACTCGATCAGATCATCAACTTACTGGGTCTCCAGTCAGATGCGATCTGCTGCCGCCAACTCAGCGCTTACGCTGCCAGCGTACAGGAAGGCCACTACCATGTGCTGGCTACCAGTGGTGACATGGACAAATACAAGGATGTGCAATCCATTGACGAACTGCCTGCAGAAGTTGCCAATGCCTTTAAAAAAGCATCAGAAACACAGGGATCATTCGCTACCGAACACTACTACGTCTGCTACAAGCGCTCTCATATGGGGGCAGAAAACTTGCTCTATTTGGAGTATCCGGGAGATCTCACCGATCTCGACCAACAACTGCTGGAGATCTACGCCTCCAATGTTGGCCTTACCTACGAAAACCTGTTGATCCGGGAAGAGGTAGAGGATACCCAGAGGGAGCTTGTTTATATCCTAGGTGAGGCTGTTGAGGGGCGCTCAAAGGAGACCGGCGCCCATGTTAAACGGGTTGCCAAAATCAGCCATTTTCTCGCACTCAGCTATGGCTTAGACGAAGAATCGGCAGACTTAATCAAGTATGCATCGCCCCTGCATGACATCGGCAAGATCGGTATCGCCGACAGTATTCTCAATAAGCCAGGCAAACTGGACGATGTGGAATGGCAAACCATGCAGACCCACGCCAATTTTGGTGAAACCCTGCTGGCACGTTCCGGCAAGCGAATACTTAAGCTCGCCTCAGTGATCGCCGGGCAGCATCATGAACGTTGGGATGGCACAGGTTACCCAAGAGGGTTAGCGGGAGAAGAGATCGACGTAGCCGCCAGGATCACTGCCGTGGCCGACGTGTTAGACGCCTTGGCCAGCCAACGTTGTTATAAAGAGGCATGGTCATACGACAAAATTGTCGATCTGATGCAAAGAGAGCGTGGTAAACAGTTTGAACCACGCCTTGTTGACCTATTGATAGCGAACTTCGAACAGATTAAGGCGATCCGGACACGTTACCCGGATTAAGCCTATAAACACCAGCGAAGAGATTACGCCCCGCGACGGCGCAACTGCGGAAGCAACAAACCAAACAGAGCCAAACTGGCAAGCAGAGGGGTTGCTGGTGCATCCACGTCAATCAAACGCACATTGTCGATCAAACCACCCAGAGAGTTGCTGATACCGCCCGCACTTAACTCAAGGTCGTAAGCACCTTGTTGCAACCAAATCTTATAACTCACCGTTTGCCAGCCTTGCTGGGAACGCTTTGTTTCGTTGAAGCTGGCCAAATCAGGGCTCAACGGCAGCAAGCCAACATTGATGATGTTGTCATTTGGCCTATTGGTCCGTGCCGCATAACTGAAGCTCAACTCAAACAAACTTGCTTGCTCAACCTGTACCGTCTGCTGCATAGCAGAATTGTTGTAACTATCGAGTTCAACGACCCAAGGGTTATCATCCTCAGGGTTGCTGTTGGTGTAGAGATGATATTTACCCACTTCAATGCCGGATCCTGCCGTCGTTTGCCAGCCAATCAACGACTGATAAACAGACCAACTGCGTGTGGGTGTTTGTTCAAACTGATCAAAACTGCCATTTACAATCAAGTTTGCCGAGGCCAAAGGCGCCCATAGCAATGCCAAGAAAGAGACCACAAAAGAGGTTTTCAACATCGGGGTTCCCTACTACAGATCGCCGAATGACGACGATAACAACTGAGAATACCGGTGCAGTATATCAGCTAACACTCAAACAATTAGCAACTCTGTACATTTGATAAACAAAAACCCGCCAATATGGCGGGTTTTCTATGCTAAAAAAACCGTGTCAGACTATGACTTTTGCTTCTTCATCGCATCAAAGAACTCATTGTTAGTTTTGGTCATGGCCAACTTATCAATCAAGAATTCCATACCATCACTTTCATTCATAGGATGAACGATTTTACGCAAAATCCACATCTTCTGCAGTTCATCCGGTGCCGTCAGCAGCTCTTCACGGCGGGTACCAGAACGATTGATGTTGATAGCTGGATAAACACGTTTTTCAGCAATCTTACGATCCAGGTGAACTTCAGAGTTACCAGTTCCCTTGAACTCTTCGTAGATCACTTCATCCATCTTCGAGCCGGTATCGATTAGCGCAGTAGCGATGATCGTCAAGCTACCACCCTCTTCAACATTACGCGCCGCACCAAAGAAACGCTTCGGACGATGCAAGGCGTTGGCATCAACACCACCGGTAAGTACTTTACCGGAGCTAGGGATCACAGTGTTGTAAGCCCGTGCCAGACGGGTAATGGAATCAAGTAAGATCACCACATCTTTCTTATGCTCAACCAGACGTTTGGCTTTCTCGATCACCATTTCGGCCACTTGAACGTGACGGCTTGCTGGTTCATCGAAGGTAGAAGCAACCACTTCTCCTTGTACCAAACGCTGCATCTCTGTGACTTCTTCTGGGCGTTCATCAATCAACAACACCATCAATACACACTCAGGGTGATTGTAGGCAATTGACTGCGCCAAGTTCTGCAACAGCATAGTTTTACCGGCTTTAGGTGGTGCAACCACCAAACCGCGTTGGCCTTTACCGATGGGGCAAGCCAGATCCAGCACTCGTGCGGTGATATCTTCGGTCGAACCGTTTCCTCGCTCCAAACGCAGGCGTTCGTTAGCGTGCAGTGGCGTGAGGTTTTCAAAAAGGATTTTACTGCGGGCGTTTTCCGGTCTGTCGAAGTTCACTTCATTGACTTTCAACAGTGCAAAATAGCGTTCGCCATCTTTGGGCGGGCGAATTTTTCCGGCAATGGTGTCACCAGTACGCAGATTAAAGCGGCGGATCTGACTCGGCGATACATAGATATCGTCCGGTCCGGCCAAGTATGAGCTATCAGCGCTGCGAAGGAAGCCAAAACCATCCTGCAAAATCTCAAGAGCCCCTCCACCAAAGATATCCTCGCCACTTTTCGCATGGGCTTTAAGAATTGCGAAGATGATGTCCTGTTTGCGAGCACGAGCCAGATTATCTAGCTTCATCGACTCTGCGATGGCAACGAGTTCTGAGATGGGTTTGTTCTTTAATTCAGTTAGATTCATATCGGTGGGTTTCTTGAATGGTGGGTATTAAGCACGCAGAATGCGTGGCTGAACCCTGGATATTCCCGAGAATATTTAATGTTAAAAAGGATTTATATTGAAAATTGGTCAGGAAATGCTCAAAGCAGGATCAGATTAGCAGCTTAAATTAGGGGCGTCCACTAAATGCGGCGGAATTCCCGCCGCATTGTCGAGCACGATCAAATGTTGGCGTCGAGAAACTCTTTTAATTGAGTTTTAGACAGCGCACCCACTTTAGTCGCAATCACATTACCGCCCTTGAATAACAGCAGAGTAGGGATACCACGAATGCCGTATTTAGGGGGAGTTTGAGCATTCTGGTCGATATTCAGCTTGCCAATGGTCAGCTTTCCATCGTACTCATCAGCCACTTCATCCAAGATAGGGGCGATCATTTTACAAGGACCACACCACTCGGCCCAAAAATCTACCAATACCGCTTGGTCTGCAGCCAGTACGTCAGCTTCAAAGCTATCATCGCTTAGCTGAACAATCTTTTCGTTCATTTTCTTCTCCGCTTTATTAATCGACTAGCGCGAAGCGCATGTGCACTAGCGTTAGTATTTCAAATCATCTCAAGTTGTAAAGCAAGCGCAACCTGATATGCTTGGCGCCATGAGTAAAACACACCTATCAGATACGCGCTTTGACGCGTTTGATCTCCGTCCGGAGGTCCTCGCCGCCCTGCATAGCAAGGGTTTTGAATATTGTACGCCCATCCAAAAGATGAGCCTGCCAGTGGCATTAGCCGGTGGAGACGTTGCAGGGCAAGCCCAAACAGGCACAGGTAAAACCATTGCCTTTCTTGTTGCAACCGTCAACTACCTGTTAAACAACCCTGCTGCTGAAGAGCGCAAGCCACAGGATCCGCGTGCAATTATTATTGCACCGACCCGAGAATTGGCCATTCAGATCTACCATGATGCTGAAGCGCTGGCGAAAAGCTCAAACTTGCGCCTAGGTCTGGTATATGGGGGCGAGGGATACGAATCTCAACGGCAAACGCTCAATGAAGGTGTTGATATCCTTATTGGCACTTGCGGCCGCCTGATTGACTATTTCAAGCAGGGCATTTTCAGCCTCAACCATATCCAAGCCGTAGTATTGGATGAAGCTGACCGTATGTTTGACCTCGGTTTCATTAAAGATATTCGCTATCTTTTCCGCCGCATGCCTGAGCCTGATAACCGACTCAACCTTTTGTTTTCTGCCACATTATCGATGCGCGTTCGTGAGTTAGCCTACGAGCATATGAATGATCCGACTCACGTTCACGTCGAGCCGGAAAAGATGACGGCAGATCGCGTTAAAGCAGAACTGTTTTATCCCTCTAACGAGCATAAAATGCCGCTACTGCTGACCTTGATGGAAGAAGAGTGGCCGGATAAAGCAATTGTCTTTGCTAATACCAAGCACCAATCGGAAGCAGTTTGGGGCCATCTAGCCGCTGACGGCCACCGAGTTGGACTGCTCACGGGTGACGTA
Source organism: Corallincola spongiicola (assembly GCF_004284785.1). Classification (NCBI taxonomy): domain Bacteria; kingdom Pseudomonadati; phylum Pseudomonadota; class Gammaproteobacteria; order Alteromonadales; family Psychromonadaceae; genus Corallincola; species Corallincola spongiicola. Next base: position 44,833 of record NZ_SHLY01000008.1, read on the forward strand.
CCTCAGCGCAAGCGCGTAAAAATTCTCGAGCAATTTACCGATGGTAGTTTAGATATTCTGGTAGCGACAGATGTTGCCGCCCGTGGTTTACATATTCCAAAAGTGACTCACGTCTTTAACTACGATCTGCCAGATGACTGTGAAGATTACGTTCACCGTATAGGCCGGACAGGCCGTGCTGGCGAAAGTGGCCACGCCATCAGTTTTGCTTGTGAACGTTACGCACTGAATCTGCCAGCAATTGAAAGCTATGTTGGTCATGACATTCCCGTCAGCCAATATGATCCTACGGCTCTGCTGGATGATCTGCCTGCGCCGATCCGTCAGCACCGCCCAAGACGCAGTGGCGGCGGACAGAACCGCTCTTCACAACGCCGCAGCGGTGGCCATCGCCGAGGCTAATGTTTGAATAGTTCGCCTAACCAGCTTTATGCCGCCATCGACCTTGGCTCCAACAGTTTTCATATGTTGGTTGTCAGGGTTGTCGCGGGTAGTGTGCAGGTACTGGCGAAGATCAAACGCAAAGTGCGGCTGGCCTCAGGGCTAGACACGCAAAACCAACTTAGCGAAGAAGCGATGATCCGCGGTTGGGATTGTTTGCGTTTGTTTGCTGAACGCCTGCAGGATATTCCCGCCAAAAATATTCGCATTGTCGGCACCGCTACCCTCAGAGTCGCCGCGAATGTCGAGCAGTTTATTGCGACGGCAGAACAGATCCTTGACCACCCAATCCAAATCATTACCGGCGAGCAAGAAGCAGAAACCATCTACCAAGGTGTCGCGCACACCTCCAGTGGCAGTGGTAATCAGTTGGTGATTGATATTGGCGGTGCCAGCACCGAGCTGATTGTTGGGCAACAGTATGAACCCCACATTCTGCATAGTTTGAATATGGGCTGTGTACTGTTCCGTGAACGTTATTTCGCCGGCGGTCAACTGCAACAAAGCAATTTTGATGCAGCCATTAGCGCGGCAGAAGCTTTGGTCGCGCCCTTGGTCGTCGATTATTGCGCCTATGGCTGGCAGCGTTGTGTTGGCGCATCCGGCACGGTACAGGCATTACAGGAAGTGTTGCTGGCGCAAGGATATGACGAGCGGATCACGCTGCCTAAGTTGCAGCAAATGATGGCGCAAGCAGTGGCTTGTGGCCAACTTCAGGCATTGAATATCGTCGGCTTATCAGAAGAACGCAAACCGGTGTTTGTCAGTGGTTTGGCGATCTTAATTGCCCTGTTTCGTAAGTTTGGCATTGAGCAGATGACCACTTCTGGCGGCGCCCTGCGAGAAGGGATCGTCTACGAGATGTTAGGCGAGCAGCGCCAAGAAAATGTCCGCCAACGCACCCTCGCCGGCCTCAAACAACAGTTTCGAATCGATCAGCCCCACGCCACTCGGGTCAGTGAACTTGCATTGGCCTTATGTCAGCAAGTAGCGGCTCCATGGCAGCTAGAAGATATCGAACTCAATGAGCTACTTGCCAGTGCGGCACAACTCAACGAAATCGGCCTGTTGATTGGCTATCAAAATGCCCAGCAACACGCCAAATATATCATCGAAAATGCCACGCTCCCCGGTTTTAGCAACAGTCAGAAATTATTGTTGGCAAGTCTGCTCGGTCAGTATCAAGGGCCTCTCGACAGTGCTTGCTATGAGCAGCTGACCGGCATTGAGCCAACAACAGCCATGCGCCTGACTCGGCTACTGCGCTTGGCCATTATATTCTGTGGCCGCCGCCAAGACAGCTCGGTACCTGAGCTGATTTTGACAGCAGAGGGCGAGACCCTGAGCTTGCAACTTTCCCAGCCATGGCTAAATAGCCACCCGCTGGTCAGCAGTGAGTTGCAGCAAGAAGCGTGCTACACATTGAAGATTGGCGGTGAATTAAAGCTCACTGCGGCGACAGGATCCTGATTGAGCACTCTTATCTCAGCTCCTTAGCCCCCTAAAACCCGCTACACTGTTTAACAAGGCCACATAACGATTTTATAGGCCTATTCGCGCTGGCGCTCTTTATAGGGTAAGCTGCGCGCCCGCCATTAGGCACTTACCCCCGTAACAAAACGAGACCTTTATATGTCATTTGCCTCACTCGGCCTCTCTGATTCCATTCTTGCAGCGATCAAAGAGCAGGGCTACGAAACCCCCTCTCCTATTCAAGCGCAGGCCATTCCTGCGGTACTCGAAGGGCGGGACGTGATGGCAGCGGCACAAACAGGTACCGGTAAAACGGCTGGCTTTACCTTACCTATCTTGGAAATATTGTCGAAAGGGCCGCAAGCACAAGCCAACCAGGTGCGCACTCTGGTGCTGACACCAACCCGCGAACTGGCGGCGCAGGTAGGTGCAAGTGTTGAAACTTACTCAAAACATCTACCCTTAAGATCTGCGGTGGTGTTTGGTGGCGTTAAGATCAATCCACAGATGATGGCACTACGACGGGGCGTGGATGTATTGGTCGCTACACCGGGTCGACTGCTTGATCTATACAATCAAAATGCGGTGCGTTTTAAGCAACTGGAAATACTGGTACTTGATGAAGCCGATCGTATGTTGGATATGGGCTTTATTCACGACATCAAGAAGATCCTCGCCCTGCTGCCTAAACAACGCCAAAACCTGATGTTTTCGGCAACCTTTTCAAACGAGATCCGGGCGCTGGCAAAAGGGATGGTTAACAACCCTGTTGAGGTCTCCGTTGCTCCCCCTAATACTACCGCCGAGCGTATCGAGCAGTTAGTTTATCCAGTGGATAAGGGGCGGAAATCCGGGCTATTGACCCGCTTAATCCAAGATAATCAGTGGCAACAGGTGTTGGTATTCAGTAAAACCAAACACGGTGCCAACCGTATCACCAAGCAACTCAACGCCAAAGAGATCAACGCCGCAGCGATCCACGGCAATAAGAGTCAGGGGGCGCGAACCAAAGCATTAGCCGATTTTAAGAGTGGTGCTATCCGCGTTCTCGTGGCCACCGATATTGCTGCCCGCGGCTTGGATATCGATCAGTTACCCCATGTGGTCAATTACGATCTGCCCCATGTGGCTGAAGATTATGTCCATCGCATCGGTCGTACCGGCCGAGCTGGTGCCAGTGGCGAAGCGGTATCACTAGTCTGTGCCGATGATTTCAAACTGCTTGCTGCTATTGAGCGACTTATTGGCGATATTATTCCGCGTAAAGAGTTATCTGGTTTTGAACCGACTCATCCGCTACCGCCTTCACGCACGCCACAAGCAAGGCGTGCTCCGCGACCTAAAAAGCCGAAGAAACCTAAAATCGAACACGCGGATGGACAACGCTCCGGCGAACTGGCAAAAGGCCATCGCCCAGCAAATAGCTAACTTTAGCTAGCAAAGTAGCAGACAATAAAAAAGCGAGCTGAGCTCGCTTTTTTATTCGCCATTTTCAGCATCCAACACAGGGGCTATTTCTCATTAAGCCACTGCGCCACTCGCTTGGCAAAATAGGTCAAAATGCCATCAGCCCCGGCACGCTTAAAAGCCAACAAGCTTTCCATTATTACCGGTTTTTCCGCTAGCCAGCCATTCTCAATCGCCGCCATATGCATCGCATACTCGCCGCTAACCTGGTAAGCATAGGTAGGCACTTTAAAGTTGTCTTTTACCCGGCGCACCACATCCAGATACGGCATACCTGGCTTCACCATCACCATATCGGCTCCCTCCTGGAGATCCAGAGCCACCTCCTGCAGCGCTTCATCACTATTGGCCGGATCCATCTGGTAACTGTACTTATTGCCGCCCTTAAGATTACCGGCTGAACCGACAGCATCACGGAACGGACCATAGTAGCTAGAAGCATATTTAGCTGAGTAGGCAAGAATGCGCGTATTAACATGACCAGCGGCTTCCAACGCGGCGCGGATAGCACCGATGCGGCCATCCATCATGTCAGACGGCGCCACCACATCAGCACCCGCATCCGCATGGGATAACGCCTGTTTCACCAATACAGCGGTAGTGACATCATTTACCACGTAACCTTGCTCATCAATAATACCGTCCTGGCCATGGGTAGTGAACGGATCCAAAGCCACATCAGTGATCACCCCCAACTCAGGAAACGCAGCTTTTACCGCACGCACTGCCCGTTGTGCCAAACCTTCAGGGTTATAGGCCTCAGCAGCATCCAAAGATTTCACCCCATCAGGCGTAACCGGAAAAAGCGCAATGGCAGGAACCCCAAGGGCAACCAACTCTTCAGCTTCCTGCAGCAACAGGTCTATAGATACCCGCTCAACACCCGGCATCGAGGTCACCGATTCCCGTTGGCCCTCACCTTCAAGCACAAACATCGGAAAGATAAGATCAGCTACGGAGAGTTGCGACTCTGCCATCAAACGGCGGGAAAAATCATCAGCACGCATACGGCGGGGGCGGCGCGCAGGAAACTGACCAAAACTGTTAATCACATCAGACATGAATAATTTTCCGTTAAGGTTGCACTGAAGGTAATAGTTGGAACGGCTGACGGCTTAACAACTCACCGTCAGCTTTGAGATAAATAAGCCACGTACCAGGTACCAGGCTATCAGCATCTTCTAGGGTGTGAATAAAGCTACCTTGGTAAGGGAACTGCTCTGGCATTACCACGACTTTCTTTTGTAACGACTTCAATCCGTTTTCACTTACCGGCGGCTTGACGGTGTACGTCAGGGTCACTGGGCGTTCGGCAGGATCAGCATGCAGCATAAAACGAAAGCCAAAACTGATTTGCGCTCCCAGCTCTAATTTACGTCGCTGCCGCAACAGTTCGGCCTCATTTGACCACTCTTCACTGACGTTGTCCGGGCGTTGATATAAGCCGTAATCGCTCACCTGCAAACGGAAATGGATGGGATCTAATTCCTGCTCTACAGCTTGATCCTGACACCCAGTTAATAGCATAAAGCAGCACAAGCCGACGGCTATCATCACCGTTAATCTTAATCCGCTTCGCTCAACGGCGATTTGCCAATAACTATTCAACCTGCTGCTCCTCAGTAATAAAAACGCATACCCGATCACGACCTTGCTGTTTGGCCTGATAGAGTGCTTTATCTGCCTGCGCGAGTAAGGTTTCAGGGGGCAGTTGGGGATCAATAAACAAACAAGCGACACCACAACTAATGGTCAAAGGTAATTCTCCCACCCCCGTCACTACACCTTGGTCACGAATAGCACTACATAACCGCTCGGCCAATTGTCTCGCCCCTTCCGGCGAGGTATTGGGTAAAATTAGCGCAAACTCTTCACCACCATAGCGAGCCACCACATCCCCTGGACGTTTAACCACTTCTGCAGCTCGCGACGCGACCTCCCGAATACAGATATCACCAACGGGGTGACCATAGGTGTCATTGATCTGCTTAAAGTGGTCAATGTCCGCCATGATCAGAGCAAGCGGTGTCTGTTCACGACGGCTACGTCGCTGCTCCGCCATATAGCGTTTATCAAAGTATTTTCGGTTGCGTACGCCAGTTAGCGCATCACGGGTATTCTGCTCTTCCAACTCTCGATTAGTATCAGCCAGTTCACGAAGTGCCACCTCCAGTTCAAAGGTGCGTTCCTGTACCTTCTGTTCAAGATCAGCATTGGCCTTCGCCTGCATCTGCATCGATTTGTCTTGTACCTGCCGCACCCGACGAGCCTGTTCCATCGCCGATTTTTCGGCCAACTGGCGGCCACGATAAGATTGCCCCACCCGCATCGCCAAGGTCAGTGTCACGACGACCACCTCGGTCACAGCCCCCAATAGAAAAGGAGTAAAATTCGACACAGGTAATTCCAGCCAACCTAGGTAGGCCAAACTGCTTATGAATGCCCCCACTAATAACGCAAACCAGCCAACAGCGTAGTACTTTGCCAACGCCACACGTTGCAAGGAAAGCCAGCAACTAATACTGAGCAGGCTAAGCACAACCACCACGACCAATCCCGCGAATACAAGCACTGCAGTACGGTAGTCAAGGACAAACACCAGTAACAAATAACTCACTGTGCCTAGTTGGATCACGCGTAGCCAGCGACTAATTACGATTCGTTTACTATCGACTTGCGTCAATTGCTGTAAGAACAAACTAGCAAATAGTAAGGTCGCCCCACCTAGAAAGGGGGTAGTTAAGTGCTGTAGCCAAGGGCTGTTTGGCCACATGTAATAGCTATTGAAGCCAATTAAACCGGCCATCAACAAGGTCGCACAGCTCACATAAGCAGCATAGGTCAAGTAACTCATAACACGGGTCGATACAGCCAATAACACGTTATATAACGCCATCAACAATAACGCGCCAAATAACAGTCCCCAACCTAAGCTACGGCGATGATCCGCGGCGATAAAGCTGTCGCGATCCCACACAGAAAAAGATAACTCTGCCGCCCCCTGGGTCTGAAAGCTTACTAGCAAAATAGACACGCCAGGATCATTAGAAATATTCAGCGGCACAAGGTATTCAGGGTGAGAAACCAAACGTCCGGTATCGCCTTCAGCGAGCGCTGCCACTTGACGCAACGGCACAGAGGGGGATTGCAGGTAGACATTAACGACATCTAACAGCGGATTATCCAACGCCAATATCCACTGTTTAGTGGTCGCGGCACGGTTGTCTACTGTCAACCGCACCCAAAACGTCTTCGCAGAGAAACCAAAATTGACTCGGGAAGTTGGCAGCGATTGCCAGGCCGCTGGCGGCAAGGTCATCACTTGGCTCGCAGACAGTGAACTATCATCTGCCACATACAGTTCACAACAGGGAACCGTCACATCTGTTTGTTGTGTATCATCGCTCAACACCCACGCGGCAGAGGCATTAACACTGAAAGTCATCAGTATTAACCATAGCCACGCTAATATGAGCCGCTCAATCCGCATTAGTAGTGAAAGCCTTCTTTTAGCTTTTAAACCGCACTTTCAAGCACGAAAAACAAATCAATTACATCAGGCCAAAAAAGCGCTGACTCGCAGCCAATGTATGCTCACTTAACTGCGCTAGCGTTTCCCCTCTTTTGGCAGCAATAGTCGCTGCAATATGGGGCAGATAACAAGGTTCATTGCGGCGGCGCTTCGGTTTGGGCTGGAGATCTCTTGGAATAAGAAACGGCGCATCAGTTTCCAACATCAAGCGCCCAGCGGGGATCAGCGGCATCATAGCTAAAAGCTCAGTACCTCGACGCTCATCGCACACCCACCCAGTCACACCGATATGCAAATCTAGCTCCAAATACTGACGCAATGCTATTTCGCTACCAGTGAAACAGTGCACCACTGCCGCTGGCAACTTATCTCGCCAAGGTTTGAGTATCGCCAATAGTGTGTCACTGGCATCGCGTTCATGGAGAAATACCGGCATATTTAGCTCAGCCGCCAACGAGAGTTGCTGTTCTAGCACCTCGCATTGCACTGGTCGCGGTGAAAAATCACGATTGAAATCCAAACCACACTCGCCGACAGCCACTACTTGCGGCTGTGTCAATAACTGTGCAAGCGCTGTCAGCTGTTCAGGCTGGAACTCTTTCGCATCGTGGGGGTGAATGCCCGCGGTACTGAAACAAGTACCAGGCCACCTCTTTGCCAGAGAGAGCGCTTGCTGGCTTTCAAGCAACGAGGTGCCCGTTAAAATCAGCTGATTAACATCGACCGATAGGGCACGCTCCACGACATCAGCAGCATCATCTTTGAACTGCTTATTGGTGAGATTGACCCCGATATCGACCCAATTCACCTTACTTCACTCGCTTCGCCCGGACCCGCTTATTACGATCAGGCTCACCGATAAAGAAGCTACCAACAGCGCCGCGCGTGATCACCACCAGGCCATCTTTATTTTTAAAGCTGAAGCGTGTGCTATCGGTCTGTTTCCAAACTTGCCCGTTCTCTAGGGTTAATACCCATTTTCCATAAGCATTTTTTTTCTTCTTACTGATCCGTAACGTTAACGCCTCAGGCGCATCTTCAGCGATTACTTGCTTATGCTCGAGACCAAATTTCTCTTCCGCGGTGGGTTCTTCTACCATCACGGGAGGGACGTCAGGTGCACCAGCTAAACCGCCCACAGCAGGAACCGCTTCAGCAGGTTTCACCGCTGGCAATGGCTGCGCATCTGGCGCTGGCGCAATGGCGGCAGGAGAGTCAGGCTGCGTGCGAGCAGCAAGTTGGTCGTAGCAGTTCAGGCGCTGGGCATCATCGCTGATCGCGGCGCATTGCTGCAATGAAGCGGGAGCAGCATGAACGCTTAAACAACTTAACGCCACAGATAAAAGGACCGTGGTTCGGATCATTATTCCTCCTCCTGCTCATCATCTTTACGCCGATACAATCGCGCAATCAACAAGCCAACTTCAAACAGAAGCAACATAGGTATAGCTAATAACGTCTGCGAAAAAATATCAGGCGGCGTCAGCAGCATTCCAAAAATAAATGCGGCCACAATGATATAGGGCCGTTTCTTACTCAGACTCTCCGGGGTCGTAATGCCAACCCAACAGAGCACAATAATCAGAATAGGCACTTCGAAAGCCAGCCCAAAAGCGAAAAACAGTTTCAGCACAAAGTCGAGGTAGCTGCCGATATCAGTGGCGATGGTCACGCCCTCTGGGGCAATCGCAGTGAGAAAGCCAAACGCCAATGGAAACACCACAAAAAAAGCAAACGCAGCACCGGCATAAAACAACAGTGAACTCATCACCACCAAAGGCAGCGCTAACTTGCGCTCATGTTTATAAAGCCCTGGCGCGATAAAAGCCCACACCTGATGCAAAATAAATGGCACTGCCAGCGCTGCGGAAAGCACAATGGTGAGCTTAATTGGTACAAAGAACGGCGAGGCCACATCAGTTGCAATCATCGAGGCCCCGTCTGGCATCTCTGCAATCAACGGTGCCGCAATAAAGTGATAGATCTCCTGGGAAAAATAAACCAGCCCGAGGAATATCACCAGCACAGAGCCTAACGCTTTCAGTAAGCGGTCTCGCAACTCATACAGATGACTTAAAAATGGCTGCTGGGTGGGGTTATTCATTGCCGTTTACTATCCGAGGGGGTGGGGAGTGGCTCCACTTCATCATCAGGACCTGGATACTCTCGGTGACCGGAATCATTGGCAGAAAGCAGATCCTCTTCAACGTCGAGTTTATTCTCAGCACTATCACCATCAACCTGAGCCTCAGGCTCTTCTGCAGCATAAGGTCGATTCACAGCATCCGCTTGCGCACGTAGCTTGTTCAACGATGCTTGCAGCTCGGGCGTTACCTTGGTGCCTAGGGCTTCTGCTTTCTTCAGGTCATTATGCAGTTGCTCGATCTCCAGCTCCTGCTCTACCTGACTACGGATCGCACTGCCATAACGCTTCACACTGCTGATGGTACGCGTAACACTGCGCACCGCACCCGGCAGTCGCTCAGGCCCAAGTACCAGCAGCCCAACCACAGCGATAATAACAAGCTCCCAAAAGCCGATATCAAACACGGCTTAGGCCTTGTCCTTATCCTTGACTACCGGCTCTTTCACATCTGCGCTGGCGTCTTGTTTGTGTTCTATAGGCTGCTTGTCGAAATCTGCATCGGCTTTTTCGCCTTTAGCATCTTCGTCACTCATCGCTTTTTTAAAGCCCTTAACCGCTGAGCCCAAATCTCCGCCTAGACTCCGGAGCTTTTTCGTACCAAACAGCAGGATGACAATAACGGCAACGATTAATAGCTGAGGCCAACTAAAACCCATTTTTACTCTCCCAAACGCCAGAAGTGGCTATGCTGCCCCATTATAGGCAGATGGTTGTTCATGAAAACCTCTAACGGCTGCTAAACCGCCAAGCCGAGATCCAGCACCCAATTACGCCACTCCACCCCAGCACCGACCAAGTCACAGATGGCCAATCAAAAAACAGCGTAATCAAGGCGATGATGGCAGAAGTACCAAGCCAAAACAGGCTACGAGAACGGCGGTCAGCTTGCTGATGGTACTGCTCAGATAGCGTTTCTAACCGAGGAAGTAGTTGCTGTGCTTGCTGCAGATTATTGAAAATCAGATCTGGCAGTTGCGGCAGCTTCTCTCCCCAGTAAGGTAAATTTTCCAATAAGTTACGCTTCAGCGCTTTCGCCCCCAATTGATCCTGCATCCAATCTTCGAGAAAAGGTTTGGCGGTTTGCCACAGATCCAGCTGCGGGTATAGCTGACGCCCCAGGCCTTCGATATAGAGCAGGGTCTTCTGCAACAGCACCAGCTGCGGCTGCACCTCCATATTGAAGCGGCGGGCAGTATTAAACAGATTGATCAGCACATGGCCAAACGAGATCTCAGATAAAGGCTTATTGAAAATAGGCTCACAGACAGTACGGATCGCCACTTCAAATTCATCGATACTGGTATCAGCAGGCACCCAACCTGAATCCACATGTAACTCAGCCACCTTGCGATAATCTCGATTAAAGAACGCTAGGAAGTTCTCCGCCAGATAGCGCTTATCTTCGCGATTCAAGGTACCAACAATGCCGCAATCAATACCTATCCACAGTGGATCTTCCGGATGCTCTTTGGCAACAAAGATATTCCCGGGATGCATATCGGCATGAAAGAAACTGTCACGAAATACCTGAGTAAAGAACACCTCGACACCCCGCTCAGCCAAGCGCTTCATGTTGGTGCCATTAGCTTCCAGCTCAGCGATATTGCCCACTGGAATGCCATAAACACGCTCCATAACCAACAGGCGAGGGCGGCAATAATCACTGTAAATACGCGGCACATAGAGGGCGTCTGAGCCTTCAAAATTGCGCCTTAGCTGGATTGCGTTGGCTGCTTCTCGCGCCATATCCAGCTCGTCCAGGATAGTTTTGCGATACTCCCGGATCACCTCCTTCGGCCGCAACCGCTTGCCATCCGGCAGCAAGCGCGCCACCAGCTCTGCCAAGCTTTCCATCCAATGCAGATCCGCTAAAATCTGTTTGTCGATCCCCGGCCGGATCACCTTCAAGACAATCTGTTGCGACTGTCCCTGCTCGTCAGCCAACAATGTGGCGGTATGCACCTGGGCAATCGACGCCGTAGCCAACGGCGTCTCATCAAAATCACTGAAGCGCTCAGTTAAGGGGTAACCAAGCGACGCCTCTATTAAAGCTAAGGCTTGCTCGCCAGGAAAAGGGGCAACCTGATCCTGCAACAATGCCAGCTCTTCGGCATAGTCATCATTCAGTAGGTCGCGACGGGTAGAAAGCATCTGCCCGAGCTTGATAAACACCGGACCAAGCGCCTCCATGGCGAGGCGTAAGCGCTTCGCTTCCGAGGCGTCGGGATGTTGATTGCGTAGCCAAAACAACCCAATACGTAAGCACTTCAGCGACAACGGCCAGCGTTGACGAGGAATGATCTGATCAACGCCGTGACGCAACAAGGTTGCGCCAATCAGATACAATCGAAACAGCTGCCTAAAGGGCTTCATGACAGAGCCGCCTGCGAACGCTCCAAACGTCTTACTCTGGCTTCGACATCATCCACATCTGCGGCAAGTAGCTGCACATCGTCGGCAAATGCAGCGAGAGCCAAGGGATGAGCGAGCAGTGCGACTTCATCAGTAATGAAACGCCCGAACTGCTGTTTTCCTTCCTGCGTTTGGTTAACGACAAACGCTTTGGCACGAGTCAGGGCTTGCGCCACCATGTGCGTGGCAGGATCACCAAGCCAGCGGGACAACGGCTCTTGCCAATCGATGTCCAACCCTTTGAGCATGGCAGCAAACTGTTGTGCCAGTTCCGCTTGCCCCTCCATCTGCAGCCGGTCTTGTTTGATCAGCTGCGCCAGCGTTTCACCATCCTGTAGTCTCGGCAGATCGCGGATAGCTAATTGCATACGGCAATCCCAATCATCCTGCTCACCGGAGAGCAGGTCTATCTGCTTGGCGCTGAAAACAAATAACAGAGGAAAAGGCAATTCCGACAGATCCATACGCAAACGCTTACCAGCCATAGGGAGCAAGCCATTCGCATAGTCAGGATCTAACTTAAGGTATTGATTGAGCACTGTTTCCAATGCGCCTACTAACAGCGGCGAGATCGGCATCACCAAAACTCCTAGAACTTATAACCCCGGTGCAAGGCAACAATGCCACCGGTCAGGTTGTAGTAACTCACCTGTTCGAAGCCTTGCTGTTCCATCATCTGTTTCAGGGTTTCCTGATCCGGATGCATACGGATCGATTCCGCCAAATACTGATAGCTAGCGCCATCTTTCAACACCGCCTCTCCCATCTTTGGTAGCAGATGGAAACTGTAGGCATCGTAGGCCTTACTTAATAACTCTATTTGCGGCTTAGAGAACTCAAGCACCAACAAGCGACCGCCAGGTTTTAGCACACGCAGCATGGAAGCGAGTGCACGCTCTTTTTCGGTAACATTGCGCAAGCCAAAAGCGATGGTAATTAAATCAAAGTGGTTATCGGGAAAGGGTAACGCCTCGGCATTTGCCTGCACATAACTGACATTGCCCAAGATCCCCATATTACGCAGTTTGTCTCGTCCGACTTTTAACATCGAACTGTTGATGTCTGCCAACACCACTTGACCGGTATCACCGACACAGCGAGAGAAGCGCGCGGTAAGATCACCCGTACCACCAGCGAGATCCAGCACCCGTTGACCACGACGGATACCACTACAATCGATAGTAAAACGCTTCCATACCCGATGGATGCCGCCAGACATCAAATCGTTCATCAAATCGTATTTGGCCGCAACAGAGTGAAACACATCGGCTACTAATGATTCCTTCTCGGCCTTGGCGACCGTTTTGAAACCAAAATGGGTGGTATCGCCCGTTGATGATCCGCTCACTGCTTTCCCCTCAATAACTTATTGCTGCCCAGTGTACTGAAAAATAGCACGACTCCCCAAACGCTAATTACATGCCAAACTACGGCAATAAGGTTTATTTGTTGAATTTGCCGACTACACTTGGTTTATAAATTAGAGAATCCTATTACGCCGATGATAAAAAAAACTTTCTTTGCTGCGCTGCTTTGGATGACAACTTTTCCCTTGTGGGCAATGGATAGCCACCCATCAAATTATTTTTCAGATCAAGCGCTAGCCAACATAGAGCAGACCTATGGTGTCGATGCGCGGGCCAACGTGCTCGCTTGGCAAACACTGATTGATGATGGTCGCCAGCTCAGCAGCGATGACGAAAAACTGCTGCTCACCAATCAGTTTCTCAACCAAATGGCTTTCATCAGTGACATGGAGCATTGGCAGCAAGAGGACTATTGGGCAACACCACTGGAATTTATCGCTACCAGCGGCGGGGATTGTGAAGACTACTCGGTGGCGAAATTGGCGACGCTAAAGATGATGGGCGTATCGCCAGAAAAGCTACGCCTGATGTATGTGAAGAATATCGCCGATAATCAGCCCCACATGGTATTAACCTACCACCCTCGCCACGGTGACATACCATTGGTTCTAGACAACCTCGACCAGGAGATCCGCCCTGCCAGTGAGCGCACCGATCTACTCCCCATCATCAGCTTCAATGATGACGGCCAATGGCTGGCACGGGTGCAAGGGCGCGGTGGAAAAGTGAAAGAGGAGGGCGGCGCATTCTGGCAGGAGTTGATGGAACGCATTGAAAAACAGATCTAGGAGGGACTCTATGACACTATCGCGGCAGTTGTTGCGAATGATCGGACTGTTATTAGGCTTAATGCTGGTCGCCTGTTGGCTAATTTACTTGCAAAACAGTCGTAGCGAGATGCAACAGCAGTTAGGCAATCACGCCCAAGACACTGCCACCGCTCTAAGTCTAACGCTTACCCCATACACCTCACCCCTGGACGTCGCCGCGATCACCGCGACAATCACTGCACTGCATGACCGGGGCTACTTTAGTCAGATAGCACTGTTTGATAACGATAATCGCCTGATCGCGGGAAAACAGACCCCACTAGAGCAACAGAACGGTGCTCCGCAGTGGTTTAAACAACTGTATCCATTACAAGCACCGACCCAAAAGATGGAGCTAAGTGACGGCTGGCGCGTCATGGGCAGAGTGGAGGTGACTGCCGATGTCACCCAAGCCTACAATCGGTTATGGCTTGCCGGTTGGCAGTTTATGATCGCCACTTTAATCATACTGCTCGTCGCCGTCATTGCAGCCAGACTGCTGGTGAAAAGAATACTCAAGCCACTGCAACAGCTACAAAAGCAAGCCGCTCAGATCAGTCAACGCAGCTTTAAACCGATGCAAGCCATGTCTGGTACGCAGGAGATTGACAGCTTGGTTGACAGTTTCAACCAGATGTCTGACGCACTCAAGGAGCTATTTTCTGGCCTAGAAGAGAAAGCTGAACACTTACAACTTCAAGCTTTTCAGGATGATGAAACAGGGCTTGGCAATCGTCGTGGATTTATCGCCGAACTACAGCACTTAACCCAAAGTGAACAAGCGTCGATCGGCTGTATCGGCCTACTCAAACTGAATATCGAAGCCTTGCATCAAAAACAGGGTTACAGTGCGGTCACCCAACTGTGGCGCGGATTAGTTCAGCGCATCGAACAAGAAAAATTAGCGGCAAACCAGTCATTTAGGTTACACGATGACGAAGTTGCCATCCTCTTTCCACAATGCGACCGGCAACGTGCCGAACGATCCATGCAAGGCCTGCTCGAATTTTTGTCAGAACAAGAGAACGAACTGGCCGATGAAGGCTTAGGCCACGCCGGGCTATGCTACTTCCGTCCTGGAGATAGCCAAGATCAGCTGTTAAGTGAATTGGATCTGGCACAACAGCAGGCGCGGCAGCAAGGCGCACATAATCTTTTCTTCAATCAAGGTAACCGAGAGCTACCTACCATTTTGCTCAATACCCAGCGCCGACAGCAGCTGATCGACGCCATCATTAAGGAACAACGCTTTGAGTTTCGCTGGCAGGGGGTGAAGCAGCTGATCCGCGACAATCACCTGTACAAAGAGTGGCTACCAACTTTTGCAGATCTTAAAGGACAAGCACTACCGACAGCGACAATCCTGGCATTAGCCCGGCAAACGGATCAGCTACCGGCATTAGAGCGAGGCATAGTCACAGAAGCGTTAGCCTTCGCAAAACAGCAGCCCGGTGGTGATTTTTCCGTCAATTTGGATCCGTTGACGCTGCAGGATCGGGATTTTTCCCTCTGGTTAATTGATCGCTGCCGCAAAGATCCCACTTTAGCCAAGCGGTTAATCTTGGAGCTCGATGAAAGGCGGCTAACGCCGAGCTATAACAGTATCAGCAACATCATTTCACAGTTGGCATTACTGGGCGTCCGCTTCGCCATCGACCATTTTGGCGCTGCGACAGCCAGTTTCGCCCTGTTAACATCAATGAAGCCCAACTATCTGAAACTTGATGGCCGCTATAGCCACCAACTGGCGCTACATATAGACAATCAATTTTTTATTCAGACACTGTTACAGCTATGCCGCGGTTTGCAATGCACCTTGGTCGCATTAGAGATTGAAGAAAAAGAAGATCTGGCACTGCTGCGGCAGTTGGGTGTTGAGCATGGGCAGGGTTACTTGTTGGGTAAACCTGCCCCACTCGCGTCGGCAACGATGCTCTCTTAATAAAGCAGGCTATAGAACTGGCGGCGGTAGATACCAGCCAGGGGGTCGCCTTGGGGCAGGGTAGCCAAAATATCCAACAGCGCCGCTTTCGCATCACCATCAGCGGCGTTTAGATCTTTCTTCAGCAGAGACAACAGCAGTGCCAGTGCCTCTTCACTTCGATTTGCCGCTTGATACTGCACAGCTAACCGAAAACTGACTTGCGAGTCGTCAGGGGAGGCAGCATGCTGCTCCTCAAGCTGTTTTAATTCGGGCGATTGCGCCGCCTGCTGCTTCAGCTCCAATTGCGCCATCAACGACTGATAGTAGCCATCCTGATCAGCCATCCCGATACTGCGCAATAAGCTCTCTGCATCAGCGAGTTTGCCTAACGCCAACAGTGCATCCGATAGCGCCAGTTTAATATCGACCCGAGAGCTATCCAGCTCGATGGCACGCTTTAACAGCGGATATGCGTCGCCAGCTTGCTGCTGTTGCAGGTGCTCTCGCGCTTGAGCTAACAGTTGGTCCTGCTCTTTGGGTAAATGCTTATCCAGCAAAGCACGGATCTGCATCTCATCCGCACCACCATCAAAGCCATCAAGCATTTTGCCCTCTTTAATCAGCATCACCGTGGGTAAGCTTCTCACTCCGCACTGCATGGCCAACTGTTGGTCTGCTGCGCAATTTACCCGCCCTAAAACCAACGCATGGCTATGCTCTGCCGCCACCTTCGCAAGTATCGGGCTCATCGCTTGGCAAGCTTCCATCTCCGGCGCCCAGAACTCCACAAGCAATAGCTGATCAGGCGTCAACTGCTGAATAGTTTGTTGAAAATTAGCCACTGAGATCTCAATGGTATTTGGGGCAGACATCACTTGTTCCACAGGCCTCTCCATACATTTATAACCAACCAAAGCGTGATATTGGTTTAACCCCGACACCATAGCACAGTCAATATGCAGACAAAGTTAACCAGACAGCTAAATATCTTTCAGACCCTAAACTGCCACCTCATAACCGCAGCGTCTAAAAGCAGATGGCCTGGGAGTAGGTCAACTATCAGGAAGACACTACGCGAGCTGGCATAACCCAATGAACACTGGCACGGCTCGCCCGGAGGATACAGAGATGAAAAACCTAATAATGTTTCTCGGCGCCACCTTGCTAGCCACATCCGCCTATGCCAACAACGGTTACCAAGAGCCTATCTATTTGAATTATGGTGTTAAGATCAGTCACGAGGGGACAGCGCTGCCGATGGGAAAAACCTCAGAAAATGGGGTATTTACGCCCGGCTACCTTAACTACCAATTTGATCCAACAGTAACAGATCTAGACACACTTCTCAGAACAGCTCCGCCAGCGGCAGGGACAGTGAAAAAAGCCCAAAGCGTGGCTGGCTATGTCGAGCCTATCTATCTGAATTACAGTAATTAAACTAGCTTAAAAACAAAACAATAAGCCACCGCAGTCGGGTGGCTTATTAGCTTGGTACGCAACACTGTCATTAACGTTGTGGCCAAGGGAGCAACCAAGGGCAAGACAGCTCTTTTGCCATAAGCAGCGACTCAACGAGGGAGAACTCAACGCCGTCAGTGGGTAAACAGTGGTAGCGCAAACACTCTCCTAACCAATTAAACTCTACCGCATAAGCATGCAGATAGGTTCTGTCTGCGGGCGTCCCAGCATACAAATGATCGCCAACAATAGGTGCACTAAGGCTTTTCAATGCCACACGGATCTGATGGGTCTTACCCGATAAAGGTTTAACAACAAAGAGCCTCAATCCCGGTCTCATCGAATAGCTGAAAAACTGACTGACAGCCGGGTCACTTTTGCCACTCGTTAAACGCCAACTACTCCGACGTGAGCGCTGCATATCACCGATCACCCAGCCCTGCTTCTTTTTCGGCTTGCGATCACTGATCGCAAGATAAAATTTCTGCATCTCTCGATTGGCGAACAGCGAGCCAAATTGGGCGGCGGCCTCGCTACTGCGAGCCACAATCAGCAGCCCGGAGGTGACTTTATCTAAGCGGTGAACAGGATAAACATCTTCCAATAGAGCCTGCCGCAGCAGGCGAAAATAGCCATGCTCACCGGTGGTAGGCTCATCATGACAGCTGATCCCCGCCGGCTTATTAAAGATCCAGAAGTCGTCATGAACAAAAATCGGCGAAACGGCATTGGCAGCTAGCGCCTTATTCATCGTTGGCGCTCCGCTCTGAGGCTACTGGTGAGGTCATTTCACCATTGGCAGCGCCGTTGTCGCTGCTTTTCTCAACGACAACACCTTTTTGCTGGAGCCACTCAGGATCAATCGCTTTCTTCGCTGTCACTCCAAGGTCACGCAACCCCTCCGCTTGCGACAGCAAGTTCCCCCGGCCACTGGCCAGACGTTTCAAGCTCGTTTCATAACTTAGCTGTGCTTGCTCAAGCCCTTTACCCAGCTTTTGCAGCTCATCAACAAACAAGCGCAGCTTGTCATACATCGCCGCGGCTTTGTCAGCGATCAGCTTGGCGTTCTGGTTCTGATACTCATAGCGCCAGATATTATTCACCGTACGCAGGGCCACTAACAAATTGGTTGGGCTAACCAACATAATGTTGTTATCTAAAGCCAACTTCACTAGGTCCGGCTGCTGATCCAGCGCAGTTAAAAAAGCAGCTTCGATGGGAATAAACATCAATACGTAATCTAGGCTGTGGATCCCTGGTAATGCTTGGTAATCTTTTGCTCCTAACCCTTTAATATGATTACGTAGCGACTGCACATGGGCTGTTAACGCCGCCTGACGCTCGACGTCATCATCACTATTAAAATACTGCTCGTAAGCGGTTAACGAAACTTTCGAATCAATGATGATCTGCTTGCCTTCCGGCAGATGCACAATCACATCGGGGCGATAACGCTTGCCGTCATCGGTGGATTGACTGACCTCAGTGCTGTATTCATGGCCTTGACGCAGCCCAGATTGTTCCAATACCCGCGCCAATACCACTTCGCCCCAGTTTCCTTGCTGCTTACTGTCGCCTTTTAGTGCCTTGGTGAGATTCAATGCATCTTCACTCATCCGCTCATTGAGTTGTTTGAGAGACAAAATTTCGGCTTTTAGGGTATGACGCTCTTTCGCTTCAGTTTCATAAACTGACTGCACCTGCTGACGAAATGCACCTAACTGATCTTTCAAAGGAGCAAACGTGGCTGCCAGACGCTGCTGGCTTTGCTGATCAAATTGCTGTGCTTTGCTATCAAAGATACGGTTAGCCAGATTCTCAAACTGCTCTTTCAGGCGTGTTTCTGACTGCGCCAGCAACGCTATTTTTTCCTGATTGGCACTCTGCTCAACCGCCAACTGGGTTCGGAGTGCGGTCGCACTGAGGGATTGCTCCCGCTCTTTTTCTGTTAGCTGCTGAACATCGACCTGTAGCGCTTCAAGCGCTGCCGACTTAAACGCCAACTCACTCTGCAGAAGTTGTTCTGAGCTTTGATAATGCTGCGCTAAACGCGACGCCCGCTGGCGGTATATCAGGGTAGTGATGAGAAAAAGCAGGCTTAGGCTACCAGCAGCGATAGCGGCTAACTGAAGATCCAAAGGGGTCGCTCCAGACAAACAAGAATAGGGCAGGATAACTCTGCCGTGCGCGTTGCTGCAACAAACAAGGGAACTATAGAGAGAATAGGGGGTTAGAACGACAAAGCCCCCGGCATAATTGCCGAGGGCTCTGAAGAAATGGTCGGCGATGCAGGATTTGAACCTGCGACCCCTTGGACCCAAACCAAGTGCGCTACCAAGCTGCGCTAATCGCCGACACTAAAACTGGGGTGGCTGATGGGGCTCGAACCCACGACCACCGGAATCACAATCCAGGGCTCTACCAACTGAGCTACAGCCACCAGTGTCTTACTTTGCTGAAGATGAAGTACGTTGTAGCTCTGGCGCGCCCGACAGGATTCGAACCTGTGACCTTTGGCTCCGGAGGCCAACGCTCTATCCAGCTGAGCTACGGGCGCTCACCTGCCTTCAGCGGATGCGCATATTACAAAAGCACTAATCGCTTGTCTACGATTATTTTAAATAATCTGAAAAACTCTTGCGATCCGAATCATTATTGACTGAAAAATCAGCGCAGTTAGCATTTTAGCTACCGGGTTTTAACGTTATAATCGAAAAATCAGGATGCAGCCGATATAGATCATGATTGATCTGCATAACAACAAATAGAGAGAGAAGATCCCAATGGCAACTCGTCTTCAACAATTCCTCGTCGCAGGAATCACCAGCTTGGTTATGGCCTCCACTGCTTTTGCAGCAGAAGTAGACCCTGTTGAATCACGCATTAAACCTGTCGGTGACCATTATATTGAAGGCGATGCTCCTGCTGGCGAAGCTCTGGCAGCCGAACCGGCAGGCCCTCGCTCTGGCGGCGATGTCTACCAAGCATCTTGTTTTGCTTGTCACGGCACTGGCGCAATGAACGCGCCGAAGAAAGACGATGCCGCAGCTTGGTCGCCGCGCTTGGCAAAAGGCATGGATAAACTGATGGACCACGCAATCAACGGCTTCAACGCCATGCCACCGCGTGGCACCTGTGGTAACTGTTCTGACGAAGAGATCCAGGCAGCTATCGATTTTATGATTGAAGGGATCTAATCGCCCGTCGAGTAAAACAAAAAAGCCGCTTTCGCGGCTTTTTTGTTTTTAGTCCACCACTACTTATCTTTATTCAACATCGCCTTCATCGCGGCTAAATGCGCCATGCCGGTTTTTTTCTTTTCCTCTTTCGATTTCTGAGTTTTACCTTCCCAGATAAGATCATCCTGCGGTAACTCGTAGAGAAAACGGCTGGGCTCTGGACGAAAACTTTCGCCAAATTGACGTCGTTCACGACAGACGATAAAGCTCAGCTCTTTTTGTGCCCGGGTGATCCCGACATAGGCCAAACGCCGCTCTTCATCTACATTCTCTTCATCAATGCTGCTTTGGTGCGGTAACAACCCCTCTTCCATGCCGATCATAAAGACGTACGGAAACTCCAAACCTTTCGATGAGTGCAATGTCATCAACTGCACCTGATCACTCTCATCATCCCCTTCATTTCGTTCCATCATGTCGCGCAGGGTCAAACGGGTCACGACCTCTGGCAAAGTCATCGCTTCATCGAGATCGTCCCCCTCCAACATGCCGGTGATCCAACGATACAGCTCGGAGACATTTTTCATCCGCATCTCTGCGGCTTTCGGGCTAGGGGAGCTGTCGTAAAGATACTCTTCGTAATTGATATCCCGTACCAACTGGCGCACCGCCTCAATTGTTTCACCTTTCTCGGCAAAATCAGCGAGTTCCACCATCCAACGGGTAAAGCGCTGCAGCGAAGCCAAACCGCGTCCGGTCAGGTGCTGCTCTAGCCCCAGCTCAAAACTGGCAGCAAATAAACTAATGCCACGCATGTTGGCATAATTACCTAGCTTCTCTAATGTTGCCGGGCCGATCTCCCGCTTTGGCACATTGACGATACGCAGAAACGCATTGTCATCATCATGATTCACCAACAGACGCAAATAACTCATCATGTCTTTGATCTCGGCGCGGGAGAAAAAGCTGGTACCACCGGAGATCTTGTATGGAATACGGTTGGTCATCAGCGATTTTTCAATCAGTCGTGACTGATGATTGCCGCGATAGAGAATGGCGTAATCTTTATAGCTGGTGCGTTTCATAAACTTATGGCTCAGCAGCTCTGCCACCGTGCGCTCAGCTTCATGCTCCTCATCCTTGGCATAAAGCACCCGCAAACGCTCACCGTAGCCCAACTCGCTGAACAGGCGTTTATCGAAAATATGGTCATTGTTGGCGATCAAGATATTAGCCGCGTTCAAGATGCAGCCCGTGGAGCGATAGTTCTGCTCCAACTTAACCACCTCTAATGACGGAAAATCTTGTTGCAGCAAGGCCAGGTTTTTCGGCTGCGCGCCGCGCCATGAGTAGATTGACTGATCATCATCACCCACCACGGTAAAGCGCGCACGCTCACCCACAAGTAGCTTCACCAGCTCATATTGGCTGGTATTGGTATCTTGATACTCATCCACCAGCAGATAGCGAATACGATCACGCCAACGCTGGCGCACCTGTTCATTTTGCTTCAATAGCAGCGTTGGCAGCAGGATAAGATCATCGAAGTCGAGAGCATTGTATGCCGTCAGGTGGCGCTGGTAGCGCTCATACAACATAGCAAGGATCTGTTCACCACCACTTTCAGCCATCTTAATGGCCTGTGGCGGTAAGATCAGGTCGTTCTTCCAGCGGGAGATCTGATTCAACAACAAGTTAATCTGATCTTTATCGCCGTCGTACTCTTTCTCGGTTAGCTCGCTAATGAGCGCACGACTGTCCTGATCATCAAACAGAGTAAAACCGGCTTTCATCCCCAAGGTAGTCACTTCACGCTTGAGAATAGTTAGCCCTAAGGTATGAAAGGTGGAAACAATCAAGCCCCGAGCCTCTTTGCGGCCTAAGGTCTGTCCCACGCGCTCCTTCATCTCCCGCGCCGCCTTATTAGTAAAGGTCACCGCCGCGATATGCCGAGCTTGATAGCCACATTGACGCACCAGATGAGCAATCTTCAAAGTGATCACTCGCGTCTTACCGGAACCGGCTCCAGCAAGCACCAGACAAGGTCCAGAGATATGTTTGACGGCGTTAGCTTGCCCAGGGTTTAACTTCATTCTGACTCACAGACTAAACTTGAGGTGGCGATTTTACTGCAAGCCAGCCACGAACGTGAGCGAAATCAACTGCTGATTTTTCATCAGCTGTTACAAATCTTACAAAATGAATGAACGCTCATTCATTATAATGCGATAGCGATGACGGACAAACGACGACGAATTCTCCAAGCAGCCAGTGTCACCCTTGCCAATAAAGGGTTTCACGGCACCACCATGGGCGAAATAGCGCAGCAAGCCGATATGGCAGCAGGCACTCTGTATCTCTACTTTAAAGATAAACAGACCCTGCTGCTGGAGACTCTGGAAAACAATTTGGAGCTAATCGCTGATGCCTGCTTCAAACAACATCGGCTGGGTGTCAGCCTGGAGCAACAATTTACCCAGATCTGGCAAGCACTGTTCCAATATCTAATCGCCCACCCAGACACATTACATGGCTGGGAGTTATCCCGTCATGTCACCGATAAATCGCAGCTCGCGCACTTAATCAAACGACGACAACAGCTATTTTTGCCACTTGCCGCGATGTTAGAGGCGGGGCTCGCGGCACAACAACTGAAACCTTTACCTGTTGAAGTGCTCGGAGCGATAGGTATTGAAAGCTGTGCCGCCCTAGCGCGGCGGCATATTGAAGGCAGTTTTATTTTGAATGATGCGATGATCGCCACCGCCGCGAATGCGAGCTGGCAAGCCATCGCCAACCAATGAGAGAGAATGTGTGATGGTCAACGGAAAACGTATTATCTGGAGCCTGCTTATGCTGGTTTTGGTTGTACTGGTATTCGGTAGTGTGATCGGATTTAACCTGTTTAAACAAAAGATGATCGGCGAATATATGGCCAATCAGCCCGCCCCTACCTTTCCGGTGACCACTGCCACCGTCTCTCCGGTCGATTGGATCCCAAGCATTGACTCCATTGGTTTTATTGAGCCCTACCGGGGGGTCACCCTGAAAAGTGAAGCCGCCGGTTTGATTGAGACGATCGACTTCGAATCTGGCGAGAAGGTCTCCGCTGATACCTTACTGCTGTCTTTAGACACCGATGTTGAGCGCGCTAATCTGAAACGCTCACAAGCCAGTTTGCCCGCACTAAAAGCGCAAGCCCATCGTATGGAAGTGCTATTGAGACAAAACAGCGCCTCGGAAGGACAAAGAGATGAAGCGGTTGCCAACTATGAAGCGCAAGTGGCGGACGTCGCAGCACAAAAAGCCACCATCGCTCGCCGTGAAATTCGCGCGCCCTTTGCAGGGCAAATAGGTATCCGCCAGGTGTTTCTTGGACAGTATCTGGAGGCAGGTACCGAGATTGTCAGGCTCGAAGACACCTCAACCATGCGTATTCGCTTCACTATTCCACAAAATCAGCTAAGCAAGATTTTTGTCGACCAAACCATTGAAGTACAAGTGGATGCGTATCCGGAAACCAGTTTCCACGGCAAGATCACCACCATTGAACCGGCGGTGAATTTCCAAAGTGGTGTGGTACAGGTGCAGGCTGACGTTCCCAATGAAAATGGCGTACTGCGTTCCGGCATGTTTGCGCGTGTTAATGTGATCCTACCCACGCTGCCACAGCAGCTCGTCATCCCGCAAACCGCAGTAAACTTCACCCTGTATGGTGAAACCATTTTTATTGCTGAAACCCGCGAAGGCGATAGCCAACTGATAGCAACACAGCGCACCATCAAGGTAGAGGAACGCCGTGGCGATGTGGCACGAGTGAGCGGCTTGAATCCCGGCGAAACCATTGTCACTTCAGGCCAGGTACGCCTGTCTAACGGCAGCCAGATCAAAGTCGTTGAGAGTGATGCCCTAAATACCCCAGCGGAGATCCCGGCGCTTTAAGCCCGGAAGAGGATAATCAGATGCGATTCACTGATACATTTATCCGTCGGCCGGTATTGGCGATCTCTATTAGCCTGCTGATTGTGTTACTGGGACTGCAAGCACTAAAAGGGATGCAGATCCGCGAATATCCGGAGATGACCAATACAGTTATTTCGGTCAATACCAGTTACTACGGTGCCAATGCCGATCTGATCCAAGGCTTTATTACCCAACCATTAGAGCAAGCGATCGCCCAGGCCGACAACGTTGATTTTATGACCTCCCAAAGCTTTATGGGGTCCAGTAGTATCAGCGTGCAGATGAAACTGAACACGGATCCCAACGGAGCCTTGGCGGATATTCTTGCCAAGGTGAACTCGGTGCGTTCACAGCTGCCCAGCGAAGCAGAAGATCCCACGGTCACCTCGTCCACCGGCTCCACCACATCACTGATCTATATCTCGTTCACCAGTGATTCTCTCAACTCCAGTCAAATCAACGATTATCTGGAGCGGGTTATCCAACCCCAGCTATTCACCGTCAATGGTGTCGCAAAAGTGAATCTCTATGGTGGCGTGAAATACGCCATGCGGGTTTGGTTGGATCCCCAAAGAATGGCGGCTTTCGATCTCACAGCCACTGAAGTGATGCAGGTACTGCAGGCCAATAATATTCAGTCCGCCCCCGGGCAAGCTACCGGCGTTTATGTGTTATATAACTCCGAAGCCAATACCCAGGTCCGCACCGTTGATGAGCTAAAACGCATGGTAGTAGCGAGCCGCGACGGCTCACTTATTCGCGTTGATGATATTGCCAATGTCACACTGGAGAAGAGCCATGATACGTATCGCGCTGTAGCGGATGGCAAGAGCGCCGTTGTGGTCGCAGTCGATCCCACTCCGACGGCCAACCCGTTAGAGGTCACTGCCGCGATCCGCGATATGCTGCCGGAGTTTGCCAATAACATCCCCAGCACCATCAAAATGAATGTGCTGTATGACTCCACCATCGCTATTGAGGAGTCAATTAACGAGGTGGTCGCCACCATTATCGAAGCAGGTGTGATTGTACTAATCGCTATCACCCTGTTTATGGGCTCATTTCGCGCAGTCTTGATCCCCGTTGTTACTATTCCGCTGTCGCTCATCGGCGTTGCGATGATGATGTCGTTATTTGGCTTTTCACTGAATTTGATGACGCTGCTTGCCATGGTACTCGCCATCGGATTAGTAGTGGATGACGCCATCGTCGTGGTGGAGAACGTAGATCGTCACGTCAAGTTAGGGAAAACACCGTTTCAGGCAGCGATTATTGGTACGCGAGAGATCGCCGGCCCTGTGATATCAATGACCCTGACGCTGGCTGCCGTGTATGCCCCCATCGCATTAATGGGAGGGATCACCGGCTCACTGTTCAAGGAGTTCGCCCTGACGCTAGCTGGCGCAGTCTTTGTATCGGGGATTGTAGCACTGACCCTGTCGCCAATGATGTGCTCAAAAATGCTCAAACCCCACGATAAGCCCGGGCGCTTCGAGCGCTTTGTCGAAGGCTATTTAGGCGCGCTAACCCGTGGCTACGACAAAGCCCTGCGTAGTGTGATGAACCATCGTCCTGTGGTGGTTGTATTTGCACTGTTCGCCTTTGCAAGCTTGCCTATTCTTGCCAGTTTTATTCCCAGTGAATTAGCACCCAGTGAAGATAAGGGCGGCTATATGCTGTTTGGCAAAGCACCTGCGAACGCCAACCTGGACTTCATAGAAAACGCGATGGTCGAAGGGTTACAAAAGGTAGACACCCTACCAGAAGTCCGTTCCACGCTGGTCTTTGCAGGTATACCTAGCGCCAACCAAGGACTCGGCATCGTTAACCTCAAAACCTGGAGCGAACGAGAGAGAAAACAAGCCGAAGTGATCCAGGCAACCAATCCATTGATCGCCGACGTTCCTGCAGTGGCGATGACCGCTTTCCCATTCCCAGAGCTGCCTGGTGCGTCCAGCGGCTTACCAATTCAATTTGTGATCACCACGCCTAACAACTTTGAAAGCTTGTTTGCCGTGGCCAGCAGCTTTCTCGAAGAACTGCGTAGCAACCCTAACTTCGTCTATCTGGATCTTGATCTGAACTATGACTCAGCCACCATGAAAGTGCAGATTGATCGTGATAAAGCAGGGGCATACGGCATCACGATGCAAGATATCGGCACCACCCTCAGCGCTATGTTCAGCGATGGTTACGTCAATCGCATCGATCTCGATGGCCGCAGCTATGAAGTGATCCCCCAAGTTGAGCGTAAATGGCGGTTAAATCCTGAATCCCTAAATAATTTTTATGTCCGCTCGGTCAACGGTGATCCCGTTCCGCTGTCGAATCTAGTGAGTATATCCATTGAGGGACAGCCCAGAGCACTGCCTCACTTCAACCAACTAAATTCGGCGACGATTGGCGCTGTTGCCGCACCGGGGGTAAGTATGGGCAATGCTATCGCCGTATTTGAAGAGCTTGCCACTCGGCTATTACCGCAAGGCTATCAATATGATTACCTTGGAGAGGCTCGTCAGTACGTCACCGAAGGGTCAGCGCTGTTCGCCACCTTCCTATTGGCTCTGGCGGTCATTTTTCTGGTGTTAGCTAGCCAATTTGAGAGTGTACGAGATCCGCTGGTGATCCTGGTCTCGGTACCACTCGCAATAAGTGGTGCATTGATCAGCATGGCATGGGGGCTCTCCACCATGAACATCTACGCTCAGGTAGGGCTAGTCACCCTCATCGGCTTAATCAGTAAGCACGGTATTCTCATCTGTGAAGTGGCGAAAGAGGTGCAACTGGAAAAAGGACTGGATCGTGTGGAAGCAGTCATTGAAGCAGCCCATGTCCGCCTGCGGGCTATCCTGATGACCACAGTATCGATGATCGCCGGCTTAATCCCACTATTGATGGCAGAAGGTGCAGGTGCCGTCAGCCGCTTCAGTATCGGTCTGGTGATCTGCGCAGGTTTGGGGATCGGCACTATTTTCACGCTTTTTGTGCTGCCGGTGATCTATAGCTATCTGGCGGAACGCCATAAACCTCTACCGGATGTCGCGACCCTGTTAAAAGATCAAAGAGCACACACATAAACAGCATGTCAGGGAGAGCACTTTTTACTCCCTGACTAGTTTCATGCTCAGCAGCTAGCTACAATGGAAAAATAGCAGCATTGATAATCCGCAATGCAAAATAGAGTAAAGGTATCAAGATGATAAACCCCAGCAAACTCGAAGAGATAGCCAAACAGATCAGCAATGCATTACCGCCCGGCGTCAAAAATATTGCTGATGAGTTTGAAGCCAAAACCAAACAGGTGTTGCAGGCACAACTCGCTAAGCTGGATCTGGTAACGCGGGAAGAGTTCGATGTACAAACGCAGGTGCTGTTGCGCACACGGGAAAAACTGACCGCTCTCGAGCAGCGTCTGTCTCAGCTTGAAAGCAATCAAGCCAGTGAAGAAAACAACAACGAGTGACACGGACGCCACGTTCAACGTGACAACAAGAAAGCAAAATAATTCATTCTTGTTGATAAAATTTCAACTAAACTAGGCTATTAGTAGAAAAATGTTTATCCAATGCAGATAACAAGGACGCACTTATGAACATGAAACATCTGTTAGTCTTGGCATTAGCTAGCTCTCTACCAGCAACAGCGATGGCCGCTGGTGACACAGAAATTGGTGTCGGCGTACAGGTGCCCAGCTCGGCCTACCGTAATTATGACGACAGCGCACGCGCAATTCCTATCATCAAATTCGATACTGAATGGTTTTATGCTGATGGCGGAGAAGTCGGCTTTAAAGCGTTAGATAAAGGCCCACATCGCATTGGTATCTACCTCACCATGGGTGAAGAGGAGTGGGATGGCAGCGATAATGATCAAGCGGAATTCGATGGCTTTGAAGACAAAGACAGAGCATTCCACCTAGGTGCCAGCTATCGTTTTAAGGCCAAGTGGGGTGTGGTAAGAGCACAGTACTTCACCGATATCAGCGATGAACACGACGGCAATGGTGCAGCGCTTAGCTACGCCTACCCTTGGAAAGTCAGTGACAAAATCGTCCTTATTCCATCCGTTCGGATCAAGTATATGGACGAAGATTACGCCAACTACTACTACGGTATCAGCAATAGAGATGCCGCCACCAGCGCCGCTGTTTCGGCCTACGATACTGGCAGCGCTACCAACATCTCTGTTGGTTTGATGGCTGGCTATCATCTTGCCGAACATTGGAACCTATACGCTGGCGTTACCTATACCTCGTTAGATGATGATCTGGAAGAGAGCCCTCTGCTAGACGACGATAACGAAACCAGTGGTATGCTGGGTGTCGCTTATAAATTCTAAAGCATTCAAGTGATATGAATAATAGGGATGAGTGTCCACTCATCCCTATTTTTTGCCCACAGCAACGACATTCCGCCACCCCATTTGCATACAAAATATACTTCTCAAACTTTTCTAAATGCCGTTTTTCAGATAAATAACATTTGCTTACGTCTAATCAGATTTAACTTTTTGATCTTTATCGTATAGTGCCGCGTAAATCCCCCCAAACGTCACATGAATGAGAACCCTATGAAGTACACAGCTCTTTTCGCAGCCTCTCTACTGCCTTTTATGACTTGCGCAGACACAAAAGAAAGCCTAAGTATTGGTGCCGGATTCGTACTGCAAAACAGCGCTTACGCTGACTATGATGATGATAATCGCGTTATTCCTCTGGTGAAATTTGAAAACGAGCACTTCTTTGTCGATAAAGATGGGGCCGGTTACAAACTGTTTGAAAATCACCAACACCGCGTCGGTATCGCCATCGGGGTAGGCAAAGAGGAGTGGGATCCAAAGAACACCAATCGTTTCCGTACGTTAGATACCCGCCATCGCAGTATTGATGCTGGCGTCTCTTACCGCTTTCAAGATCGTATGTATGGCCAATTCAGCGCCAAACTCAGCACAGATATCAGTGATGACCACAACGGTATCCGAGCCGACTTGGGCTACGGCTACCCTTATCCTGTGACACCCGAATTAATGCTGATCCCTAACATTCACCTGAGCTACATGGATTCAGACTATGCCAACTACTACTATGGCGTTTCAGAAGAAGAATCTGCCCGTAGCGGAGTCTCTGCTTATGACACAGGCTCGGCACTGAAGTATGGCGTTGGTCTGGCGGCGGCCTACCGTATTACCGAAGAGTGGAGCGTGTCTGCTGGCGCTAACTACTCATGGTTAGATAGCGAGCTTGAAGATAGCCCGCTGGTTGACGACGATGCAGAAAGCAGCGTATTCATGGGCGTCAGCTATAAGTTCTGGTAAGCCCTGAAAACAGCCAAGCCCCGGACTCTCGGGGCTATTTATTACAGCCAGATCAGCTCGTTAAAAAGACCAAACTAAACTACTGGCGCTGAGCGCTGCCATCAGCAAAAACAGCACCCCACTCCCCTTATGCAAATAGTTTACGGGCAACTTCGACAGCCAACGACGTCCCGCGAACACTCCCAAGGCAGAGGTAAAAACCAAAGCCATGGTGCCCCCTAGCCAGACCGATAGCAGCGGTTGTTGCGCAGCCAATCCCGCCACTGCCAGTTGAGTTTTATCGCCAAACTCTGCGGCAAAAATCATCATAAAAGTCGACAGGATCAAGTGGTGCGTAGGACGCTGAATACACTCCTCATCCTCTTCGCTACCATTACGTAGCGACTGGATCCCGAACCAAAGAAACAGCAGCGCCACACCAACCGCCAGCCATGATGCTGGGATCCACTCAGCGAGCGCCGCACCAAAGAGCACCGCAAGTAAGTTCAAAACGGAGAACGCCGCCACAGAGCCAAGCAGCACAGGCCAGGCACGATGGCGTGCAGCCAGAGCCATACACACTAGCTGGCTTTTATCGCCTATTTCCGCCAAAAAGACCAAGGTCAGGCTCAGGCTAAATGCTTGAATAGAGATCATCAAAACGCTACCGGCTAGATATTTAGGCGCAGCATTCTAACGGAAAACATCAGGGAAGGGGATTGCGCCAGTACAAGGGACTGGCGCATCTATATTAGCGGCGGTAGGTGAGCTGAACGAAAGTATCGCCATAGATTGCCACGTGAGGAACATTAATGTACTTAGCGATTGTCTCTTCGCCAGGTAGCACCTTTTCCACTAAACGATAGGGATCATTAGGATCCACTTTAAAAGTTGGCAATTTCTGCTTATAGAAAGCCAACACTTCATCTTTGCTGGCGTTCACGCGGAATGTTACAGCGGGTAACCCCCTCAGCTCCTCCCAAGCGGCTCCATCTGCCATATGGATCCCCAACTCATAGGGTTCATAGAGCGGCAAAGTGATCTCTTCAAGGCGATTGCCGCTGCCGGTTGCCTCGCGCATCATATCAACAAACGCTTGCATCTCTTGCTGCTGCTTTAGTTGCTCTGCACGCATCAACTCTTCAAGCTGTTCCGGCGTCAACTCGTCATGGTAAACAGACTCTTGCTCAGCCATCTCCATCGCATCATCACAGGCTTCAACTTTACCTAACTCAATGTCCTGCTTCTCAAAGAATTTCATACCGCAGGCTTCCATCTCACTCCCAAACGCCGCACTTCCCAGTGAGACCTGGTCGGGCAGCGGGGCAATACAGGTTTTTATATAGAGGTCCGCAAGGTTTTGGCATTCAGCAGCAGAGATGTCCAGACACGCCAGATAGGCCGAGCTAGCACACTGCTCCTGCATGCTTTTAGCGAACACTTTTTCAACGAAGGATTTTGGGACGTTATCAGCAGCGGCATTGGATGCCACAAGAGAAAGGGATAAGGCGACAGATGTAATAGGGCGCATAGTGTACCTCCATGTTATTTTTGTGGCTCGCGATCCGGCGAGCCATGTATCTATTTAAATCAGTATTAATCGCGATGTGCTAAGAAGTAATCATAGACAGGATTGGACGTTTCGTCACGCCATTCGTAGCCAACGTCATTCAAAGAGGCTTCAAATTCAGCTTTTTCTTGATCGCTAACATTAAAACCAGCTAGCACTCGACCATAAGCGGCGCCGTGATTACGATAATGGAAAAGCGTGATATTCCAGCGTTCACCAAGGCGATTCAAGAAACGCATCAGCGCGCCTTGGGACTCAGGGAATTCAAAGCCATATAAACGCTCAACCAATGGCTGCGATGGGCGGCCGCCAACCATATAGCGCACATGCAACTTCGCCAGTTCATTGTCAGTTAAGTCATGCACCTCATAACCGCTGTCACCCAAAGTGGCTAACAGGTTAGCCATGTCAGCTTTTTCCGCCAACCGCACACCAACATAGATATGGGCTTTCGCAGGATCAGCAAAGCGGTAGTTAAACTCAGTAATACCATGACCACCCAACAGTTCACAGAAGCGGCGGAAGCTGCCTTTCTGTTCAGGGATGGTAACAGCCAATACGCCTTCCCGTCCTTCACCCAGCTCAGTCCGCTCAGACACATAGCGCAAGCTATGAAAGTTAACATTGGCCCCTGACAACACCGTGGTCAGTTTTTTACCCTGAAGCTTGTAGCGTGCCTGGAACTTCTTCAAGCCCGCCAGCGCCAGCGCCCCCGCGGGCTCTGAAACAGCACGGGTATCATCAAAAATATCTTTGATCGCCGCACAGATCTCATCGGTAGAAACCGTGATCACTTCGTCGATAAACGCCGCACATACGCGGAAGGTCTCTTCACCGATAAGCTTCACCGCAACGCCATCGGCGAACAAGCCAACCTGATCCAAGTTCACTCGCTCTCCGGCTTCCAGCGCCGCCAGCAAGCAGGCGGAATCTTCGGCCTCAACGCCGATCACCTTAATAGACGGCTTCAAGCTCTTCAGATACAGAGCCACGCCAGCCGCCAAGCCACCACCACCAACAGGGAGGAACACATAGTCCATATCCCGCGCCTGTTGCAACAGCTCAACACCAATAGTGCCCTGACCCGCAATCACATCAGGATCATCAAAGGGTGCCGCCAAGGTATAACCTTCGGTTTCGGCTAAACGACGGGACTCTGCAGAGGCTTCGTCAAAGCTATTGCCGTGGATCACCACGTTGCCACCCAAGCGCCGCACCGAATCAATTTTGATGTCCGGTGTGTTGTTGGGCATCACAATGGTGGCTTTAATACCGAGCTTTTGCCCAGATAAAGCCACCCCTTGCGCATGGTTTCCTGCCGATGCTGCCACCACACCTTTTGCCTGCTGATCCGCGTTCAAACCGGCGATCTTGTTGTAAGCACCGCGGATCTTGAATGAGTGCACCGGTTGCTGATCTTCACGTTTCAGCAGCACTTCACAGCCCAAACGTTCCGACAATTTACGCATTGGTGTCAGATCTGACTTCACCGCCACATCATAAACAGGGGCAAGCAATATCCGGCGCAGATACTCGGCAGCACTCGGCTGACGAGCACTCAGGTGAGGTAACAGGTTATTCATCGACTATCCCAGTTTACAGTTTGCTTTTATCACGAACAGCACCCATGTCGGCACTCGTTGCCAAGGCCGCATAAGCTTTCAGCGCAAAGCTCACTGCACGCTCACGATTTTCTGGACGCCAAGCTGCCTCACCTTTCGCTTCCATCGCGGCACGGCGCTTGGCCAGCTCTTCATCAGACACTTCCAGGTGTACCTTACGATTAGGAATATCGATATCGATGATGTCCCCTTGCGCTACCAGTGCAATGTTGCCCCCAGCGGCGGCTTCTGGCGAAGCATGACCGATCGACAAGCCGGACGTACCACCGGAGAAACGACCATCGGTGATCAAAGCGCACTGTTTGCCTAAGCCCATCGATTTCAGGTAACTGGTGGGATAAAGCATCTCCTGCATACCCGGGCCGCCTTTCGGACCTTCGTAGCGAATTAACACAACTTCGCCAGCCTTAACATCACCGGCCAAAATACCGGCCACCGCGTCGTCCTGGCTTTCATAGATACGGGCAGGGCCACGGTGAGTGAGATTCTCTTCCTCAACCCCAGCCGTTTTTACGATACAGCCCTTTTCTGCCAAGTTACCGAACAATACGGCCAAACCACCGTCTTGACTGTAAGCATGTTCCTTACTCCGGATACAGCCGTTTTCACGGTCATCATCCAGCGTTGGCCAGCGACAATCCTGACTGAACGCTTTGGTGGTACGAATGCCTGCAGGACCTGCGCGATACATGGTTTTCACGGCTTCGCTGTCGGTCACAGTGATGTCGTACTCGGCCAGATTTTCACCCATGGTTTGGCCCAATACCGTAGGGATATCGGTATTCAGCAAGCCAGCACGCGCCAGTTCGCCCAAAATACTGATCACACCGCCTGCACGATGCACATCTTCCATGTGGTATTTACTGGTCGCAGGTGCAACCTTACATAAATTAGGCACCCGACGAGATAATCGATCCATATCCGCCATGGTAAAATCAACTTCCGCTTCCTGTGCCGCAGCCAATAAGTGCAACACAGTATTGGTCGAACCGCCCATGGCGATATCTAGCGCCATGGCGTTTTCAAACGCTTCATAGGTCGCAATATTACGTGGCAGGGCACTATCATCATCCTGCTGATAATAGCGCTCACACAGGTCAACAATGCGCTTACCCGCATTGAGGAACAACTGCTCGCGATCAGCGTGAGTCGCCAGCAAAGAACCGTTGCCGGGCTGAGATAGACCCAAGGCTTCCGTCAAACAGTTCATAGAGTTGGCAGTAAACATACCAGAGCAAGAGCCACACGTTGGACAGGCACTGCGCTCAACCTGTTCGGTTTGTTCATCAGAGATAGTCGGATCTGCCGCTTGCACCATGGCATCAACCAGATCTAGTTTGATGATCTGGTCAGATAGCTTGGTTTTACCCGCTTCCATCGGCCCGCCGGAAACAAAGATCACTGGGATATTCAGGCGCAGTGACGCCATCAACATACCAGGGGTGATCTTGTCGCAGTTAGAGATACAAACCATGGCATCAGCGCAGTGTGCATTCACCATATACTCCACCGAGTCAGCAATCAGCTCACGGGAAGGTAGGCTATACAACATGCCACCATGGCCCATGGCGATACCGTCATCGACGGCGATGGTATTAAACTCTTTTGCCACACCACCGGCTTCTTCAATTGCGCCTGCGACCAACTGCCCCATATCTTTCAGGTGCACATGACCGGGAACAAACTGGGTAAAGGAGTTAACAACGGCGATAATCGGCTTATCGAAATCACCATCTTTCATACCCGTGGCACGCCAAAGGGCGCGGGCACCGGCCATATTACGACCCTGAGTCGTGGTCGCTGAACGCAATTTACGTGGCATAACTAAACTCTCTGTGCTGAAAATTGTCTGTCTACTAGACAACTGAGCCGCAGTAAATGCGGCTCAGAGCTAGTTCATTCGGTAGATTACTCGACGTAATCCAACCAACCATTTTTGTCTTCACTGACCCCTTTCACCAGGTCAAAGTAATCTTTCTGCAAGGTGGTGGTCACTGCGCCACGACTGCCACAACCGACCTGGATACCATCGACACTGCGCACTGGCGTCACTTCTGCCGCAGTACCCGTGAGGAAGATCTCGTCAGCAAGGTAAAGCGCTTCACGGGGCAGTGATTGCTCAACCACTTCGATACCGCGCTGCTGTGCCAGATGCATGATTGTCGCACGGGTGATACCCGGCAAGATCGCGGCCGTAGTCGGTGGGGTCAGCAACTTGCCATCTTTAACGATAAACAGGTTTTCACCAGCGCCTTCACTGATATAACCATTGATATCCAGTGCGATACCTTCCTGATAACCGTGACGCTTAGCTTCCTGGCCAATTAACTGGCTGGAAAGATAGTTACCGCCAGCTTTCGCGCCGGTTGGCATGGTATTAGCTGCTAAACGGTTCCAGCTGGAGATGCCGACATCAACGCCCTGTTCCAGCGCATCGTCGCCCAGATAAGTGCCCCACTCAAACGCGGCAATCGACACATCAGTTTTGGCATCATCTTTAACCCGTAAACCCAAGCCGATATCACCATAGAAGATCACCGGACGGATATACGCATTATTCAGCTTATTGGCACGGATCACTTCTTTGGTCGCATCCATGATCTGTTGTGCAGTCACGTCGACTTTCATGCGATAGATCTTGGCCGAGTCAAACAAGCGCTGGGTGTGCTCTTGATGACGGAAAATTGCAGGGCCCTTCGGCGTGTTATAGGCGCGCACACCTTCAAACACAGAGGAGCCGTAGTGAATTGCGTGACTCAATACGTGTACTTTAGCGTCAGCCCAGGGCATGAGTTCGCCGTTAAACCAAATAAATTCAGCTTGAGCAGCCATCAAAAACTTCCTTATGCGGTGATCGAAAGGGGTTGCGACTGGGCTTCTATGTTCACCGACGCAACATCCACTAATTTACTAAGTTGGCCTTGCAACAGACTGATGGGACGGTCGCTAGCCACAGTGACGCTAATAGTAACACTATCCCGTTCAGCTGAGGCATTCATCTGCATTTCCCGCACCGCAAAACCGCGGTGGCGTGTCACCCTCAGTAACCGCTCTAATGTCGCTGGGCGATCCTTAGCCTCGATATGCATGGTATGCATCATGACTGTTTCTCCATCATCTGTTGATTTGCCGCGCCTGGTGGCACCAGGGGCCATACATTTTCTTCGGCATCAATAGCCACATGTAACAGGTACGGACCCGTTGCAGACAACATGGCATCTAACGCCGCGGGGATTTGCTCCCGCTGGGTAATTAACTGACCAGGGATATCAAAAGCACTGGCCAGCGTTAAGAAGTCAGGGTTGTCTGACAGGTTGGTTTCGCTGTAACGCTTATCAAAAAACAACTCCTGCCACTGACGCACCATGCCCAACCGCTCGTTGTCGATGAGGACAATTTTAACTGGCAAGTTAAAGCGCTTAATTGTGCCTAACTCCTGAATATTCATCATGATGGAGCCATCACCGGTCACATTCACCACGGTGGCATCAGGGCGAGCTAACTGCGCACCAACCGCGGCCGGCATACCAAACCCCATGGTGCCTAAACCACCACTGGACAGATGGTCATGAGGCGAATCGAACTGCATATGCTGTGCGACCCACATCTGGTGCTGTCCAACATCACAGCTCACCACGGCATCATCAGGCAATTGGTCGGACAGCTGACGCAATAAGGCCGGGGCGTAGATCCCTTCGCCCGGCGCGTCATAACGCCATGCATACTGTGTTTTCAGTTGGTCACACTGACGACGCCATTCATCAATAGATAATGTCATTGCCAAAGCCGCCAATGCCGGTTTCATATCGCCATGTAATAGTGCGTGAGGGCGACGCAGCTTGCCGAACTCCACTTCATCAATATCAAAGTGGATCACCTTGGCATCTGGAGCGAAGGTATCCAGCTTGCCTGTCACCCGATCATCAAAACGTGCACCAATGGCGATCAATAGATCACTAGATTGTACCGCCAGATTCGCTGCCTGATTACCGTGCATGCCCAACATGCCAAGAAAGCGAGGGTGATCTTTCGGCAAGGTACCGATCCCTTTTAACGTGGTCACTGCGGGGATTTGCGTCTGTTCAAGGAAAGCACGCAGTTCAGGGACGGCTTTCGCCATACCCACACCGCCGCCAACATATAGCACCGGTCGCTCTGCCTGACTCAGTAGCTGCCGCGCCAATGCCAGTTGATCCGCGGTCGCAGCAGGCAAAGCATCATCAGAGACTAACAGGGGAGGCAACTCAGCAGCAGCCAATTGAATATCTTTCGGTATATCGACCAGCACAGGGCCAGGGCGGCCACTTTTAGCCAATGCAAAAGCTTGCTGCAGAACATCACCCAATTCGGCGATATCTTCAACCAAGAAACTGTGTTTGGTGATAGGTAAAGACAGACCTAAAACATCCACTTCCTGAAACGCATCCGTGCCAATCAGCGGGCTGGCAACTTGGCCAGTGATGGCAACCACAGGAATAGAGTCAAGATAAGCGTCAGCCAAACCAGTGATCAAATTAGTCGCGCCAGGGCCTGAGGTGGCTAAACAAACACCAACTTCACCACTGGCACGGGCATAACCCAGCGCGGCCAGAGCTGCGCCCTGTTCGTTGCGCACCAAGATGTGCTTAATTTCGCTCTGATAAAAAGCGTCATAGATCGGCATGATTGCGCCACCAGGATAACCAAAACAGGTAGATACCCCTTGCTGTACCAGCGCCTTAATGACTAACTGCGCTCCATTCATCTCGAATTCCTGTCTTTTATCTCGGTCACCCGCATCAACGTCAATGCGGTAAAAAAAAACCCCCGAGCCTTACGGCGCGGGGGTTTCGATATTCAGTGTTGTCTACCCAAATAACGCCCCGCGCGGTTGGCTAATCACCACCACGACTCGTACGATAATAAGTAGGCTTACAGACAACATGTTCATTATTCTTGGCTCTGCGTAAATTTGTGATTACAGATACATTACCGAAATAAATACCATAGCTTTTGACAGATCACAATTTTTTTGGGCTAGATTTAGCAAATGAATCGCGCAGCAGTTCCTGTTATTCACCGAAAGCCCCAGCAAAACATCAATTTTTTCGGTGTGTTATCCCTGTTGCTGCTGTTATTTACACTACTTGCAGCAAACGCCGACGCCAAGCCAGCGAAAACAGCACTTACCCTTGCGGTATTGGACTTCCGTGGTGCAGATGTCGCGCGCGCACGCTGGCAACCCTTGGCTGACTTTATCGCCACCACATTACAAACAGAAGTGACGTTAGTACCGTTGCAGCACACCGAACTATTAGCATTGGCGGGGCAAACCGACCTACTGCTGAGTAACCCGGTCGTCACCAGCCAACTCTTAAAGTACCAACCCAACTATCAGGTGGTCGCCACGTTAAACAGCCAAGCGTATGGCAATGCATTCGCCGGGGATATTATCGTTCATCGCGATAGTCCGCTGCACAGCGTGGCGCAACTGCAAGGCCGGGTGATCGGCGTGGTTAATCAATCGACATCTGCAGGAGGGTTCCTGTTCCAGGCCTATGAACTGGTAAAACTAGGTTGGCAGCCACTATCCAATTATGTGCAGTTTGCCACCCTGAATAATCAATACGCCATTTTGCAACGCGTTGCCAATAAGCAGGTCGATGCCGGGTTTGTCCGCAGTGGACTGATTGCCGATGCGAAGGAGTATGATCCCACTCTGTTTCGTGTCTTACCGCCAGCCAATCCTGCCGATAGCCCCCATACCACCCCTAAATATCCACACTGGGGTGTCGTAGTGAGCGATAGCTTAACTGCACAACAGATCTCTCAAGTTAAAATGGCTCTGCTAAGCTTATCGGCGAGTAGTCCGGTTGCCACTGCGGCAGGGATAAAAGGGTTTGTCGCTGCGGCGGATTATCAAGCGATAACCGAGTTACTCAACCAGATACAACCAGCACTAGAGAAATAGATTTGATATAGGTTTTACTGCAGCAAAAGGAATTGCGCACCAT
The DNA here is from genome assembly GCF_004284785.1 of Corallincola spongiicola. Taxonomy (NCBI): domain Bacteria; kingdom Pseudomonadati; phylum Pseudomonadota; class Gammaproteobacteria; order Alteromonadales; family Psychromonadaceae; genus Corallincola; species Corallincola spongiicola. The sequence continues at coordinate 83,481 of NZ_SHLY01000008.1, forward strand.
GTCTTTAGCGATTGTTCATAGTCGCGCCTCTGTTGGCGTGATCGCCCCACAAGTAGATATCGAAGTCCATTTAGCCGCAGGCTTGCCTGCTTTCAGCATTGTTGGATTACCGGAAGCATCAGTACGCGAAGCCCGTGAACGGGTTCGCAGCGCCCTGCTCAATGCACGATTTGAGTTTCCCGCCAAACGGATCACCGTCAATCTGGCACCGGCCGATCTGCCAAAAGAGGGCGGTCGCTTCGATCTTCCTATCGCCATCGGCATTCTTGCGGCGTCAGGGCAGATCCCCCTCGACGCGCTGAGTCGCTATGAGTTTGCCGGTGAACTGGCGCTCGATGGTTCTCTGCGGAAAATCACTGGCGCAATCCCGCTCGCTATTGCTAGCGAACAAGCCGGGCGCGCACTGATTTTACCCATACACAATGCCGCAGAGGCGGCCAAGGTAGACAACTGTCGGGTGCTGGCTGCCGATCATCTGCTGCAGGTCTGTGCCGGACTAAATGGACAACAAAGCTTGCAGCTGATGGATAGTGCTCCCGCAGAGACAGCCACACCAAACTATCCTGACATGGCAGATGTAAAAGGTCAGCATCAGGCGAAGCGAGCACTGGAGATCGCCGCCGCAGGGAACCACCACCTGCTGCTATTTGGTCCTCCTGGTACAGGTAAAAGTATGCTCGCCAGCCGCTTGCCCGGAATTTTACCCCCCATGGATCAACAGCAAGCGCTCGAATCCAGTGCCGTCTACTCGGTCAGTAGTCAGGGCTTTAAGCCAGCACAGTGGCGGCAACGCCCATTCCGCGCACCGCATCACTCCTGTTCAGCCATCGCCCTGGTGGGTGGCGGTAGCCAACCGAAGCCAGGGGAGATCTCACTGGCACACCGCGGCGTGTTATTCCTTGATGAACTGACAGAATATGACCGCAAAGTACTAGAGATGCTGCGGGAGCCTCTGGAAACAGGTCATATCACTATCTCCCGAGCCGCTCGCCAAGCGGAATTTCCCGCACGTTTCCAATTGATCGGCGCCATGAACCCCAGCCCATGTGGCACTTGGGGTGTACCTGGTGTACAAAGTCGCTCGACACCCGATCAGGTCAGGCGCTATCTGAGCAAGCTGTCCGGCCCATTTATCGACCGTTTCGATCTCACCGTAGACGTACCGCGGGTATCACCCGCAGAACTGGCGGATATCGACACCCCACAAATAGACACTGCCACCATTGCCGCTAAAGTGGCTACCGCCCATCAGCAGGCATTAGCGCGCCAAGGCTGCGCCAATGCACAACTCGGTGGTAAACAACTGGATCAGCACTGCCGCCTAACCAGTGAAGATAACCGGTTTTTGGGCATGGCTATCGACAAACTTGGGCTCTCCGCCCGCGCTTACCATCGCGTGTTGCGCGTGGCACGTACCATTGCGGATCTGGAACAGGCACCGAGCATACACAGCGGCCATCTCAGCGAAGCATTAGGCTTTCGAGCATTTGATCGATTGTTGGCGAGGTTAGCGGCGGCTTAGGTTGGTTTGTAGTAATCAGAATCAAAGAAAGGATTACATCCCGTTGCTTTTGTATAAATACTAACCTAGTGTTTGTCCCTTAAATTTGAGTTTAGGAAAAACTCTTCACAATTAGATAAGGAAGTCACATGAGTAACATTGTAAACACCATATCTCATCGTTATAACCTCCCCCAAAACGACACAGAAGCTATCAACAAACTTGCAAAAGTTCTCGATCTTCCATCTCACTACATTCATGGGGATAACAATAAAATTGCTATCGCCTTGGCTGGCGCAATTATGTACCGACAGCTACCTCGTTTAGAAAAAATTACAGTAATGCAAAGTATTGCAGCGCTGAGTTACCGTCCTTTAGTCGGTCAACTCGTCGCTAAGTGCACGGACCCCATGCTTCAACCTCAGTGGGGTGAGTGGTCAATGACTAATCAGGAACTTGAAGAAGTTCTGCTTCTTCATAATTCATTCAACCGTTGGTCAAGCATTCTTGGAGCAAATCCGGGAGCATATGGTGTAGGTGGTTCGGTTTGGAGCATAGTAAAACAGGGGGCAGGTAAAGGTAATATAATCGTACTCGTCGCCTCCTTAGCGCTTATAGGTATTCATGAGTTTTCATATCAAGAAACTCAACGTTACTCTGCCGAGCTTGAGCGACGTAAACATTTATCGGGAGGTCAGTAGTGAAAATATTCAACGTTGCAGCGGGATATTTTTTCGTCTATGCGCTGCTATCTTCTGTAGGCATATTGACGGCAACAATGTTAGACGCATCGAATCCATTTGCCCTTAATATTGCTGTAACAGTAATCACAACATTAATAATATCAAGATTATTGGGAGTGCAGTTCGGATCCAACCCAAGGTGCCTATCAGTCTGTTTAACTGGCGGCTTGGCTGCAGGAACTCATCTATTGGTGTTAAGTCAGATACCAAAAGGAATTTCGCATATTACGCCAACAGAAATCGCGACATCAATGGTAGTAAACGCCATAGCTGTTGGGTTAACACTATTCCTCACTCGCGGGCAACTAGTTAAAAACCACCGACCCTCTAGGTAACGTTGTAGAAAGCACTAAAAGCAAAGAGATATAGGGTTCATTATCCCCCCTAATAACACACATTCACCCGAACAGGTTTAGCGCTAAGCCCTTAAGCCAACTCGGCAATAACAACTTTAAGCATTCAACTGCGTTGGCATCTCTTGTTGTATCTGCGGCGCTGCAGCGAGCTGCTCAACACTTTCTTTTGCCTTGTGCTTAGATTCAAGATAACAGTTCACTAGCCCAACACCAGAGATCACAATCCAACAAAGTTGTGCGGTAAAAGAGGGTCCATTCCAATGTACAAACAACGAAATAGCCATGCAAGTAGAGGCGGCCAGGTTCAAACCGATATATTCATAACTATTACCGCTTACCTTACCGGCATTAAGCAGTAGATATGAGGCAAGATAGAGCACTCCACCAAGTGCGCCAATAAAGTTGAACAGATCCATGACTACTTCTTTTAACTCGCTGACTAAATGTAGAAAAAATTGGCGTTAGCCGGTTTAGGAGCGCTTTATAAAGCAAGCTTTCAGGCAAGAAAAATGATTCTTTTTTGTTGTTACGATTAGTAAAAGTAATGCAAGGTAAAAACCAGGGAGTTATCAGCTTTTAAGTACCTAAAAAAAGAAAGATAAACACTAAAAACAGCATCTTGAGTGACGCCCCAAAACGGGGCAAGCAAAATAGACATAAGCAGCGTCAGAATTATTAGGGCAAACTATTTTACTTCTACCGCCCTTCCCGCTACCAATGCCACGCCTATTTTCTGTTTGCGCCCGTCATTCAGCGCACCAAAGCTGCCGTTTTGCCCCTCTTCAGGCCTCTCCCTATCGGCTGGAGCAGCCCAAATTCAGCTAAACTTCATCCACTGGTAGCCTGTGGCAAGCAAAGCCCCGTTGAGCACAGCCTAAAAAACTAGGCGAGTGGCGGATCTAGCATTAGAATGGCGCCCTTAAAATTGTTGTTTATTTAACCTATTCAGAGATCACGCCATTGAGTAATTCGGCCACCGAACGCGCACGTCGCACCTACAATGTCGCTCATTGGAGCGAAGGTTATTTTGATGTCGATGAACAAGGGAACCTGACTGCCAATCCGACCGCCAATAGCGCGGGGCACTCTATCCCGCTACCAGATCTGGTGGAAGATATCCGCGCCCATGGTTTATCACTACCGATCCTGATCCGGTTTACCGATATTCTTTATCACCGTGTTGATACCCTGATCCGCGCCTTTGAAAAGGCCAAGCAAGATTGTGAGTACCCTGGCGGCTACACCGCGGTATACCCAATCAAAGTGAATCAACAGCGCAGCGTGGTGGAAAAGCTACTCAGTCATACCAGCGGCAAAGTCGGCTTAGAAGCCGGCTCTAAACCTGAGCTACTGGCGATTTTAGGGGTTTCAGATACCCCGATCACTATCGTTTGTAACGGCTACAAAGATCGCGAGTTTATCCGCCTAGCGCTGATCGGCCAGAAGATGGGGCACACGGTTAATATCGTGGTAGAAAAACTCAGTGAGCTGAATAAGGTGCTGGAAGAAGCCGCGGATCTTGAAGTGGAACCGCGTATCGGCATCCGCATCCGCTTAAACTCTACTGGTAAAGGCAAATGGCAGAACACCGGTGGTGAAAAGGGCAAGTTCGGCTTGGCCGCCCATCAGGTACTAGAAGCTGTTGAGCGCCTGAAAGCGATGGGTAAAGAGCAATATCTCTGCTTGGTGCATTTCCATATTGGTAGCCAGGTAGCGAATATTCGCGATATTCAGAAGGCGATCCATGAATGCGCCCGCTACTATGCCGAGCTTCGCCACCTTGGCGTACCCATTGATACGGTTGATGTTGGTGGTGGTCTTGGGGTGGATTATGAAGGTAGCCGCAGCCGTCACGGTTGCAGCGTCAACTACACGCCATTTGATTATGCCAACCGTGTTGTCCACGAGCTGGATGAGATCTGCTACGAACACGGCCTGCCACATCCCAATATCATCAGCGAGTCGGGCCGTTCAATGACCGCCCACCACGCCGTCCTGGTAGCCAATGTGATCGACAACGAACGCCAACCTAAGGGTGAAAACCTGCCGGAGGTCGGTGACGAAGCGCCGTCAATGATCTATGAATTATGGCAGTGTCATCAGCGTGTCGACGCCCACAGTGCTCTGGAAGCCTACCACGAGGCGATGTACTGCATCGGCGAAGCGGCAAGCCAATTCTCCCACGGCATGCTCAACATCAGCCAGTGGGCACAGGCAGAACAGATCTACTTCGCTATCTGTCACGAAGTACGCAAGCACTTGAAACACAGTAGCCGTGCCCACCGTGAAGTATTAGACGAGCTCAACGAAAAGCTGGCCGACAAACTGTTCTGTAACTTTTCCCTGTTTCAATCACTACCGGATATCTGGGGCATTCAGCAACTGTTTCCAGTGATGCCACTGCAAGGAATGGATCGTCCGCTCACAGATCGCGCCATTATTCAGGACATTACCTGTGATTCCGATGGTCAGATCCGGCAATATGTCGATGGCGCAGGGATCGAAGCCAGCTTGCCAATGCCAAAGGCGAAACAGGATGAAGAGCAGCTACTGGGCTTCTTTATGGTCGGTGCCTATCAGGAGATCCTCGGTGATCTACACAACCTGTTTGGCGATACCGATTCTGTGCACGTTGAACTTACTGACGACGGCTACAGTCTCAGCAGGTTAATGAAAGGCGATACCGCTGCACAAGTGTTAGATTATGTTCACTTTGAGCCACGTCGCCTGGTTGAAAGCTACCGTCGCCAACTGGCGAAAGTAGGCAACCGGAAAGAAGTAAATAAGCTACTGATCGAGCTGGAAGCAGGGGTCAGCGGATACACCTATTTCGAGGACTAAGCATGCTGAGTTTTCTGCCTAGTTTTATTAAAGGGCCCCTAGGCCTGTTGTTATATATCGTGAATACCATTTTTTGGGTGTTGCCGATCTTGCTGCTTTCATTCTGCAAGCTGCTGGTACCAATCACCCTGTGGCGCAAACTCTGTACCTACCTGTTAGATGCTTGTGCCGTTGCCTGGATCAGCATCAACAACGTCAACCAGCGGCTACTCACGGGCACCCGCATTGCGGTGCAGGGGTTAGAGGGAGTCGTGCGTAAAGAGTGGTATCTGGTACTGGCCAATCACCAAAGCTGGGTCGATATTCTGGTACTGCAACGGATCTTCAATCATCGCATCCCGTTTCTGAAATTCTTCCTCAAAAAAGAGCTCATTTGGGTGCCATTTCTAGGCGTCGCCTGGTGGGCGTTAGAGTTCCCGTTTATGCGCCGCTACAGCAGCGCTTTCCTAAAGAAACACCCGCACTTGAAAGGCAAAGATATCGAAGCAACGCGCAACGCTTGCCGCAAGTTTCGCTTTAAACCCACCAGCATCATGAATTTTGTTGAAGGCACCCGTTACACAGAGCAAAAACATGAAAAACAGGCATCCCCCTATCAGCATCTGCTGCTGCCCAGAGCAGGCGGTATCGCCTTTGTGTTAAATGCCATGGGTAATCAACTGCACAAGCTGGTGGATGTGACCATTCTTTATCCGCAACAGCGCCCCAGCTTCTGGGATTTTGTCTGTGGCAAAGTAGCAGAGATCAAAGTCGATGTGCGCGTATTACCGATTGATGAGCACCTGATCGGCGACTACCAGAACGACAAGCAGTTCCAGCAACGCTTTCAGGGCTGGGTAAACCAACTGTGGCAAGAGAAGGATCTCAAACTGGCAGAGATGAAAGCCTCGCAATGAGGCTTTTAGCAACCCCCTCCCTCGATGTTCATTCCGTCGACACCACAAGGTAGCTGATCCGCGATGTTGAGTTTTCTTCCGGGCCCTTTGTTAGCCGTTATCAATCTGTTTTTTATCAGCCTATGGCTGGGGCTGTGGGGCGGATTGATCTTTCTCGGTGGCCTACTGAAACTGTTACCCATCTCCCCTTGGCGCAAGCTAATCAATCTATTCTTACATCGCTTTTATCAAGCCTGGACCCTGTGTATGCGCGGTACGCTGGCATTAACCAACCGCATTGAATGGCAGATCGAGCTGCCAGCCGAGCTTGATACCAAGCACTGGTACCTGCTGATCAGTAACCACCTGAGTTGGCTGGATATCGTAGTGCTCACCTCCCAGCTCCATCGCCGTATCCCAATCGGCAAATTTTTCTTAAAACAGGAGCTGATCTGGGTGCCTTTCCTCGGCATCGGGGCATGGGGATTAGATATGCCCTTTATGAAACGTTATTCCAAAGCGTTTTTAGCCAAATATCCGCACCTCAAAGGCAAAGATATTGACGCCACACGCGCTGCCTGTGCCCACTTTCGTCATAGCCCCACCACAGTGATCAATTTTGTTGAGGGCACACGTTTTACCCCTGAGAAGCAGCAACATCAGCAAGCACCTTATCAACATCTATTGGCGCCTAAAGCGGGTGGGATCGCCTTTGCCCTAAACGCGATGAAGTTTGATGCCATCCTCAATACCACACTCTGTTATCCCGACAACAGAGAGCCCGCCATGCCAGCGGCACTAAAAGGAGAGCTAAAGCGGGTGGTATTAAAGATTGAAGCAATTGCGGTGACCGATGAGCTGATTGGCGACTACTTTGATGACGCCGCATTTCGTCATCAGTTTCAGCAACAACTCAATGGCTGGTGGCAGGCAAAGGATGATCAGTTATCTGAACTGCTGGCGGGCGGAAACACCGGTGCGACAATCACAGATTCTGTCACGCCTTGTAAGTAACCCTCGGGCTCCACTGCACACTGACAAAAAATATCTATTGGACTGCTACCCGGCATAGGGCATGAACCAATGGGCGTGACGCAGATAATATGCTTACTGTACTGCAAACGCCGCCCCGTATTACGCGCTTTATAGGGCCGCTCAAATACCCATTCGCCTTGGGTATCAGGCTTAAGTGTCAGATTGTCTGGCAAAGGCTGAGCACAGCCAGAGATCAGCGCAGCGCTAAGCAACAACACACCGCCTGCAAAACCACAATGAGTCATATTGGATTACCTAACATTCTGTACCACTGGGGTAGCCAGTTTAAAGCGCCCCCTCATCCCAGCCTTCTCCCACCAGGGGAGAAGGAGCAAAACAACAAAGAACAAAGAGCAACCGCTTCGCTTGTGATCCCCTCTCCAAGGGGAGAGGGCTAGGGTGAGGGATCTTTGCCACTTTCACACAGCAGGAGCTCCGCCGCGAGTGCGTCTAACTGGGTTTCATCAAACAGTTGTACACCGATACGGCGCAAATGGCTCACCGTCACACCATCCCCCGCGATTAGACGCCCTTGAAACGCGCCATCATACACATGGCCGCTACCACAACTGGGGCTGCGCGCCTTCATCAAAGCCAAACGGATCCCTTGCTGCTGTGCCAACTTAACCGCCAGCGTGGCGCCAGCTTCAAACTCAGCCGTCACGTCCACCCCCTGTTGCGTGATCACCCGGCCACCCGGCTGTTGCTCAGCCGCCGGGCGGGGCACAGGTAAACCACCCACCACTTCCGGGCACACTTTGACTAATCGCCCTTCTGCCTGCCAACGTTTAAGTAACGGATGTTCGCATAGCTGGATCTCGCCGTTATAACGCACACGATCGCCTAGTAAACAGGCGCTGATGAGGATCTTTTCCATGTTCAACCTAATGGATTTAACTGAGTTCATTATTGTCTGAGCACATCAGTCTCTCAAGGAGTAACACACAACAAAAAAGGCGCCTACAGGCGCCTTTTTGCTTAAACCGGATAAATCGTCATCTAAACGCTATCAGGTTTACTTTTTCTCTAACAAAAACAGCACTAACTGTACGAACTCATCCGCTGACTTGATAGAGCTGGTGTTAATCTTGTATTTACCGTTGACGAAGAAGCTTGGCACACCGGTGATCTTGTAATCTTTGGTGGCTTTCTGCATCTGGCTCACCAGACCGTTAACCGCAAAGCTGCTAACCGCACCATCATACTGACCGGCATCAACGCCGTTCTTAATAAAGAAATCACGCAATGCCGCTGGGGTCTGCAGGAAGTTTTTCTTGCCATGCACTTCATTGAAGATCGCGGGTAACACGGTGTCTTCAACTTTTAGTACCAACATGGTGGCATAAGCACGGGTGTACAAAGGGCCGATATCGCGACCAACAAAATCCACGTGATTACGCTTAAATTTCACCCCTGGCGGAAGCTGCTTGCTCAGCTCATGCACGATAGGCTCAAAGCTATAACAATGACCGCAAAGCACGGAGAAAAATTCGGTGATCTCTGGCTCGGCACTGGCAACACTGCGAACAACAGTGTAGTGCTTGCCCTCTTGAAAACGCTCTGCACACGCCGTGATCGGCAGCAGCAATACCAACAGAGATAAGAGGATCTTTTTCATTCGTATAGGTTCCTAGAAAGTAAGCTCAGCTAATTCAGTTCAGAATATCCGATGCTAGGGATTTACAGCCAAGGCTGCAAGCTTAAAGGTGGTTCTTGCAGGCTAGATAACTGTTCTTTACACGCCAGGATCTGTCCTTCCCAATATTTATCGCTGTTAAACCAGGGGAATGCCTGAGGAAAAGCAGGATCTTGCCAGCGACGCGCCAGCCATGCCATGTAGTGGATCTGACGCAATGCCCGTAGCGGCTCAATCAATGCCAACTGCTTGTTATCAAACTCACAGAACTGCTCATAACCTTCCAGAATCAACTCTAACTGCAAAATACGTTCGGCGCGTTCGCCTGACAGCAGCATCCATATATCCTGCACCGCTGGCCCCATACGGGCATCATCCAGATCGACAAACTGCGGGCCAATCTCATCACGCCACAATATGTTGCCAGGATGGCAGTCACCATGCAGGCGGATCGGCGTATAGGCTGCCGCTTCAGCCAGATGCCGCTGCAAGGCTGTGAGCAGGTGCTCAAGCACGGTAAAGAACGGCGTTTTCAGCGAATCGGGCAACATATTAGCTTGTTGCAGATACTCAGCCGACTGGGCACCAAAACTGTCAAAATCCAACGTAGGGCGATGCACAAAATCCTGTTTACTGGACACCATATGCAAGCGGCCAACAAAACGCCCCACCCACTCCAGCTGATCCAAGTTATCCACTTCCAGGTGACGACCACCGACACTGGGAAACACCACGAAGCGATAGCCTTCCGCTTTGAGGAGTGTTTTGCCAGCAAAGGTCAGCGGCGCAACAACGGGGACTTCCGCATCAAGCAACTGCTGGGTAAAGGCATGCTCCTCCTGGATCGCATCATCGCTCCAGCGTTCAGGGCGGTAGAACTTAACAACGTAACGCTGGCGCTCCTCATCAAGAAATTGATAAACGCGATTTTCGTAGCTGTTCAAGGGCAGCAAACCTGAGTCGACCCGAATGCCCTGACTTTCCAGCGCATCAAGGATCAGCTCAGGCGTGAGCTTAGCAAAGTGAAATTGACTCACAGGGAGGTCATTTCCTTATTTAAAGGGGTATCGCCATGACTATCGTCGGCTAAAGAAGCGGCTGTCGATGCGCCGGGCATCGTCACTGCTATCGGTAGTCACAACAAACTCTATCCGCGTCATGGGGCTCGTTAATTCATAGGGGTCAACCGCCAGACTGATCGGCACATCGGCGACATCTCCAGCGGCCACCTCTATCTGCTGTGGGCCGCTCCACTCATAGGGCGGCAGCCCTTCAACACTCAGGTGGAACTGCGTGGCTTGCTGAGTTTTATTCACCAGTACCAAGGTATAGGTGTTTTCGATCCAGCCCTCGTTGGTTTCGCGGAACATCTGGTTGCGATCGCGCAACACATCCACTTCGAAATTAACCCGCAGGTTGGCGGTCACGACAAACGCAATCATCATCACCACCAACGCTAAACCGTAACCGATCAGCTTGGGCCGCACGAACTCTGTGGTACCTCCTGCTAACCGGTGCTCAGTGGTGTAGCTGATCAGGCCTTTTTCATAACCCATTTTGTCCATGGTCTGGTCGCAAGCATCGATACAAGCACCACAGTTGATGCACTCATACTGCAGGCCATTCCGGATATCGATGCCGGAGGGGCAGACCTCGACACAGAGGTTACAATCAACACAATCGCCCAGCCCAACCGCTTTGTAATCTTCTTTACGTTTACGGGGGCCACGGGCTTCACCACGATCGACATCATAACCAACGATAAAGGTATCTTTATCAAACATGGCGGACTGAAAGCGGGCATAGGGGCACATGTGGGTACAAACAATAGTTCGCATCCAGCCAGCGTTGGCATAGGTGGCCAACATAAAGAAGATCACTGAGAAAGTGGCGGCAAAGCTCAACTCACCGGTAACCAAACCAAACACCACATCGGAGGCTGGCACAAAATAAGCCACCATGGTGATACCGGTCACCAAGGCCACGGCTAACCAACAGAAATGCTTGAAGGTTTTACGCCAGAGTTTTTCAAAGTTCCAAGCTGTTCGGTCAAGTTTTACCCGTTTATTGCGGGCGCCTTCAATTTTTTCTTCGAACCAAATGTATATAAAGGTCCAGACCGTTTGTGGGCAGGTATAGCCGCACCAAACACGACCTAAGAAGGTGGTAAAGAAGAACAGGGCAAAAGCGGCGATCATAAACACGAACGCCAATAGAATGAGGTCCTGTGGAAACAGAGTGACCGAGAAAAAATTGAACTGCTGCGCTTCTATATCGAGCAAGATCGCCTGACGTCCTTGGTAAGGGATCCAGGGGGTGAGCATAAACAGCGCCATCAAGAACCAGCCACCGTAGCGACGCAAGCGTTGAAAAACGCCTTTCATCGCCCGTACGTAAATGGTGTTGTTGGGATGAACGGGTTGGTCACCCATCTTGGTTTTAGCGGCAGGGCGGGGCCGGGAAGGCTTGATTTCACGCACCTCGATTTTATCGCTCATCACTGTCCTCACTGCTTTAAAAAAGGCGCTCTCGACAGCCGTCGTTGATTAGGCGGCGTTGCATTGTAGCAGTAAACAGTTTACAACCCGAAACAGTTAGCTAACAGAAGCAGCATCACAAGGAGCTGATAAACCGTGAAAAAAATTTTACTGACCATGTTACTGGTGGTGATCGCCATGGTTGCCTCGCGTTCAGAGTATGTCAGAGAAGCGATTACCGAAGGACCACAACCGCTGCTGGAAAAACTCAACGAATTACTTGGCGACTACCACCCCGATAAACTCAAACAGCAGATGGCGGATGGGATGAAAGTGGATACCACGTTGGCAAACTTTCGTCGCAAATTAGACGCCTCAGTCAAAGCCAAAGAGGAGTACCTCTACCAGTTCTGTAACCCCGAAAATCCTCAGGAACATCCCACACTGGATGGAAATCGCCAAGCAAAAATGTGTGACTATGCGCGCGACAAACTTGGTATAAATTAGTTTTGACTACAATGAGTTGTAATAGCCGACAAAAATGACCGCCTATGCAACGCTGGCAACACCTTTTCTGCTTAGCCCTGCTGCTTTTTTCACAGGGGGCTTTTAGCGAAAAACACCGTTACCCCATGCCCGGCACGCTTTATGTGCTGGGTGATGTCCATGGCGCCTACCAAGAGCTCTCCACCTTGCTCCAGGGCGCCAAACTCATTGATGAAGATGAACGTTGGATCGGTGGTACCAGCTATCTGGTCAGTGTTGGCGATCTGCTTGATCGCGGTGACGATTCCCGCTGGGTAATGGATCTGCTGCGACGGCTAGAAAAGGAAGCCCGAGATGCTGGCGGCCGCGTCTATGTGTTGATGGGCAACCATGAGCAGATGAACCTGATGGGTGAGCTCAACTATGTCACGCCAGGGGAATTTGCCAGCTATATCGAGCTGGAAACCAGTCAGTTGCGCAACCAACGATTCGAACAGTTCACGCAACTGCATCCAGACATCGAATCTACCGCCACCTTGATGGAAAAATTTGAACAACACTATCAACCTGGCTACTTGGGGCACCGTGCAGCCATGGCACTGGATGGCGACTACGGCAAATGGTTGATCAGACGCCCCACACTGTTGGTCATTGGTCGCTTCGGTTTTGTTCACGGTGGATTATCCAGTGTCATCGCGGGGCTCTCCAGCGGCGCCATTAACGAAATGACCCAGACAAACATTCGCCAATTTGTCACCGCTCAACAGAACCTACTCGAACAGGGGCACGACCTGACCGGCTATAGTTGGTTTGAACGGCTGGAGCAGGCCAAATTACTAGCCACCGAAAGCAGCGATGCGCAGATCCAAAAACAAGCCCAGCTGGTATACAAGGCTGGCAACAACCCCCTGCTGAATAACGAAGGTCCGCTCTGGTATCGAGGTAATGTGATATGCCACCCGCTGTTTGAGCAACCTATGCTTAAAGAACGCTTGGCCAACCTGAATATTGAGCAACTGATTGTCGGACATACCCCGACCCCCAGTCGAGAGATCACCGCGTATTTAGACGGCTTAGTGATCGATGTCGATACCGGCATGAACACCGCTTACTACCATGGCAAACCAGCGCTGCTAAAAATCACTGATGACGCACAGATGCAGGTATTCACTGATGGCAGATGGCAATCATGGCAAGCGGAGAGCGCCGCTGACGGATACAAAGGCCGCCGTTATGAAGATTGGGAACTGCTACTGACGAACGCAGAGATCACTGAGATTGAAGCCGTTGGCGAAGGCGTCACCCAACCCCAAAAAGTGACGCTGAGCGCCAACGGTGAAAGCTTTCACGCCATTTTCAAAACCGAAGATGTGCGACCACGGCGGCGCAATCAACATCATCAACTCAGTGACAGCTTCCGTTTTGATATCGCCGCCTATCAGCTTGCCCGCGCAATGGCACTGACCGAGATCCCTCCCACGGTGGCGCGCACAATTAAAGGCAAAAGTGGCGCGCTGCAACTTTGGGTCAATAACACATTTAATGAGAGCAAACGGCTAAAAGAGGGCCTTTATCCTGCGGAAACTTGCGTACTGAGTTATCAACACAGCTTGATGAACCTATTCGATATACTAATCCACAATGATGACCGTACCCGAGCCAACATGCTGTATCAAAGATCCAACTGGAAGCTATGGTGGATAGACCATTCGCGGGCATTCAGGACGTTACCTCGCGCACCAGAATATCTTGCGCAGGCTAAGTTAATCTATTCGCCACTGGTTAGGCAGCAACTGCAGCTGTTGTCACGGCAAAAACTACAACAAGTGTTGGGCCGATGGTTGGACAGTGATCAGCTAAGAGCCATCGCTAAGCGCCGGGATCTGCTGCTCCGCGCCTGGAAAGATCAGCGCTAAGCAGAGCGATATGCCGCTGCAACCGCAGACAGATCCAGATCCAAACTAACGCCAGGCCAACATTGATCAGCAGGTAACCTGATAGATCCAACAGCAGCCAGTGGCTACCGAGCAACACGATGACTAATTGGATGAGATCTCCCAAACGCCAAAAAATCGTATCTATCACCGCCTTGCCCTCATACAGCTGCACCCCTGAAAGAGGCAGAAAAAGCGTGTGACGTAGGGTATTTTGCAACGAGTAATCCAGGCTGTTTTCAGCCACTTTATAGAGACAAGTAAGCCAGAATAGCGGCAAGAAAAATAGTGTTAAATAGCCGCCAAGCATCAAGCAAGGCACCAGCAAGAGTGCGGAAGGAATGCCCAACCAACGAATCATTCTTGACACCAAAAACAGCTGGCAGAGCACGGTAGCGAAATTCACCCAACTGTAGAACCCGCCATAAAAAGCGCCTATCTGATCCGCACCGCTATATTGCAGCTCAACCCAACGCGCCAAAATATATTCTCCCAAGCTATTGCCGGTATTTAGCAGCAACACAAACAGCGCGATCAGCATGAGATAGGGATTTAGCAGCAGGTGATTTAAGCCTCGAAACCAATGCTGTTTAGCATCAACAGATCTGTCAGCGCTTGCTTGCGCCACTTTGGAAGAGATGGGGCGCGGCGTTTGCCAAACGGCAACATACCCCGAAATAGCAACAGCAAACGCGCCGCCAACACCACTAACAATAAACACCCAGTGGGCAGAGACAGCACCAAGCAGTCCACCGACAGTGGCCCCCGCTGCAATCAGCGGAAACAGCCGTTTACCTGCCTCTGGTTGGTAATAAGCCGCACATTCAGCCCAGAATTGGGCAATGATGAATACATTAAATATCCCCAACCAGATATAGAAAGGTGCTGCTACAGGCAGTTGCAGTCCATGGCCTAACCAAAACAGAGCAAGAGAGATCACCGCGACAACTAGCACGCCGGAGAACATTCGCTGGGTCCCCAAGTGGCGCACCAGATAGGCATAAAGCGGCATCAATAGAAACAGCACTAACGCTTGGATCGCCGTTGCGTAGCTACGAATGGTGGCGTCATGCTCACTCAGGATCAACGCCTCGCGCAGCGGTTTTAATTGATAGTAAGCAAACAGCAGAAGGAAAGCTTTCAGTGTCAACCACAGGGCTGGGCGCAACTCACCTGGAGCAACCTGGGTGATCAGATTAACGCTACGGGTCAACCAAATTGCTAAAGTCGCTTTAAACATCAATAGATTAAGTCGATTGGCGAGGTACTATCAGCAAGTGTAGTCCGCTTTTAACTAAGCAAAGCGTAATTAAACAGACCGGCAAATAATCAAGCTAAGCAATATCTTCTATTTGCCGTCAGCATCGCAACGACTCAGCGCCGCCGATTACCCCGCCTGCGCTTTGCCCACATCCAAATACCTGATGCAGCTAACAACATCATCGCTACCGCTGCCATATCCATCAACCAGGGACCTGAGACGCCGACGATGCGTCCGCTGTGCAGATCTAGCAATACACGCTCTAAATCAACGGCCCCGTGCGCGGGTAACGCCTGCGCTAAATCCGCGGGGATCGCTGCAGGCGAGCTCCAGCTCACCTCAGCCTGCGTCACCGGGTGCCACGCAAGCAAAGCTTCATCCGCTTGCGCAAGCTGCTGTTCTATTCGAATAGTCGGCACCAGCTGTTCATCCAGCCCCATTGCCGTCACACCTTGAGGCCAACCTAACTCGGCGCTAACCTTTTCCGCCAACTCGCCCTCTTCGGTAAGCAGCAACAACTGCTTGTCGGTAGCTACTAGCAGCATCGTCTGCCAGACAAGCGCACCAACCACGTCACCATCCACGGCCATCAATGGTTGATCATTAAGGTAAAGCTGCTGCCCTTGGACAATAAGCCAGTCGCCCGCCACGGGATAAGCTTGCGGCTGCGGTGACTCAATACCATACCAGCGAAGTAGCCATGGCCAATCCAGGTGTTGCTGGCTCAGTTTAAGGCCATCAGTATGATTCAGTGCGATACCGGTCAAACTAAGCAAAAAGATAAACAATGCCGCAGCCAACCCAAGCTTGCGGTGCCACCAGTGCAGCGCCCTTAACACCCTAGCCATTACTATCCCCGCTGACTTTGGATTCAGCTAATGTTGTATTCGGCATAACATGACGGTGGAAAACTAAGGCCAACCGAGCAATACGAGTAACCGCTTGGACCGAGAGTGTCGCTCCGGTAATGCCATCAATGTGGCGGTCGAGCTTTTTCTCTTCAGTTAACGTCGCTCCAGCGTATTGCGCCATAAACTGCGGATAACGAACTTCCCAACCTCGGCTTTCTCGATAAGCCAGAATTTCGCTGTATCTGATCTCATCGCCTTTCACCACCATACCCATAGTGATAGGGCGTTCTTTACCTATCTCTTCCAATATCCATACTGACTGGTCATCACGCATCCAGTAGCGGATCCTCAAAGCAGGATAGGCATGGTCCAATATCTCTTTACTTAGCGCTTTAACATCGCGCTTTAACCAAAGTACTTTGGTCTTAGGTACGTCACCATCAAAGGCTTCCGCCAGAAACTGATCTGCCGTTTTATAGATCTCCTCCTTTGCCTGAGCAGGAAGGGCGATCGCCGAAAAAAACAGAGCAATGATAAGTAATTTAAGTCTTCTCATAACCACCTGATAAAACGAAAAAAGGCGACACGTTCAATGAACGGGTCGCCTAACTATAAACGCTTATCGCGTTAAATTAGAAATGGTAGCCAATACCCAGGTTGAAACCATCCTGTTCTTTACCATTTTCATTGTCTTGGATCTGGTAGTCGGCTTTCAGCACTACTTGTGCGTGAGGCCAGTAGTTCACACCCAGATCGTACTGCTTCTTCTCACTTTCAATGCTGCTCTCACCAGCCTGGTTATCCCAGAAGTTGTAGCGAGCGAAGATTCCGAACTCTTCGTTGAAACGCCAGCTTGGCTCAACAAAGAAACCAAACTGTTCATCAGCACCCATATCTGCCGGGCCATCACCATCCAAATCCCAATAAGCAGCTAATGCACGCAAGCCAAATTGACCTTTCTGATAAGCCGCATGGCCTTGTAACATAAAGGCACTGCCTGCTTCAGGGTCTTCACTCTGGGTCATATCGCCCTGATATTGGAATGATCCACCTAACTCCAGACCAGGAATAGCGGTGTAACGTATCGCTGCGGTATACGCGAAATCATCGGCATCTGCATTGGCGCTTTTTTGGCGGCCGCTACGGATGTTGTAGCTCTTATCCGCAGATGTTTTCAGACCCGAGTGCATATACAGATCATAGCGAACACCCTCAGCGACTTCACCATAGATACCACCGCCTGATTCCCACCACGTGGTAGGAATAATGTTTTTCTCTACCGGGTTACGCTCAACCCCATAGAAAGTCGCTGGCTCGTGAGTTTCATTGAGAATACCGATAGGCAGCAGGAACAAACCACCACGGGCGGTTACGGAGTCGTTGATATCAAAATCAATGTAGGCCTGCTCCAGCTCCACTTCCCCAGGCTTGTCGTCACCAGACAGCGCGTGTTCCAGCTCCAATTCAGAGAAGAAACGGATGTCGTCAGTAAAGTCATAACCAAACATCAGTACAAAGCGATGGAAATCAATTTCATCTTTGTCTGATGCGCCGCCACTGCCGTCCAAGTTGTTATAGTGCAGCTCACCATAGCCGCCGATATGAACCTTATTCACAACCTCAGCCAGGCCGCTGGTCTTTTCAACCGCTTCGGCAGTCGCTTCAATCGCTTCTTCCTGCTCTTCGTTGGCAGTTTCCAGCTGTTTAATTTTAGCCTGCAGTGCTTCCAGCTGTTTACTAAGCGTATCTAACTGCGCTTTGGTGTCAGTTTCAGTAGCAAACGTTTGGCCAGAAGCCGCCAGCGCGACAGCTAAAGAGAGTGCGCGTAACTTCATAACAAGATCCCTATAACAAATTTGCAATATTTATAGGGGCATTATCACCATCTAGAAACAAATGTAAATAGGAATTGTTATCACTCGCAATATGATTCAGATCAAGATCTACAAAACCAACTTGGGTTATAGCGACTGCAAACGGGTTAAAAAAGTGGCTTTTATTCAGGTAGATGAAAGAGGTTTCGCTGATTAGGCAACGTACTGAAAAAGTACTTTAAAGGGTATGCGTCATATAACAGAGCCATGCAGAGAGCTTCTACATGGCCCTGTTACCCCACCGCTAGCCGCCAGAAAGCAGCTAAACGAGGATCTTTCAGGCGTCGGTCATCAGCACAAAGGCCGACCCGGAATGGTTCAAAAGTTGGGGTAACAGGCAACTCCACCACCTCTTCCCGCAACGGGCTATGGGCTAACACAGGGGCTGGCACCACACCCACGCCAAAGCCCAGCGCCACCATAGACACAATCGCTTCATGGCCAGACACTTCTGAATGAATATTGGGTTTTACCTGTTTGCGCTTCAGCCAGCCTAATAGCCGCTCTCGGCTTAAGCCGCGCTCAGCCAAAATAATTGGCAACTGCGCCCAGTCAATTGGATCCTGCAGAACGGCGGTACGCACCGGACAACTCAGGGTGGGCGCTATCAGTACCAGTGGCGCATCGGCCAGCATATGCACAATCACGTGGGTGGGCAGTTTATCGGGAATACCGGTGATCGCCAGATCCGCTTCCCCCTCGCGCACCTTTTCCACCGCGAAGGCAGCATCCCCCGTCTGCAGATCGATATCAATCTGCGGATAACGCTGACGAAACGGCACCAATAACTGCCGCAGATAGCTGTATGCCGCCGTGACGGTACAATACAAACTGATACGTCCGGTCAACGCGGAGCTATCGACACTCAACTCTTGTGACAACTGCTGCCAATCATCCAACACGCGTTCAGCAAAACGCAGGTAACTTTCTCCGGCCGGTGTCAGCGCCACTGTGCGGTTATCTCGCATCAACAGTGGCTCACCCACCTCCTCTTCCAACCTTTGTATGACACGGCTTAGGGTAGGGGCACTGACATGCAAACTTTCACTGGTGCGGCCAAAATGCAGTGACCGCGCCAAATGGCTAAACAAGCGCAGCGAGCGAATATCCATAACGTTTCACTTTGTGAAATACACTATTGCAAATATATCAGTTTAAGAAATAGAAAGCTTGGCCTACTATGACTGCGTCAAAATTGGTCACGTATCCGTGACCCAAAGAAAGAACAGGATCCAAGCAATGGCTAACTACTTCAATACCCTTAACCTGCGTCAGCAGCTTGCTCAATTGGGCAAATGTCGCTTTATGGACCGCTCAGAATTCGCCGATGGTTGCGAATACCTGAAAGGCAAAAAAATCGTCATCGTCGGCTGTGGTGCACAGGGCCTAAACCAGGGTTTGAACATGCGCGATTCCGGTTTGGACGTTAGCTACGCACTGCGTGGCGCTGCGATTGCAGAAAAACGTCAATCATGGAAAAACGCGTCAGAAAATGGTTTCACCGTCGGTACCTACGAAGAGCTTATCCCAACAGCGGATCTGGTATGTAACCTGACTCCTGACAAGCAGCACAGCAACGTTGTTAATACTGTGATGCCGTTGATGAAAGCGGGTGCGACACTGGGTTACAGCCACGGCTTCAACATCGTTGAAGAGGGCATGGAAGTACGTAAAGACCTCACAGTTGTGATGGTTGCACCTAAGTGCCCGGGTTCAGAAGTACGTGAAGAGTATAAGCGTGGCTTCGGTGTACCGACCCTGATGGCCGTTCACCCAGAGAATGACCCTAACGGTGAAGGCGAAGCCATTGCCAAGGCATGGGCATCAGCGACTGGCGGTGACCGCGCAGGTGTACTTGAGTCTTCTTTCGTCGCTGAAGTTAAATCTGACCTGATGGGTGAACAGACTATTCTTTGCGGCATGCTGCAAACCGGTGCCATCCTCGGTTATGAGAAGATGCTGGCTGACGGTATCGACGCTGGCTACGCCGCCAAGTTGATCCAGTACGGTTGGGAAACCGTGACTGAAGCACTGAAGATCGGTGGCATCACCCTGATGATGGATCGCCTGAGCAACCCAGCCAAACTGAAAGCTTTCGACATGGCTGAAGAGTTGAAAGAGTTGATGCGCCCACTGTTTGAAAAGCACATGGATGACATCATCACTGGCGAATTCTCTCGCACCATGATGGAAGATTGGGCTAACGACGATGCCAACTTGCTGAAATGGCGTGCAGAAACCGGTGAAACTGGTTTTGAAAACGCACCGGTTAGCGATGTAGCTATCGACGAACAAGAGTACTTCGACCACGGCATCATGTTGGTTGCCATGGTGAAAGCCGGTGTTGAACTGGCCTTTGAAGCAATGACCGCTGCTGGCATCATCGAAGAGTCGGCTTACTACGAGTCACTGCACGAAACACCACTGATCGCTAATACCATTGCTCGTAAGCGTCTTTACGAAATGAATGTAGTGATCTCAGACACGGCTGAATACGGTTGTTACCTGTTCTCTCATGTGGCGGTACCACTGCTGCGCGAGAAGTTCATGCCTAACATCGGCACTGACGTGATCGGTAAAGGACTTTCTCTGACCTCCACCAGCGTTGATAACGTTCGCTTAAATGAAGTGAATGACGCTATCCAAAACCACCCAGTGGAGTGGATCGGTCAGGAGCTACGCGGTTATATGACCGACATGCAACAAATTGTGGATGCTTCATCTAAGTAACCACCCTGGAGATGGGCCAAAAGCCTTTTTAAAAGCTCGGGTGATCCCCGAGCTTTCTTTTATCTAAAATTCAATTAGTGAATAATCATATCCCCTAGACTAAGCTGTGGATAACAACCCGTTGCCCCCTTAGTCATGTCATTTAGAATTGAACAGATCCAATTTTTTCTCGCCGTTGCCGAACTTGGCAGCTTCACTGCAGTATCAGATAAACATCATGTGCCACAACCCACCGTCAGTCGGCAAATAAAACAACTAGAGGATGAGTTAGGGCTACGTTTGTTCGACCGTAAGGCGCGTCATATTCAGCTCACCGAGTTTGGCCGCGCTTTTCTCGATCATGCAAAACGGATCCAATCCGCACACAAAGATGCCGCACAGTTTGCAGAAGGCAGCCGCAGTCGCCCCAGTGGTCACCTTGAGATAGAAACACTCCCTGGTATAGCAATGATGTTTTTAGGCGAGTTTGAGCATCAGTTCGCCGCTGACTATCCAGACATATCATTGGGTATAAACACCATTACGCTAAGAGAGGGGGATGCCCCCCTTAACGTGGATCTGCGATTACACCTCTCACTTCCCAAAGACGAACAACTGGTGGCGCGCCCGTTTTGTAACGTTGCCAGAGACTATTATGCAACACCCGCGTTTATCGAGAAATATGGGCCGTTTAACCATCCAAGAGAACTTATTGGTGTCCCTTGTATACGCATTCTATTTGCCCCCGGTAAGCCCGAGTCATGGTTTTACATCGAAGATGATAAGAGCTTCCCACTAGACGTCACAGGCGCCATTACCGTTGATACAGGCAACCTGGCCGTACTTGCTGCGCTCAATGGCCGTGGTGTGATTTGGTTAGCTGAGCCCCAAGTCAAAGCCGAAGTCACTTCGGGCAAATTGGTGAAAGTATTCCAGCACGACTTCAGCACCGTGCAAACCATTTATGTCATCTATCGTGGCAGGCAGTATCAACCACCAAAAGAGCGGGTGTTTATTGATGCCCTGATGAACTTCTTTTCTTCATACCGATAGCAAGGTATTCAATTACTGAATAGCAGCATACCTAAACGGCTATTTTTCAAGCAACTGGTTGCGCGTAAGATCGCCGCTCCTTGCTAAGCCAATGAAGCACTTGAGCTACCATGAAAAATAACCACGAACTGCTGTTAACCACACAGTGTAAAAAGCTCACGCCCTACCTTTGGCCTCTGCTGCTGGGCTTTCTAACCATTCTGTCGGTGGCGTCTTACTATAATTACCACTGGCATAAGCAGAGCCTGATATCTGAACGCACAACCGTCGCCAAACAAGCAGCGCTCAAAGGACAATTGTTGCTGGAAAAGATCCTGCAGCAGAAGTTCCAACATATTGAAGACAGCATCCGCTTACTCGCTGAGAATTCACCACTAAAGCACTATGCCCAAACTCACTCAGCGGAGATGCGCCAAATCGTAGAACAGCAATGGATTTTGTTGTCACAAAACTCTGGCCTGTATACACAGATACGTTTCGTCGACCCCCAGGGAATGGAAAAGATCCGGATCAACTACAACGCAGAATCTGGCGAGGCCACCGTTGCCAACAAGCTTCAATATAAAGGCAACCGCCCTTATATGCTGGAAGCAAAAAACCTCAAACCTAGTGAAGTGGCGGTGATCGCCTTCGATGTAGAATCAGAATTTGGTCAGATTGTACGTCCCCTGAAACAGGCGGGCAGGGTGATCACCCCATTAACCATTGATGGTCAACGTTTAGGCTATGTGCTGTTCAATCTGGATATGTCAGAGGTAATGAGTTTAATTGATGAACAGGAGAGGGTTAATCAGTTATCCATCGAAGTTATGACCAATGATGGCCACTATATCCGCAGTGAAGATCCGGCACATGCTTACGGTCACGTCCTCCCTTCACGACAAAAATTTAGCTTAGCGCTGAGCGACAACAACACATGGCAGAAGATGCAAGCAGATAGTGAAGGTGTGCTTCGCCTAGACAAGGGTTACCTGACCTATCGCTGGGTGAACTTCAACTTGCGCCAACGCTTAATGCCTCACTCCACCCAACGCCTGCTTATTCTGACGCATATCCGAGACAACGACATTCAATTGGCTACCCATGAAGCAATCAGCACAGCCAATAGCTCATGGCTACTTCGCCTCGCGCTGATCTTGTCCATCAGTATTGTGGCTTCACTGTGGTTACAGCGCTGGCTGACCCGATTCAAAACCCAAAAGCTGATGTTATCGGCCATCAGTAGCATGTCTTCCGTCATCATCACCGATCAGAATAACCGTTTGGTAGGCGTTAACCGAGCATTTGAACAACTCACCGGCTATCAAAGCGGTGACATCGTTAAGAAGGTGCCGGAGATGTTTGAAGCTATAAACCAATCATTTGAAGAATTCCAAGGGTCCGTAAAGAGCATTATTGCCAACCATGGGCGCTGGCAAGGGGAGATGCGTTGTATCTGCGCAGATGGCAGAACACTGAATATCTGGCTTGAAGCCAGCGCGATCCATAGCGGAAAGGGTCAACAAAACGTCGACTACTATGTGGCTAATTTTATCGACATCACCAAACAAAAAAGATTAGAAAGCCAACTGGTCAAACTATCTAACACCGATGCGTTAACAGGTGCTTATAACCGTCGCCGATTTGATGAAGAGTTAAACCGATTAAGTCGAATAGCGGATCGCTACGCCAACAACCAGTTTTGCTTGGCCATCCTCGATCTCGACCATTTCAAAGCCGTTAACGATACCCACGGCCATGATGTGGGCGATGAAGTACTCAAGACAGTTGTTTCCCATATCCATCCATTGCTACGTGAAACAGATTTCTTTGCCCGCCTGGGGGGTGAGGAGTTTGCCGTGCTGATGCCACACACCGAGATCTCGGCGGCAATTTCTGTCGCCGAACGGTTACGCAACGAGATTGAGCACGCCAACATAGTCCCGAAAGTGACCATGAGTATCGGCGTTGTGGCTTATCAAGCCAACATGCCAGAGACAGAGCTTTATCGACGGGCAGATATCGCCCTGTATCAGGCTAAAGCACTAGGTCGAAACAGGGTGATGTCTGATGACTGTCAGCGGGTTGATAACACAACTAACCTCATTGGCGGGGTTAGTACTGTCACTCTTTAATCACACCACGGGCTTTGAGGATGGCGGTTTTAAAGTCATCTTCACAGTCCTTGGCAATGCCAGGGATCATCGCGTCTTTATCAGACAGAGCCATCTTCAGATGATAGAAGACAACGTCATCAGTCAGGGTTTCCAGACCCGATGTGTGCCCGGCGGCAGCGGCAATCTGCGCCAGTAGTTCGGTCAGATTCAGTTGCCCCTGTTTTTTCCAATAAGGTTCTAGCAACTCTAGCAGCTCAGAAATGCGGTGATCGTTCATCTCACTCTCCAGATTTTATCAATTCTGGTGCTAATTCTACCCTATTTCTGCCCTTATTCTTTGCGCTGTACAGTGCATTATCAGCGGCTTTAATTAAAACATCGTAAGAAAGATCTGATGACACCTCGGTCACGGCAACACCACAGCTGACCGTCACTACGCCACCAGCGACCGTGGGGTGAGACAAGGCAAGTTGTTCGATATGCGCGCGAACCTCTTCAGCCAACAACTCAGCACCACTTTGCTCAGTGTCGGGCAGTAACAAAACAAACTCCTCGCCACCATAACGTGCAGCCATATCAGCCGGACGACGACTAAAGCTAGCAATGGCTTGCGCCACTATTTGCAAACATTTATCTCCGGCAAGATGTCCTAACTCATCGTTATAGTCTTTGAATTTGTCGACATCTATCATGATCAAACCAATATGATCTTTATGCCGTGCCGCAAGACGCCAGTGCTCATCCAAATGCTGATCTAAGGCTCTGCGGTTACTGATGCCGGTTAATGCATCCTGTAACGACATCGCTGTGATCTTCTCATTGGCACAACGGAGGTCCTCCACCAACAATTCATTTTTGATATTGCTACGAATGCCCATCTCAACATGGCGCGCCATCCGCGGGTAGGTAGAAAAGATAAAGAAGCCAGCAAACAACACTAGCCCAAAAGCGGGTAGCTGCATCTCCAAATTGCCACCAGCCAGCACAGCTAAGGGTGGCAGAATCGTCGGCCAAGCAAACAGGTTGAAAGAGAGGCGCGAGGTGATCATAGAAACGAAGCCACCACTAACCAAGCCATAAGCGGTGATCACTAAAAAGGCTTGGTAAAAACCGGGTAACGCAGGCAGAAACTGCCACGATGCAGCCCCCCAAAGAGAACCCATCAAAGCTGAGCCGATTGAAAACTCCCATTCGAGTCGGCGAGCAGGCAAGGTGAACCCCTGTAAGGTACGGCGCCGGCTATGCAGCATGCGCGCGGCAACCACACCTATAACCAATGAGTTCCAAGCCAGTAATTGCTGATCCGGCACGTAGCCATACAGTACAGCTCCCCAAGTCAGGGCGATAGCCACGTTCACAGGCATAGAATAGCGATAGTACAGATACAGCTGACGCACTTTTTCTAGTGCAACACGCTGCTGGTTGTCTGCCATCATCAACTCCGTGGAGACAAGCTTAGCGCTTAGTCAAAATGTTCATATCCAACATAGTGTAGCTGCTCGACCTACGGGTTTTTGTTATTAGGTGAACATTCGTGAAGCGAGTTAGATATTAATTCGCATTACAGTGCGGAGTGCATTCGACGACGGCGCCACTTGATAGAGAGGTACAGTAGACAGAGACCCGAGGAGGTAAAAATCAATGCCGTAGCAGCAAACACGATGAGCAGCGGATTATTAAAATCTTCTCCCTCCGTATAGTCCATGATGTGTGCCCGCCACAAAATATCAAAAATGCGCCACTGGGTATTACGACGGGCAACCACCTTGCCACTGTCCGGATCGACATAAAGGTGCGTCCCACGACTATCATCAAACTTAACCTGCCATAGTGGCTGACCTCTACTTGCCACCTCCCAAGGCAGTGCAGTAAGAAGGTTGGCGCTGACAATCCGGCCTGCGCCCGTATAGTCTTGATTAGCGACATCTCGAACCAACCCATCACTAAGCGGCGACAATAGCCCACCAGTAGATGCATCAAATAGTTTAACGCCGTTCTGATCTACCCACTCATATACCCACCGGTCAAGCCAGGGGCGCAGTTGCAGCAATTTAAGATCACCTAATAGAAGTGAATGATTTTCTAGCAATTGTTCCACATGGAACAGTGTGTCAGGCACCGCGATTGCTGCCGGTGAACTGGCAAGATCTCGTCCCCGTACAGTATCGATAGGCATGGCGCTCATATACAAGCCACCTAAAATCCACAGCAATAACTGCAAACCCAATACTAAACCAAGCCATTTATGGATTTTCCGAATCAAAGATTTGGTTTTCGCCCGCACCTTATGTGCCTCCGTTTTTAGCATCACCATCGATCGAATACGCATCCCAACCAGCCGCTAAATCCAAGCCTATTTTTACAGATAAGTGACGTGCCAAATTAGTTGTCGATTTTTCGGTGTTGGCTAAACATAGGATCGGCTACAGTGCCTGTATCAAACCGCAGCCCGAACGAGCATCTCACCATGAACCAGCCGTTAAATGAACTCACACTGTCTGAAGATGAGATGTATCAGGCGATCTGTGATCGTGATACACGCTATGAGGGTCAGTTTCTTATTGGTGTTAAAACCACAGGGATATTTTGTCGCCCTGGTTGTCGAGCCAAAACACCCAAGCGGGAGAATATCGCTTTCTTTGCCGATGCAGCTCTGGCTGCCAACAGTGGTTTTCGCCCGTGCAAAATTTGCCGACCATTAGCCCCTGCAGACAGTCCACCGGAATGGTTAAAACCACTGTTGGAACGACTTCACCAACAGCCCGACATCCGCTTCAAAGATTTCGATCTAAAGCAGATGGGGATATCGCCAGAGCGAGTGCGGCGCTGGTTTCAAAAACACCACAAGATGAGCTTTCAGGCCTACCAACGTGCCACAAAAATGGGGCAAGCCTTGGGCCAGCTCAGCTACGATAACACTGATACCCAATCAGTAATCGATACAGCATTCTCTTTGGGTTATGAGTCGCTCAGCGGGTTTCAGCAGGCGTTTAAAAAGCAGTTTGACCTACCACCGACAAAAACCGGTGACAAAACCCTGATCACGCTAACTAGGATCCCTACGGTCATAGGGCCGTTACTAGCTGGCGCAACAGAGCAGGGGATCTGTCTGTTGGAGTTCGTAGACCGCTGGATGCTGGCCACCCAACTAAAACGCTTAACCAAACGAATGAACGGCGTATTTGCCCCCGGTGACCACCCACTATTTGGCCCGTTAAAGCAGCAACTGGATGAGTATTTCAGTGGCCAGCGCAAACAGTTTGATCTGCCATTGGTGATGAACGGGACACCTTTTCAACAACGCGTGTGGCAGCAATTGATGACCATTCCCAGTGGTACGACACGAAGCTACAGCGAACAGGCACAGGCAATAGGTCAACCGACAGCCACCCGCGCAGTAGCGAAGGCCAACGGCGATAACATGCTGGCTATTTTGGTACCTTGTCACCGAGTGATCGGTGCCAATGGCGCACTAACAGGGTATGGCGGCGGATTACCACGCAAGCGTTTTTTATTGAATTTAGAAGGTGTGTTACTGGCGGAAATGGCCTAAGCCATTGCCCCTCGTTGCTACGCAACAAAAGCACCACAGCGTAATTTTAGCGAGGATATATAAATAGCGCCGAACAGATCACAGATATTCAATCGAATACAAAGCACTTTTTCCTTAATCAAGAGGGAAAAGTGCACTGAACTTATTCATTATGACGCTGTTTTGAACTGTCAAACGGCCACAATGCAGCTAGCATTTAATAAAGCCCGTTTTAAAAAGCAACCACACAAACCCACTTAAGCCTTACGTTTCAACAGTTTACCAAAAACCCCTGTTTTTCATAAGAAATTAAACTGTTGAAACTACTTCGCTCATTGTTTAACCTTGACAATGATTAGTACACATACATTTACTAAACTAATCACTAAAAGGTATTAAATGAGCAGTCGCAAAGTCTTATCAATCAAGGCTTACATAAACAAGATAGGCCAACAAACGCTTGAAAATGTTTGTTTTTGGCTAATTATTGGTGTCTGCATTATTCCCGCCGCCCTCTCTCGCCACACAGAAATTGGTTCGAACTCTAATAAATAAGGTTTCTTAATGTCTTTCGAGAAAGCCATCGCTTTGGCCGTGTATTTCATCGCCATGCTGTTGATAGGTTTGTTTGCCTATCGTAAGTCCACCAGCGATCTGTCTGAATACATGTTGGGTGGACGTAAGGTCAGCCCACAGGTCACAGCGCTCTCTGCCGGCGCTTCCGATATGAGCGGTTGGATGTTAATGGGCTTACCCGGAGCCATGTTTGTCATGGGTTATGAAACCCTATGGATCGCGTTCGGCCTGGTACTCGGCGCTTGGGCTAACTACCAACTAGTAGCACCACGATTACGGGTATACACCCAAGCTGCTAACGATGCGCTGACGCTGCCGCAATTTTTTGGTGAGCGTTTTGGCCGCAAACACAGCGCCCTGCAGATCACCAGCGGTATCGTCATTATTCTGTTTTTTACTCTCTACACTTCGTCGGGCTTGGTCGCAGGAGGCAAACTGTTTCAAGCGACTTTAGGCTTGGATTACTCTCTAGGCATTATCATCACCGTGGGCGTTGTTGTGGCCTACACACTGCTGGGTGGCTTTCTTGCTGTCAGCCTGACTGACTTTGTTCAGGGCTGTATCATGTTTATCGCTCTGGTGCTGGTGCCTGTCGTTGCTTACCAGTATTTCAATAGCGGCGCAGAGGTATTAAGCGAGACAGCAAATACCATCCCTGATTTCAGCAGCATGCTGACGCAAGTCACCGTATTGGGTGTGATATCAAGTCTTGCTTGGGGCCTTGGCTACTTTGGACAACCCCACATTATCGTCCGCTTTATGGCGATCCGCTCTGTGTCTGAGATATCAACGGCGCGGAATATAGGGATGAGCTGGATGCTGGTGACCATCGTGGGCGCCGTGGCCACAGGGCTTATCGGTGTCGCCTATGTCAGTAAGTTCAACTTGCAGCTAGATGATCCCGAAACCATATTCATTGTTTTCTCCGAGATCCTGTTCCACCCCTACATCAGTGGATTTTTGATGGCGGCCATTCTTGCCGCGATCATGAGTACGATCTCATCGCAGCTGTTGGTTTCGTCAAGCTCATTGACCGAAGATATTTTTGTCGCGCTGACAAAAAAGGAGATGAGCCAAAAGCAAGCTGTACTGATGGGGCGCGCTTGTGTCGCTATCGTTGCAATAGTGGCAACACTGCTTGCTATGGACAGCACAAACTCCATCCTTAATCTGGTCAGTAATGCCTGGGCAGGATTTGGCGCAGCCTTTGGCCCCTTAGTGCTGTTAAGCCTGTTTTGGCCAAAGATGACCTACCACGGTGCTATTGCCGGCATTATTTCCGGCGCCGTCACTGTACTGTTATGGAGCCATGTGCCGCTCCTTGCTGACGGTGCCACATTAAGCAGCCTGGTTTACGAAATCGTGCCTGGGTTCATTGTTGCCACACTCTCTATCATCATCGTCAGCCGACTGAGCGCGCAACCGAATGAGCAAGTACTTAAAACTTTCGATCAAGTTCAACAAGAACTTGCTCTCGCTCGATAACCATATCGTTTAAACGAATAAGGATCTATTTTGTCAGAGTTACCATGGCAACGAGTCGTCATTAAAGTGGGAAGTGCCCTTATCGCGCCAACGCGCAAGGGTTGCAGCTCACGTTATCTGCTATCGATTGCCAAGTTTATCGTCCATTGCCGGCTAAATGGCTGTCAGGTGGTACTGGTCTCCTCCGGCTCTGTCGCGGCGGGTGCAGAATCATTCAAGAGCACAGCAAATGCCGCTCCAGCACTGAAAAAAGCCATGGCCGCGACCGGTCAGATGGCGATGATGGCTGCGTGGCAACGACTGTTTGATTTTCCAACAGCCCAACTGCTATTAACCCAAAACGATCTGCAAGACAGAGAGCGTTATCGCAGCATCAAAGAGACAGCGTTTGAGCTACTGGACAATGATATCTTGCCGGTCGTAAACGAAAATGACGCGGTTACCACAGACGCCTTCAAGGTGGGTGACAATGATAATCTCGCGGCCATGATCGCTTCCGCCGTGTCTGCTGATGCACTGATTATTTGCTCTGATATTGACGGTCTGTACAACAAAAACCCGCAGTTGCATGCTGATGCAGAGAAGATAGAGCAGGTCGAAAAAATCGATGATACCGTGCTGGCGATGGCGGGAGATTCAAATACTGATGTCGGCACCGGTGGTATGCGCACCAAGCTGGAAGCGGCAGAGAAAGCCACCGCCAGTGGTGTTCGTACTTACATCGTCAATGGCTCCTCTGAGCAAGCGATGTATGATCTGCAGAACGGGCGCAATCCTGGCACCGTCTTTTTGCCCCATGAGACGCCACTGCAGGATGGACGTCACTGGATGACCCACACGTCACAGGCGCAGGGTGAAATCATTGTCTGTGATAGTACTGAGTCACGTTTGCTAGCGGGCGGAAAAGAGTTAAAGCACACCGATATATTGGATGTGATAGGCGACTTCTCCAGTGGTGATACCATTCTGATCCGGGCGAAGAATGGCACAAAGCTCGCCAAAGCCACCACCCAGCACAGTAGCTGTGTTCTTAGTTTAATCACCCGTGAATCATCTGGAGACGCGCTGCTTGCGCTAACGGTCGATAAGACTCCCATTATTTCCAATCATCACTTTGCCATTCTGGAGACCCAATGAGCATCGCTACTCTTCTCGCAGCCCAAGCTGCCAAAGCCGCCAAAGCTATTGCACTACTAACAACAGAACAGAAAAACAGCATTCTTCTGGCGATGGCTGACGCGATCCACCAGCATCAAAATGCCATCATTACTACCAATGGCATCGAAGTCGGCAATGCCCAAAACGGTGACTACGATGATGCCTTTATCGACCGCCTGACACTGTCAGCAGAACGTGTCGACGCAATGGTCGATGGACTACGTCAAGTAGCCGCCTTACCCGACCCCGTTGGCCAAAAGCGCCATCTGGGCAAGCAACCTAGTGGCATCAGTGTCGACAAAGTACGCGTGCCACTCGGCGTGATCTGTATGATTTTTGAAGCGCGACCCAACGTCACGGCTGACGCGGCAGCGCTGTGCTTGAAATCTGGTAACGCCATTATTCTGCGTGGCGGTAAAGAAGCACTGCAAACCAGCCTGGCCATCGCTAACATCATGAGAGATGTGCTTGTGGAGTTTGGTTTGCCGAAAGAAGCAGTTATTGTGGTTCCTGATACCGATCGCCAGATCATGCTGGAACTGCTCCAACAGCGTGACACTATCGACGTAGTGATCCCGCGCGGCGGCGAAGGCCTAATTAATTTCGTTACAGAGCACAGTAAAGTCCCCGTGATCCAGCACTTTAAAGGGGTGTGCCACCTCTACGTTGACGAATCAGCGGAGCCGGCACAAGCACTGGAACTTCTCCTCAACGGTAAAGTGCAACGTCCAGGTGTCTGTAACGCCCTGGAATGCTTGCTGGTAGATGAGTCTATTGCCGAGAAGTTTCTCCCTTTGGTTGCCAACACACTGAAAGAATTGGGTGTCACAGTGAATAGCTGCGCGCGCGCCGCCGCCTACTTCGAGCAAGCAAATGTGTTAGCAGATGATGAGTTCGGTGAAGAGTACCTCCGTCTCGAAATCGCGATAAAGATCGTCGATAACCTTAATCAAGCTATCGAACATATTGACCGTTTCGGCAGTAAACATACTGAAGTGATATGCACCCAGTCACCAGAAGCTGCGAAAGCGTTCCAACAACAAGTTGACGCTTCGGTGGTGATGGTCAATGCCAGTTCACGATTCTCTGATGGCGGCGAACTGGGATTAGGCGCAGAGATTGGTATCGCCACGACCAAACTTCATGCATATGGGCCGATGGGACTTGATTCATTGACCACCGAGAAGTTTCTGGTCAACGGTAGCGGACAGATCCGCACCTAAGTCGGCGCTCTGCTCACTCTATTTGAAGCCTGTGTTAGATGGCGTTAGCAACATAGCTGGCGCCATTCATACATACGAAAACGCATTAGATCGATTTAATTAGTCATGTCACTTAATCGCAGCTATCGCAGTAAAAGATCAGCGCATATAATCGGCCAATTATGACTGGGGTATCTGTCACACCATGGAAAACTACGAACAAGTACTGACCTCTTTACGACGGCTAATGCGTGCGACCGATCTGCACTCCAGATACCTAAATAAGACCTCAGGTTTAACATCGCCACAGTTATTGGTGCTGCAAGCACTGAAAAACAAACAGGCGATGATCAGTCGCGAGATCGCCAAAGAGATAAACTTAAGTCAAGCCACTATCACCAGCATTCTGGACCGACTTGAGGCCAAACAGCTGATAACACGAAAGCGCTCAGAGGATGATCGGCGCAAAGTGATGGTCAGCCTGAGTGAAAAGGGGCACGAAAAAATAGCTTCAGCACCGGCACCACTGCAAGAGAGCTTTGTTCGTCAGTTCAAACAGCTGGAAAGCTGGGAGCAAAGCATGATCCTGTCATCATTACAGCGCTTAGCCACCATGATGGATGCCGAAGATATCGATGCAGCGCCAGTGTTAGATATTGGTGACATCGACCGCCCGGCACCGACGTTAGCTCATTTGACGGACAAAACCACACTCTAGCGTCACAACCCGCTAAAGCCCCCCATAGAAAGAGGAAAGGCCACCGAGGTGACCTTTCTTTGGCGTTAAATGGTTGAAATAACAAAGTCAGACAAAGAGATCAATCCGTGGCTGAGCCGCCACATTCGCTTCATTCAGGGCGGCGCCTGCCGCTCGTCGACTGTCGGAAACGTCATAAGAGTCTGCTTCATCAATCGACTCCGCTTCACCAGAGTTTGAGTTGTCGGTTGTAGCAAGGCCGGACGCCTGTGTGTCCTGCGACTGTATCAGCGCAGAGGATGTTTCGGGATCTCCCGATACGCGTTGGTCGGCTGCTATGTCCGATGCCTGTTGGATCTGTTGCCGTTGTTGCAAGTCATTCTGAGGTGGCTGCGGTTGATTTGTGTTGAGTGTGGCCGATGTTGTTGAGGCAGTCACATTCGACACCGGATAACTCGCGGCGGCATATACAGAGCCTATGGGCATAACTCACTCTCTGATTAGCTGAGTTACCTCTAAGATTAGTTCAATCCGGCGTGAACAAAGCGCGATGCTTAGATCTGAAAGGCTTAAACAGTAACCAAAATATTGGTTACTGTTTACCATCTGTTCTTAATTCGATTGTGAACTGTTAGCTTTCCTCATCACGCACAAAACCAACATCAGTGATGCCCCACTTGGCAAAGCTCTTTATCCGGAAATCTTTGATCGCTGATTTCTCCTTGGTGGTTGCTGCAACCTGCTGCTCCATTGCCAGAAAAGCGCTGATATCGATCCCTTCCGCAGCGGCTACCGCTTCATGGGGGTCGTTAAACTTATCAAAAGCAAACGGGATCACCTTACTCTGCTTCTTGAACTTGTATTTAACCTGTCGTGCCATCAGCGTATCTCCATCGAGCCGAAATAGGGACGTTCTGTCAAAAAGATAATTAGGCTCGTCTTATTCACGAACGTTTCTCGACCGAGGCAACCTCTTCAGGAGTCAGATAACGCCACTCACCCGGTTCCAACTCCTCATCCAATTCAATCGCCCCAATCTGCTCGCGATGCAGCGCCACCACTTTGTTACCCACGGCCGCCATCATGCGTTTCACCTGATGGTATTTACCTTCGCTGATGGTCAGCAAACATTCACTTTCTGCCACTTTCTCAACCACAGCGGGCCTGGTTGGATGCTCTTCACCATGCAGCATCACCCCTTGTTGCAGCTGCAGACAAGCTTGCTCGGTCAGCGCTTCAGCCAGCCACACTCGATAACGTTTTTGACACGCTCGTTTAGGGGAGGTGATGGCATGGGACCACTGGCCATCATCGGTGATCAGAACCAAACCTGTGGTATCAGCGTCCAGACGCCCAGCCACATGCAGCTTATCCGGACGGGTGATCTCCATCAGGGAAAAAATCGACATATGACCATCATCGACATGGGAGCACACGGTCTGCTCGGCTTTATGCAACATAAGATAACGCTCGCCCGCAGGATCAAGAGGCATGCCATCCAATGAGATATGATCATCCGCAGACACTTTAAAACCGGGGTTACGAATAGGCTCACCGTTACAGGTCACCTCGCCAGCATGGAGGGCGCGTTTCGCCTGTGACCGGGTTAAATCAGCATAAGTACTTAGGTATTTATCTAGGCGCATAGTAAACGGCTATCTGGACACAACAATGGAGTGATAGAGCCATTATCGCCGATCTGGCACAGATACCAAACCTAACACGAAAGAAACCCCAGCCGCCGCGAGCCTCGCGTTATTAGGCTAAGACGACTGCAACGGCGGTAACACAGATAAAACTCTTATTCTGACACTGTTTTTCCAATCATCTCCTACACTTAGAGGTTGATAACAAAGCTACAACTAAAACCATCAGTACTAATCTTTGCAAAGGAAGCCACACCATGATGAGTAAACTCGTTAAACGTATCTTACCTATCGGTATTGTTCTGGCATTCATTGTCAGCTGCGCCAGCACCACCGCCGACACAAGCGCCCCTGCACAAACCACCACATCCGTAGCAGCATCAGCAATTGACCGCATTATTGCGGATCAGATCATCCGCGTCGGTATGACCGCAGAGCAACCACCATTTAACGTGATCAGTAAAGACGGTGTCGCCATAGGGCTGGATGTAGATCTGGCTCGCACCCTGGCCCAAGGGATGGGCGTAAAATTAACCATCGTGCGCAAGCCATTTGCAGAACTGCTACCCGCCCTGGAAAAAGGCGAAGTAGATATGGTGATCTCAGGTATGGCGGTGACTCTCGAAAGAAGCAAGAATTTCAATTTTGTTGGCCCTTACCTGCTATCCGGTAAGTCACTTCTGACCACCAAAGCGACGCTGGAAAAATTAGCCAAGCCCCATGACATTAACGAAGCGAAATATCGCGTAGTAGCACTGAAAGGCTCTACCAGTGCTGACTTCGTTGGCAATAAACTAAAAAAATCGACGCTGATAGAAGTAGATCATTACCTCGAAGGGGTGGAGAAGCTGCGCAACGGTGAGGCGGATGGCATGGTAGCGGATATGCCAGTTTGTGTGATGGCGCAACTGATGTTCCCAGAAGACAACCTGATGACCTTAGAGCCACCGTTCAATCTAGAACCACTAGGGATTGCCATCAACAAAAATGATCCACAGTTCGCCAATCTGATAACCAATTTTTTCAATACCATTGAAAAGAGCGGCATGTTGACACTGATGCAAGCAAAATGGCTGAAGAGCTCAGCATGGATGCAGCAACTACCGAACCCACCAGCACTTAAACCTGCTGCGAAATAAGTATCCCCAGACGGCACTAATTTCCTGCTCGTCACCAACTAAAAAGGCCTCTCTCGAGGCCTTTAACTAATTAACACACTGCCGTTTGTCGGCTAATCAGTTTGCTCTATCGCTTCCTGACGCTGTTGATGCGCAGCCTGTTCTTCGATGTTAAGTTGGCCATTTTGTTGCGGCGCGCCGAGCGGAGTGCGGCTCGCCTGATTCACATCATAAATATTCTTGGCGTTGGCCAGATCATTCTCATTAGTAATCGATGCAATACTCTCACGGCCACGTAAGAACGACTTAATTTCATCGACTATCCCCGCCAGCTCCCCATCATTTTTCTGCATTTCGAGAATATAACGAGGCAGTTCAAGGTTGTAGTTGCCGCTGGTGGCAAAGCAAGTAGTACGCACCCTTGAACTAATGATCCACGGTGTTATTGAACTACGTACGACCACATTTTCAGAACGTGTAGAGTCGTGAATAGACATACCGGTAGACACTTTTGATTCAGTGTATGTGCCTTCCATTTTCATCCACATCAACAAGCTGTCCCAATGCATCTCAGCCCAGAACAGGTTGGCACCACGGGACAGAATGTGTCCAGCAGCGGTGGATGCCAGACTGATAAACAGCAAGGTGATCAAACCAGATATCTGATCGGCTACCGGCGTCAGGATCGGCGCTGCAATTTCTAGTGCTAAGGTTTCATCCCGGACACCTTGCAGTGCAGGCACCAACTGATTAAAGAACATTGAATCGGCCAGCAGATAGACGTCATAACCATTCATGATGACAGAGGCAAACGTCGCCACCCCCACCACCAACAATATCTGTCCTACCAAAGTGGCGGCACTCCGGCACAACTTAAATAAGGGAGAATGCTCCAGCTCGCGATAAGCAGGCTGGGTTTCAATTAGTAGTTCACCACCAAAGGAGCCTTTACCTTCACTTTGATCATTCAGCGCCGGATCAAATGCTCGGTACGTACGATTAGGGATCTCGTTGTACCGACGGTTAGCTAACACAATGGATTCAGTGTTTATAAAAATCTCATTCGGGTGGATAGACTCCTGCAAGTTATCACGGTATTCACTGACTTCGGTGGTCGGATTAGACAGCTTCAATCGCTCAATAAACAGCACCACAGTGGCAGCTAACACCACGATCACCATCAACCCCAAATAACTTAGATTCGGCCAAGCATTGAACGTCACTAATTCAAACAGCTGGCTAACTTGCACGGCCTGCTCGGAATCAAGGTTCAATTGCTGATAGCCGTAACCAATAATGATCGGCAACAAAATAGAGAAGCCAAGCAGACGCGCCAGACCACCAGCCCCCTTTGCCTGCAAACGCCCCATCTGGTTACTTTGCAAACGCGAACCGGTCGCACGCCATACAAACGTCATATAAACCAGCAGCAAAACCGACATCAGCGGCATGATCAGATCGCCAACGGGACCAGCTAATCCAGTGGCACATACAAAAGACGCCACAGCAAAAGCAATAATGGCGGTAAAGGTGACACTCAGTACACCAAACAACTCCTGCGCCAAATTACGCAACGGATAGGGAGTGGTGATCAGACTGGGGATCAAGCTATGTAGAAGCCGCGATAACCAACCTTGCGGCTCAGTGAATGTGGTGTTTTTACGCCCCATCAACATCGATTCGAGCTGTTTAGCATCATAAGCGGTAAATCGGTGTTCTGCTTTGGCGTTATCTTGCTCACTGGGATTACAGTTATACGCCAAAGAGGTTGGCACCGAGCGCCCTACGAAGAAACGAAATAGCTGAAACAAGCCACGACCGGCGCGACGCAAGCCTACCACTAACAGGAACAAACCGAGCCCAGCATACAACCAAGCACGGGTGCGATCTTCTTGGATCACACCCGCCACACTTAACAGCGGTCCAAGGCCAATACCAACGATCGCGATACCAGCGAGGGTGCTGATAATCCCTTCCTGTTTAAACGGGTTTTTTATCCCTAATTTAAGACTGCCAAAATCATAGGCCACTACGACAACTCCTCAAACGGCTAAAAAACGAGTAAATAGACCGCCCACAAGGGCGGTCTAACTGGTTAAAATTTCAGCGTTTTTTAATATATGTAAGTAGTGTCGAATATATTTACATAAAGAAGACGGTGCAAATGATTATCTTAATTTTTGTGTGGTTTTTTCTTTTGTTGCGAGCCAAAGCAAGCAACATTGTTTTTCGTAAGCAAATTACCCAATAAGAGCACACCACAACTAATCTGTTTACTATTTGATAAAGATTGTCTGCGTTAGCGTGACAGAGCGCTCCGCTCACTTGATTGAGTCACGCTATCCATAAGGGTTTTGGCGAACAAACACCCATAATTAAAACAGTTTTACAATTGTAATGCAGGGTGCGCCAACTACCACCGGCAGGGGAAATATTGAATTGCAGGACACTTTACTACTGTTCCCCCCTGAACAAAAAAGGGCAGCTGATAGCTGCCCTTTAATACGCTATAGATACTACTATTTTTTGATTTTAACCGGCCGTTGCCAAGCTGGTATATGTGCTTGTTTACTGCGTGATATCGCCAGCGCCGCATCAGGTACATCTTTGGTGATGGTACTACCTGCACCGACTGTCGCATCTTTACCAACTGTGACCGGTGCTACAAGTTGACTGTCGGAGCCAATAAAGGCGTTATCGCCAATGATGGTCTTAAACTTGTTCGCGCCATCGTAATTACAGGTAATAGTACCCGCACCTATATTCACGCCGCTGCCAATCTCACTGTCGCCAAGATAAGTTAGGTGGTTGGCCTTTGAACCTTCACCTAATCGCACTTTTTTCATCTCGACAAAATTACCGATATGGCTGTCATTAGCCATTTCACAACCTGGACGCAAGCGACCAAAAGGTCCGATGGAACAAGCTTCTCCCACCGAAGATGACTCAATAATAGAGTTAGCTTTCACAACACTATGATCACCAATTTCGCAATCAATCAAGCTGCAGTTAGCACCGATCTGCACACCTTTACCAAGACTGACCTTGCCTTCAATAATGACGTTGATATCAATAACGCAATCTTCACCAGCAGTCAGTTCACCACGTAGATCAAAGCGGGCCGGATCGCGCAGTGTCACACCCTCTGTCATCAACCGCTCTGCCGCTCGCTGTTGATACGCCCGCTCCAAAGTGGCGAGTTGCAGGCGGTTATTTGCCCCTTCCACTTCGATAGCAGTAGCTGGGTTCGCCGTTGCTATCTTACGACCTTCGCCATAGGCCATGGCAATAATATCAGTGAGGTAGTATTCCCCCTGAGCATTGTCATTCGACAGATTGTTCAGCCAGCGGGTAAGATCCTCACCATTGGCCACCAGAATGCCTGTATTCACTTCCCGCACGGCGAGCTGTTCAGGGCTAGCATCTTTCTGTTCAACGATGCCACAGACATCGCCGCCGTCGTTATCTCGCAGGATACGACCATAACCGCTGGGGTCATCCAGATTAACTGTCAATAAACCGATACCACCGTCAGGTTGTACAGATAACAGTTGCTGCAATGTTGAACTCAAGATCAGCGGCACATCACCGTAGAGCACCAAGACTTTATCTTTGTCAGCAAGGTGAGGGATAGCTTGCGCAACCGCATGGCCGGTACCTAGTTGTTCAGCTTGCTCAACCCATACCAAATCAGGGTCCTTCAGCGCTGTCGTAATCTGTTCAGCACCGTGTCCGTAGACCAAACAGGTTTTTTCGGCACCGACACCTGCAGCGGCATCAATCACATGCTGAACCATCGGCTTGTGAGCAACCGGGTGTAGCACTTTAGGAAGTTTGGAACGCATCCGCGTTCCTTTACCAGCGGCGAGAATGACGACAGTCAGTGACATAAGGTCCTCATAGAGTGACGAGTTCAGTAATAAATTGAATTAAGTATACAAAAAAGGCGACCCTAAGGTCGCCTTTTCCAGTTCGCATCCCAGTATTAACCGAGATGGTTGTACACGCTAACCGTCCACAAATAGCTCTACTGGAGAATTTGTTTTACTCAAAACGTCTAATTGCTCTCTAACAGACATAAAAAAAGCGACCCAAATGGGTCGCTTTATTGAATCAACTAAGAACTCTAGCCTATCTTATTGCGGCTGTATTGAGCCACTTTAAGTTGAGCAATCGACTTCGCCAATTCTCTTGCTGCTTGCGCATAGTCGAAGTCTGCACCCGGATTAGCAATATGCTCCTCTGCGCGGCGCTTCGCTTCGTTAGCGGAAACTTCATCAATTTCGTCGGCGCGGATAACCGTATCAGCCAATACGGTTACCGTTCCTGGCTGCACTTCTAAAACGCCGCCAGAGAGGTAAAACACCTCTTCCTCACCGTGTTGCTTGCGCAGCTTCACCATACCCGGCTTTAACCGGGTTAATAGTGGAGCATGACCAGGAAGGATCCCTAACTCACCTTCCCAACCAGTGACTTGCAAGAACTCAACGCGGCCGCTAAAAATTTCAGCTTCAGCACTTACAACGTCTAACTGTGTCGTCATAGCCATAAAATCCTCCTAACTCTGTTATACGAGGATGATTACAGATCAGCCGCTTTCTCAACAGCTTCTTCTATGGTACCGACCATATAAAACGCTTGCTCAGGTAAGTGATCATACTCACCCGCAAGAATCGCTTTAAATGAGCGAATCGTGTCTTTCAGTGAACACAGTTTACCTGGTACACCGTTGAACACTTCAGCAACGTGGAACGGCTGCGATAAGAAGCGCTGGATTTTACGCGCGCGGGAAACGGTCATTTTGTCATCTTCTGACAACTCGTCCATACCCAAAATCGCGATGATATCCTTGAGCTCTTTATAACGCTGCAAAGTTGTCTGCACGCCACGAGCAACTTCGTAGTGCTCTTGGCCAACAATCAACGGATCTAACTGACGTGATGAAGAGTCCAATGGATCAATGGCCGGGTAGATACCCTGGGCAGCAATATCACGACTCAATACGATAGTCGCATCCAAGTGCGCAAACGTGGTTGCAGGAGAGGGATCGGTCAAATCATCCGCAGGTACATAAACCGCCTGAACCGAGGTAATCGATCCTGTTTTGGTTGATGTAATACGTTCCTGCAACACACCCATCTCTTCAGCCAAAGTCGGTTGATAACCTACCGCAGAAGGCATCCGACCCAGCAACGCTGATACTTCTGTACCGGCCAATGTGTAACGATAAATATTATCGATAAACAGCAGTACATCTTTACCTTGATCACGGAATTTTTCAGCCATAGTCAAACCTGTTAGCGCAACGCGCAAACGGTTTCCAGGAGGCTCATTCATCTGACCGTAAACCATCGCAACTTTATCAAGTACGTTGGAATCGTTCATTTCGTGATAAAAATCGTTACCCTCACGAGTTCGCTCACCAACACCTGCAAACACAGATAAACCACTGTGTGCTTTTGCGATGTTATTGATCAGCTCCATCATATTGACGGTCTTACCAACACCTGCACCACCAAACAACCCAACTTTACCGCCCTTAGCAAACGGTGCAATCAAGTCGATTACCTTGATGCCTGTTTCTAATAGGTCATTAGAGCTTGACTGTTCTTCGTAACTTGGCGCAGGGCGGTGAATCGCGTACTGCTCTTCTTCGCCGATGGGGCCTGCTTCATCAATAGGCTGGCCCAATACGTTCATAATGCGGCCAAGCGTTTGAGTTCCCACAGGAACCTTAATCGGCTCATTGGTATTCTCAACTTTAAGGCCGCGTTTCAAACCTTCTGAGGCACCCATGGCGATGGTACGCACGATACCGCCGCCTAGCTGCTGCTGAACTTCCAGCACTAGGTCTTTGTTCTGACCTTCCTCGGTGACAACCAGTGCGTCGTATACCTGCGGTACTGCATCCTGTGCAAATTCCGCATCTACCACGGCGCCGATCACCCGGACGATATTTCCTATGCTCATTATCTGTCCTCTAAATCTTGCGTTTCTCTACCTAAACAGCAGCTGCACCGCCGACGATCTCACTCAACTCTTGGGTAATCGCCGCCTGACGGGCTTTGTTATACACCAATTGTAGATCGTCAATCAGACTACCCGCATTATCGGTTGCGGCTTTCATCGCAACCATTCGAGCTGCTTGTTCGCAGGCGAGGTTTTCAATCGCACCTTGATACACTTGAGACTCTATGTAACGAACCAAAAGTCTGTCGAGCAGAACTTTGGCATCTGGCTCATAGATATAGTCCCACTTGTGCTTCATCAGCTCTTCATCATCCGATTTAGGCAAAGGCAGCAATTGACTAATGTTGGGCTTCTGCGACATGGTGTTCATGTAATGGTTGTACACCAAGTACAGACGATCGATCTTGCCTTCGTTGTAGGCATCAAGCATGACACGGACTGTACCAATCAGCTCTTTTACCGTTGGTTCATCCCCCAGCCCCGAGGTCTGAGCGAGTACCTTACAACCATGGCGACCAAAGAACGCTGCCGCTTTGCTGCCCACTAAGGCCAGATCCACTTCAACATTTTTGTCTTGCCACTCTTTCATGTTTTGTGAAACTTCTTTGAACAAATTAAAGTT
This sequence comes from Corallincola spongiicola, assembly GCF_004284785.1. Classification (NCBI taxonomy): domain Bacteria; kingdom Pseudomonadati; phylum Pseudomonadota; class Gammaproteobacteria; order Alteromonadales; family Psychromonadaceae; genus Corallincola; species Corallincola spongiicola. Next base: position 125,215 of record NZ_SHLY01000008.1, read on the forward strand.
CAAACCACCACACAAACCACGATCAGTGGAAATGATCAAATAGCCAACTCGCTTGGTCTCCCGCTCATTCATATAAGAATGGCGATACTCCAAGCTGCCAAGGGCAATATGCCCAATCACGTTGCGCATGCTTTCAGCATAAGGGCGGGAAGCTTCCATTCGAGCTTGCGTCTTACGCATCTTCGAAGCAGCTACCTTTTCCATCGCACTCGTGATCTTCTGAGTGCTTTTTACACTCGCAATTTTACCTCGAATCTCTTTAGCACCGGCCATCTCTCACTCCTCGTATAAAGTGAAATACAGAAAAACCTGTATTACCAGCTTTGACCAGCCACGAAGCCATCAAGAACCGTCTTCAAACCACTGGCAACATCATCGCTGTATGCGCCGGTTTCGTTGATGGTGTCTATCAACTTGCTGTGCTCGCTAGTCGCGTAAGAGTGCAACGCCGCTTCAAAGTCGCCGATTTTGTCGAGTGATATATCCTTGAGATAACCATTCTCAGCGGCATACAACGAAACAGCCATCAGCGCAGTAGAGTAAGGCGCATATTGTTTCTGTTTCATTAACTCTGTCACTCGCTGACCGTGCTCAAGCTGCTGCAATGTCGCATCATCTAGATCCGATGCAAATTGAGCAAATGCCTGAACTTCGCGAAACTGTGCCAGAGCCGTACGAACGGAACCACCTAGTTTCTTAATCACTTTGGTCTGCGCAGAACCACCGACACGAGATACCGAGATACCTGGGTTAACCGCAGGACGAATACCTGAGTTAAACAAATCGGTTTCAAGGAAGATCTGACCATCGGTAATAGAGATCACGTTGGTTGGAACGAACGCTGAAACGTCGCCGCCTTGCGTCTCAATAATTGGCAGTGCAGTCAATGAGCCTGTCTGGCCTTTCACTTCACCATTAGTGAACTTCTCAACGTAGTCAGCATTCACACGAGCTGCACGCTCAAGCAAACGACTATGAAGATAGAAAACATCACCAGGGTAGGCTTCACGACCCGGAGGGCGTTTTAGCAGCAAAGAGATCTGACGATAAGCAACGGCTTGTTTTGACAAGTCATCATAGATAATCAGTGCATCTTCGCCACGGTCACGGAAATACTCACCCATGGTACAGCCTGAGTAGGCTGACAAGTATTGCAATGCAGCAGCTTCAGAAGCCGATGCCGCAACCACCGTGGTGTACTCCATAGCGCCGTTCTCTTCGAGCTTACGTACGACATTTGCAATGGTCGAGTTTTTCTGGCCAATTGCAACGTAAACACACTTAATACCTGAACGCTTTTGGTTGATGATGGCATCAATTGCTATGGCAGTTTTACCGGTTTGACGGTCGCCAATAATCAATTCACGCTGGCCACGACCAATTGGAATCATCGAATCGATCGCTGAATAACCTGTTTCAACAGGCTGATCAACTGATTGACGCTCAATAACCCCCGGTGCAATCACCTCAATGGGTGAGTAACCATCATGCTCAACAGGGCCTTTACCATCAATAGGTTCACCCAAGGCATTCAAAACGCGGCCTAACAACCCTCGGCCGACAGGAACCGAAAGAATATTGCCTGTTCCCTTAACGATCTGACCTTCAGCCAAACCTTCATAAGAACCCAAAACAACCGCGCCAACAGAATCGCGCTCAAGGTTCAATGCCATAGCAAAGCGATTGCCTGGCAATTCAATCATTTCGCCAAGCATCACATCGGCTAGGCCGTTGATGCTGATGATGCCGTCGCTAACAGATACGATCGTACCTTCGTTGCGGGCTTCACTGGCAACATCGAATTTCTCAATCCGTTTTTTGATCAGCTCACTGATCTCATTGGAATTCAGTTGCATGCTCTGCTTTCCCGTTTATGACAGTAATGAATCAGCCATGCGATCCAGCTTGCCGCGAATAGTGTTATCAATCACCAAATCGCCAGCTTTGATCACAACACCGCCAAGCAGTGTGCTGTCTACATTACAAATCAACTTAACTTTACGTGACAAACGTACTGCCATTGCCTGACTAATTGCTTGCTTTTGAGCAGCATCTAGATCGGTGTTTGAGGTGCAGTATACGTCAATCTCTAGTTCATGCTCCGCTTTCAAAATCTGATACAGGCGGAACACTTCTGGTAGTGCTTGAAGACGTTTGTTTTCGGCCATTACCTTGATCAAGTTACGACCATGCTCGTTGAGTTGCTCGTCGCACAGAGTGTTAAACACCTCCGCTGCTTTTTCAGCATTACCGGCAGCAGCCAGTAATGTTGAAACCTGCGGCTCAGATGAAACAGCAGCGGCAAACGCTAACATTTCGTTCCAATCCGACAGCGTATTGTTCTCAATAGCAAAGTCAAAAGCTGCCTTAGCATAAGGGCGCGCAATCGTAGTCAAATCAGACATGTCGCCACTCCCTTATTACAGCTCTTTAGCCAACTGATCTAAGATATCGGCATTAGCAGCCTTATCGATCGAACGAGCCAGAATTCGCTCAGCACCAGCAACAGCCAGTACCGCGACCTGCTTACGCAGTTCTTCCTGTGCTCGATTTCGTTCAGCTTCAATTTCAGCTCGCCCTTGAACGAGGATTTTTTCCCGTTCACCGCGCGCTTCAGTTTGTGCTTCTTCAACAATCTGATTTTTGCGACGGTTAGCTTGCTCTAAAATTTCAGTGGCTTGCTGCTTAGCTTCTTTTAACTTATCCGCGGCATTATTTTGCGCCAATTCTAAGCTTTTTGAAGCACGTTCAGCGTCAGCAAGGCCGTCAGCAATTTTCTTCTGACGTTCTTCGATCGCACTTATCAGCGGTGGCCACACATATTTCATGCAGAACCACACGAACACCGCAAAAGCGATCATTTGTCCAAACAAGGTAGCGTTGATACTCACAACACATCCTCCTTATTCACTGCTGTTCGCATTAATGAAATAGTTAGCTTATGCAGCGAACAATAGGTACAAGCCGATACCAACTGCGATCATTGGAATCGCATCAAGCAAACCTGCAACGATGAACATCTTTACTTGCAGTTGTGGCGCCAGCTCAGGCTGACGGGCAGAGCTTTCTAGGAACTTACCGCCTAGAATAGAGAAACCGATACCGGTACCCAGGGCTGCAAGGCCCATCATCAGAGCAACAGCGATGTATTTCAAGCCAAGTACGTCCATCTTAATCTCCAGTTATTAGCTTTGATGGTTTTAACGAACAAATAGTTAGTTACGAGTTAATGATCTTCGTGTGCCATGCTCAGATACACAATGGTTAACACCATGAATATGAACGCTTGCAACGTGATGACCAATATGTGGAAGATAGCCCACCCGATTTGCAACACACCACCAAGCGTACCAAGAACGGCGCCGGCGCTGTATAAAATGGCTATCAAAATAAAAATCAACTCGCCTGCATACATGTTACCAAACAGACGCAAGCCGAGTGATACTGGCTTAGCCAGTAGGGTGATACTTTCAAGAAGGAAGTTAACCGGTACAAATAGCGCCTGAATGAATACATTGCTGCTATTAAAAGGATGTAAGGTTAGTTCTTTCAGGAAACCGATAGGGCCTTTCACTTTAACGCTATAGAACAGCATCAAAGCAAAAACGCCAAGAGCTAGGGCAAATGTTAAATTAAGGTCTGTAGTCGATACTATTTTTTGATATGGAACGCCGCTTACTTGAGCCGCATAGGGAATCAAATCAACCGGGATAAGATCCATCAGGTTCATCAAAAATACCCAAACAAAAATAGTTAAAGCCAATGGCGCAATTAACTTATTTTTTCCATGAAAGGTATCGCGAACACTGCCATCAACAAACTCGACAAGCATCTCAACAAAACATTGAAGTTTACCGGGCACCCCGGTTGTAGCTTTTTTACCCACTCGGCGGAATAACCATAGAAAGAATACACCGAGAGATATCGACCAAAAAAGTGAGTCTGCATTCAACACCCAGAAACCAGCCTCACTGCAGTGGTGTCCCCACTGCAGGCCATGCTCGGTCGAGCAAACCTGAAGGTTGGTGAGGTGGTGCTGGATGTACTCGGTCGAAGTTAAAGGTTCACCTGAGGCAGCCATAGCTCATCCTGATTTTATTTTTTTGAAAACATAACCGGTATCGATGCACTGACCAATACCATTACACAAAAAGTTGTTAAAAAGGGCAGCGGAGGTAACTTGAACTTCGCTAACGCTAAAGCAGCAAAGATAAGTGTCGCGCTCCATTTTAAATGTAACCCCTGCTTGAAACCTGACTTTATCAGTCCAGCCTGTCTGGCTCCATTAAATCTTAGTGCCGACCAGATAAAAACTAACTGTCCTACCGACACGGAAAGACCACCACAAAATGCGGCGATACCATCAATATAGTCTGCAACTATAGTCCATGATAAACCGGTAGCAGCAGACAAAAACAGCAGAATCTGCACCTGTTTTATCGCTACACGCCTAGTTTGCGAAATTAATGGGATCACAAGGCTTTTTTCTTTAATTTATTATTGGCAAGCCAATTTGCTAGCGGAGTATAAAGGCATTTATTGACCGAGCGCAAATGGACATTGTATATCCGTGCTAGGCCATTACTTAATGTGCTCAAGAATCCCATCAAGCTCATCCAAATTAGTATAACTAATAACCAACTTACCTTTGCCTTTAGAAGTATGATTGATCATTACATTGGCTCCTAAGCGCTCTGCCAAATCAGTTTGTAACTGGGTGATATTTGGATCAATGGTAGGTTCTGGCTTCGCTTCAGGCGGATCCATAATCTTCCGCACCAAGCGCTCAGCTTCCCTAACGGTCATACCTTTACCCACCACGATGCGAGCAGCTTCAGATTGTTGCTCACCTTCAAGCGTCAACAGAGCACGGGCATGCCCCATCTCAATATCGCCACGCTCTAGCATAACCTTAACGTCATCATTCAGGTTATTTAAGCGTAATAAATTGGTCACAGTAGTGCGAGATTTACCTACGGCATCAGCGGTTTCCTGATGAGTAAGCTGAAATTCAGTCATTAAGCGTTTTAATGCGATAGCTTCTTCCATCGCATTAAGATCTTCACGCTGAATATTTTCAATCAACGCAATAGCCACAGCGGCTTCATCGGGCACATCTTTAACCATGCAGGGAACAATATCTAACCCGGCTAATTGAGAAGCACGCCAACGCCGTTCACCGGCAATAATCTCATATTTACCACTGGCAACTTTGCGCACTACAATCGGCTGGATAATGCCCTGTGCTTCAATAGAATGCGCCAACTCTTCCAGCGCTTCCGGAGACATATCTTTACGAGGTTGATATTTGCCAGGCTCGAGTTGTTCAATCGGGAGTTTTTGCATCTCTCCCTTCGGAATGGCCGCTGCAGACTGCGCTTCGCCATCAGCCTGAGCATCCACTCTATCTCGAGCTGCCTGGCTGGTACTTAGCAGGGCATCTAATCCGCGGCCCAAGCCTCTACGTTTAGGTGTCGACATGAGTTGAACTATTTCCTTAAGACGTTAGGCTGATTCTGAATTGGCACCACTGAGCTCGGCACGACGCAGGATCTCACCTGCAAGTGCTAAGTATGATTTAGCGCCAGTCGAGTTTTTATCGTAGTACATACTTGGTGTACCAAAACTAGGCGCTTCAGCTAAGCGGATATTTCGAGGAATAACAGTACGGTAAACTTTGTCACCAAAGTGCTGTTTCAGCTGCTCTGATACATCACAGGAGAGGCGATTTCTAGGATCGTACATGGTACGAAGTATACCTTCGACATGTAGCCCAGGATTCACTGCCGCTGATATTTTACTCACGGTATCAACCAATGCGGTCAATCCTTCCAGAGCAAAGTACTCACACTGCATTGGTACCAGTACAGAGTCAGATGCCGCCATCGCGTTGACCGTCAATAAGTTCAACGAGGGTGGGCAATCGATAAAAATGAAATCGTAACTATCTCGCACTGGATGCAATGCATTACGCAGGCGCGTTTCCCGCGAGAAAACTTCCATCAACTTAATTTCGGCCGCCGTGACATCGGCATTCGCAGCGATCAGGTCATAACCACCGGTTGTTTCCGTGACCACCACGTCATTAAACGGCTCTTCATCAATCAATAGCTCATAAGCGCTTTTCGGCACTTCATATTTGTCGACACCGCTCCCCATGGTCGCATTACCCTGTGGATCGAGATCGATCAACAGCACTTTGCGTTTGGTGGCGGCCAGCGACGCGGCCAGGTTGACAGCTGTGGTTGTCTTACCGACACCACCTTTCTGGTTTGCTACTGAAATGACTTTACCCACGACAGACCCCAATCGAGTTATTGGTTGCGTATGATCTCTACCAAGTGACGAGCTTCATCCAGCTCAGGTACTTGTAACGGATGTACTGCTTTGACTGTAAAGTCGGCAGGCAGTTGTGCAAGTTCCTGTTCAGGATAAGTGCCTTTCATGGCTAGAAAATAACAGCCCAAATGGCTACACCAACTGAGCATATCACCTATCGACGCAAAGGCGCGACTGATCACAGCATCAAATGGGTGATCCGGCTGGAATTTTTCAACTCTACTTTGTATAGAAGTGACATTAGTGAGTCCTAACTCATGACAAACCTGCTTCTGAAAGCGAATACGCTTACCCAGACTATCAAGCAGAAAAAATTGAGTCTCGGGCATCATAATTGCCAATGGGATCCCTGGTAACCCCGGACCCGTCCCCACATCGATGACCCGCTTGAGTCCGTCCATATGGGGTAAGACTACCAAACTGTCTAGAATATGACGTACTAACATCTCTTGCGGATCACGCACAGAGGTGAGGTTATACGCTTTGTTCCACTTGTTCAGTAGCGCCAAAAAACCTAACAGTTTGTCACTCTGCTCATCCGTCAGCGACAAACCTAAGCTGTTCGCTTGGGTTATCAGTTGGGTTTTAAACTGTTCCATCAAGCACTCTTTTTCAATAAACCAAGCTTCTTCAAATGCACCAGTAAGATCGAGATAGCAGCCGGTGTGATCCCAGATATACGGGAGGCTTTACCGATCGTTTCCGGCTTACTGTTGTTCAATTTGGCGATCACTTCGTTAGAAAGCCCGGGGACATTGGCGTAATCAATATCTAACGGTAGCAGAGTATTTTCATTACGTTGCAGTTTGGCTATTTCATCTTTCTGCCGCTCAATATAACCAGCGTACTTCGTTTGGATCTCTACTTGTTCTGCCGCTTGTTGATGCTCCAATCCAGCCCCGATACCTTCGAGATCTGAAAGCATCTGATAAGTCACTTCTGGTCGGCGTAGCAAGCTTTCCAAGTTAGTTTCCCGCGCCAATGGTGTTTTCAGCTTTGGATTGAGCTGGCTAGCTGCAACGGAATTAGCCTGTACCCAAGTCTCTTTTAGACGCTGTTTTTCTTGCTCAATGGCTTCGAGTTTTTCATTAAACGTCTGCCAACGGAGATCATCCACTAAGCCTAGTTCTCGCCCGATCGGCGTTAAACGCAGATCAGCGTTATCTTCGCGCAACAACAAACGATATTCCGCACGGCTGGTAAACATGCGATAAGGCTCTTGCGTTCCCAAAGTGGCAAGATCATCAACCAATACGCCCATATATGCCTGATCTCGACGCGGCGTCCACTGCTCAAGTTCATTAGCCAAGCGCGAAGCGTTAACACCAGCAATTAATCCCTGTGCGCCCGCTTCTTCATAACCGGTTGTACCGTTGATTTGGCCAGCAAAAAATAGCCCTTGGATAAACTTGGTTTCCAGCGTGGCTTTAAGATCCCGAGGATCAAAGAAGTCATATTCGATGGCGTAACCAGGTCGAGTGATATGGGCGTTTTCAAAGCCAACAATCGAGTGCACTAAGTTTAACTGGACATCAAATGGCAAACTGGTCGAGATACCGTTCGGATAAACCTCATGGGTAGTTAGCCCTTCAGGCTCAACGAATATCTGATGGGATTGTTTATCCGCAAAGCGCATCACCTTGTCTTCAATTGATGGACAATATCTTGGCCCCACACCCTCGATCACTCCGGCATACATGGGTGATCGATCTAACCCGCCTTTAATGATTTCATGGGTTTGCGTATTGGTATGGGTGATATAACAGGCGATCTGCTGGGGATGCTGCGATGCTTTTCCCATGAAAGAAAAGGTCGGTGTTGGCGCATCACCGGGTTGTGGCTCCATCACAGAAAAATCAATGCTACGAGCGTCAATACGGGGTGGGGTGCCGGTTTTTAAACGACCAACCCGAAACGGCAATTCACGCATTCGTTGTGCTAATGCGATCGATGGTGGATCACCTGCGCGTCCACCACTGTAGTTCTCCATGCCGATATGGATCTGACCACCAAGAAAGGTACCTACCGTCAGCACCACCGCCTCAGCTTTGAACGTCAGCCCCATTTTAGTTACCACACCGGTAACCCGATCGTTCTCAACTAAAAGATCATCGCAGGACTGCTGGAAAATTTTCAGATTGGGCTGGTTTTCTAATGCGTGACGCACGAAGGAACGATACAACTGACGATCAGCCTGTGCTCGTGTCGCTCTTACCGCTGGCCCTTTACTGGCATTGAGCGTCCTGAATTGGATCCCGCCATGATCGATGGCTGTGGCCATCAGACCACCCAGAGCATCAATCTCTTTCACTAAATGGCCTTTACCTATGCCACCAATAGCGGGATTACAGGACATCTGTCCTAAAGTATCTATGTTGTGGGTGAGTAAAAGTGTGTTCGCACCTGTTCGCGCTGATGCCATTGCTGCTTCAGTGCCAGCATGGCCACCACCAACAACGATCACATCAAACTTTTCATCGAACAACATATCTCTGCCTCACGCATTAGGATCTCAAGGATCGCGATCCTTAGGATCTTTAAGGGTCGCATATTCTACTTGATGGCAGGGCTGGCGTGAAGTGAACAAAGGATCTTACTTGCTTAAATAAGATCAAAAAGATCTTTAGATCGATCTTTACTGATCTTTTAATTAGTACGGAGATCCCTGTGGATTAAGATTTTAATGATTTAAATTACAATAAGTTAGCTTGTTTGAAAGCTGTGTGATCGTTGGGATCTAACGGGTATTGATCGTGGATGAAACACTGTTTTATCCACAATCGTATATACATGGGGAGAGATAATCTGGGCTTTTCAGTATGTATTGTGGGTAACTAGGTTACTTATACACAGTTAAGATCCATAGTTGTTAAGCGATCTTTTCAATAAATTGTGGCAACCAGGCCTCGGCTGCATCTTCGGGGATCGGTGTTTCTTGGACATCAATCTCTAGTCGTTCGGCAACTTTATAGGCGCCTAAATCCTCCAGAACGGTATCTAGGGTCTTACTACCTTCGCAAAAAGTGTCATAGCTGGAGTCACCTAAACCGATAACGCCATACTTTACACTGGCAAGATTAGGACGATGCATCAACAGATATTCGGCCAGTGGCTGAATATTATCTGGAAGATCGCCAGCGCCATGGGTCGATGTGCAGATGAGCCAACGCTGGCTTTCATCATCTCTTGGTCGCCATTGATTAAAGTCGATCACTATTTCTGTGCTGTAGCCTGCTTGTTGCAACAGGTCTGCGGCGTGGTCTGCGACATATTCGGTCGCTCCTAGCATGGAGCCCACCAAGAGTTGAACTGTATTGCTCATCGAAAAACCTGCTTCAGAGTAAAGTGATGGCTATTGTAACCGCTCGCTGTCGCTTGTGGCTAATTCTGTGAGTAACCCAAGGTATTTGATGTGAACAAGGCAGGATTAAGTTGGGGGTAAGTGATCGTTTACGATCACACATATTCCCCAAGCTATAACTGTTACTTATTGTTTTATTTGGTTATTTACCTATACAAAAGGAAGAAAAGATCTTTCCAAGCAGATCATCTGAACTAAATTCACCGGTGATCTCTGCTAATGCTTGCTGTGCCAGCCGTAACTCTTCCGCTAACAGCTCACCGGCACAATAGATATCTAACTGCTCTCGACCTTGAAGCAGGTGCTGTTCAGCTTGTTTGAGAGCCTCTGTGTGCCGACGTCGGGCGGTAAATTGACCTTCGCCCCCTTGTCCTTGATAGCCCATGATCGCTTTTAGATGGACTTTTAGTTCATCAATACCGCTGCCCGTTTTCGCGGATATTTGGATTATTGGATAGCGACCTTCTGCGGTCGGCTTAGCTTGGATATCTGCAACATCCAATTTATTGCGTACCAGAGTGAGTGGTACATCGTTTGGTAGTTTGTCGACTAACTCTGGCCAGATCTTATGGGGATCAGTCTCTTTGGTTTCGCTGGCGTCAACCAGAAACAGGACTCTGTCTGCTTGGTTTATCTCTTCCCAGGCGCGTGCAATACCTATCTGTTCGACTTTGTCAGGGCTCTCTCTAAGGCCTGCTGTGTCGATGATGTGTAGTGGCATCCCGTCGATATGGATATGCTCTCGCAATACGTCTCGGGTGGTGCCTGCTATCTCTGTGACGATAGCAGCTTCTTTGCCTGCTAATGCGTTGAGTAAGCTTGATTTGCCGGCATTTGGTTTGCCCGCCAGTACTACGCGCATTCCTTCACGGATCAAGCTGCCTTGTTTGGCTTGTGATTGTACTTCCGCGAGTTGCTGCTCGATGGCGCTGAGGTCGCCGCTGATCTTGCCGTCAGAGAGAAAGTCGACCTCTTCATCGGGAAAGTCGATAGCTGCTTCAACGTAGATCCGTAGGTGGGTGAGTTGTTCTACTAACGCGTGTACCTGCTGGGAAAATACACCTTGCAGTGAGTGCAGGGCACTTTTGGCCGCGGCTTCACTGTTTGCTTCTATTAAGTCAGCGATCGCCTCTGCCTGTGTCAGATCCAATTTGTCATTTAGAAAAGCACGTTCGCTAAACTCCCCTGGATTGGCGATGCGTATACCGGGAATGCGACAGATCGCTTTCAATAGCATATCGACAACCACGGGCCCACCATGGCCTTGCAGCTCGAGTACGTTTTCACCGGTAAAGGAGTTCGGGGCTTTGAACAGTAGGGCTATGCCCTGATCCAATATTTGTGCTTTGTGATCTTTAAAGGGGAGGTACTCGGCGACACGAGGCGCTGGCACTTTTCCTAAAACGGTTTCAGCGACCAGCTCTGCGTCGGGACCGGAAACACGAATGATAGAAACGCCACCACGGCCTGGAGGGGTGGCTTGGGCGACAATTGTATCTATATGACTAGGCATAATGGCGATAATAATTAGGATAATTACCGTCATTATAAAGCAACAAGGGGCAACCTTGGTTGCCCCTTTTCACTGTTAGCTCAACTTGTTAGTTAGGCTTTGGCGTCTGCTTTGTCCATTTGGCGGTAGATATACCATTGCTGGGCAATGGATATCAGGTTGGATACCAACCAATACAGTACCAGCCCTGACGGGAACCAGAGGAACATAAAAGTGAATATGACCGGCATAAACTGCATCACTTTCTGCTGTGTTGGATCCGTAATGGTATTTGGCGACATCTTTTGCATCAACCACATGGAGGCGCCCATCAACAACGGCAATACGTAATATGGATCCTGTACTGACAGATCGTCGATCCAGAGGAAGAAGGGAGCCTGACGTAACTCATAGCTTTCCAGAAGTACCCAATAGAGAGCAATAAAGATAGGCATCTGGATAAGAATAGGTAGGCAACCACCCATGGGGTTAACCTTCTCTTTCTTATACATCTCCATCATCGCTTGCGACATCTTCTGGCGATCATCACCATAACGCTCTTTCAGTGCAGCCATCTTTGGCTGCAACTTGCGCATTTTCGCCATTGAGCTGAACTGCGCTTTGGTGAGGCGGTACATACTGCCTTTGACGGTTAGCGTGATTAGGATAATTGCGATACCCCAGTTAACCACCCAGCTTTGGAACAATACCAGCAACCAATGCAGAGGTTGCGCCAACATCCAGAGGAAGCCGTAATCAACCACTAGGTTGAGGGTTGGTGATAATGCTGACAGCGCATCCTGATCTTTAGGACCGACAAACAGCGTGGTGTTGAGGGTTTGGTCGGCACCCGCTGCAATGGTTGTTGCGGGGGCGATGAAACCTATGATGCCCTGACCATTACTGGTGCTGCTATAGATCTCGTTATTGTCATCGGCGCCTGGCACCCAAGCGCTAACAAAGTAGTGCTGAAGCATGGCCACCCAACCGCCTTGGGTTTGCTTATTGAGCTTTTTCTCGCTCATATCGTCAAAGCTGAATTTTTCGTATCGTGAGTCGGCTGTCGAGTAAGCTGCGCCGCGGTAGGTTGGCATCAACATTGATCCGCCTTCACCTGCCATCGTTTGACGCAATTGCGCCCATACCTGGGTACTGAGTGGTTGGCTGGTGCCGTTATGGATGCGGAAATCTACATCAATAGAGTGTTTGCCACGGCTGAACTTGAATACTTTAGCGATCATGACGCCGTCATCGCGCTGGTAGCTCAATGGCACTGCCAACATATCTTCGCCATCGGCGAGGGTATAGTTCTGCTGTGCAGCGGCATAAAGTGGGCGGTTGTCCCGTGTATCAAAACCGGTTAAACCGCTTTGGGCGATGTAACGGAATTGATTGCTTTGGTGTAGCAACACAAACGGGTCGTCTGAATCCAGCGTTAATGGGAATTCCATCAGGTCGGCGTGCACGACATCGCCACCCAAGGTGTCGATAGTGATGCGGAGTTTATCTGTTGTCACCGTGATTAAACGCGAAACAGGTGCCAGTGTATCATCAGCGGCAGGTGCCTGTGGCGCGGCTGGGGCGATATCTGGAATACCCTCTTCGCCACCAGTTGCTTGTGCGCTAGGTAGTGCGTCTGTGGCACTTGGCGTGGTTAAACTGGTTTCGACAGGTGCCGTATCTGGCTGACTGTAAGATACCCACTGCTGATACAGTAGGAAGCTTACCAGTAGAAACCCGATAAGCAGTAAATTGCGTTGTGATTCCATGGCTAATTCAGCTTATTTCTTATTAGGTGGTGGTGGCACCGGGTCGTGACCACCTGGATTACCAGGGTGACAGCGAGATATCCGGCGTAAGGCCAAGCGACCGCCCTTGATTAATCCATGCGCTTTGATTGCTTGAATCGCATATTCAGAGCAGCTTGGATAAAAACGGCACCTCGGACCTAACAGGGGGCTAATGATAATCTGGTAGCCCCGGATCAACAAGATTAGTGCGGCTTGCAGCGTTTGTTTAACAGTTTGCATAAGCGCTTCATTAGTTCGTAGAGTTCCTGCTTACTTAATTCACCAATACCGCGCTTCGCTACGACAATAATATCGATATTGGTCAGTTCAGCTTGGTGTTGGCGGAAGTACTCTCGCATTTGGCGCTTTATCTTATTGCGGCCAACAGCACGTTTAACGTGTTTTTTTGCCACAGTTAAGCCTAGACGCGGATGGTCTAGTTGGTTATGACGAGCGAGAAGAGTAAGTTGCGGGGAACCTGCCCGAACGGGCTTAGCGAATACAAATTGAAATTGGTCGGGTGTTAAGAGTCTTAACTCCCGACCGAATGCGTGCTTTGCCATCACTGGCGGGTTAAGCACTCAGACGAGCACGACCCTTGGCACGACGACGAGCAAGTAAAGCGCGACCATTTTTGGTTGCCATACGAGCACGGAAGCCGTGAGAGCGTTTACGTTTTAGAACGCTCGGTTGAAATGTACGTTTCATAGCTGATCCGCCGATTTAAGTTACATAAAGGTGTTGGTTGCCTTTTTTGGCTGCCAGCACCCAAAAAAAGAGGGCGAATTTTAGACCTTTGTAGTGGTGAAAGTCAAACCATATTTTTAAGCGATCAAAAATGATCTTTGGCGGATCCATGGCATAATAAATGTATATGTATAACCTGTGGACAGGATCTGAAAGAGTTTTCTTTGTCAATAAAAAACAGAGAGATAGATCTTATAACACATGCATTATTAGATCAGATCGATCTAGGATGATCTACCCATTTCGATCCATAATAAGGGTCCAAAAAGTGGTGACGCGAAAAGAGCTACTAAATAAAAAGTAGTCGGTCTTCCCCTGTCACTAGCTAATTATAACATTTCTGGTTTTCACCCTGATGGCGAATGCTATCGGGATAAGGAGTATTTTCCGTGCCCAGCAGCCTTTGGGAACAGTGCTTGTCGGTGCTTAAGGACGATTTGCCGGTTCAGCAGTTCAATACCTGGATCCGGCCGTTACAAGCCCAAGAGTCATCCGACCGTTTAACTTTGTTCGCACCTAACCGATTTGTATTGGATTGGGTGCGGGATAACTATCTGCTGCGGATTAACCAGACCATCGAGTTATTTGCTCAGGACAGTGCCCCCCAATTGGTATTTGATGTGGGGTCTATGCCGAAAGCGGCCGTTAATACACAAAGCGCTGAGCGGGTAAGTAAACCTGCGGCGGCACCGGTGCAAGCCGATGTCAGTGCGGCTGCACCTGCAGTTGCGCCCGCGGAAGCGCTTAAACCTGCCGGACAGCGTAGTAACATCAATCTAAATTATACCTTTGATAACTTCGTTGAAGGTAAATCGAATCAGCTGGCACGCGCCGCTGCGCGTCAGGTTGCTGACAATCCCGGTGGATCATATAACCCGTTATTTTTATACGGTGGCACCGGCTTAGGTAAAACTCACCTGTTACATGCAGTAGGTAATGGCATCGTTGAGCGAAAGCCGGACGCGAAAATCGTTTACATGCATTCAGAACGTTTCGTACAAGATATGGTTAAAGCGTTACAAAACAATGCGATAGAAGAGTTTAAGCGATACTATCGTAGCGTTGATGCCTTGCTTATTGATGATATTCAGTTTTTTGCCCATAAAGATCGTAGCCAGGAAGAGTTTTTTCATACTTTCAACGCGCTATTGGAAGGTAATCATCAGATTATCTTGACCAGTGATCGATATCCAAAAGAGATTGATGGCGTAGAAGATCGTCTGAAATCAAGATTTGGCTGGGGATTAACGGTCGCTATTGATCCGCCTGAATTGGAAACCCGTGTCGCTATCTTAATGCGCAAAGCGCAAGAGAATGCGATCCACTTGCCCGACGAAGTGGCTTTCTTTATTGCTAAACGGTTGCGCTCAAATGTTCGCGAGTTGGAAGGGGCGTTGAACAGGGTGATTGCTAACGCTAATTTTACTGGTCGCCCTATTACCATCGACTTTGTTCGCGAAGCATTACGTGACTTGTTAGCGCTGCAGGAAAAGCTGATCACCATAGACAATATTCAGAAGACAGTAGCAGAGTATTACAAAATTAAAGTTGCCGATCTGCTGTCTAAGCGTCGTAGTCGATCTGTTGCTCGTCCTCGTCAGATAGCGATGGCGCTGGCGAAGGAGTTGACCAACCACAGTTTACCTGAGATCGGTGACGCATTTGGCGGTCGCGACCATACCACTGTACTGCATGCTTGTCGTAAGATAGTGCAGCTGAGGGAAGAGAGTCACGATATAAAGGAAGATTATTCCAACCTGATACGTACGCTGTCTTCGTAGCAAAATTATCTAGATTACAAACATAACTATTAAGGTGAAGTGATGAAGCTCTCCGTCAATCGCGAACAACTTCTTCGGCCTTTGCAGCTGGTTACCGGTGCTGTTGAGCGTCGACAAACATTACCAGTGTTGGCGAATATTTTAATTAAAGCGGACGAGCAGGGCATTGCATTAACCGGCACTGACTTAGAAGTTGAGCTGGTGGCTCGATTTCCTGCGCAAGTGATCAGTGAAGTTGGCTCGACGACTGTGCCAGCGAAAAAGTTTTTGGATATCTGTAAGAGTCTACCTGAAGGGGCTGATATCGAATTGGCTGAAAGTGGTGACCGTTTAGTCCTCCGCTCTGGTCGTTCGCGATTTAATTTAGCTACGTTACCCGCAGCCGAGTTTCCGAATATTGAAGAGTGGAACAGTATTTGTGAAGTGAGTTTGTCTCAGCTTGAGCTAAAGAAGCTGATCGATAGCACCAGTTTTTCCATGGCTAATCAGGATGTCCGTTACTACCTTAACGGCATGTTGTTTGATCTTGACGGCGAGGTATTGCGCTCAGTTGCCACCGATGGTCACCGCTTAGCCTTAGCAACTGTGCCTGTGAATATCAGCGAAGGTTTGCCTTTGCAGTGCATTGTTCCTCGAAAAGGGGTACTCGAACTGCAGCGCTTAATCGGTACTGAGGAACAAATCATCACTTTGCAGATTGGTGAGAATCATCTGCGCGCCAGTGTTGAAGGGTTTATGTTCACCTGTAAGTTGGTCGACGGTAAGTTTCCTGATTACCAAAGAGTATTACCCCGTGGCGGCGACAAAATTTTGATTGCTGATCGCGCCGTGGTTCGTGATGCGTTAGCTCGGGCTGCTATTCTCTCTAACGAAAAGTTCCGTGGGGTTCGTTTCAATCTTGATCCGGCAGAGTTGAAGATTACTGCGAATAATCCTGAGCAAGAGGAAGCGGAAGAGGTGGTAGAAGTTCAGTACGCTGATCAATCGTTGGAGATGGGATTCAATGTCAGTTATCTGTTAGATGTACTAAACGTCGTTAATGGCGAACAGATAAAAATGACGTTGGCTGATGCGAATAGCAGCGCCTTGGTTGAGGATGCTGCGAGTGATCATGCCATGTATGTTGTTATGCCTATGCGTTTGTAGTTAATGTCGATTACGCGAATTAATATTTCCGATCTTCGTAATTTAAAAAATGTGGGCCTTGAATTAGGCCCTTCTTTTAATTTCTTCTTCGGTGAAAATGGCGCAGGTAAAACGAGCTTGCTCGAAGCTGTTTATCTTATCCATGCCGGTCGCTCCTTTCGAACCTCCGATCTTTCCAAAGTCATTGCTAACCAACACGAGCAGTTCTTTCTCTATTTAGAAAATAGCGACGTTGATGGCAATGTTGTGCGCCTCGGATTGAGTCGCGCCCGCAAGGGCGTATTTCAAGCTAAGGTGGATGGCGATAATGTTTCAACTTTGTCTGCGCTTGCCAGTCATCTGCCTGTGCAAATCGTGAGTCCGGAGTCTTTGATGTTGCTCTCTGGTGGCAACAAAGAACGGCGCAAGTTTATCGATTGGGGTGTGTTCCACGTGGAACAACGGTTCCATGAATGTTGGCGACGCAGTGAACGGTTGTTGGCGCAGCGTAACCGTTTACTTAAAACGAAGGCTAGGCGCAGTGAGTTTTCGAGTTGGGACCAAGCGTTTGTTAAGGAAGCGCTTGAGTTGACAACTTACCGCCAGGCGTACGTAACCGAACTTTTGCCATTTTTTTCCGACCTCGCACACGCCTTTTTTCCTCAATTTGAGGTAAAATTCGTCTTTCGTCCTGGGTGGACCGACAGAGAGTCATTGGCCGATATATTGGTACGTGACTTCGATAGAGATTGTAAGTACGGTTACACCCAATCTGGCCCGCATCGGTCAGGCTTTTCGTTGCGGGTTGATGGGCAGGCAGCAGAGGCTGTTTGTTCAAGAGGACAACTAAAATTGTTGGTCTGTTGTTTGAAGTTAGCACAGGCCAAACACCTAAGAGAGAATCGCGGTGTACGCGCGATCTTTCTACTCGATGATATTGAGTCAGAGCTCGATGGCGCTAATCGCCAAAGAGTATTGGAACAACTTCGGCTATTGGGCTGCCAAGCACTGATTACTCTTATAAATAGAGAAGCAATCACCTCAGGGCTGGCATCTGATGACCGAGTGTTCCACGTGGAACAAGGTTGTGTTAAGTCGTGGCAGTTCGTCAACGACGCCCACACCGCTAATAATAATGACTGAGAACACTATGTCTGAGAATAGCTACAACTCCTCAAGTATTAAGGTATTAAAAGGGCTCGATGCTGTTCGCAAGCGTCCGGGCATGTATATCGGCGACACGGATGATGGCACTGGGTTGCATCATATGGTGTTCGAGGTAGTAGACAACTCAATTGATGAAGCGTTGGCTGGGCATTGTAGTGACATTGTTGTCACTATCCATACCGATGGTTCCGTCTCTGTTAGTGATAATGGTCGTGGTATTCCGACTGATATCCATGAGGAGGAGGGCGTATCCGCCGCTCAGGTCATCATGACCGTGCTACACGCAGGCGGTAAGTTTGATGATAATTCATATAAGGTATCTGGCGGACTGCACGGTGTTGGCGTTTCGGTTGTAAACGCACTGTCGGACAAGTTGGAATTGACCATTCGTCGCAATGGTAAAATTCATGAGCAGGAATACCATCTGGGTGAACCCAAGGCGCCATTAGCAACGCTTGGAGATACTGATACCACGGGTACAACTATTCGTTTTTGGCCAAGTGACACCATCTTTACTGGTATCAACTTCCATTACGATATCCTAGCTAAACGCTTACGCGAACTTTCATTTCTAAACTCTGGCGTTTCAATCAGGCTACAGGATGAACGTGACGATAAGAATGATCACTTCTGTTATGAAGGTGGTATTCAAGCTTTTGTTCAATACCTGAATCAAAACAAAACACCTATTCATCAAGATGTTTTCCACTTTGATGCTGAGCGTGAAGACGGCACGTCTGTAGAAGTCGCGATGCAGTGGAACGACGGTTTCCAGGAAAACATCTACTGTTTTACCAATAATATTCCACAGCGTGATGGTGGTACTCACCTCGCTGGTTTTCGGGCTGCATTAACTCGGACATTGAATACCTTTATGGACAAAGAGGGCTTCACTAAAAAAATGAAGTCTTCTGCGACGGGCGATGATGCCCGCGAAGGTTTAACTGCGGTTATCTCTGTTAAGGTACCTGACCCTAAATTCTCCTCGCAGACCAAAGATAAGCTGGTGTCTTCCGAAGTGAAGACTGCCGTTGAGCAGGCTATGGGCGAGAAGCTGCAAGAGTACCTGTTAGAAAAACCAAACGAAGCCAAGACGATTGTAATGAAGATCGTTGATGCTGCCCGAGCTCGTGAGGCGGCAAGAAAAGCTCGTGAAATGACACGCCGTAAAGGTGCGTTGGACTTGGCTGGGCTACCGGGCAAACTTGCAGATTGTCAGGAGAAAGATCCGGCACTGTCAGAACTCTATATTGTGGAGGGTGATTCTGCGGGCGGCTCGGCTAAGCAAGGGCGTAATCGTAAGAACCAAGCAATCTTGCCGCTTAAAGGTAAGATCCTCAATGTTGAGAAAGCACGCTTCGATAAGATGCTGTCATCTCAGGAGGTGGCAACACTGATCACTGCGATGGGGTGTGGCATCGGCCGTGATGAGTACAACCCTGATAAGTTACGCTATCACAGCATTATTATCATGACGGATGCCGACGTCGATGGTAGCCATATTCGTACGCTGCTGTTGACCTTCTTCTATCGTCAGATGCCAGAGCTGATCGAACGTGGCCATATCTACATTGCGCAGCCGCCGCTGTATAAAGTAAAGAAGGGCAAGCAAGAGCGTTATATTAAGGATGATGAAGTTCTCAACGAGTACCTCACCACATTGGCAATCGATAATGCTTCCTTGTACGTAAATCCAGATTCACCACCAATTAATGGTGTGGCATTGGAACAGCTAGTCCGTCTTTATCAAAATGGTATGGCGACGGTGGAGCGTCTTTCTCGTCGTTACAGTGAGAATCTGATGAATCAGATGATCTATGTACCAGCCTTAACTGTTGAGCAGTTAGCGCAAGAGGCTACAGTACAGGAATGGTTACAGACCGTTGTTGCTACTCTCAACGAAACCAATGCTGGCGCAACACAATATACGGTAGAAACTAAGTTCAACGAAGAGCGTCAGTTATTCTACCCTGTATTTAATGTTCGCCATCATGGCGTCGAGTACCGCTATGAACTGGGTTACGACTTCTTCCATAGCAGTGATTATAAAGTGCTGTCGGATCTTTCAACGTCGATTAACGGCTTAGTAGAAGAGGGCGGTTATGTTGTTCGTGGCGAACGCAAGAAGAGTGTTGAGGACTTCGAACAAGCCCTTAGCTGGTTGCTGTCTGAATCTAAACGTGGTCAATATATTCAGCGTTATAAAGGTTTGGGAGAGATGAATCCAGACCAGCTTTGGGAAACCACCATGGATCCTGAAGTGCGGCGTATGCTGCAAGTCACCATTGAAGACGCTATTGGGGCGGACCAACTGTTCTCCACCTTGATGGGTGACCAAGTTGAACCGCGGCGTGACTTTATTGAAACCAATGCACTGAAAGTAGCTAACCTAGATGTCTAGTTAGATAGTGTCACCAGTAATTAGAAAGCCCAGCATAAAATGCTGGGTTTTTTTTGGCAAAGAGGCGAGTGTCCGTGTTCTCTATGTGCTTGTGATTATGTTGCCCAGTAATTCACGGATCAGCGGCGAATAGCATTTGTCGGGAGATAGACGTATTCTAATTTACCTACCTGGCACAGGCTGTGCCGTGTGCTGACTTAAGGATGAATACTATGTATGAGAAAAAGCCGAAAGGACCGCGAGATATTCAACATATCTCCTTGTTGTCAGCATCCGGTTCACTAGAAGAGTATGCTGCTGCGCAGTATCTCGCAGGCTCAAAAAGACGTATTATTGCTATGTTCGTTATCCTAGTCGTGTGCTTTGGGCTGCCATTTTTTCTCTGGTTATTGCGTAATTATTTTTAGCTGTTGTTTTACTTGTCGGCTTCGAAACGCTTCCGATATATAGACGTAAAAAAAGCCGCACACAGGCGGCTTTTTTGCTTATGAAAGACCGAATCTACATAGGTTTACCAGCAAAAACGATCATCACTTTATCGTCACCTAAGCTACGACTAAAGGCATAAGGTGACTCACCTAACTTCTCATGTTGGCCAGCAGCCACCGCTTGGTGCTTCTTGCGGAATTGAGCGATCTTTTGCCAATGACGAAGTAGGTCGATACGTTGTTCGTCACCACCCTCTTCAATATCTGCCCAGTTCATATCAGAACGTGTGCCCTGGTGCTTATCTGATCCTGTTGCACCAAATGGGCGTGCAGTTTCATCACCATAGAATATCTGCACACCGCCTGGCAATAACAGGAAGGGAGCAGCAACCGCTTTGTAACTAGCGATATCGTCGTTGGCGTTGCGATTAAAAAACAACTTAGTGTCATGACTGGACAGATAGGTCAGCACATTAAAGGAGTCGTCACTATTAATCTTCTTCGCGTAGGTTTCATAAACCTCCTCAGATTTACTGAAACACTCCATTCCAACAAGCGCACCGTCATTTTGATAACGGAAGTTGATTATCGAATCATAACCACCCTCGGTGAAGTAGTTTGATTTGTTCACCCCGTGGCCCCAAACTTCGCCAGTCATCCAAAATGGCTTGTCGTCCAACGCTTTGTCCGGATTATTCTGCTTCCATTCAGCGAGTGCAGCAGTTGCTTCAACCTTTAACTCTGCCCATGCTTCCATCTCGACGTGCTTTGCCGTATCGACACGGAAGCCATCAATACCATAATCGCGTACCCATTGTGTCAACCAACCGATCAGTTGCTGGCGTACTGTGGCATCTTCAACAGCAACAGCTTTGGTATCAGGCTTATTCGCGAAGAAATGGGGTAGGGGGGCTGGCTCTTTCGACTCGGTCAAAAAGTCTGGCAGATAAGCTAGCATCATAGTGCGGTCATTTCGGCCTGGTTTCTTATGACCGGCAATATCGGTGCGGATCCACTCACGACCCCACCAATTTTTAGCCCAAACAGAGTTACCGTAATCAATCAAGTTATTAAAGCTGTGATAGGTTTCGCCAGGGCCTGGCTCCCAATCGGTCCACTGCTCTGTGCCTATGATCTCTTCTATCGGCTGTTCAAACTCTTGAAATGCGCCAAACTTAAATTCCTGCATATCTGCTAGGGTCGCATAACCGGTATGGTTCATTACGATGTCCATAACGACACGTATACCCCGTTCATGGGCTGCGTCTACAAAGGCTCGGAATTCATCTTCCGTTCCCATGTTGGCATCTACTTTGGTGTAATCGAGAACGTAATAGCCATGATAGGCATAATGCTTAAAGTCGCCGCGAATACCGCCGCCGATCCAACCATGGATCTGTTCGTAAGGGGCTGACAGCCAGATGGCGTTGACGCCTAATTCGTCCAGATAGTCGAGCTTATTGGTGAGACCTTTGAGATCGCCACCGTGGAAGGTACCGATTTCATCTTTGCCATCTTTCTTTCGACCATAACTGTTGTCATTACTGGGGTCGCCGTTCTCAAAGCGATCCGTTAACACAAAATAAACGGTTGCATTATCCCAGCTGAATTCGTCTAAACCCTCTTTTTCCGCGGGTTCTAGCAGTAGTAAGCCCTCACTATCGCTTGCTGGGGTTAGGGTAATAGAGCCACCACTTACGGTTGCTGTGGCACCAGAATAGAAATCTCTCACCAACTGCCCTTCAGCGAAGGTATCGCCAACAGCAACGGTAACGTCACCGCCATCCCATGTGTCGCACTGAGCGGGCGCTACGGCCACTTCGGTGTCTTGTTCCTGCGGTGCTACAACTAGGGATACTTGCACTGTTTCAGACTTGGGATCTAAAAGGATTTCATACTCGCCTGAGCGGAACACTTTTAGTTGGAAATTTTGCTTGGAGTTACAGTTATTGAGTGCGGTTGGTTGGTTGAGCTTGAGGCGCTCACCTCCAATAGCTCCAAAGTTTGTGCCGCAGGTAAAACTGTTGTCGGCGATGCGAAATTGAAATTGGCCTTTACCTAGATTTAGCTTTGCACGATAAACCCCGTCGCCTGTATGCACCAATTTTTGATCCATCCGCCAACCGTCAGTACCAGGGTAGTACAAGTAGATGGGGGTAGTTAATGGACCGGGAGTCTCCTCTGCCACATCATTACTGCCGCAACCGCTAAGGCTGACGAGTAGCAATGCACCGGAGATCAAGCTAAGGGAACGCTTACCGTACATATTAAATTCCTAACCGCTATATTTTCCTGAAACAAAAACGCCAGCGGCAAGGCTGGCGTTTGCTAGGTATATGATACCCGATTTTACTGAGCTTTTTCGATGTAAGCTTCAGGAGTTTCTTTAGTTACATCGATAAAGAAGTTATAAACACCAGTTTCAGGTGGTGTGAACTTGAAGTTTTCGAAAGCAGAAGAGCAGTTTACTTTGCTGCGCTTGCCAATTTCCATTACTTCGTCTTCTTTACCTTTAAAGCCACAGTTGCTACCAGCACTCCAACCCGCATCAGCGAATTTGAAGTCGTACGGCTGGCCGTCAGCTACTAATTCTGCTGATGCGTAGTAAACGTCAGTTGTTTCCGTTTTCTTTAGCTGGAACTCAGGCTCTGCATCCCACCAAGTGAAAACGCCACGCAGGTACATGAATTCGCTCAGATCGCGCTTACCGCTGCTAGAGCTAGAGCCGCTTGAACAGCCTGTTGCCAATGCAGCAGCTGCCAGAGTAACGAGTAAAAGTTTCTTAAACATAGCCATTCCCTATCTATTTCTTTTTGGATATATCCGATTGTGTCTAGACGTCCCTTTGTAGGTTTTCTGAAAGTCAGAATTCCTATCTTGTTAGGAGCTGGGTTTTTATAACAAATGCAGCGCTGCGGAAGTTTGATGAACTGCAAATTTTTTCAGTTGGACCTGCTAAAACCCCGATAAAATAAGGAAAAATGGCGGGTTGCACCGATTGCTACCCGCCATTTGTTTGATATTTAACCGGCTAAGACTGTAGCAAGCTAATATCCGCAACCTGCAAAAACATTTGGCGTAACTGGTTTAGCAGTGCCAAGCGGTTCCCGCGAACGGGCAAATCGTCAGCCATCACCATGACACTGTCGAAAAACGCATCAACATCGGGTTGTAAACTGGCGAGTTGTTGTAATGCGGTTTGATAGTCATTATTGGCAAACAGTGGTGCTAATTGCTGCTGTTGGTGAGCAACTGAGTTGGCGAGTGCTTTCTCTTGCTCTTCAATAAGCAGTGTTACATCAATTGTTTCTGCAACGGGGGCTTCCTGCTTCGCGAGAATATTGCCAACACGCTTATTCGCTGCAGCCAGTGCTGCGGCTTGTGGCAAACTTCTAAATGCAGCAACCGCTTTGATACGGGCATCAAAGTCGGCAGGGCGACTCGGTTTTCGCGCGAGCACGGCTTGGATGATATCGACAGAGTAGCCCTGATCTTGGTACCAGGCTCGGAAGCGGCCGAGCACAAACTCAAACACATCATTGACGACATTGTCATTGGTTAGCTTGTCGCCGAACTGCGCCTTGGCTATCTCAGCCAATTCGATAATATCGAGTGGCAGTGCTTTATCAACAATGATCCGTAGTAAACCAAGTGCAGCGCGACGCAGTGCAAACGGATCTTTATCGCCTTTCGGAGATTGACCTATACCGAAAATACCCACCAGCGTATCGAGCTTGTCAGCAATAGCGACAGCGCAGCCAATATCGCCTGTGGGTAAGCTATCACCGGCATAGCGCGGCATATACTGCTCGTTAAGCGCAATGGCTACCGCTTCGTCTTCTTTGTCGTGGCGGGCATAGTACATACCCATGACGCCTTGTACGTCAGGGAACTCCATGACCATCTCTGACATCAGATCTGTCTTTGATAGTAGACCCGCGCGGGTGGCTAGGCTGCTGTCGGCGTTAATCTGCTGAGCGATTGCGCCACTGAGTGAGGCGATGCGCTCGGACTTTTCTTTCAGTGTGCCCAGTTGTTTTTGGAACAGCACAGTACTCAAGCTGTCGAGGCGGCTCTCCAGTGACTTTTTAAGGTCGGTCTTGTAGAAAAACTCGGCGTCAGCCAAACGTGGACGAACCACTTTCTCGTTACCTTCGATAACCGCTTCTGGTTGCTTACTTGCTATATTGCTGACAAAGATAAAACGATTAAGCAGTTCGCCTTCGGTGGTGAGTACCGGGAAGTACTTCTGATTATCCTTCATCGTATAGATCAATGCTTCAGCAGGCACTTCGAGGAATTTATCTTCAAAGCTACCAACTAAAGTCACAGGCCACTCTACCAGACCGGTTACTTCATCTAGGAGTGCGTCATCTATGTCTGCGACACCGCCTTCTTGCGCTGCGACCGCTTCTACCTGCGACTTGATCATCGCTTTACGACGTTGGAAATCGGCAATAACAAAGCCTTGTTCTTCCAACACCGCTTCGTAGTCATCTACATGCTCGAGGGTGACGGTGGCGGCGCCGTGGAAGCGATGGCCCTGCAAAATGCGGTTGGATTGAATACCTAAAATGGTAGCGTCGATTAATTGGTCACCGTACAGCAGGGTGATTGTATGCACAGGGCGAATAAAGCTGGCATCTGAGCTGCCCCAACGCATCGGTTTTGGAATTGGTAACTTGCCAAGGGCGTCAACGACAATATCGGGGATGAGGGCATCAACCTCTTTGCCTTTAACTTCAGCCTTGTGCAATAACCAAGCGCCTTTGTCTGTTTCCAGTCGTTCCGCTTGTGCGACAGTAATGCCGTTACCACGCGCCCACCCTTCGGCTGCCTTGGTGGCGTTGCCGTCCGCATCAAACGCAGCTTTTAGACTTGGGCCGCGCTTCTCTACCACCTTATCTGCTTGGGCAGGTGCCAATGCTTCAACTTTAACCGCTAAACGGCGCGGGGAGGCAAGCCAGTTAACGGCGGTATAACTCAGCTCTGCTTTATCTAAACCAGCTTGAACACTATCAGCGAAGGCACTGGCCAGTTTGCTCAGGCTTTTTGGTGGCAGCTCTTCTGTGCCGATTTCAACTAAAAGGGTTTGCGTGCTCATTCCGCCTCCTGCTTATTGCACATAGGGAAGCCCAGCGCTTCGCGCGCGTTGTAATAGGTTTCAGCACAGGCTTTAGCCAACGTGCGGACTCGAAGAATATAGCGTTGACGCTCTGTGACAGAGATTGCATGACGTGCATCCAACATGTTGAATGCATGGGAAGCTTTCATCACTTTTTCGTACGCCGGTAGTGGCAAGCCCGCCTCTATCATGGCAGCACTCTCTTTCTCACTTTCATCAAACAGCGCAAAAAGCGCGTCAACGTTGGCGTGCTCAAAGTTGTAGGTCGATTGTTCTACTTCGTTTTGATGGAATACATCACCGTAGGTGACCTTGCCCATCGGCCCATCCGCCCAAACGAGGTCGTAAACTGAATCGACCCCTTGGATATACATGGCGAGACGCTCTAAACCTAAAGTGATTTCGCCGGTGACGGGCTTACACTCGAGTCCACCGACCTGCTGGAAGTAGGTGAATTGCGTCACTTCCATGCCGTTCAGCCAAACTTCCCAACCCAAACCCCAGGCACCTAACGTAGGTGATTCCCAGTTATCTTCGACAAAACGGATATCGTGTACCAGCGTATCGATCCCCAACATGTTGAGCATCTCTAAGTACAACTCTTGAATGTTCGGTGGTGAAGGTTTCAGTACAACCTGAAACTGGTAATAGTGTTGCAGACGGTTTGGGTTTTCCCCGTAGCGACCATCGGTAGGGCGGCGACTTGGCTGAACGTAAGCCGCATTATTTGGCTCTGGGCCCAATGAACGTAAAAAGGTCATTGGGTGAAAGGTGCCGGCGCCCACTTCCATATCTAATGGTTGGATAATAACGCAGCCTTGGCGTGCCCAGTAATCCTGTAAGGCCAGGATTAAGCCCTGGAAAGTCTTTACATCGTACTTTTGCATGATGGTCCTGCAGCGTAAACGCTGGCGGTCAAGTTGGCAGAAAATTGGACAAGTATACCGTTTGCATGGCGTAGAATGTAGGCTATTTTGGCTTCTAAACGCCTTATATCAGGGATCTTTCGTGATGAATGACAAGAAACAGCGCTGTCCGTGGCCAGGAACTGACCCACTCTATGTTGACTACCATGATAACGTCTGGGGGCGCCCCGTTTATGATGACCGAGAGCTATTTGAAAAGCTTTGTCTTGATGGCCAACAAGCTGGGCTCGCTTGGATCACTATTTTGCGCAAGCTAGATACGTATCGGCAGGCATACGATCAGTTCGAACCGACGTTAATTGCGCAATATGACGAGGCCAAGGTTGAACTCTTGCTACAAGATAAAGGCATTGTTCGTAATCGATTGAAAGTGAATTCAATCATTCGCAATGCCAAAGCCTATT
This sequence comes from Corallincola spongiicola, assembly GCF_004284785.1. Taxonomy (NCBI): domain Bacteria; kingdom Pseudomonadati; phylum Pseudomonadota; class Gammaproteobacteria; order Alteromonadales; family Psychromonadaceae; genus Corallincola; species Corallincola spongiicola. Next base: position 152,301 of record NZ_SHLY01000008.1, read on the forward strand.
TAGCCTACCAGCAGAACCATGGCAGTTTCAGTGACTTTTTATGGCAATTTGTTGGTGGTGAACCGATCGTCAATCACTGGACAGAGATGTCGCAGGTGCCAGCAACATCTGTGGAGTCGGATGCGATGTCGAAAGCGCTAAAGCAGGCAGGCTTTAATTTTGTCGGCAGTACCATCTGTTATGCGTTTATGCAGGCCGTGGGGATGATCAACGATCATCTGGTTGGTTGTCATTGCTACCATCAGTGTGCTGTGCCACCAAAAACGCCATAACGCTCGTTGTTTTAAATTAGTCTATGCTTATTGAGGTCGCCTTAAAATAAGTTTAGATATGATGAGAATTAGCCACTTTGTTCAGATTGCTACAGTAATGATGTTGCTGCTTGCTGGCACTGCTTCCGCAGCAATTATTGGTGTGGGTGAGGGGGGCCGGATCATTGATGCGCCAGCAGTAATTGATGATGACTCTGTGTTCTGTTCTGCCTTCTCTGAACAGGGGGAGTGTGAAATGCTTGGCTTTGATGAGCGCCAAGGGGTGGGACTCGCCAACAATCTCTCGGTCGATCAAGGTGTGCTTGCCAGTGGTGATATTGATAGTCACATGATCTTTTTAAATACCATGGGTCGAGTGTCGGCCAAGCTAACAGTCGATTGGTATTTTGATGGCAAAATTATCGGTGTGATGTCCGACCGTAATGGTAAATTAGAGGCGCTTGCCAGTGCTATATTAGGCGCCGAAGGAACGCGTTACCCTGATTGGTTTAAGTTACGTGGCCTGGAAAATAATGATTGGTATAAAGTCGATGGCAACAAACTGACTTTCCACTCTTATGTCAAAGAACCCGGAGATTGGATACGCGTTGTTACCCGCGCCATGATCCCTGATACCTCAGCAATATTCCTCTGTTTCTGTTTATTGGCGCTGCTCGGTTGGCGTCAATGCTTAGCTGATACTAACGACCTCTGATTCTTATAAAATCCAAAACCCGCCTCCTATCTGTTCATAGGAGGCCTGGGCATGGATTGTAAAACTAGCCGCTATTATTCGCTGGCTGAGGCTTCAAAATAGAATGGTAAGCGGTTCTTGGCTGGACCATTCAGTTCAGTCATACGCTCCGCATCAAACAGGCGACCGCCAACCATGGTATACACCACCTTTTCCGACAGGCGTATATCTTTCAGAGGGTCACCGTCGATCACGATTAGGTCTGCGAGCTTCCCTGCTTTTAATGAGCCCAACTCATCATCTAGGCCGAGCGTTTTGGCTGGATTAATAGTGGCTGTTGCCAATGCTTGCATTGGTGTCATGCCTCCTTGGCTAAACATCCAGATCTCCCAATGTGCAGCTAATCCCTCCCGTTGACCATGGGCGCCCATATTGGTTAACACGCCTTGCTGCCGAAGCTCATTGGCCACTTTAGCGACATTGAAATGGTTGTAGTGATGCTCTGGTGCTATTGGGCGACGCATGGCTCGGGGGGTTAACACGTCACCAGGCACATATCGGCTCAACCGTTTATGCAACCAGATTTCGTTGTGGGCATACCAATAGTTTTCACCGGCTATACCGCCAAATGCCACGCCCATGGTTGGGGTGTATGCGGTATGGATCTGCGACCACAGCTGTTTGATATCGTCGTAGACCCTTGCCGTCGGAATTGAGTGCTCGATGGTGGTGTGTCCATCAATAAGCATGGTGAGGTTGTGTTGCAGTAGTGAACCGCCTTCGGGCACCACTAGCATATTCATTTCACGCGCGGCTTGGATCACTTTCTGCCGCTGATCGCGTCTTGGCTGGTTATAGCTTTTGATGCTGAAAGCACCGGCGCGTTTCAGGCGTTCCACGTGGAACCTAGCGTCGTCTATGGTCTCAATTTTTGCTGTTAGTCCGGGATATTCTGCGCCATAGAGGATGGCACCGGTAGAGAATATCCTTGGTGCGACTATATACCCAGCACGCTGTAACTCGCTGGCAGCGAATATCTCGGTGGTATCGTTTGACGGATCGTGAATAGTCGTTACGCCAAAGGTGAGGGCGGCATAGTTTTTCCAGTTCTGCTGCGGAACGATCTCACTGCTGGCTTGAGCACCATGAGCATGTGCATCAATCAGCCCCGGCATCACGGTTCGCCCATTAAGATCGATGATAATGGCATCGCCCGGGACTTTAACTTTATCCCGTTCGCCAACTTCGAGGATCCGTTTGCCGTCGATGACTATGGTGCCATCCTTAATGACCCGATTTTTATCCATAGTAATGATTTGACCGCCAACCAAAGCAACTTTGCCCCTGGGTCGATAGCTGCGATGCATAAAACCTATGTACTGGCCATTTTGTGTCAGCGAAAGCAGGTCCAGTTCGTCGGCGGGGCTATTCAATGCAAACAGGTTCTTCGCTGACTGACTGAACAGCTCGGGGCCGAGGGTCCAATAGATCACGTCACTGTTTGCTGTCCAGCTGATGCTTTCACCGGCTTTTTGTGACAACTGGGTGACAGGTACGTTATTGCCGTTAGGGCTGAGTTCTATGACTGAACCGCGTTCAATAAACGGCGTTACGTAGATCTTAAAGCCTTCTGCAAAAGCGAGTTGTTTACCGTTGGGGCTGAGCTTGTATTCGGTGACACGCTTGTTGCTATAGTGCACCTTATATTGATGGCCGTTGAGGTCGACACTCACCAGTTGCGGCGTTTCACCACTTTCAGTAAAAAATATTCGGCTGTTGTCAGCACCAAATTGTGGCTCGCGTCCCTGTTCTGTCACTAGGGTGGGAGCCCCTTGGTTTTTGTCTGCCAGATCGACCCGATAGATGCCAGGCTTTAACGACCAAGCATCGGCTAACAAACTGTTACCGGCAACCTTACGAAACACCGCCTGCTTACCGTCAGGAGAGAATGTCGGTTCAATATACTTTCCCGGTTCGTTGGTGATGACCACCTCGGTGCGCTTGTCGACATCGAGTATTCTTACACTGCCTTGGCGTTGATCATGCCAGGTGGTGTAAATAAGCTGTGTGCCATCACGGGACCACTGTGGATAAAGTTCGAAGTGGTTCTCCTGTTTGGTAATTCGCTGCGGTTTACCGTAGGGCAGCTCTTTTATCCAAAGCTTGCCTAAGGCTTCAAATACCAGGTTGTGACCGGATGGCGAAACCTGAGTAAAACGCATCATCTTCACTTCGAAATTGCCTGGTGAGATGCGTTGTTTAAAGCGCAAGGCGCGTTGAACCGCGAGCTCTGTCTTGACGTGGAAATCAACTTCACGACTGGCGCCATCGGCTACGCTGAGCTCGTGGATCTTGCCGCCGGCCCAAAAATAGAGGCGGTCACCTTTAGGGTGCCAAGCTAAGGTCGGATAAACACCGTGGATCGCCCAAGTTTCCTGCATATCACGATCGAGCTTCTTATATAGCGGCTGGCTAGTACCTGAGCGCATATCGTAAAGCATTAAAACGCTCTGGAAATCGTCGCGAGTAACATAGGCTAGATAGTTCCCATCAGGAGAGGGAGTAGGGCGAATAGCGCCGCCAGGACGCTTAATCACGGTGTTGATTTCACCTGTTTCACGATCGTAACGTTTAATCGTATAGATCCCTTTCACAGAATCTTTTGAGTAGTGGAAAGTCTTACCTGGGGTGGCGTCCTGACTAAAATAGATATAGCGGCCATCAGGGGAAAAAGCGGGTTCACCAAGATCTTTCTCATCATTCGGGCGGCTGGTGAGTTTCAAGCCGTCACCACCACGTAAATGATATTGCCAGACTTCACCGGCGCCTAAAGAGCGGCGAGCAGTGAAATGTTTTCTCACTACCAAGGTTTCGCCGTCAGGACTCCAGGCTGGGCTGTTAACTAAGCGAAATGTTTCTTTGCTGACCTGGTGTAGCTTGCCACTCTGCCACTCCATTAACCAAAGGTTGTCGCCACCGTCCCTATCCGAGGTAAAAGCCAACAGCTTTCCATCAGGGCTGAATCTGGGCTGCATATCCCAAGCGATGCCCTGAGTCAGAGGGATCGCGTCTCCCCCTTCAATCGGTAACTTATATAGATCACCAAGTAGATCAAAGACTAACCAGCGACCATCTGGGCTGATATCCAAGTTCATCCAAGTACCTTCGCGCACATCAATCAGCGCGTTATCGAAGATCCCTGTGGGGTTCTGGACATCCCAAGTATCCTCTGCTTGGACAAAGGGTGACAGAAGTACACTGAAAAGAATGATAATTCTAAGTTGAGTCATGTTTGTTTTTATCTGTAGGTACGACTTAAATATATCCGCTTACCTTGCCGCTCTGCGTTGTTTGACGCAAGTCTATATTGCGTTTTTGTTGGACAATTTATAGGCATTAACTATATTAGTGATAATGGATATAAATCATTCACATGTCACGCACACAAGGAGTTCGGTGTGCTCTAGGTCAGGGATATGGCAATTAAATGGTATGCGCTCATTATAGCCGTTGCTTCTGTTAGCTTCTGCGTTCAAGCCAAAGTGTATCGTTGCACGGGAGATTACGGTGATGAGTACCGTGATATGCCTTGTAATGAGCATCAGGAAAATCGCGAGTCGGCGGAATACAAAGTCGGCTCTGGCGTCGTCAATAAGCTTTCACTTCGAACCCTGGCTGGCGTTTGGTGTAACTACGCTAAGTCGCACTCTATTGGTGGTGTTCGTGATTATACCGATCCTGATCGCTGGTCGTTGAGTATGACGGGGCAGCTGGAAATTCAGGATCTGGATCAGTTCGACGATAATGCGACGACTAAATTCCAGTTTAAGGGGCGCAACCTGCAGGTAGATAATGAGCTTGGCCGGTTATCTGTTGCTGAATACCTTGGCGATGAAATGGTGTTGCTAGGTCAGCAAAACTATCTGTTTATGCGTCGCGGCGGGTGTACTGATATTCCAGATCAGGACGTAGCGGTGAAAGTGGTGCCGAAAAGTGAGCGGGTCAACTAACTTTGCTTGCTAGTGTGCAGCTATCCCTTTCTTTATTAAATAGAAATAGGGTTTTTGTTGGGTTTGTGCATTGATCAGCTGATGGTCCATAAACTGACAGAAACTGGGTATATCCCTGGTTGTCGCCGGATCATCGGCAAGTATTAACAGCTGTTCACCTGCTGCCATCGCGCGGATTTTCTTTCTTACCAACATGACAGGCTCAGGGCAGCGTAGGCCTTGTGTGTCTAGTTGTTGGTCGTGTGGGGGAAAGTTTAGTTGTGTATTCATCATGGCTCCGACAGATAGCGAAGCCATGATAGAGCGGAGGCCTATGACTATTCAAGCTCAAAGGCGATAGAGATATTTCTGCCACTCTCCTTGGCTTTATAAAGTGCGGCGTCAGCCTGCGCAATCATCTTCTCGTGGTTCTTTTGACTACTGTCGTACTGGGTCACCCCTAAGCTGATGGTGACGGGCAATACTTTGTCATTAAACTCAAATACCGTGGTTTCTATCTTCTCTCTGATGCGTTCAGCGACCACCATTGCCTGTGTTAAATCGGTGTCTGGTAATACGATGCCAAACTCTTCACCACCGTAGCGTCCAGCCAGATCTGCAGTTCGCAACATACTGGTTAGTTCAGCGGCCGTCCTTACTAGCACCAAATCACCAGCTTGATGGCCGTAGATATCATTGATTGATTTGAACTTGTCGAGATCAAACATGATTAAACTTAGCTCACCACCATGGCGATGGCAGCGGGCAAACTCGATTGTGAGTCGTTCTTCCCAGTAGCGACGGTTAGCGATCTGAGTAAGACCATCGGTGCGGCTGGACTTTTCCAGCTTGGCCATGGTGTCGTTCAGCTGGCTTTGGAAATAACAAACATCCGTAGCGTCTTCAATAATGATGCAGACCTGATTCACTTGGCCTGATTCATCTTTCAATGGCAGAAAACTACAGTTCTGCGCCATAAATTCGCTATCTGTGGTGATGGGGCGGCTGTGGGGTAGCTCAAATAGGTGGCGGCGCTGCTCCCATGAACTGAAAGTGGGAGTGCCTAAAAGGAAAACCCCTTGGAGCTTTCTTCTTAATGAGGGTTTGGGTAGCTCAGGGAATACATCAAACAGATTTCTACCAACAATATCTTCCTTTGCTCGGCCACTGTGAACTTGCAAAAATCGGTTCCAGTAATCAATTTCCATATCTGAATTGATCACAAGAACGCCGGTATTAACTTGGTTAAGTATGGTGTTGTGTAAGTTCTGAGTCATTCGCCCACTAATCAAAAATCTTCGAGGATCTGATCAAGCACCTGCTTGAGTACTTCTACTGCTGTTCCTGGGAATAGCAATAACATGTCGCAGTTAAATGAGTGATCCGTCACCAGATAGCTGATGTTTACTTTGAGCGCATATTCCCAATTGAAGGTTTTTTCCTCAAGTTGGCGAGCGATACCCTGTTCCTGCAGCATCATCACTCGAGGGGCGCTGTAACTAAGCTGGGTTTCTATCTGCTCTGCTAATCCTTCAAGGAAGGTGGTAGTCAGCAAGGAGCTGATATCGGTCAGTTGCTCTGTGTGAGTTGCCTCATCTTCGGTATAGCCAAGTAGATCAGCGATTTCGTCAGCATTAATTTTGCTGTAAATCAGCAGAGCTTCGCCGCGCAGTCCTTCTGCACCGGAAAAGCCTTGGCTAACAAGAGAGACCGGATTTTGTTCATAGTTACTGGCAAGCATAGCGGTAACTTCGCTGGTCGATACCAGTTCGATATCTGGCACCTCCAGATGAACAAAAGTCTCAAGGAAGCGGGCGAGTTTATCACTGGCCTGTCCCATTGCGACGTTGATCACCTCTTGAAGACAATCCCTCTGGTCTTCGGTAATAGTCTGGCTGCTCATAAAAGTCCGAACTTGTTTAAGATCTCAGTCAACTTAACACGGTTGACAGGCTTATGAATGAAGTCGAGTGCACCAAGGTCCATGACGCGTTTTTTCATCTCCGGCTGAATATCGGCAGAGATGACAATGACAAACACTTCTAACTTTTCTTTCTTGATGGTTTCGAGTACGCCGATGCCGTCAAGTTCTGGCATCGTTAAGTCTAGAAAGAGCAATGCAACGTGATGCTGACGTAGGTGCTCTACAGCTTCTAAACCATGTTTAGCAAAAGTGACTTCAACGTCCCAACCTTCCGGTAGGCTTTTATTGACCTGTTTGCGTGCCAATGCTGAATCGTCACAGATCAAAATGGGTAGCGACATTCCCAACCCTTAAACTTATCTAATGAATTGTAACTGAATTGTGATTATAGGGTTTATAGCATAGGGGGTGATAGCTGCCTAGCCCTGACAATATGGCTTTGTGAAGCGAGTCCAGCCCTGATTGATAAAGGTTGAACCCGCTTATATTTTTGGCAGAGAAAAGGAGGGTTAAACGCGTTCGAAAACCGTAGCGATCCCCTGACCTAAACCGATGCACATGGTGGCGAGACCTAATTGAGCGTCTTTTTCTTCCATAATATTTAGTAGCGTTGTTGAAATTCGGGTGCCAGAGCAGCCGAGTGGGTGACCTAGGGCGATTGCGCCACCGTTTAGGTTCACCTTGTCATCGACCATATCGAGCAAACCAAGATCTTTGGCGCATGGTAATGACTGTGCCGCGAAGGCTTCATTCAGTTCCACTAAGTCGATATCGGCCATGCTCAAACCAGCACGTTTGAGTGCTTTTTGCGTTGCCGGTACCGGGCCATAGCCCATGATTGAAGGATCACAGCCAGCAATTGCCATCGAACGGACCCGTGCTCGGATAGGTAAACCCAATGCTTTGGCGCGATCTTCTGACATCACCAACATCGCCGATGCGCCATCTGACAGTGCAGAAGAGGTGCCTGCGGTCACTGTGCCGTTGACAGGGTCAAATACTGGCCGCAGTTGCGCCAGAGACTCCACCGTGGTTTCCGGGCGGATCACCTCGTCATGCTTCACTTGGATCAGTGTGCCATCAGCATCGTGGCCTTCAGTGGCTAAGATCTCATTGGCAAAGCGCCCTTCGATAGTTGCAGCGTGAGCACGCTGGTGGGAGCGGGCACCAAAGGCATCTTGTTGCTCTCGGCTAATGCCGTGCATTCGTCCCAGCATTTCAGCCGTTAATCCCATCATGCCTGCGGCCTTAGCGACCGAGCGGCTGAGACCAGGATGAAAGTCGACGCCATGACTCATGGGGACATGCCCCATATGCTCAACACCGCCGACGATAAATACATCACCGGCATTGGTCATTATGGCGCGGGTGGCGTCATGTAGTGCTTGCATTGACGAGCCACATAAACGGTTGATGGTGACAGCCCCAGCACTGCGTGGCAGCCCGGCCAGCAGAGAGGCGTTTTTGGCGATATTAAATCCCTGTTCCAGGGTCTGTTGTACACAACCCCAGATAACATCCTCAATCTCGTTGGGATCAAGATTCGGATTGCGGCTCAGAAGTCCCTGCATCAGGTGTGCAGAGAGATCTTCAGCACGTACGTTGCGAAATACGCCCCCTTTTGAGCGGCCCATCGGGGTACGAATGCAATCAACAATTACAGCGTTTTTCATGAGTAATTCCTCTCTGCCTTAGCCTGCGAAGAAGCGTTTGCCGTTGGCAGCCATCTGCCGCAGTCCATCTGTCACCTGGTACAAGGGACCAAGGTGGGCGAGTTCATCTGCTTGCGCAATAAAGCTGTCGAGCCCTATCTGATCCAGATAGCGACAGACACCGCCGCGGAAGGGCGGGAAGCCTAAGCCATAAACCAGTGCCATATCCGCTTCTGCCGGTGAGGCGACAATGCCCTCCTCAAGGCAACGGATCACTTCATTACACATAGGGATCATGACCCGGGCAATGATCTCTTCATCATTGAATGTTTGCGGATTTGCTGAGACCTCTGCCAACAGTGCGGGCGTATCCGCCGCCGGTTGTTTGGCTAGCTTCCCTTTACGATCTTTCTCATAGCGATAGAAGCCGACGCCATTTTTCTGGCCAAAGCGCTGCTGTTCAAACATCACGTCGATGGCATCCCGCTGAGTTTTTGCCATCCGCTCAGGGAAGCCTTCTGCCATCACCGCCTGGGCATGATGTGCGGTATCGATACCGACGACATCGAGCAGGTAGGCGGGGCCCATCGGCCAACCGAACTGTTTCTCCATGACTTTGTCTATCTGGGTGAAATCTGCGCCATCACTGAGCAACTTAGCGAAGCCGCCAAAGTAGGGGAACAGTACGCGGTTAACAAAAAAGCCAGGGCAGTCATTGACCACAATGGGGGATTTCCCTAGTTTTGCAGCCCAAGCGACCACCGATGCAACCGTTTCGTCACTGGTCTCTTTGCCGCGGATAACTTCCACCAGTGGCATTCTGTGTACTGGGTTGAAAAAGTGCATGCCGCAGAATTTACTGGGTTGTTTTAGGCTCGCAGCCAACAGATCGATAGAGATAGTTGAAGTGTTCGAAGTGAGGATGGTGTTGTCTTTCACCTGTTGCTCCACTTCAGCGAGCACCGCGGCCTTCACTTTAGGGTTTTCGACCACTGCTTCCACGACCACATCGACATCTGCGAGAGCGTCGTAGCTAAGGGAGGGGGTAATATTGTTGAGTACGCCAGCCATTTTTGCTGCGTTCATACGGCCACGAGAAACCAGCTTCCCGAGCAGATTAGCTGCTTCATTGAGCCCAAGATCTAACGCTTCGTGACGAATATCCTTCATCACAATAGGGGTGCCTTTGGAGGCTGACTGGTAGGCGATACCACCGCCCATGATACCCGCACCGAGCACCGCGGCACGTTGAAATTTGTGTGCTGTTTTGCCGGCTCGCTTGGCTTTAGCTTTCACCAACTGGTCATTGAGGAAAATTCCTATCAAGCTTTCTGCTTGCGGACTTTTCGCTAGTTTGATGAAGCCATCTGCTTCGGCATTAAGTGCACCATCCCGGCCTTGGCTTGCTGCCTTTTCGATCGCTTTCACCGCCATCATCGGGGCTGGATAATGTTTACCTGCTTGTTGTGCCACCATCCCTTTTGCGGTGGTGAAGCACATGGCGGTTTCAATTTGGTTTAACCCCAGTGGTGAGCACTTCTGCTGCCGCCGTGCTTGCCAATCGATATCGCCATTGATGGCGCTTTTCAGCATGTTTAATGCGGCGCCATCGAGTTTGTCTGGAGCCACTACCGCATCGACCAAGCCTAAACTGAGTGCTTTATCTGCTCGATTGTCTTTCCCGGTGGTGATCAGCTCCATCGCGTTATCAGCACCAATTAAGCGTGGCAGACGCACGGTACCGCCAAAGCCGGGCATGATGCCGAGCTTCACCTCTGGTAAGCCAATTTTGGCGCTGTTGTCCGCAACCCTAAGGTCAGTGGCCAAGATCGCTTCACAGCCGCCCCCCAGAGCAAAGCCACGGATGGCACTAATGGTGGGAACAGGAAGATCTTCCAAGCGATTAAATATTTGGTTGGCGTGGTTGATCCAGCGTCGTAGTTCCTCCTCCGGCAGGGCAAAGGTGGCAAGGAACTCGGTGATGTCAGCGCCAACAATAAAGGTTTCTTTGGCAGAGCGGAGTAGAACACCTTGCAATTCACTGCTGGCGTAAAGTGCATCCAGTGCCAGATTGAAGTCTTCTAGTGTGGCTTGATCGAATTTATTAACCGAGCCTTCTGCGTCTAGCAGTAGTTCGGCGATACCTGTTTCCAAGTAGCGTACAGAGAGGGTTTTGCCTTGATATATCATTCTTTTCTCCCGTCGGGCTAGCCCGTCAAGGTAGGCGTATTATAATAACTGGTCATACCAGAAAGGCTAAGTTTGGACGCGATCTGGCTGGATTTCAACCGTTATTTTAAACGGTTGTTTAATTTTTGCTTTGCAAGCCTGTTGGGTTTCTTAATATGACGCAGGTTTTACGCTGTGCTTGGCTATTTTTGCCGTGGGGCGAGCGTGATAGTAGGTAGAAATTGTGTATGCTATGACAGTCATCATTTGGAATGTAAGCCCATGAGCGAACAACATAGCCTCCTGTTTACCCAGCATATTGCCAATTTGCAGATCCGTACTCGTGACCTATTAGCGAGAGAAGGATTGGAGTATCTCGTTATCCACTCTGGTCAGCTCAAGCGCCAGTTTCTTGATGACATGGATTATCCATTTAAAGTTAACCCTCACTTTAAAGCGTGGGTGCCAGTGATAGATAACCCCAATTGCTGGCTGATTATCAATGGCGACGATAAACCAAAGTTGTTGTTTTATCGGCCGGTAGATTTTTGGCATAAGGTGCCTGATGCGCCAGAGGATTTCTGGACTGACAACTTTGCCATCCAACTGCTGGAGAAAGCGGATGCCGCGGCCGACTGGTTGCCATCGGATCTGAGTAAAGTTGCTTATATTGGTGAGCAACAGGAGCTGGCACAGGTGCTTGGCTTTGGGCAAATTAACCCGGAAGGGGTGATCAATTACCTGCATTACCACCGCGCGTATAAAAGCGATTATGAGCTGATGGCGCTGCGTGAAGCGAATAAAATCGCTGTTGCCGGGCATCAAGCGGCAAAAGCAGCTTTTTATGGTGGAGGCTCTGAATTTGAGATCCAGTTAGCTTATCTGCAGGCCACTGGCCATGGTGAAAATGATGTGCCTTATGGCAATATTGTGGCCTTAAATGAGCACGCTTCAATTTTGCATTATATGCAGTTGGAGCGCAGCAAACCCGCGCAACACCATAGCTTTTTGATTGACGCCGGTGCCAACTTCCATGGTTACGCCGCTGATATTACCCGTACCTACAGTTTCCAACAGGACGAGTTTGCTGATCTGATTGCAGCGTTGGATGTATGTCATCATCAGATCATGGAGCAGCTCAAGCCCGGGGTCGCTTACCCCGATCTCCACAAAGCAATGCACTTGCTGATTGCTGAGGTGCTGCAACGGTTCAAATTTGTTGATATGAGTCCGGAAGCGATGATTGAAAGTGGTGTGACGCGAACCTTTTTCCCCCATGGTCTTGGCCACTTCCTTGGTCTGCAGGTTCATGATGTTGGCGGCTTTATGGCTGATGAACGCGGGACTCATCAGCCGGCACCGAAACAACATCCATTTCTGCGTTTGACCCGCAAAGTCGAACCACGTCAGGTGTTTACGATTGAGCCCGGTCTTTACTTTATTGACAGTTTGTTAGCCAGCCTGCGTGATTGTGCCCATAGTACAGCCGTCAACTGGGATAAGGTGGAACAGTTCAAGCGTTATGGTGGTATTCGCATCGAAGACAACCTGATTGTGTTGCAAGATCGTACCGAGAATATGACCCGGGATCTGGGCTTGGCGTAACCGTTAATGGCTACTTATCGGGTGTTGACCGCGCCAGCCTCAGCCGAGCAGGAGATTAAACGCAGTCGATTTATTGCGCTTGCAGCCAGGGTGGCGTCGCCACAAGCGGCCAAGGCCTACATTGAGTCGGTGCGAGCGCTGCATCCCCAAGCTAGGCACGTGTGTTCCGCGTTTATTGCGGGGGCTCCGGATGATAGTCATTGTTTAGGTTTCAGTGACGATGGTGAGCCGAGCGGCACCGCCGGGCGCCCCATATTAGCGGTACTGCAAGGGGCTGGCGTTGGTCAGATCTGTATCGCCGTGGTGCGCTACTCCGGTGGTATCAAGCTGGGAACAGGTGGCTTGGTACGTGCGTATGGTGGTACCGCGCAATTGGCAATGCAGCAGGGGCAGTGGTTGGCGGTTGAACCGGAACAGCAATTGTTGCTGCGGTTAAGTTACGATTTAACGGGGCGTGTTGAGCAGCTGCTACAGCAGTTTGAGGCTGAGTTGTTGGATTCAGTTTTTGCCGATGATGTGTTGTTTACTGTGTCGGTGCCTGAGCGTCATAGCGCTGGGCTGCAAATGCAATTGACCAATATCTCTGGCGGACAAATCCGCTGTGTTGTGAAGCAGTAGATTGCATAATCTCTGCTTCGCCCTACACTGGCGCCATATTCGAAGAAAAACAGATCCGTAACAGATGCTTGATTCGCCACAATACGCAATGGAGGCTGAGCGCTCGTAGATGCAATATCGTGCCATTATCCGCATCGTCGGGCTGTTGATTAGCCTTTTCAGTGTCACCATGGTGCCACCGATCCTCGTCTCTTTAATTTTTAAAGATGGCGGCGGCTTACCGTTCTTCCTGGCCTTCCTGTTTAACCTGTTTATTGGTTTTATGCTGTGGTTTCCAAATCGATATTCTCGTGCTGAGCTAAAAGCGCGGGAAGGCTTCCTTATTGTGGTGCTGTTTTGGACTGTGCTAGGCAGTGTGGGGGCTGTGCCACTGATGTTGACGGAAACGCCGTCGATCAGTCATACCGATGCGTTTTTTGAATCATTTTCTGGGTTAACGACGACTGGCGCGACCATTCTGACCAATCTTGAAACCTTGCCTAAAGCTGTGCTGTTCTATCGTCAGCAGCTGCAATGGCTAGGTGGTATGGGGATCATTGTGCTGGCCGTCGCCATCCTACCTATCCTTGGTGTGGGCGGTATGCAGCTTTATCGTGCTGAAGCGCCTGGGCCGGTGAAAGACTCTAAAATGACGCCTCGGATCGCCGATACCGCAAAACATCTCTGGTATATCTATGTCTCCTTGACGTTAGCCTGTGCTGCAGCCTATTGGGCCGCGGGTATGAACCTGTTTGACGCTATCTGCCACAGCTTTTCCACTATCGCTATTGGTGGCTTTTCCACCTATGACGCCAGCATCGGGCATTTTGATTCCAGTCTGATCAACCTGATTTGTGTGGTTTTTCTGCTTATCTCTGGTGCCAACTTTGCGCTGCATTACACGGCGTGGCGTGCCAAATCTATCTATCACTACCTCTCTGATCCTGAGTTTAAAGGCTTTCTGTTTTTCCAGTTAGTGATTGTGGCGGTGTGCTTTTTTGTCTTGGTGCATGGCAAGGTTTATGAAAATCCTAATTCGGCTTTGGATCATGCGTTATTCCAAGCGGTTTCCATGGGCACCACTGCTGGTTTTGCTACCACGGGCTTTCATGATTGGCCGATCTTTCTGCCTATCCTGCTGATATTTGCGTCGTTTATCGGTGGTTGTGCAGGTTCGACGGGGGGAGGGATGAAGGTGGTTAGAGTGCTGATCCTGCACCTGCAGGGAATGCGAGAACTAAAGCGACTGGTACACCCGAAAGCGATTATCAGTATTAAACTGGGCTCGCGCCCGCTCTCCGAGCGGGTAATTGAAGCGATTTGGGGCTTCTTTTCTGCTTATACCTTGGTATTTATCTTCTGCATGCTGCTTTTGATCGCTACTGGAATGGATGACCTCACCGCATTTTCTGCGGTGGCAGCTTGTCTGAATAACCTGGGGCCAGGTTTAGGCGAGGTGGCATCTCATTATGGTGAGATCCCTGATAGCAGCAAGTGGGTGTTGATTATAGCCATGTTGTTTGGGCGTCTTGAGATCTTTACCCTGTTGGTGATCTTTACTCCGGCGTTCTGGCGTAACTAATTCAATTTGGCTATTTAAGGATTATTCATGGCGCGTTATTTGATGGCGTTTCACAGTCGTGAAGGACAAACGTTTAAGATCACTAACCGTTTGGCGGAGCGACTACAGGCCCGTGGGCATGAGGTGGAGCTGGTGAGCATTCCTGAGTTGGCTGCCACTTTTTCTATTGCCGGTTATGATGGTATCGTGATTGGTGCTTCGGTCCGTTATGGTCATTTCAGCCAACTGTTTTATCAGTTTATTCAACGTCATCACCATGCGCTGGCCAGCGTACCATCGGCTTTCTTTGGAGTGAATTTGACTGCGCGTAAAGCGGATAAGAACACTCCGGAGACTAACGCCTATATGCGCAAATTTGCCGTTAAATCTCCTTGGCACCCTACTGTGCAAGGGGTATTTGCTGGTGCTTGCGTTTACTCTAAGTATCGCTGGTATGACAAAGCGATCATTCGTTTGATTATGAAAATGACCAAGGGACCAACCGATCCTGGTCAGGATGTTGAGTTCACCGACTGGCAGGCAGTGGATAGCTTTGCTGGTCAACTAGATGAGATGGTTGGTTAGTACTTACTTGCGCCAGAAGGTTGGCAGTAAAAGAACTGCCGCAGTGGTGATCTCAAGCCGCCCCAGTAACATCGCGATACTCAATAGCCATTTTGCCGTATCTGGTAGGTCAGCAAAGTTCCCTGATGGACCAATCTGATCCCCTAGCCCTGGCCCGACATTGGTGAGCGCGGTGAGCGCACCGGTGAGAGCGGTGAGTGGTTCAATCCCCAGCATGGCAAGCGCCAAAGAGAGTAGCACCCAAGTGAGAAAAAACAGGTGCATCAGTACGATCATCGAAGTGATGATCTCATCTGATATTTCTCTGTCGTTGTATCTACGTGGAAATATGCCGGCAGGGTGTACCAGGCGTTTCATATGTTGGTAGATCACCTTAAAGGCGACTTGAAAGCGGAATATTTTCAGCCCGCCCGCGGTGGAGCCGGAGCAACCACCGACAAAGGTTAGAAAGAAGAACATTACCACCGCTAAACTGCCCCATTGGGTGTAGTCCCCTAAAGCAAACCCTGTCGTGGTGATCACTGAAACGATGTTAAACAGCGTGAGGCGCAGGGCATCAATATAATCTACCGGTTCAACTTGCCACATCCAGACGCTTAAGATCAGTGTGGTGACGGCAATCAGTGCGAGGTAGCCGCTGACCTGTTCATCCCGCCAAATCTTTAGGCTGCGACGTCGGATCATCAAGATAAACAGAATAAAGGGCAGTCCTCCCAACAGCATAAACACGCTGCCTACCCAGTGGCTGGCGCTGGAAAACTCAGCCATGGAGGAATCAGAGGTAGAAAAACCGCCGGTGGAAAGCGTGGTCATGGCGTGACAAATGGCTTCAAACAGGCTCATGCCAGTCAACCAGTAGCAGAGACTACACAGCAGGGTTAAACCGATATAAAGCCATAGCAGTTGTTGCGTGTAGCGGCGGGTTTGCGGTACGGGTTTATCTGACCAATCGGATGATTCGGTTTGGAACAGGCGCATTCCGCCAACATTGAGAAACGGTAAAATACCTACACCCATGACAATAAAGCCGATGCCGCCGAGCCATTGCAGCAGTGAGCGCCAGATTAGGATGCTGCGGGGTAAGGCATCCAGCCCTGACATCACGGTGCTGCCGGTGGTGGTAACACCGGACATGGTTTCAAAGAAAGCGTCGGTGTAACTGGTGTGGGGTACAAATATCAGCGGAAGTGCTGCAAACGCGGTCATTACCAACCAAGTCAAGGTAGTGAGCATAAACATATCTCGTACCCGCATAGTTAACTGGCTGAGTGAGCGTCGGGTGCCTCGTCCCAGAGCTAACAGTGCGATGGCTGAAATTGCGGTTACGCCAGCGGATTGCACATAATGGAAGGTGAGCCCGTCATGATCGATGAATGATAGCCCCAATGGGATCACCATCAACATGGTCAGTTTTGAGAGAAACAGGCCTATCAGCAAACAGATAAGCCGGTAGTTTATGGTAGACATTTGCTAACCGCAGGCTCTAGAAAAAGAACGGGCTGGGTTGGAACAGCTTCTCTACTTCACCGACATACTTCTTGTCGACCAGGAACATAATCACGTGGTCGTTTGACTCGATGACCGTGCTCTTATGGGCAATTAACACCTCTTCTCCTCGCACGACTGCGCCTATGGTGGTGCCCGGCGGTAGTTTAATGTCGCGCACGGCGCGACCCACTACTTTCGACTGGTTTTTGTCGCCGTGAGCAATCGCTTCAATCGCTTCGGCAGCACCGTGTCGCAATGAATAGACGTTAACAATGTCTGCTTTCCGCACATGGGATAACAATGCCGAGATGGTTGCGGTTTGCGGGCTGATGGCGATATCGATTTCGCCGCCCTGTACCAGGTCTACGTATGCGCCGCGCTGGATCAATACCATTACTTTGGCTGCACCCATTCGCTTGGCGAGCATCGCCGACATGATGTTGGCTTCATCATCATTCGTGACGGCGATGAAGACATCGGTTTGTTCAATATGTTCTTCGCCAAGCAGCTCTTGATCCGATGCGTCACCGCAAAATACCGTGGTTTTACTCAATTCGTTGGCAAGATAAGTTGCGCGATTGGGGCTGCGTTCAATCAATTTGACTTGATGGCGCTCTTCTAGCGCTCTGGCCAGACCCAGACCGATATTGCCCCCACCGGCGATCATGATCTTCTTGTAACTGCGTTCAAGCTTCTGCATCTCCGACATCACCGCGCGGATATGGCGGCTATCGGCGATAAAGAACACTTCATCATCCGCTTCGATAATTGTGGTGCCCTGGGGTCTAATCGGGCGCCCTTGGCGGAAAATCGCGGCAACACGGGTTTCAATATTCGGCATATGCTCGCGCAAAGCTGACAGTGCACGACCAACCAATAAGCCACCATAGTAGGCTTTCACCGCCACCAATGAGGCGCGTCCCTCAGCAAACTCCATCACCTGTAGAGCGCCGGGATAGTTAACTAAGCGATTGATATATTGAGTAACGAGCTGCTCTGGGGCGATGAAGTGGTCGACCGGAATATCCTGGCTGTGAAACAGCTGCGCTTTGTGGTGCAGGTACTGGTCTGAACGGATCCGGGCGATTTTGGTTGGCGTATTAAACAGACTGAAAGCAACCTGACAGGCGATCATATTAATCTCATCACTATCCGTGACGGCAATTAACATATCGGCATCTTCAGCGCCCGCATTGCGCATGATATCGGGGTGAGGGGCATGACCGGCAATGACCTGCAGATCGAGCTTGTCCTTGAGTTCGCGCAGGCGTTCGCCATCTCTATCAACGACAGTGATCTCGTTACGCTCGCTGACCAGATTTTCAGCCAGCGTGGCCCCTACTTGCCCTGCACCCAGAATAATAATCTTCATTGACGTAAAATTTAGTCATGTTTTGCAGAGATTATAGAGGCTTATGCGAGGATAAGCTTGACCTTATCCCGCACTTTTTCGCTGTTTAGTTCAGTTGCTTACGCAGAAGTGCGTAATAGAAGCCATCCATCTGCTGTTCGCCGGGCAGGATCTGCCAACCGGGCGTGTCTACGTTGTCTCGATCATTGATGTTGAGCAGTTCAGCGTCTGCTTGGGTGTGCAAAAAGCGTTTAACCTGTTCGCTGTTCTCTTCTGGCAAGATGGAGCAGGTGGCGTAAAGTAGCGTGCCACCGGGCTTGAGGAGTTTCCACATTGCGCTAAGGATCTCAGCTTGCAGTGTAGCTAACTTGGCGATGTCGTCGTTGCGGCGCAGCCATTTGATATCCGGGTGTCTGCGGATGACGCCAGTGGCAGAGCAGGGCGCATCAAGTAGGATGCGGTCAAATTGGTCACCACTCCACCATGCATCGGGGTTAGCGGCATCACCACAAATAACCGTGGCATTTAGACTGAGACGGGCAAGGTTTTCATGCACTCGTTTTAAACGGCTTTCTTCAATATCTACGGCAACCAGTTGTTTGAGATCCGGCACCATTTCAGCGATGTGGGCGGTTTTTCCGCCCGGTGCAGCGCAGGCATCTAGTATCTGTTCTCCCGCTTGGCCAGCCATCAATGATGCGGCAAACTGCGGTGCACCGTCCTGCACGGAAACTAGGCCATCACTAAAGCCTGGAAGTTTTTGTACATCGACAGCGCTATCTAGGCAGATGGCACCATGGGGTTGCGCTGGTTGACAGGGGATCTCAGCGTCAAGTAACAGCTGCTGGTAGGCCTGTGGCGCCACTTTAGCTTGATTGGGGCGTAGCCACATCGGCGCGGCTTGATTATTGGCTCTTGCGATCTGCTGCCATTGGTCTGGATAAGCTCGTTTCAGCCTATTCAGTAACCATCCAGGATGGTCGTGTTTTATCGCATCGGCTGTCTCATTGCTGGCTAACGCAGTTTCGAGCGCTTGTTGCTGACGCTGAAAATTACGCAGAATAGCGTTGACTAATCCTTTTAGCCTAGGCTGCTTCAGTTTGACTGCCGCAGCGACGGTCTCGGCAACGGCAGCGTGCGCAGGAATGCGACTGGCGATGAGTTGGTAAACTCCAACCATCAACAGAAAATGAACGGTTCGCAGCTTGCCGGTGAGCTTTTTCTCCAGCAGTTGATTTAGAAAAAACTCCAGCGTTGGTAGCTGCCGCAAAACGCCGTAGCAAAGCTGTTGTAGCAGAGCTTTGTCGCGGCCATCTTGTAATCGACTTTGTTGCGGTGGCAGCGCCTGCGTCAGGCTTTGCCCTTTATCAACGACTTGGAATAAGACTTGTGCAGCCAGTGCACGGATATTGGGATTAGCTGTTGTCATCGGAACTCAATATGGTGCCTGGCTCGAACCAAGCCTTGCGAGCATTGAGGATATCTGCAGCCGGTAGAGCTTTTTTGCCCGGTAACTGCAGCTGGGTTAACTTTATCTGTCCCTGCCCGGTGGCCACTATGATCCCTTCACCGTCGGCGCTGAGGATAGTGCCGGCAACGGCATTCGTTGCACTGTCGATCACTTCCATATCATGCACTTTGACGATGGCGTCAGCCACATGAAACTGGCTGCCTGGCCAGGGCGTAAATGCGCGACGGCGCTGATCGATGACTGAGGCTGGGAGTCGCCAGTCGATTTTGGCTTCGGCTTTGTTGAGCTTTTTTGCGTAACTGGCGCTTGCATCATCTTGCGCCTCTGGGGTGATGTCGCCATCAGCTACCCGTTCAAGTGTTTGCAATAAAGCGTCTGGACCTAGTTCTGCGAGGGTTTCATATAGGCTGGCACTGGTGGTCTTGGGGGTAATATCGCAAACCACTTTATGCAGCATATCACCCGTATCCAAGCCGATATCCATCTGCATAATGGTAATACCGGTTTGTTGATCTCCAGCCCAGATTGCGCGTTGGATCGGCGCCGCGCCACGCCATTTCGGCAACAAGGAACCATGCACGTTAATGCACCCCAATTTCGGCGTGTCGAGTACTGAGCTGGGCAGAAGTAAACCGTAAGCGACGACCACCATGATATCGGCATTAAGCGCCTTAAGCTGTTCAACATCCTCTGCTTGCTTGAAGTTGCTAGGTTGAAATAGCGGAATCTGGTGGCTTTCCGCTAACTGCTTGACGGCGCTAGCTTGTAGCTTTTTGCCACGTCCGGCTGGGCGGTCTGGCTGAGTGTAGGCTGCCACCACTCGATGCTCACTGCTGATAAGCCGCGCTAAGTGGCGAGCGGCAAAGTCAGGGGTACCGGCAAAAACGATATTTAATGGGCGTGACACAATGACCTCTGTTTATGACGCTGAACGCGCAGCTAGCTTGGCTTCTTTTTCTAGCTTTTTCTTAATTCGCTGCCGCTTTAGGGGCGACAGATAATCAACAAACAGCTTCCCTTGCAGGTGATCTAACTCATGCTGAATACAGATAGCCAGCAAACCTTCTGCCTCTAACTGGTATTTTTCGCCGTTACGATCTAACGCTTCTACGGTGACTTTTTCTGCGCGCTCGACCGATGCATAGGTGCCTGGTACTGATAGGCAGCCTTCCTCATTGCATTGGATACCGTCGCGGGCAATGATCACCGGATTGATAAATACGCGGGGTGTATCACTTTTTTCGGACACATCCATTACAACGATCTGCTTATGGATGTTAACCTGTGTCGCTGCGAGGCCGACGCCGTTTTCGTCTCGCATAGTTTCGAACATGTCATCGACAATTTTGCGAACTTCGTCGTTGACCTCCGGCACCGGTGACGCTACGGTGCGAAGACGTTCGTCAGGAAAATGAAGGACTTCTAAAACCGCCATGGTATTTGGACTCTTCTTTTTTGGACTATTAATAGAACAGTGGTTGCCATGCCGACATTCTAGCCAGTCATGGCTGGGAAAAACAGCATGGTCTTATTATGAAGACAAATAACAACAAGGAAGGTTTCCGCGTGAGAACAAGACTGCTTGCCTTGGTTGCGGGACTTACTCTAGTGATAACGGCAGCTTATGCTACCGAAATCGAATTGAACCCCGACTATCCTGAAACCTATATCGTGCAGAAGGGCGATACGCTTTGGGATATATCTTCTATGTTCCTGAAAACGCCATGGCTTTGGCCTAAGCTATGGCAGGCGAATCCGCAAATTGATAACCCTCACCTGATCTACCCTGGTGATGAGTTGCAGCTGGTCTGGATTAATGAGCAACCTAAGCTCGTCAAATCCAAACCCTCTTCAACCCGGATTGTGAAATTGGGGCCTAAGGTTCGTACCAGTGAACCGAAAGCACCGATCCCAACGATCCCACTTAAAGAGATCCGTCCGTTCCTGATTTATGAGCAGGTATTGTCGGAGGAAGAGATCGCTAGCCTACCCTATGTTTTGGGAACAAACGACGGCACTACGCGCTCTAGCTATCCACAGACCATGTATGCGAAGGGCGTTGATGCGCCGCAGGGACAGCTGTTCGGTATTTATCGACCAGGTGAAGCCCTGATGCATCCGGAAACGGAAGAGTTGCTGGGTTATGAAGCCAAGTTGGTGGCGATTGCGAAATCTATGCCGGCAGGTAACTTCACTAAGCTTGAGATTGTTGAAAGCAAGTATGAAGTGCGTAATGGCGATAAGTTGATCCCAGTACTTGAGCGTGAAGTGTTACCGGCGTTCTTTGAACCCCATGAGCCTAACCGCTTAGTGAAAGGTCATATCATCCATACTGCCAACTACTCCAAGTACGTGGGTAAGTTTGATGTGGTTGCGATGAGCATTGGTGCAAATCACAATATCGAAGCCGGTCATGTATTAGCGATCATGCAGCCTGGCGCCGTGATGTACGATGAGCCGCCTGAACGCCCCCAGTATGAAGACGACGCTAATGCGCTTGAAAAAATGGCAATTGAATTTGGTGATGAAGAGGTGATCGTTCAATTACCCGATGAGCGCGTCGGAGAGCTGCTAGTGTTTCGAGTGTATGAGAAGGTCAGTTATGGCTTGATTATGCGCACGGACAAGCCTGTGAAGCAGTTGGATATTGTAACCAACCCATAACGAGATCTCGTGAGTATGCGCCAACCAAGTTGCAATATTGAACGTTGGTTGGTGTTGTCACAACTTCCAAGATTTGGCGGCCGTAGTGCCGCCAAATTGCTTTCTAAATACAGCATTGAGCAAGTCTTTAGCATTGCTCCTGCCCAACTCCCCTTAACCCAGCCGCAAATAACGGCATTGAGTTCACCTGATTGGCGGTTAATTGACAACTGTTTGCTGTGGGCTCAGCAGGAACTATGTCATATAGTCTCTCGGTCGTGCGACGCTTATCCACCGTTACTCAACGAGTTACCCGATCCACCGCCGTTACTTTTCGTTTGTGGTGATGTGACGTTACTTGCGCAACCGCAGCTGGCTGTGGTGGGTAGCCGCGCGGCCTTGCCCAACCATTTGGAGAATACGCGGACGTTAGTTGCCCCGATCGCTGCGGCGGGCATGTGTATTACCAGTGGATTGGCGCGTGGGGTTGATGGCACTGCTCATCGCACTGCTTTACAAAACAAAGGTAAGACAATTGCGGTGATGGCCACCGGCCCTGATCGGATCTATCCTGCGGGTCATCGTGATTTGGCTTACCAAATCGTTGATCAAGGCGGTGCGTTGGTTAGCGAATTTGTGCCGGGCACGCCGCCTTTAAAGCAACACTTTCCCAAACGTAATCGTATTGTCAGTGGCCTCTCTTTGGGCACCTTGGTGATTGCTGCAGGATTAAAGAGCGGCTCCTTGATCACCGCCAGGTTAGCAGCGGAGCAAGGCCGGGAGGTATTTGCTGTTCCGGGGGCAATGTCAGACCCCGAAGCGGCAGGTTGTCATCAATTAATTAAGTTGGGAGCTAAATTAGTTACTTCTCCGGTCGATATATTAGAGGAGGTGATGACATCGCATGTGATAGCGATAGAAAAACCTCTGCAATCAAAATTGCCAAGTGGCAGTTTGTTGGATAGTGTAGGAGATGTGGCTACTCCTTTAGATCTGATTGTCAGTCGCAGCGGCCGCAGTATTGAAGCGGTGATGCAGCAGCTGACCATGTTAGAGATCGAAGGTGAAGTAGCTGTCGTACCAGGTGGTTACCAGCGAGTGAGGAGGACCGATTATGTTTGATATCCTCATGTACCTTTTTGAAAATTACATCCACAGTGATGTAGAGGTGATGGTCGATCATGAGGAATTAACCTCAGAGTTGACCCGCGCAGGCTTTAGGCGTGATGAAATTTCAAAAGCTTTAGGCTGGTTAGAGGGGCTTGCCGAGTTGCAAGACAGTGACAGACATCCCTACTTAGTGCGTAGCGATGCTGTCTCAACCAGAGTGTATACAGCCGAAGAAGCGCAGCAGCTTGATGCTGAATGTCGCGGTTTCCTGATGTTTTTAGAGAATATCCAGGTATTGGATATGGAAACGCGGGAAATGGTCGTTGATCGAGTGATGGAACTCGATATGGAAAGTATCGAACTGGAAGACCTGAAATGGGTGATCCTGATGGTGCTTTTCAACGTGCCAGGTCGCGAAGGTGCTTACTCTCAGATGGAAGATTTGGTGTTTGAGGTCAACGAAGGCTTTCTCCATTAAAAGAAAGCGAGGCCTGTCATGGTGAAAATTGATTCGACGCTGTTCGATGCGTCGCAGCGCGCTATCGAAAAATCTCAGGAAAAGTGCCCCGAATGCGGGGCTTCTTTGGTTTTACGGGGCAGTGGTTCCGGACCTTTTTGGGGGTGTAGCAATTACCCTGAGTGTCACTTCAGCCGTCCTACCCATGCGCAAGAGCATCGTATTGAGCGCGAATTGGAGTTGCCGTGTCCCGATTGCGAGAAACCATTGGCGCTGAAACAGGGGCGTTATGGATTTTTTATCGGCTGTACCGGTTACCCTGAATGCCACTATCACACTCAGTTAGAAACCTCTGATGATACCGGTTTTAAGTGCCCTAAATGCCAATCTGGCGAGCTGACTCAGCGAACCAATCGCTATGGCAAAACATTCTATGCTTGCAATGCTTATCCTAAGTGCCAGTTCGCGGTGAATCATCCACCTCATTTGGGCAACTGTGAATTTTGTGGTTTTGGTTTGTTGCTGGAAAGAAAGCTGGCCTCCGGTGACCAGCTTCAGTGTGCGAATAAGCGGTGCGGAAAAAAGCAGACCCGCCCCGATTGATATCTACACTAGCGCTTGTGCCGCTTGGTGCAAACCGGGGAAGTCTGCTTCATCAAGCTGCTTGAGCAGTGCCGCTAAACGCTTTTTCAACTCAGCTTTATCTTCAGCGCAGACATTGATGTGACCCATTTTGCGTCCGGCACGCTTATCTTTGTCATACCAGTGCAGGTGGACTCCATCGAGCTGATGGATGCTGTTGGGGATATTATCTGTACCGATCACGTTGACCATGGCTGCCGCTGATACTAATTGAGTGTTGCCAATGGCTAAGCCGCAGACTGCGCGCAAATGGTTTTCAAACTGGCATACATCAGCGCCTTGCTGGGTCCAATGTCCTGAATTATGCACTCTGGGTGCTATTTCGTTGACCAGCAACTCGCCGTCGACATCAAAAAACTCTATCGCCAGCACACCAACATAATCCAGTGTCTTCGTAAGCTTCTCAAATGCATGGGTGGCTTGCTGCTGCAATTGTTCTGCGTCGGTAAGGGCAACAGACAGGCTCAAGATGCCATTCTCATGATGATTTTGGGTAAGAGGGTAGACCTTCACCGAACCATCTTTGCCGCGCGCACCAATGACTGACACTTCGCGGTCAAATGGGATCCACGCTTCGGCGACTATCGCCTGATTAGCACTGCTTTCTTGGAGAAAAGATGAAATTTCAGCCCATACCTGAGCGGCGTCCGCTGTGGTTTTTAGTCGCCACTGACCTTTGCCGTCATAACCTTCTAGGGCGCTTTTCAGTACCAGTGGCAGACCGATAGAGGCAATCGCTTGATGCAGGTCAGCCTCTGTGCTGACAACCTGAAATTTGGCATTGGGGACATCAGCACTATCGAGAAGTTGCTTCTCCAAGCGACGGTCACCTCCTATGCGGATCGCTTCCGCGCCAGGCAGGAATTTGCCACTGGCTTGGCATTGACTGAGGATATCTTGCGGAATATGTTCGAACTCCGCAGTGACCACGTCGCAGTCGATCAAGCCGGCGGCCAGATCCTGCTGATAATTCTCCAGCGTCAATGGGTGAACCACTGTATGGCTGCGTACATCGTACGCTTTTACCTTCAAGCCTAACGGTGCGCCAGCGAGGGACATCATGCGAGCCAACTGGCCCGCACCCAATACCAGTACCTGCATGCTTACTCCTGGGAAGGATCCGGTTGGCTAAGAACAGTATCGGTTTGGCTTTGGCGGAACTCATCCACTTTTGCCATGATTGCGGGATCAAATGCGCCAATGATCTGCGCTGCCAAAAGGCCTGCATTTGCTGCGCCGGCATCACCTATGGCTAAGGTGCCAACCGCGACCCCTTTGGGCATCTGCACAATAGAGAGCAGTGAGTCGATACCTTTTAGCATGCGCGACTGCACTGGCACACCTAGAACGGGCAGACTGGTGAAGGCTGCTGTCATTCCTGGCAGGTGAGCTGCACCGCCTGCACCACCGATGATCACTTTCAATCCTCTGGCTTGTGCAGATCCTGCATACTCAGCCAGTAGGTGAGGCGTGCGATGGGCTGAGACCACTTTGGTTTCATATTGAATGCCAAAATGATCCAGCATATCTGCTGCGTGCTTCATGGTGGGCCAATCTGATTTGGACCCCATAATAATACCTACTTGCATTGCCTCTCCTGCTGTTTGACTGTCAGAGCGCTATAAGAAGCCGAATTATAGCCGTTTCCGTCAACAAGTTGAATTGAGTCATCGAGAATGCTCTCTAGCTGTGCCGGTTGGCCTCTTTGCTGTGTGCTGTGCTATAAACGACGCCAGTGATTAATCGCCTTAAGATGATACCTTAATAGATGTTTGTTGATGCCGTCGAAGCGTTAAAGCAGGGTGAGCTTATCGCCTATCCAACTGAGGCTGTGTTTGGCCTGGGTTGTGATCCTAACAATGAACAAGCGCTAACAAAGTTGTTAGCGTTAAAGCAGCGACCAGCGGAAAAAGGTTTGATCCTCATTGCCGCCGACTACAGCCAGCTCTTGCCATATATTGATGATACGGCACTTACCCCTGAGCGTCGTGCGGAGGTGTTTGCCTGTTGGCCTGGCCCTGTTACCTGGACTTTGCCAAAATCATCAAGTTGTCCGGCATTGGTTTCTGGGCTATTTGATAGTGTGGCGGTACGAGTGTCGGCGCATCCAGTGGTGACCGCTTTATGTGTCGAATTTGGCGGGGCGATTGTTTCTACCAGTGCCAACCTGGCTGGCCAAGAACCCGCTCGAACTGCATCAGCTTTGGCACCGGAGGTGTTGCTGGATGTGGCTGTGGTTATTGATAAAGCGGTTGGCGGCAATGCTGCGCCCTCCGAGATCCGTAATGGTCTTACAGGACAGATCCTACGTTCTAGCTGATAGAAGGAATCAGGTGTGCAAGATGTAGATAAATACGCGGTAAAAGCTTATTTGCTCGCCCTACAAGATGCCATTTGTGATGGTTTAGCGGCGATTGATGGCGTTGCAAGCTTTGCAGAAGATGCCTGGCAGCGAGATCCTGCAAAAGACCACTTGGGTGGCGGTGGTAGAAGTCGGGTGTTGAAAGGTGGCCGGGTGTTTGAGCAGGCGGGTGTCAATTTTAGCCATGTCACGGGGCATGAGATGCCTGCTTCGGCCACTGCCCACCGTCCAGAATTAGCTGGGCGAAGTTTTGAGGCGCTGGGTGTTTCTCTCGTCATTCATCCCAACAACCCCTTCGTGCCGACTTCCCATGCCAATGTCCGATTCTTCATAGCTGAAAAAGAGGGGGAGGCACCGGTCTGGTGGTTTGGTGGCGGTTTTGATTTAACGCCTTTTTACCCGTTTGAAGAGGATGTGTTGCACTGGCACCAAACAGCGTCAGATCTTTGCCAACCGTTTGGTGATGAGTGCTATCCGAAGTACAAACAGTGGTGTGATGACTACTTTTACCTCAAGCATCGGGGTGAAACCCGTGGTGTCGGCGGTTTGTTTTTTGATGATCTGAACAGCCCTGGCTTTGCCCAAAGTTTTGCTTTTATGCAGGCGGTGGGTGATGGCTTTCTGCGGGCTTATCTACCTATCGTGGAAAAGCGTTGGCAGACCCCCTTTAATGAATCGCAGCGACAATTTCAGCTCTATCGTCGTGGTCGTTATGTTGAGTTTAACCTGGTGTATGACCGTGGCACGCTGTTTGGTTTGCAAACTGGCGGACGTACGGAGTCTATTCTGATGTCGATGCCGCCGTTGGTGGCTTGGGAATATAACTGGCAGCCCGCTGAAGGCTCACCGGAGCAATTACTTTATGAGCGCTACCTTAAACCGCAGAATTGGCTAGGCTGATAACAGTAAAAAGGCAACGAACCGTTGCCTTTTTTCATTCAATCTTTTGCCCCAACCGCATCGTCTAAGTCATCAACGTCAATATCATCGTTGGGACTATCGTCATCACTTTCATCGGAGCTCTGTTTGGAAGAGCCGAACAGTGTAAACACACGGCGCTTTTGCGTGCGTTTTAGGTACTTCTCCCAGATCTTGGTTTCCGGAGTGGTGGCTGTTTGCTCGGTTTGGAATGTATCGACAAAAGCTTGCTCCTCTGCCGTAGCGGGAGCGCGGGTGCCTTCATATAAAGCTTGATACGTGCGCCCCTGACTCTCTAGTAGGGCCGCTTCCTGCTTGGTGAAGTCGCCACTACGGCTGAACCCTCGTGGATAATTTTTGTCGTCAAAAAAGCGCTTCTCTGCTACAAAACTGTTAGTCGCCATCTTATTTCAACTCAGTTGGTTTTCTTGCCCTAAGTCACTTGGTGTTTCACCAAGCGGGTGAACGAATCTGGTTTTGCGAAGTAATAGCAATAGACCTTTGGATCGTAAAACAAAAAAATTTTAACGCCACGTGAAAAAATTTCGGAGATAACGTTGGATACCGAGTTGCTAAAAACATTTTTGGAGGTGCAGCGTACGCGCCATTTTGGTCAGGCAGCGGAGAATCTTTTTCTTACACCTTCTGCCGTGAGCTTTCGGATCAGACAGTTAGAGACGTTAATGGGGGCAACACTGTTCACCCGACATCGGAATAATATTCAACTCACCGGTGCCGGTGAACGCTTAGTTGGACATGCGGATGCCATGTTGTTGGCATGGAAACGGGCGCAGCAGGAGGTCGCTTTAGATAGTCGTCAGATGTCGCAACTGGCTATCGCTGCGCCAGCCAATATTTGGGATGCTAGTTTACAAACCTCGTTGGCGAACATTGGTATCAGTATGCCGGGGGTGGGGTTGCGGGCTGAGATCTGTGCGCCAGCACAGGGCATGAAGTTACTGCAGGCCCGAACTATCGACTTACTCATGATGTTTGATCCCCCAGCCAATGAAGAGACAGTGCAACACTCCTTGTTTGATCTTGATTTAATTATGGTGAGCAGCATCGAGGGGCAGGGGCTGGATGAGGCCTTGTCCAGTCGATACCTGCGGGTGGACTGGGGCACGGCGTTTAGCATTCGTCACGCCCAGGAGCTTCCCCATGCTGGCGCGGCCATATTGCATACGCCGTCAGCAAGGATCGCCTTAGAGTTTATGTTGCAGTCTGGTGGCGCTGTTTACCTGCCAAAGCTGATGGTGGAAAGTTATCTGCAACAGAAAGAACTCTTTGCTGTTGTAGACGCCCCGGTGATCACGCGGCGTGTACACGGTGTTTATCATTGTCAAAATCAGCAGTTGGAAGCATTGCAGCAGGTCGTGGCTCTACTGGATCAAACCTCTGGCTGATTTCGCATATGATCAGCCAGACTGGCGAACGATAGGCGTAATTGCTCGCGTAATAGGGGCGTATCAATCTCTATGTCCAGCGCTTTGCCCATGCAGAACATCCACTGGTCTCGCATCTGCTTATCGATTTTGAAGGGCAGGTGGCGTGCACGTAGCCGCGGGTGGCCATATTTCTCTTCGAATAGACCTGGCCCACCGAGCCAGCCACTGAGAAACTCAAAGAAACGTTCACGGATGCTATCCAGTGGCATCGGATGAATTGCCAGTAATTCCGCAGCTTCTGGTGCGGTTTCCATGATGTCGTAGAAGCGGTTAGCTAGTCGCTTTACGGCAATTTCACCGCCCATCAGCTGGTAAGGCGATTGCTCCGGCGTGGGATGAGTCCGTGTTGATGATGACTTGTCTCCAATGCGAAAAAGCTTTCTAATCATCTCATTGCTTCCGAATAAGAATTTTCCTATGGACCAGTACGCAGTGTTTGGTAATCCCATTGGCCACAGCAAGTCGCCAATGATCCACACCTTCTTTGCCCGCCAAACGGCGCAGGATATCAGCTATCAAGCGATACTGGCACCTGTCGATGGTTTCGAGTCAGCGGTGCAGGCGTTTTTCAGCCAAGGTGGCAAAGGTTGTAACGTGACGGTGCCATTTAAAGAGCAAGCTTACGTTTATGCGACGCAATTAACGCCGAGAGCGAAAATCGCTGGCGCAGTTAATACCCTCAAGCGTCTTGATGATGGTGGCGTTATTGGTGACAACACCGACGGCGAAGGCTTGGTGCAAGACCTGCTGCTACATGGCATCTCATTAGCGGACAAGCGGATATTGCTCTTAGGTGCAGGTGGTGCAGCTCGAGGAGCGTTGTTACCCCTGCTTGAACAAAAGCCCGCAGAATTGAGGATTGCAAATCGTACCGAAGCGAAAGCACAGGCGTTAGCGTCACTGGCTGCTGAGTTTGGGCCCGTCAGTGCATCTGGTTTTGCCGAACTTGGCGATACGCCGTTTGATCTCATCATCAACTCCACGTCAGCGAGTTTAAGTGGTGATGTGCCGCCGATATCGGAACAGCTTATTGCCACTGATACTGTTTGCTACGATATGGCGTATAGCGAAGCAGACACTGCATTTGTTGCTTGGGCGAAAGCGCAGGGGAGCCGTTATGTACTGGATGGTTTAGGCATGTTGGTAGCACAGGCTGCGGAATCATTTGCTATCTGGCGTGGCATTAAGCCGGGCACCAAGTCTGTATTGGCGGAAATGCGGCGTAATCTGGGGCGGCGATAGCTGCTCAACTTACGACTACAAGATAAAGCGCCTCAACATCTTCTACATAGAGGCGCAGATCGCTTGCCCACCTAAGTTGCTTCTTGGCGAACCATTTCTAAATATTCATCTTTAAGCACAACATAGTTATTTGCTGACCGCTTTAGAAAACTTAACTCAGCTTCACTTAATGGTCGTGCCTGTTTTGCAGGGTTACCTTTATATAGGTAACCCGATACTAAAGTCTTATTAGGGGGGACTACGCTACCTGCTGCGATGATGACATCATCTTCTACAGTGACATTGTCCATCACCACCGCACTCATTCCCACCAAAACCCGATCACCGATAACGCAACCATGCAGCATGACCTGATGGCCAATGGTGACATCTTCACCTATCAGCGTCGGGTAGCCTTGCGGGTTTTCACTACTTACACGGGTAACGTGGACAATGCTGCCATCCTGAATGTTACTGCGAGCCCCGATCTCTATTCGATTCACATCGCCGCGTATCACGACCATAGGCCACACACTGACATCTGCCGCCAAACTGACAGCACCAATCACCACTGCGTGTTCATCAACATAAGCCGTGGCGGATAAATGGGGCAATTCTTCCTTATAAGGTCTTAACATATTGCGATCCTAACAATGAGAGCCCTGAGAGTATGACCGATCTGCATAAAGGAGGCGAATAAGCCGGAAACTACGCACTTAACCTGCATAGATAGTGACTATGCAGATCAACTCGTATAATAAGCAGCCAACTTGTGGTCAACCCATATAGGACAAGGATTGAGCGTTTTTAAATATATCTAAAATCTTTCATAAAAAGCGTTGACGGCAGGATTAATCTCCCTATAATGCCGCCTCACTCGCTCAGGGCGAGGCAGCGGGAAGAAACGAACGGTTTAAGTTTTTATCTTTCTTCTGGTCACTTGGTAAAAAAGATGTTTTTACTGGGTTGACAGCGGGGCTGA
>NZ_SHLY01000009.1:0-123689 GCF_004284785.1 Corallincola spongiicola
GCGGCAATGCGCAAGCTGACTCATATTTGCTTCGGCGTGCTTAAGCACCAGAGCGAGTATCAGCCTCAAACAGCGTGAAAATCACTGCTTGAGGCATGACGAGCAAGATGGTATCTCTCCCCTTGGAGAGGGAGCAAAAGCTTATCATGTCGCTGAATGAATTAAACAATGGGGTAGTCTCCACCAGGAGTTAGGCAAAATTAGTTCGTTGTTGCCTTGTCTGTTTACCTCTTCTCCCTTGGGGAGAAGATTGAGATGAGGGGACTTTTGCTGTTGCTACTATATAGTGGCGGTATTTCAACAACTCTGGCGCCAAACACTCGTATAAAAAACAAGCTACACGGCTATGTGACAGGCTCGCTCTAGCGCTAAATCATTGAGTTGACACTACGGGCTTCGCAAAAATACGCTTACTTGACGCGCTTGATTGATTTTATCCCCCCTTTCTAGGTAAGGTTGCAGCGATTTTTCAAACAATAACTATATAAATAATTCTAAATATTACTCCTCCAGGGTGAAAAAACATGAGCAACACACCTTCTCAGGGAACCCTACTTGGGCATCCTAAGGGGCTTTTCCTATTGTTCGGTACCGAACTATGGGAACGCTTCAGTTACTATGCAATGCGCGCCATTCTCGTACTCTATCTAGTTGATAAGGTCAGCGGTCAAGGCGGTAATGGTCTGGGCTGGACCGAACAAGACGCCATCAGCCTTTACGGTACCTTCACTATGTTGGTGTACCTGACCCCCCTGATTGGCGGATGGTTGGCTGATAACCACTTAGGTCAACGCAAGTCGATCCTCATCGGTGGCTTTTTAATGGCCATGGGCCAGTTCACTCTTGCCATGCCACACGGCTGGTTTGTAGGTCAGGAAAACACGGTTTTCTATGCAGGCTTAGCCCTGCTTATCTGTGGTAACGGTATGTTCAAGCCGAACATTTCAACCATGGTTGGTGATCTGTATGAAGATGGCGACCATCGCCGTGACGGTGCATTCACTATCTTCTATATGGGTATCAATA
Source organism: Corallincola spongiicola (assembly GCF_004284785.1). Taxonomy (NCBI): domain Bacteria; kingdom Pseudomonadati; phylum Pseudomonadota; class Gammaproteobacteria; order Alteromonadales; family Psychromonadaceae; genus Corallincola; species Corallincola spongiicola. Next base: position 1,027 of record NZ_SHLY01000009.1, read on the forward strand.
TCGGTGCTTTCCTTTCCGGTATCTTGGTTGCCAGCGCTTATCAGTCGTTCGGTTATACCGAAATCGTTAACGGCAAAGAGATCTTCGTAAACAACTACCAGGCAGGCTTTGCTGCTGCGGGTTTCGGTATGCTGCTGTCTCTGGTTATTCAGGGCATTTTTGCCCGTAAATTGCTGGGTGACATTGGCACGGTGCCGGTAGCGAAACTAAAAGCAAACCAAGCATCCAAAGATGAAGGTCAGACAGGTCCTCTGTCAAAAGTTGAGCGTGACCGCATCAAGGTAATTTTCGTATTGGGCTTATTTACTATCGTATTCTGGGCTGGTTTTGAACAAGCTGGCGGCCTGATGAATATCTACGCAGACAAGTTTACCGACCGTATGGTAGGTTCATTTGAAGTGCCTACGGCATGGTTCCAGTCGATCAACGCCTTCTTTATTGTGTTGTTTGCTCCTATTTTTGCCAGCCTGTGGATTAAGCTAGGTGATAAAGAGCCTAGCTCGCCAGCCAAATTTGCACTCGGTTTATTTCTGTTAGGTCTTGGCTTCCTGTTCATGGTTGCTGCATCTATGCAGATCGCCGGTGGCGACGCCAAAGCAAGCCTGTGGTGGTTAGTCGGTGCTTACCTATTCCATACACTGGGTGAGCTTTGCCTTAGCCCGGTAGGACTATCCATGGTAACCAAACTAGCCCCTGTGAAACTGGCCAGTCTATTTATGGGTCTATGGTTCTTCTTTACCGGCTTGGCTAACTATGTTGCTGGCTTTGTGGGCTCCTTGATTGGTGTACACGGCGATGGAGAAGCATTTAGCAGTCAGTGTACCGCTCAAGGCATCACCGACGCCGTTAAGTTGACCGAGTGTGTTGATGGTCTAAAAGAAGCTGCGATGATCGACAAGTCTTTGTCTATCTTCATCGGCTTGGTGATCACCGGTGTCGTGTCAGCGGCTATTTTGTACCTGATTTCAGACAAGCTGATTGATTGGATGCATGGTGCAGAAGACTCTCATCCAACCACAGAAGATGAAGCGTTGGAAGAAGAGATGCAAGTGACAGGTACACACGAAGCGATGCCTGAAACCAAGCGTTAATCTCCAATAGAGCGATTTACGATTGCTATCGAAGCCCCGCACAGTGCGGGGCTTTTTGCTTTCTAATATACCCTGTTTGACCTCTTCTCCGTTGGGGGAGAAGATTGAGGTGAGGGGACTTTTGCTTTTTAATGCGGCAGCATCAGCAAGCGCCAACCTGAACATATTTGCGTTACCAATATTGCTGACTCTCGTTTCAAATACCCCTCACCCCAGCCCTCTCCCCTTGGAGAGGGAGCAAAGCTTATCGCCTTGCTGAACAAATGACATAAGAGAGCAAAGTCCTCTTAAATAGGCAGCAAACCACGCTAGTCGTTGCCTTTAGCCTCTTCTCCCTCGGGGAGAAGAATGAGATGAGGGGACTTTTTCTTTTTAATGCGGCAGCATCAACAAGCGCCAACCTGAACGTATTTGCGTTACCAATATTGCTGACTCTCGTTTCAAATCCCCCTCACCCCAGCCCTCTCCCCTTGGAGAGGGTGCTAACAACAGAGATTAACGACTATGCGCTACTACTGACGAGGAAGATAACAACAGAGATTAACGACTAAGCGCTACTACTAACGAGGGAGCTAACAGCAGAGATTAGCGACTAAGCGCTATTACGAACGAGGGAGCTAACAGCAGAGATTGACGACTAAGCGCTATTACTGACAAGGGAGCTGCTACTGAGATCAGTGGTGAAGCGCGCTACTTATAAAGGAGCTAGCTGCTGATAACAGCGGCTAAGCTTCATACTAACTCTGCGCTCTGTCATAATGCGTTGCGGTTCACAGGAGCAGTTATGACAATACATTTTACTTTGGCAAAGCATCCGCTATTACGCGATTTTCGACCCACAGATCGTCTCGCTATATTTTCCCTTGCCTATATGGATGTGAAAGGTTGGCCCAAATTGGCTGTGAACATCTTTAAGCTGGCTCTTTTGATCCCACCATTTCTGTGGTTAGCCAATATTGATGTCTGGTGGCAAGCATTACCCGTCGTGTTAGCGATCCCGCTTTACCCCCTGCTGACCCGCCCTGTGCAGCTTTGGGCAGTGAGTGAGCTGCTACCGGCGGCAATTAAAACCCATCAGCAGCAAATGGCATCAAATTAGTGTTGCGCAAAGCTCTAAAACCATAAAGCCCAGCAATGGCTGGGCTTTATGGTTAAATATGACGAGATAAACTTATCTGTTCAAACCTGCAGGGATTTCCAACTCAAAGGTCGAGACCGTCGATAAAATCGTCAAATTCCTCTTCCTGTTGAAAATCTTCTGGCACGTTACCGTCATGAACTTTCCACTCCATGTGCTTAAAGTAGGCTTCACGCACAAATGCATAGGGATCCAACGAGTCATACAGAAGCTTTTCCTGACTCATCAACTCAGCACGTTTATACAGGCCGCTCATCAAACCTTTGATCAGCTTTTGGGTAAAACTAAGCCACGATAACGGTGGATACATGTTATCAACGTAATCACCCACCTCTTCCCGCACCGCGGTCGGGCCTAGCACCGGAAACATCAAATAGGGGCCATTACCGACACCATAAAATGCTAGTACTTCACCAAACTCATCCTGCTTGCGCTCCATCCCCATACGTTCTGCAACATCGATGGTGCCTAATAGACCCACCGATGTATTAATCACAAACCGCCCTGCGCTATTGCCGGCATCTGAAAATTTGCCCTGCAGCGTATTATTCACTGTGCTCGATGGCTCGTTGAGGTTCTCAATAAAATTATTGATGCCATCTTTCATCATATCCGGCACGGCATGGACATAAACAACGGCCGTGGGACGGAACAAGTACTGATCGAGGAAGTTAAAGTTAAAGCGCCAGATCAGACGGTTAATCCCTTCGATAGGGTCGCGATCATCGTCATAGCGGGCATCCAACCAGGGATCCTGATACGCCGTCTGCGGCAGATCGGGCACACTGAACTTGGCCGCAAAAGCGGGTTGGCTGACAACGCCAACCGCAGACAAGAGGGCAAGGGTGATCACCCGCTTGATTTGTTTCATCAACATCATTGAAAACGTATTTCCCTAACTTAAAAAACGTCGCGTATTCGCGCTATTTAGTGCTTGGTATTAATTGTCACACTGGTGGCATGTGGCTCACCATTGAGCGACAAGGCATCACCGATCCCTTCCAGTTCACCCGCGGACAATTTGACATCCTGATCCACCGATATCCGCGCAGTAACATACACTTCCGGAAAACTGGACAGCTTCATCGCTGGCATCATCGCATCACTATCCGATAAAACGACTTTAACTGGAAAGTTACCCAACGGCATTCGCTTAACGGCCAGTGGCATCGGCGGACCATCTTTCGCCCGAGCAAACACCACCAAATTACCATTCGTTGGTAACTGACTCCGCAGTTCCGGGGCAAGCTTGACCACCACAGAGAGTTGCTGGCCTTGCACCTCTTTAGATTGGGGCGCAGCTGCCTCTGCCACGGGAGTCGATTTACTAGCCGCAGCAGCGGGTGAAGTTGCTGGTGATGCCGCACCGCCTTGGGCTAACTGCATCTCCACCATTCGCAAGGTGCGCTCGATGGTTGCTTTACGCGGGTCGTCCGCTGGCAGCAGCGTGGCCATTTTCCGCCAAACTGTTGCTGCAGTTCCATGATCGCCCTGCTCAAATGCTTGAAACGCTTTTAATGATAATGCATCTAGATTTTTAGGTTCATGGGCGATCAACGCATCAAGAATGCGGGCACCACGATGAACCACTTGCGGATCCTGCGCATACATCGCCACTTGCGCATATCCCAGCGCCACCGATGAGTTAGTTGGTGCTAACTCATAGGCGCGTTCCATCGATGCCATCGCCAGCTCACCATCATTCACCGCCATACCAACACGACCAAGTAACAACCAGACCGAGGGGTCATCCGTTGGTTTGTGGTGCAGTTCGGTACGCAGGGCTAAGGCGAAATCACGCATCTCTGTTTCAGAAAGCGCCTCCCCCTGCTGCATCACACCGCGTTGGATATACTGCTGCAGTTGGCTGTGAACATTTTGCCAATGGGTCACATGCTGATACGCACCAAACTGCCAATACCAAACCGCTGGCACAGCAACCAGCATAACCACACCGATGCCCCAGGCCAGCAGATGCTTGTCGCTACTAGGTGACTTTACGGGGGCGCTTAGATCACTATCAACGTCATCCAGCAGACTGGATTTCAACTCTAATACCATGGCATCAAAACTGGCTTGCTCTAATTCACCGTTGGCCAGCTCAGCTTCCAGTTCAGTCAGACGCTCACGATAAATGCCTTTATTCAGTTCCGCCTGTTGTCGACCGTCACCCACCAGCTGCTCATCGTCAGCTGAACTTTTATAGCGTCGAAGCGCAGGAAACAGCAGCACAAGCGACAAAACCACCAAGACTACGGCAGCGATCCAAAACAGTGTCATTACTTTTCCTTATTGGCCGAAGTGTTTGGCGAATCTGCTGCAGCAGGTGTGGAACTCGACGCACTGGGTATCGCCTCACCTAACAGCTTCTGAACTCTTTCATCATCGACTTGAATATCGCTACGCTGTGATAGTTTGCGCCCGGCACGAACACGCCATACCACAACGAAACCAGCGATCAGTATTAGCAAAATCGGTCCGGCGATGATCACGGACGCCGCCGAAGACGGCGGCTGGTAATGCACAAAATGGCCGTAACGAGCCACCATATAATCCACCACCGCTTGCTTGTCCTGACCTTCGCTGACCATCTCATACACCTTGGCTCGAAGATCCTGCGCCAATGCCGCATCGGAATCAGCGATATTTTGATTTTGGCATTTCGGGCAACGCAGCTCAGCGGCGAGTTCGCGGAACAGGGCTTCCTGCTCATCAGACTGAAACTGATAGGCTTCAATCGCGGCACTGACAGGGAATACCAATAGTGATAATGCGATAGCCAGCAGTTTAAGCGGCTGCATCAATCTCATTCTGGGCTGCATTATTTAGCCACCTCACGCAATCCTCGAGTTAACGACGCTTGTGGTACCGTCTTTGATTGGCTCGCTTCACGGTACAGAGGCTCCAATAACGCTTTCCAATTACGCGCGTTAACGTCACCAACATGGCGATATACCACCACACCATCAACATCGATAATGTATGTTTCCGGCGCACCATAAACCCCGAGATCCAACGCCAGTGTGCCCCGCACATCCAGCAGATTTACCGCGTAGGGGTTACCCAGTTGGGCTAGCCATTGCTTGGCTTTTACCGGGTCATCTTTGTAGTTAAGACCGATGATATGAACGCCAGTCGCGGCCAATTCATTCAAAAAAGCATGCTCAGCACGGCAAGTGGGGCACCAGGTAGCCCAGACATTCAGCAGCGTAGGCTGTCCCGCCAATACCGCTTGATCACGGATGACGCTTGGCTGATAAAGATCTGGCAGTTTGAACGCCGGCACCGGCTTGCCCACAAGCACCGACTCCAGCTCTCTCGGATCAGAGAACAGTCCGCGCATTAAAAATGCCGCCAAGCCTAGGAACAGCAAAAACGGGATAAGAAAAACGAATAAACGCTGCTGACGGCTCATACTGCCTGCGCCTCCGTGACTTTAGTTTCATCACTTTTGGGTGAAGCAGGCGTAACCACTGTTTTTTTCGCCATACGGTAACGACGATCCATCAACATCAGTAAGCCACCCAAAGACATCAGCAATGCCCCCGCCCAGATCCAGCGGACAAATGGCTTGTAATAGATACGTACTGCCCAGGCACCATCGGTTAACTCTTCGCCCAGCGCCATATACAGATCACGGGTAAAGCCAGCATCAATAGCTGCTTCTGTCATAACCGAGCGTTGCACTGGGTAAAAACGCTTCTCCGCCACCAAGGTGGTCAACTGTTTACCGTCCTCGAATACCGTAAGTATGCCCGCACTGGCGCTATAGTTTGGTCCCTGAACATCCTTAACGCCCTCAAAACGAAACTGATAATCGCGCATTTCAACCGTGTCGCCCGGCACCATACGGAGATCTTTTTCAATGGTATAGCTGCTGGTCAGTGCAATGCCTATCAAGGTCACGGCAAAACCCAAGTGCCCCAAAACCATTGCCCAGTGGGAGCGGGTCAAGCGGGTTAAACCGCGCAAACCGTCATTCTTCACTCCGATACGTAGGCGGATCTCCTGCACCGTGCTCAAGGTGACCCATAGCGCCAGGGCTAGCCCCAACACCGCATGCCAAGGCATGCTATCGGCATAGATCACCGGCAACACAAAGGCCAATAACAGTGCCATACCGCCAGCAATGGTCAAAGGCATAGCCAAAGGCGACCAAGCTTGACGGCGCCAACGGGTCAAAGGCCCGATACCTAACAAAATGGCAAAAGGGATCACCAACACGGTAAACATATCATTAAAGAATGGCGCACCAACGGAGATACTTCCCAGCCCTAACTCTTTGTAAAACAGAGGAAGCAAGGTACCAAGCAGCACCACTAAGGTTGCAGCCGTGAGAAACACGTTATTACCGATCAGCATGACTTCGCGGGAAAACAGTTCATAGCGACCATGGCTTTTCACTTCACTGCCGCGCCAGGCAAACAGCACTAATGAACCACCAATCACTATTCCCAAGAAAGCAAGAATAAACAAACCCCGCGCCGGATCACTGGCAAAGGCGTGAACTGACACCAGCACCCCAGACCGCACAAGGAAGGTACCTAACAGGCTTAACGAAAACGCCGAGATCGCCAGCAGTACTGTCCATGCCTTAAACACACCACGTTTTTCTGTCACCGCCAATGAGTGGATCAATGCGGTGCCGATTAACCAAGGCATAAACGAGGCATTCTCTACCGGGTCCCAGAACCACCAGCCGCCCCAACCCAGTTCGTAATACGCCCACCAACTGCCCAAAGCGATGCCTAAAGTAAGGAATATCCATGCCGCCATTGTCCAGGGGCGCGACCAGCGAGCCCAGGCGCTGTCTAAACGCCCAGTCATCAGCGCGGAAATAGCAAAGGCAAAAGCCACGGAGAAACCCACATACCCCATATACAGCAAGGGCGGATGGATAATCAGCCCCACATCTTGCAACAACGGGTTAAGATCCCGTCCATCGATAGGGAAGATTGGCAGTAAACGGTCAAACGGATTAGACGTGAGTAAGACGAACAGATAGAAACCTATCCCCACCATACCCATCACGGCCAGCACACGTGCAACCGCATCAAGCGGCAGGGCGCGACTAAACAGGGCAACGGCGGCTGTCCAACCCGACAGGATCAGCACCCATAGTAATAGCGATCCTTCATGGGCTCCCCATACCGCTGACACCCGATAATAAACAGGTAACGCAGTATTTGAATTGTGCGCCACATAGGCAACGGTAAAATCGTTGTAGACAAATGCCCATACCAGACACAAAAACGATACAAACGTAAACGCAAATTGACCCAACGCCAGCGGCCTTGCCAGTTTCATCAGCCCCTGTTTTTGGGTTAACGCACCATACAGCGGATAACTGGCTAACAAAAACGAGAGCGTCATCGCGATGATCAGGGCAAAATGGCCAATCTCTGGGATCATGACTAGCTCTCCGTGTTGCCGTAATCAGACTTCATATGATCCATGCCTTTGAGTGCTTCAGCTACTTCAGGTGGCATATACTCTTCATCATGCTTGGCCAGCACTTCGGTCGCCTGCACGGTATTAGCATCTAGCAGTACGCCCTGCGCGACGATCCCCTGCCCTTCACGAAAAAGGTCCGGCAAAATGCCATCAAACACCACGGTGGCCACAGGGCCTGAATCAATTACGTCAAAACTGACTTTCAGTGATTGTGGATCTCGCACCACAGAGCCCGGCACCACCATACCGCCAATCCGCAGCCTTTGGCCGACGGCAGGTTTTTCCAGATTAGGGCCTTTGCCGTTAACCAGCTCACTAGGGGTATAGAACAGATCGATATTCTGATTCAACGCATACAGCATGAGCGCAATCACCGCTCCGGCACCAGAGATGATAGCAATGGCCGTTAATAGGCGCTTTTTACGTCTTGGATTCATAGGGCGCGCTCCAGTTTCTGTGCTTGGTTACGACGAACATCTCTAGCCATTCTCGACATAATCTCTTTCTTTAACGCTTTCTTTGACCAAACAATCCATCCCACCATGGCCAATAAAACAACGGCCGATAATGCAAAAGAGGCGATGATATAAGCATCATGGATACCGGTTTGCAGGCAATCACCGATCACTGGTGTCATAACTGAGCCCCCTTCTCATTTGTGTTTGCGCTGGTGTCACTGATATCTAATACCTTAGCGACCCACGGACGGTTAGCTTCTCGCCGCAATATCTCATTACGGAAATTGGCCAATCCCATCGCGACCATCACCAACGAGATCGCCAAGATATTGATAAGCAAGGGCCACAACATACTGCTATCCATGGATGGTTTTTCGAATTTACTGATGGTGGCACCTTGATGCAGCGTGTTCCACCATTCGACGGAGTAATGGATGATAGGTAAGTTCACCACCCCAACCAAAGCCAAAATGCCGGCAGCGCGTCCGGCTAAGGTGCGATCGGGAAATGCGTTGTATAAAGCAATCACGCCGAGATAAAGAAACAGTAGGATAAGTTCGGAAGTGAGTCGGGCATCCCAGATCCACCAAGCGCCCCACATCGGCTTGCCCCAGATAGCCCCCGTTGCCAAGGCAATCACAGTAAAAGCGGCGCCCACCGGCGCAAATGCCGCCACCGCATAGTCGGCCTGACGGATCTGCCAAACCATGCCCACCAACGCAGCGATCGCCATCGTCACATAAGCGCCCATGGAGATAAACGCCGCAGGTACATGAATATAGATAATGCGGAAACCATCACCCTGTTTGCAATCCGTTGGCGTAAAGCCTAGTCCCCATACCGTACCAATCAGCAATAGCAGCGCCCCCGGCACCATAAACCATGGCAACATACGACCGGCCAGTCGGTACGCATTTTCAGCTTTTGCGTAAGGGTGTAACCATTTCCACATAGCATATCCTGATATAACGGGTGGCTAGATTTAACGCTATCAGCGTTAGCTATTACTTACTTTTAATCCTGCGGCAGTCGCTATGGGTGCCAGAACCAAAGCACCGACGAAAAACGCAGTCAAAATCGCTAATTGGCCATTGTATGGCATATTCAAACCCGCAGCATCTATCGCCGACGTAGCAAAAATTAACACTGGGATATAGAGCGGCAAAATCAGCAAACTCACCAACACGCCGCCGCGACCAATCCCAACCGTTAATGCCACACCAATAGCGCCGAGCAGGCTCAATGCTGGTGTGCCGATCAATAACGTCAACACCACAGCTTCAAACGTGTTGAAATCTAACCCCAGCAGCACTGCCAGCAAGGGTGACAGCAAAACGATAGGCAGACCGGTTAACAGCCAATGGGCAGTGACTTTCGCCAACACCATAATGCTGGCGGGAATAGGCAACAACAGCATCTGTTCCAGCGTACCATCGAGAAAATCATCCCGGAACAGACGCTCCAAGGCCAACATAGAGGCCAACAAAGCCGCTACCCAAACAATTCCAGGGGCCATACGTAGCAACAGATTTGGCTCAGGCCCGATACCAAGGGGAAACAGCGTGACGACAATCAAGTAAAACAACAGCGGGTTGATAATATCCGCTTTACGTCGCAGGGCGATTTTTAACTCACGGCCGATAAGATAACGGTAGGTCGCTAACAACTTATTGCACCCCACCTGAAACGAGTACTTGCTGAGGGGCCGGTTCAGATCCTGTTCCCGCCCCGGCAACGTCTTCCACAGAGCTGCCCAGCATCAAACGACGAACCGGCACCGTTGGCATGTGCAACTCTTGATGGGAGGTCATAATGATTGCACCGCCTTGCTGCAGGTGGGCGGCAAAGTGTTGTTGCAAGCCTGCAACACCTTGCTTGTCCAATGAGGTAAATGGCTCATCTAAGATCCACAACTTGGCACTGCTAAGCCACAACCGTGCCAAAGCAATACGACGCTGCTGTCCAGCACTTAGCTTACCGGCAGGCATATCCTCATAGCCGGCCAAACCAACTAAAGCCAACATCTGCCACAATGACGCATCCACTTTTGCTGGGGCGACCTGTTGGTAGAACTCTAAATTCTCCAACGGCGTCATCTCTTGTTTGATGCCTGCTTTATGGCCAAGATACAATAACTGGGAAAAGTAACCTTCACGATCGCTGTCAATCGCTTCGCCGTTAAACAGAATACGTCCTTGCTGCGGTTGCGATAACGCTGCGAGAATGCGTAATAAACTGGTTTTTCCTGCACCATTAGGGCCTTCGATCTGCAATAACTCACCACTACCCACAGCAAGATCAAGTGACTGAAACAGTAACCTATCGTCTCTTATACAGCAGAGCCCCGTCGCTTCCAGCATTACTCAGAGTTATCCCAGTTAAGAATTAAAAATCCCACCCGATGTTAACACAGCCCGTACCGGTAACAAGGCTACAAAATGTATGGACATTAAGGAGTGAAAACGTTGTCACAGTCAAACTGCAAATAACCGATCATTGCTCTTACTTCACAAGCACACTAGGCTAGCGATATGAGTAATGAGATCCCACCATCGCCGCCCCAATCAAGCAAGCTGTCAGCATCCGCTGCGGCACTTGGCCTTGGCGATAATCAGACGGGGATCGCCTCCAATAGCGCTAAACTGGCCAACGGCACCTATCTAGCGACCGGCGCGTTAAGTTACCAGCAGGGTCAATGGCAACTAACAACATCAGCCAACTCAGCAGCAGCCACAGGCCCCGGCCAATCGACCGCAACCAACAACGAAAAACCGTTACCCCTGCCCGGCAATACAAACCTGCCCGCACCGATTAAACAAGCGCTGCAATCAGCCACGCAACAACTGGCAAGTTCAAATGCTGGCAATCCAGCACTGACAGCAACACCGGGGCAGCTTCAAGCCACACTGGCGGTCAATATTGAAATCAAAGTCACTGGCCAGCAGGTCACTGTAACATTGCAACTTCCGGCGCAATCAGGACAAGTTGTGCTGCCATTAACGCTGACGGATAAACAAGCACAGAGCTTACTCAATCAACTCAACCAAGGTGCCCAAAGTGTCGGCTATCAACGGCCCAGCCTCCACCCGACGCTTCAGCAGCCAATGCAGGGGCAACCCTCTGGACAGAATCCACAGCAAGGCATTCTCTCTTCACTTTCTCCGGCACAACTAAAAATCCTTGCCAACATGTTTACCGTCACGCAAGCCGACCAACGTTGGCAAGTAACGATGAATCAAATCACCACGGTACTGCCTCCGGCAGCCCAGGCGCAGTTACCAGCAACACTCCCTCTCGCCCCTGAGTCTGCAACATCACTGCCGAAAGTGGAGATAGCAAACGTAGCGGTGATGCCAGCAAAAACCGTAGGCGAGGCGCTTAAGCAGATTGCCGTGTCATTACGCTGGCAGCAACCGAGTCAACCTGTGGCACAATTTCAGTTAGCCAAAGAACTGGCAGGCACACTGCTAGGAACGGAGGCCAAAGCCCAGCAATTGAACCTCCCCTTGCAAACAAACCGCGATGGTGGGATCGCAATCCAACTGCCTAACGGTCAGGCGCAACCGCTGCCCAAAGAGCTCCAAGCACAACTTACCAGTCTCGCCGTTTTACCTAAGCAACTGACGATCGTAAAAACCAGCAATGGTTATCAGGTAAGTTGGCCAACGCCCCCCACTGCAGGCCAACCGGGACACTCACAAAACCACCAGATCAATGACAACTCTCAATTAGGCAGAGAGTTGGCAAAATTGCTGATCTTAACGTCTGCCATACCGCGCACCGACAAGCCTCTACTGAACAACGCCCAACCGGGACAGATCACCTTGTCTCAGCAGGCGGGAACGCCACCACCTAAGCAGGTTTCAGCAACGCCAGAGCTAAGCAACGCCCAAGTGGCTAGCTTGAAACAGCTACTGCCCCTGCTATCGCAAGGCGTAAAGCCTTTAGACAGCGCACTAACGAACCTGCAAAAAATGGTTAATGAACTAGCAACACCTAGCCAGCCATTACCCGCTGATGGCGCACAGAAAATAGCGGGTTCGGGGGCAACGGAGCTGGCCAACGGCATCAAAGCACTGACGGAGCAGTTTCTTCAACAGACGCCTAAAACCAGCGAGGTGAAACCGGAGCAAGTGCAGCAATGGATCCGGTCACAATTACTATTTCAGCCTTTCTCACCACAACTGATGGCGATGACCTTAGCGACACTGCAGGGCGGTAGTCCGATGGCCGCGCCTGCCAATGATTCGTTAGGGCTACTGATGAATCTGCTGTTTTCAGGGAAGCTATCCACCTTATTGAATAAAACAGCGGTTAAGGCTGGTGCTACAGGTCGTTCGTTTGAACAACGGTTGTCCGGCAATTCGCTTCCGGCCCGACAACTGCAGGGGTTACAACAAAGCGTTGGTCAGATAGCCCAACAAACGCAGCTATTTCAGGCGCAGAGCAGCGAACAAGCAAGTGGCTCCCCCAGCTATTTTTCCCTGCCAATCAACGAGGGGGGTCTATTTAAGCAAGTTGAAGGGCGCATAGATCCGCCCCGCGATGAAGATAATAAAGACAATCCAAATCAGGATGAAAAACTAAAGAACTGGCAGCTGACATTAAAACTGGATGTGGGTGAAAATGGCGCGCTCATGGCGCAAGCCAGACTGCATGAGCAACAACTAAAGCTGCGTTTAGTCGCTAGTAAAGGCGGACTAAAACGACTAGTCGACAACCACCTTTCAACACTCGACACCCGTCTACAACAAATCGGGTTTAATACAGAGATCGCCAGTAAACAAGGCACCGTTCCTGCCACCTTGTTGCCAAAAGAGCACCAGCTGATCGCGGTGCAGGTATGACAGGAGATTTAATCCATGAGTGAAGATGAAAGCAACGAGGAGTTTCCTACTGAGCAGCCCGCAACCAAGCAGCTCGAAGCGATCGCGCTCGGGTTTGATGGCAACCAAGCCCCAGAAGTGCTTGCCAAAGGATATGGGTTACTGGCAGAAGAGATCATCAACGAAGCACAAGCCCACGGCATTCATATTCATCAGGACCCAGCGCTGGCGGCCTTTCTGCAAAAAATCGAATTAGGTGAGGAGATCCCAAAGGAACTGTTCACCGTGATCGCTGAACTGATCGCGTTTAGTTATCTACTGCAGGGTAAAATGCCGGAGTTTTGGAAAACAGCTGGCGGCGGCATCGGCGCCAAAGTCTAATAGAACAGAGCGCTGCTGGAGTGCGCTTTAGCTGGTGGTTTTATTGCGGTGAAGAGTAAATAGCAGCTCCGCTTCCGCCCGAGGCAACTCACATTCAGTCATTACCTCTTCTAGATCGGCCCCGAGCGATACCATTTTCATCGCTCGGTTATACAGTCGATTCTCTGGGTCATTGAGCGCCATGGCTTCTTGCTTTTCAGCCGTTTCTAGCACCTCTTGTTCCAGTAGCTTCACTCGCTTAACCACGCCTAACGCACCAGCGCGGATCTCATGCAGCTCCTGTCGCACTTCATAGAGCTGCTGTTCTGCATTGTCTCGGTCTGACTCCAGTATCTGCATCCGCTCATTCACGCCATGCAGCCACCACCAAACGCCCACAGCAAAAACTACAGGCATCAAAACAGATAGTACCAGCGCTAATTCAGCAAGGGTCATGCAATCATCATCCGACAAGCAGCCAGCTTAGAAGCCGTGCAGATCTTCCCACTCTTCATCGGTCAATAACTTGTTGAGATCAACCAAGATAAGCAGTTCGCCATCACGATTTGAAACACCCTGAATAAACTTGGCGCTCTCTTCAGTACCGACATTTGGTGCCGTATCAATCTCAGACGATCTGAGATAAACCACTTCAGCAACACTGTCGACCAAAATACCGATGACCAGCTTTTCCGCTTCAATAATCACAATACGGCTATTATCAGTCAGCTCTGCTGGCGGCAAACCAAATCGCGACCTGGTATCGATCACGGTAACCACATTACCGCGCAAATTGATAATACCCAATACGTAGTCTGGAGCACCGGGTACAGGGGCGATTTCGGTATAACGCAAAACCTCCTGAACCTGCATTACATTAATGCCGTAGGTTTCATTTTCCAGTCGGAAAGTCACCCACTGCAACACTGCATCATCACTCTGGGTATTACGCTCTTCAGCCATTAGTTACGCTCCTACGCTTCTAAGCTAATGCTTAATAGACTATCCACCGAGTCTTAAACTCAGCTTTCTAGCCCCTTATCTAGCAGGGAAATTAATTGTTCAACATCCAATAATGCACACATACGGTCTATGGCCATCCCTGCTAACCAAGGACGTTTACCACGCTCTGTACGCCACTTGATACCCTCTTGAGATAATGGCTCTGCGGTGACAATGTTTTCCACAGCCAAACCCCAAGGCGAACTATCAAGCATTATAAGATATTGATAGTTTAGGTGCTCTGCCAATTTCTTATTGTATTTCTCTGGCATGACCCACATCGCAGTATCTACCACATTGTGCTTCTCTCCGCGGACGTTCATCACACCTTTGAACCACGAAGGCTTGCCAATCAACTTGTGGATCCGCCCTATCTGCATGATCCCCCCTAGCTGTTTAAGAGGAACAGCCAGGGTTAAACCTGCCACTTCAAAGAACAGAGTCTGAAATTCACTATCGTTGAGTGGACTATCCACCTTAGTTGGCGGAATAATAGTTTCCGTTAGCTGGTCTAAACCAGATTCGGCCAACAGGTTTTTCAACCCTTGCAGCTCAGGATCGGTTGCTATCGTTAGTGGCTCAGCTGGCGCGCTTTCGATCACCGGTGCAGGCTTCGCAGGTTCTTCGATAACCCAATCCTGGATCTCTTCTGGCAACTCCTTAACCGGCTTTTCAGCTGACGTATCAGCTGACGTATCAGCTGTCGTCAATGATGCCAAAGGAGAAGCCGTATGTTGGGCGACCTGCTTCAGTAAATCTTCTACCGGCTGCGCCTGGCGCACCAAGGTTGATGTCTCAACATCAGGTCGCTCTGGCTGTATCTTAGCTTGAGGCTGCAACGACGAAGTGGTTGAGCGAGATAAAACATGCGCTGCTTCCACCGGTTCTTTTGGCATCACCTCTACCGCGCCATCATCCTCATGCAGCATAGCGCCAAAGTACTCTGCCATGGTGCGCTCTGTAGCGCTGAGGAAATCCTTCATGGCATATCCTGGGAGGCGGTACCCACCTGCTGCAGGTAATTCAGCAGGGTTTTATAGGCAATCACGCCGCGAGAGTGTGGCGTGTGCATGCTGGGTGGTCGATGATGCAGGCTAGAATCACGAAACTTGGTGTCAATAGGAATAGCCCCATTCCACACTTCATTGGGATGTCGCTGCTTTAAGTGCTCCAGCGCCTGCAATGAGGCGCGGGTACGCTTGTCGTACATGGTTGGTACGATGGTTGACTTAAATTGATTGTCACAACTGCGCTGCATGATCTCCATAGTGCGAACCATGCGCTCCAAGCCCTTTAAGGCAAGAAACTCAGTCTGCACTGGGATCAAAATACGATCACAGGCAGCAAGTGCATTTACCATTAGCACCCCCAGTACAGGCGGGCAATCAATCAGTGCATAATCATATTGGTCTTCCACTAAAGACAGAGCGCGCCTTAGCACTAACCCCATTCCGTCTTGCTGACCAAATTTTCTGTCTAGTGTCGCCAGCGCCATGGTCGCAGGCAGTAAGTCGATCCCTTCAAACGGGGTTTTTAAACGTGCAGCTTCAACCATTTCACGCTTAACAGCACGGCCAGCAAGAAACAGATCATAGGTGGTTATATCCAGAGATTCGGCATCAATTCCTAGGTAATAGGTCAATGAAGCATGGGGATCAGTATCGATAAGCAGCACATTGTGACCCCGCTCAGCCAGGATCCCAGCGAGAGTGATCGCAGTCGTTGTTTTACCAACGCCGCCTTTTTGATTTGCGATTGTCCAGATCTTCAATCTGACTACTCCCAACCTTACCTAATTCTGTTCAATCATCACGCGTGGTAATACGCAATGCGCCGTTCGGTAGCCGAATAAAGCGTATCTTGCTACGTTTTTCATCGCTCTGAGTATCCGCCGCTGGCGTATCTGCACCTTGCGTATCCATATCATCGTCCGCTATGAGAATTTCATTAGCGATTTGGATCTCAGGAGTCCAGGCATACTTAGAGACAGCAATCACTACGCGACGATTTTCCGCTCTCCCCCGCGCCGTATCATTCGATACTTTTGGCTGATAAGGGCCATAAGCTTCTATCGCCAGCCTTTCAGGATCCAGTTGCTGCTCCAACAAGCGCAGCACTGATGTAGCCCGAGCAACAGATAATTCCCAATTGGAAGAGAACTGTTCGTTACGAATTGGCTGATCATCAGTGAATCCCCTCACTCGAATATAGTTGGCCGATTGAGAAAGTGTATCAGAGATGGAGGAGAGCACAGGCTGAGCATTCGGGCCTAAACCGGCAGAGCCACTGGCAAATAACAAGCCACTGCGCAGCTCTAAGATCAACCAGTCGCCATCTATCTCAACATCAGCTAAGCCACTTTCAACCACGGGAAGTAGCGCTTCGTTTAACTGGTTTTCCAATTCACTCAGTGGCGTACCGGTGCGCTGTTTGTCCAGCGTTGTCAGCTCAGTGTCGGCGTCAACCAACTTTGACCCTTTAGCATCAACTAAGCTCTCACCATAGAGAGGGGTATCTGCATGCTTCGATTCATCTAGCAGTCCTTCACCAGGTACACCTGTGCCAGGATCTTTTTGCTGACTGAAAACTTCACCCAGCTTATCGGATAGCTGTTCAAACTTTTCGTTATTAATCATTGCCATCGCATAGAGCACAACAAAGAAGGCAAACATTAGCGTCATGTAATCGGCGTAGGAAACCAACCAACGATCTAAGTTTTCATGGTCTTCGGTAAGGTGGCGACGACGATAACGATACATAATCAGCGCGGAACAAAGGCGAGTAACCGATGTTCTATCCGATGTGGATTCTCTCCCTGAGCAAGCGCCAGGATCCCCTCCACTACCATCTCTTTGCCTAACACTTGCGAATGCACCAAAGCACGTATCTTATTGGCGATCGGCAGAAAGAGGATGTTAGCGAAACCCACGCCATATATTGTGGCAACAAACGCTGTTGCGATCCCTTTGCCAAGTTCGTTCGGATCAGAAAGAAACGTCATGGCCTGAATCAAACCCAAAACAGCGCCGATAATGCCGATGGTGGGGCTATAACCTCCCATAGATTCAAACACTTTGGCAGAACGTAACATATGCTCTCGATACAAAATAATCTCTGTATCCATCGCGTCACGGATCACTTCAGGCTCTTCTCCATCAATCAACATAATCAATGCCTTACGAGTAAAAGAATCCGATTCTTTCGATAAAGCATCTTCCAGTGCTAAGAAGCCCTTTTGCCGTGCGACTTCAGACCAAGCAAGCAGCTGAGAAACAAGACGTGGATGCTGCTCTGGCGGTGGAAGGATCATCCACTTTAGCAAAACAAAGGAGTGTACAAATTGTCGCCATGGCGTTTGGATCATCACCGCACCCAAAGTGCCACCAAAGACGATTAAGAAAGCAGGCCCGTGGAGCAATGACAATGCACTGCCACCTTCCCATACCTGTCCGCCAATAATGGCAACCAGCGCAACAACAAACCCAACAAGGGTGAGTTTATCCATTCCCCGCTTCCACGATGATGCGCTCCGCGCATTGATCTAATGGGATAGAGGCTTCAGACAAGCCTGCGGCAGCGACCGCCTGCGGCATGCCATAAACCACACAGCTTTTCTCATCTTGCGCCCATATTTTGGCGCCCTTCTGCTTTAACAAACGTGCGCCATCACGACCGTCAGCCCCCATCCCGGTCAACACGACAGCTAACACGTCACCACCGAAAACCTTGGCACAAGCAGCAAAAGTGACATCAACACAGGGCTTGTAATTGACCTTGTCACCACCGTCTATAATGCGCAACCGGGCATTACTATCGCGCCCTTCCACTAACATCTGTTTGCCGCCGGGTGCTAGATAGGCATGTCCGGGACGCAGTACGTCGCCATCCTTAGCCTCTGACACCTTCAGCTTACAAATCGAGTTTAAACGCTGAGCAAATGCCCCGGTAAAGGACGCCGGCATATGCTGGATCAAAATAATCGGCTGTGGAAAGTTGGCAGGAATTTTGGTCAAAATAGTTTGAAGTGCAACGGGGCCACCGGTTGATGTGCCAATGGCCACCAACTTATATCGTTTACCACTGCGTTTCGCTGGCAGTGAGCGCCGGGCGTCACTGCTTGCAGTTGAAGCGGTTACCGATGGTGTTCTTCCTGCCAAAGGCCGTGGCGTGACGGGCGTACGACCGCCAGCGCTAGGTGTTGGTGCTGGAGCGGCCCTGCGCGCAGGCATAGCCCGGCGACGCCCCAAAGCAGTCACCCGAGACTGTAATAAGCTCGCAGCCTCGTCTCTGTCTTTGGCAATGTCTTCAAACTTTTTCGGCAGGAAATCCATTGCGCCAGCGTCTAAAGCGTCGAGTGTTGCTTTAGCTCCCTCTTGTGTGAGAGAAGAAAACATCAGGATCGGCGTGGGGTTTTCCGCCATAATCACTTTCACGGCCGAGATACCATCCATTACTGGCATCTCAATATCCATGGTGATCACATCAGGCTTTAATTTCTTTACTTGTGCGACTGCTTCCTTACCATTATTCGCACTTCCAACAACCTCTAACCCTCGATCTTTTTCAAGGATCTCGCTGACTCTGCGACGGAAAAAACTGGAGTCATCGACAACCAGTACTTTAATGGCCATGAATACCTACTCGCCTTATCGGCCGCCTAGAATGCTAACGGCGACCTATCAATTCACTGTTATTTTTTTGCGTAATTTTTAAGCAGACTTGGCACATCCAAGATCAGTGCAATACCGCCATCACTTGTAATTGTTGCCCCGGCCATTCCCGGTGTGCCATGCAGCATTGCGCCGAGAGGCTTGATCACTACCTCTTCCTGCCCAATCAAAGAGTCAACAACAAAACCTATCTGCTGCGTCCCCTGCTGAACAATCACCACGTGTCCGTTGCCGCTTCTCGCTGGCGGTTTTGAACCAACCAACAGCCACTCGTCAAGGTAGAACAGCGGGATCGCTTTGTTACGAACAATGATAGTTAGCTGGCTATCGACCATGTTGGTCTTCGTCAGATCCAAGTGGAAGATCTCATTCACCGCAGCCAACGGCAGCGCGAATGTCTGTTTGCCGATAACCACCATTAATGTTGGCAAAATCGCCAGCGTTAACGGCACCTTAATCTCTAACGTGGTGCCTTTGCCCCGTTCCGAATCGATATAAACAGAGCCATTTAGCTGGGTGATCTTGGTTTTAACCACATCCATACCCACGCCACGGCCTGAAATATCTGAGATCTCAACTTTGGTTGAGAAGCCCGGAGCAAAAATCAGATTATAAGCTTCGTTATCGGACATCCTGGCGGCACTGTCTTCATCCAGTACCCCACGGGAAATAGCGATCTGCTTGAGTTTTTCTGGATCCATACCCGCGCCATCATCTTCGATGGTTAACAGGATATGGTCACCTTCCTGCGAAGCTGTCAGCTTCACTATACCGCAACGTGGCTTTCCAGAGGCCTCACGTATATCAGGCATCTCAATGCCGTGATCGACGGAGTTACGCACCAGATGCACCAAAGGATCTGCAAGCGCCTCAACTAGGTTTTTATCTAGATCGGTTTCTTCCCCTTCCAGTACCAGGTTGATCTCTTTCTTCAAGCTTCTGGCAAGATCTCGTACAACCCGGGGGAAACGACCAAATACTTTCTTGATCGGTTGCATCCGGGTCTTCATCACGCCGCCCTGCAAATCGGCAGTCACAACGTCAAGGTTCGCTACCGCTTTTGCCAGGTCTTCGTCATCACGACTGGCACCGACCAAACTCACCAAACGGTTACGTACTAAAACCAGCTCACCGACCATATTCATAATTTGGTCGAGTCTCGCCGTATCAACACGAACCGTGGCTTCCGCCTGAGGTGTCACAGGTTTAGCTGGCGCTTTAGGTTTTGCTGCCGCAGCGGGAGCTTTCGCCGCCGGTTTGGCGGGTGCTTTTGCCGCGGCTTCCTCCGCTTTAGGCTTCGCCGGTTCAGGTGTCGGTGCAGGTTTTTGCACTGGTGCCTTCGCTGCGGGCGCTGCCGGAGCGGCTCCCTCTAGGGTTGGCCCCTTTCCTTGACCATGAAGCTGATCCAATAACGCCTCAAACTCGTCATCCGAGATCTCATCATCACCGGCGGCAGGCGCAGGGTCCGAGGCTGGTGTTGCTGGT
Organism: Corallincola spongiicola; assembly: GCF_004284785.1. Lineage (NCBI taxonomy): Bacteria > Pseudomonadati > Pseudomonadota > Gammaproteobacteria > Alteromonadales > Psychromonadaceae > Corallincola > Corallincola spongiicola. The sequence continues at coordinate 21,511 of NZ_SHLY01000009.1, forward strand.
ACATCAGGTTGACCACTGTGCTGACCTTTACCGTGCAACTGGTCCAAAAGCGCTTCAAATTCATCATCGGTAATGTCGCCATCATCTGCCGATGGTGCGGCGGACTCAACGGTAGGGCCACCACCTGGGCCATGTAGCTCATCTAATAAGGCTTCAAATTCATCATCTGAAATCTCATCAATGCCACCTTCCGCGCGATGCTGCTCCGCTTCAACCACCTCAGGGTCATTGGCGAGCTCTTCCACAACATCTTCAACGACAGGTTCAGATGCGGGTTCAGCAGGGGCTTCTGCACCTTCAGGCGAACTGAGACGATGCAGCTCGTGTAATAGCTCAGGGTCAGCAGCTGTGAGGGGTTCACCACCTTGAACCTGACCAAACATTTCATTGACGCTATCCAACGCTTGAAGGATCACATCCATCAACTCTGGGGTAACTTGTCTTTTTCCTTGGCGCAATACGTCAAAAACGTTCTCTGCGCCGTGGCAAGCATCCACAAGTTCAGCCAACGAAAGAAATCCTGCACCGCCTTTTACCGTGTGAAAGCCACGGAAAATGGCATTTAACAGGTCAGAATCTTCCGGATTGTTTTCCAAATCGACCAACTGTTCTTGCAGTTGTTCGAGAATTTCACCGGCTTCTACCAGGAAGTCCTGGAGGATTTCCTCATCAACTTCAAACCCCATGGGCGGCTTTCCCCTTAAAATCCGAGACTGGACAGAAGATCATCAACATCATCTTGATCGTTGACTACGTCTTCTCTCTCTGCTGCATCAACTATCGGGCCTTCAGCCTCAATTTGAGATGCACTGGTTTCTTCCACTTTCTCTGGAGCACCGAACACTTTCAGCAGATGAATGAGGTTGTCCTCAACTTCTGTTACTAATTCGATGACTCTCCGTATTACCTGTCCTGTTAAATCCTGAAAATCCTGTGCCATCAGGATCTCGGTCAGACGTTCTCTAAGTACATCTGAGTCCTTTTCGGCAGATTCAAGGAAATCATTAAGACTATGGCACAACTCTTTGAACTGACCCCGCTCTATCTGCCTTTCCATCAAGGATTTCCATGATGGCATTAGCTTGGCAAGTTCTGAATGCATACGATCAGCGATGGGCAGACTGGCATCCACGGCGTCCATCGTGCGGTTAGCCGCATCTTCAGTTTTCTCTAAAACGTAATTTAATCGTTGTGTCGCGTCTGGAATATCGTCAGTGGCCAACTTACCTAAGCGCGGATCAAGTTGAAAATCCTGCAAAGCGTCATGCAATTGGCGTGTGAGTTTGCCGACCTCGGAAAAAAGGTCGCTGGAGAACGCCGGATGCGACGTTGAAAGTAACTGCTGCGCCTTCGCTTCTTCCCCTTCTTCAAGGAGTGAAACCAAGTGTTTAGCCTGCTCAAGCGTTAAGCTTGGCAGATTTGAATCAGCCATAAAGCTCCCCTTTGAACCGCATTAACCCAGACGCTCAAAAACCTTGTCGAGCTTTTCTTTCAGCGTAGCGGCTGTAAAAGGCTTCACGATGTAACCGTTTACTCCGGCTTGAGCAGCAGCGATGATCTGTTCTTTCTTCGCTTCTGCTGTCACCATGAGTACCGGTAAGCTTTTCAGCTTATCGTCAGCTCTAATAGCACGTAATAAATCAATCCCCTGCATGCCTGGCATATTCCAGTCGGTGACAACAAAATCAAAATCACCGCCCTGTAACATAGGCAGCGCAGTGTTGCCGTCATCGGCTTCATGAGTGTTGTTAAAACCCAGATCCCGCAGCAGGTTTTTGATGATGCGCCTCATCGTTGAGAAATCATCAACGATCAGAATTTTCATGCTTGTATCCAAGACGCCCTCCAGTGAGCTTTACGTGACTGTGACGCAACACAATGTTGGTCAGCTAGTCCAATGTTTCATTCTGGCTTTAAGCCGATGCATCGCCTGCGAGTGAATTTGACTGATACGTGATTCACTCACGTCCAGTACCTCCCCAATTTCTCGCAGATTTAGCTCTTCATCATAGTAGAGCGATAACACCAGCGCTTCCCGCTCTGGTAGGCTTTTGATGGCGGTCACAAGAGCGCTTTGAAAACGCTCTGATTCTATGCCATCAAAAGGCAGACTTCTTGTCGTATCCTGATCTCCGCTTATCACATCATCGGATACACCGAGATCTTCTAAGCCTATGATCTTCCCTGTACTTACTTCGTTAAGAATATGATGGTAGTCCTGCACCGTGATATCAAGTTTTTGAGCGATTTCTGTGTCCAATGCATCACGACCGAGCTCTTGCTCCAAGCTAGTGATGGCATCAGCAACACGCCGACTGTTACGGTGGACGGAACGAGGGGCCCAATCACCCTTACGGATCTCATCGAGCATGGCTCCACGAATGCGGATCCCGGCAAAGGTTTCAAAGCTAGCGCCTTTGGTGCCATCATAGTTTTTACTGGCTTCCAGCAAACCTATCATGCCCGATTGGATCAAATCATCCAGCTGTACATTAGCTGGCAAACGCCCTTTGAGGTGGTGCGCGATACGCTTTACCAAACCAGCGTGTTGCTCAACAATCGTTTGGCGCTGCTCTGCGATATAGGCCGCGGCTTTATTCACGCGTTTATTCTTCGATTAATTCAGGGTTCTGTAGCAATTGTTCAATAAAAAACTCTAAGTGGCCTGTCGGTTGTGATGGAATCGGCCAATTCACAGCCTTGGCTGCCAAGGTTCTAAAAGCAATAGATGCAGCAGATTTTGGAAACGCATCAGCTACCACTTGTTGCTTACGTACCGCTTTACGCACGTTTTCGTCAAAAGGAATGGTCGCAACCAACTCTAATGCGACATCGAGAAAACGATCCGTGACTCGCGTAAGTTTAGCAAACAACTCCTGACCTTCCCGCAAGCTTCTCACCATATTGGCGACAATCTTAAAACGGAACACGCCGTGTTCGCGGCTTAATAGCTTGATCAACGCATAGGCGTCGGTAATTGAAGTGGGTTCATCACAAACCACCACCATGACATCCTGAGCTGCGCGAGAAAAACTCAACACCATCTCAGAGATACCTGCCGCTGTATCAACAAGCAGGACATCAAACTCCGTCCGCAATTCGCTAAACGCGCGGATCAGTCCAGCATGTTGCGTTGGCGACAATTCAACCATTGATTGTGTGCCAGAAGAGGCTGGAACGATCTTGATACCTTTGGGACCATCCAACAGGATATCATCCAAATCGACTTCACCAGAAAGCACATGGGATAGATTATGCTGCACCCGCAGGCCTAGCATCACATCTACGTTACCCAAGCCTAAATCGGCATCCAGCACCAATACCCGCTTTCCCTGTTCGGCCATGGCCACTGCGGTATTGATCGACACATTCGTTTTGCCTACGCCACCTTTACCACCGGTGACGGCAATTACTTTTACCATCTGAGCGCGCTTCATTTTTCTTAAACCACTCGCCTGGTCGGAAAACTCATTAATCATATAATTCAGAATTCATCTCACTGAATGCATCGGTTGTCCAGAGATAACCCTCACCCTGGCTATTACTTTCCATCAGCTCTGTTGCTTTCGTCACAAGATATGCAGGATCTGCGACCTGAATATCTTCTGGAACCCTTTGTCCATCGGTAAGATACCCGATTGGCAAAGCGTTTTGAATTGTAACACTTAGAATTTCCCCTAAACTCAAACACTCATCAAGTTTGGTGAAAATACAACCTGCCAGCGGTATGCGACGGAAGTGAGAAACGGCTTCTTGTAATACTTGTCGCTGAGCCGTTGCCGATAACACCAAATAGTTCTTAATCTGATGCTCACTATTACTCATCAATGTCTGCAACTGTTCTGTCAAACGAGTATCACGCTGTCCCATCCCCGCGGTATCTATTAATACCAATGAGCGATGACGCAACTGGTGTAATACATTCGCTAACTCATCAGCGTCTTTCGCGACTTTTACCGGACAACCAAGAATACGACCGTAAGTCGACAGCTGCTCATGAGCACCAATACGGTAGGTATCTGTTGTAACTAACGCCACCTGATCCACACCATATTGCATCGCATAACGCGCAGCGATTTTGGCGATAGTCGTGGTCTTACCAACCCCTGTTGGCCCCAACAGGGCAACAATACCGCCGTCACGCATGATTTCATCATTATTAGTCAATAATTGGTCGGCGACCAGCTGTTGAACTTTAGGCCATGCTTCATGCCCGGCCATATCTTCGGGAATATAGCAGGCCAGTTGGTCTGCCAGTTCATCAGCAAACCCCATGCTTTTAAGCTGTTTAACCAGCATGGCACGCATTGGCTCTCTACGCTCAACTTCTTGCCACATCAACCCAGACAGTTGGTGTTCTAGAAGTTTACGCAGCTGCGCCATCTCAGCTTTCATCTGCTCCATGTCACTATTATTGCTGCCACGAGAAGGCGACTGAGGTCGCAATGAAGCCGCCGCTGCAGAACGTTCAAATTCGTTACGTTGACCGATGGGCTGCGGCGCTTGTCTCGAAGCCAATGGCCGTTGTGCAGAAGCACCCATAGGCGGCATTGACTCATCAGCTGACGATAATTCCTCTGGCGACATGGCTGACTTGTTCTGACGAGATAACAGTGCCTGGAGGGAATCCGCTACAGGCTCCTGTTCTGGCATCTTCTTATGAATACGCGCTTCAGCAATTGGCTTTGGCGGTTGCTGACGAGCGACCTGATTCAATTTGTTTCGTAAGCTGGCGAATGATGGCTCACCCTCCATGCTTGCCGCCGGCGCTGCTTTTTCCGTTTTCTTTTTCGCGGCGTCGTAATCAACGGCAGCAACAATTTCAATACCACCGGTCACTTTCTTATTGGACATGATGACAGCATCCGCACCCAAGGTTGCTTTAACTTCGTTTAATGCTGTGCGCATATCTTTGGCAAAAAAACGCTTAATCTTCATGTCCTACTCTCCGTTGCCAGGCAACTTCTACTGTCCGATAGACGAGATAATCTTTATCTGCTTGTCGTCAGGTATCTCCTGATACGACAGCACTCGCAGGCTAGGAATTGTATTCTTCACAAAACGCGATAGCGTTGAGCGAAGGATCCCTGAGGTCAGTAAGATGGCTGGTTGCCCTGCCAATTCTTGCTGCTGGGCTGATTCAATCAAAGCCCCCTGCATCCGCTCGGCCAACCCAGGTTCAATACCTGCACCTTCATTTCCGGCGGCCTGCATAGACTGGTGCAACATCTGTTCCAACTCTGGCGCCAATGTGATAACTGGCATTTCTTCGTCTATCCCATTGATTTCTTGGCAGATCATCCGACGAAGAGAGATTCGACAAGCCGCAGTCAGGACGTCAGGATCTTGACTCTTCATCGCGTACTCTTTTAACGTCTGGATGATGCTACGCATATCTCGCACGGGCACACCTTCATTCAGCAGGTTTTGCAGCACCTTGGCGATATGGCCTAACGGCAACATTTCAGGTACCAAACCTTCAACCAGCTTCGGATAGTTTTTCGCGAGAATATCCAATAGATTCTGCACCTCTTCGTGACCCAGTAAGCTTGCGGCATTGTTGGTCAACACTTGTGACAGATGTGTGGCGACAACCGTTGCCGCGTCAACCACGGTATATCCGAGTGTTTGGGCATGCTCACGCTGATCAGGTGAGATCCAGGTTGCTTCTAGGCCAAAGGCCGGATCTTTTGTGTCGATACCATCGACACGACCAAACACTTGTCCTGGATTGATGGCCATCTCGCAATCATGACGGATCTCCGCTTCCCCGACAGAAACGCCCATCAATGACACGCGATAAGTATTTGGCGGCAGATCTAAATTATCCCGAATATGCACAGCTGGCACGAGGAAGCCAAGTTCTTGACTCAACTTACGACGCACGCCCTTAATACGATTAAGTAACTCACCACCTTGGCCTTTATCCACCAGCGGAATGAGACGATAACCCACTTCCAGACCAATAATATCCACTGGGCGAACATCATCCCAACCCAACTCTTTCGGCGCTGCCGCTGCGGCAGCCGCTTGCTGTTCTGGGCTGGCAGCTTTGGCTGCCGCCTCGGCTTCCGCAAGTGCTGCAGCAGCCCGGCGACGGTGCATCAGGTAAGCCATACCGCCAGCAGCAAACGCCAGTGTTAAGAAAGCCAGGTGAGGCATGCCAGGTACAATACCCATCAGGAACAGTAAGCCAGCGGAGATAATCAGCGCTTTCGGGTTATCAAACATCTGTGACAACACTTGCTGCCCCATGTCAGCCGAGGCGCTTTGACGTGTCACCATAATGGCGGCACCGATAGAGAGGAGCAGCCCAGGGATCTGCGCCACCAAACCGTCACCGATAGTCAGCAGGGTGTAGATCTCTAGCGCTTCAGAAAACGCCAGATCATGCTGCACCATACCGATGATAAAACCGCCGATCACGTTAATAAATAGAATAAGAATACCGGCGACAGCATCACCTTTAACGAACTTACTGGCACCATCCATCGAGCCATAGAAGTCTGCTTCACGGGCAATGTCATCCCGTCGAGTTCTTGCCTGATCCTGACTGATTAAGCCGGCATTCAGGTCGGCATCAATAGCCATCTGTTTGCCGGGCATCGCATCCAAAGTAAAGCGTGCGCTTACTTCTGAAATACGCCCAGCACCTTTAGTGACTACCACAAAGTTAATAATGACCAGAATGGCGAACACCACCAGACCGACGGCGTAGTTACCGCCAATCACCACCGAACCAAACGCCTCAATCACATTACCCGCAGCGTCAGGGCCTTCATGACCACGCAATAACACCACTCGTGTTGAAGCAACGTTCAATGCCAAACGCAGTAAGGTGGTCACCAGAAGTACGGTAGGGAAAGCGGCGAACTCTAATGGCCGCAGCGTATAGATGGTGACTAATAAGACCACCAACGCCAGCGCAATATTAAATGAGAACAGCATATCCAGCAGCAGTGCAGGCATCGGCAACACAACCATGGCCAACGCTGCCAATACAATAATCGGCGCCCCGATCCCTTGGATCTGACGTACCCGTTGAAAATCCAGACTGCCTAATGTTGCTTTAAGATCCATAACTCACTGCGACACAAAATTGACTCTAGGACTGATTCTGCAAGAGTCAGGCCAGCACGAAGTCAATTAAGAGATGAGCGCTAGAATAGAAGAGGAATAAAACAGCACGGAGGAGAAAAAGCGTATTAAGCGATGAATAGAATGACCGACATTAATGCTTTAGCTCATCCGGGATAGGTAACTCTTTTGGCAGAGGCGTCGGCTTTTTCCCGGTGCCCTTCTTGTACTCATTTAACTGGTATACATAAGCGAGCACTTGGGCAACCGCAACGAACAGACCGTCCGGGATCTCCTTGCCCAGCTTCGTGGTGTAGTAAATTGCCCGAGCCAATGGCGGTGCCACCATTATTGGCACCTCTTTTTCACGGGCAATCTCACGGATCTTCATCGCCACCTCGTCATTACCTTTTGCGATAACTCGCGGTGCGCTGACGCCATTCACATCATACTTCAAAGCCACGGAATAGTGCGTCGGGTTAGTCACCACAACGTCCGCTTTCGGCACATCCCCCATCATCCGGCGTTGAGCAATTTCTCGCTGCATCTGACGAACGCGCCCCTTCACTTCCGGACGCCCTTCTACATCTTTCATCTCATCGCGCACCTCTTGCTTGGTCATGCGCAGCTGTTTGGTGTGATTCCAGATCTGAAACGGCACATCGATCGCGACAATAAACAGTAGCGAAAGGCAGAGAATGATAAACATGAACAGCAGCAGCTCTACTGCATGGGCGATGTTGCCAGGAAAAGACTCGACACTGATATGCAGGATCTCTTCGAATTTAAACGACAGCAATAAGAATGCAAACAGGGCAATAAATGCAAATTTCGCCACCGCCTTCAGCAGCTCCACCAGCGCTTGCACCCCAAACATCCGCTTAAAGCCTTTGGCCGGCGACATCTTGCTCAACTTGGGAGCCATCGCTTGACTACTAAAGGTGATCCCCCCCATCAAAATGGAGCCAGCCAGCGTTGCCACGAACAACATGGCAATAAAGCCCCCCATGGGAAACAGCAGTTGCATCAGCGCATCGGGCCAGGCACTCATCATCTGGTTAACGTCATGGCTCTCATCACGATTCAACGTAAACAGACGCTTCATAACCTTAGCGAGCGTTTCGGCCAGCGATTGGCCAAAGATCATCATGCCAAATGCCGATGCCAGCAATACCGCAGCGGTATTAAGCTCCTTAGAGCGAGCAACCTGGCCTTTTTCTCGCGCCTGTTGTAATCGTCGGGGTGTGGGGTCTTCTGTACGTTCCTGATCGGTATCTTCAGCCATACGACGCCTCTAACACGGATCATTAAGCACTTGGCACATCAGGGCGACGCCCCGGTACCATTGCGCTTCAAAGTGGCCAACGAAGTTACCCAAGGTAAGCCAGATAATAAGCAACCCTGACAACATAGTAACGGGAAAGCCGATGGTGAAAATATTCAGCTGTGGTGCCGCCCGGGTCATGACGCCAAATGAGAAGTTAATCAATAACAGCGCAACCAGCGCACTCAACGCCAAAGCTAAGCCGCCGGCAAACACCCAACTCATCCAGCGAGCCACCGCATCAAACTGAGGCGCCTCAATACCATTCGCGCCGACAGGCAAGGTGTGGAAGCTTTCAATGATGATACGAATCATCAACAGGTGGCCATCAATGGCAAAAAACAGCAATGTCGCCAGCATCAGGTAAAACTGACCAATGACCGGCACTGACTGACCGTTACTAGGATCAACCAACGAAGCAAAACCCAAACTGGTTTGCATCCCCACCACCTGACCGGCGACCACAAACGTATGCAGTGTTAACACCGAGATAAAGCCTGTTAAGGTACCAATGAGCACCTGATGCATGGTGACCAGAGCACCTTGAATAGAAAACGGATCAATCGGTGGAGGAGCCGGCAACGCGGGCACGGCAGCCAGTGTCACAGCGACAGACAAACCTAAGCGGATGCGTGTGGATACATTTTTGGTGCCAATGGCTACCATCACCATCAACATGGAGGATATACGCACCAATGGCCAAAGATAACTGGCCATGGTTTCCATGATGATCGACATGGGAAATTCCATCAGCCAATAACCATAGGGATCTCTTTAATCATATTGATGGTGAAGTCCATCAATACGCGCACCAGCCAGTTGGCAAGAAACATCAACGTCAACAGAGTGACTATCAGGCGGGGTAAAAAGCTAAGGGTTTGTTCATTAATCGACGTCGCGGCCTGAAATACCGCCACCACTAAACCAATACCCAAAGAGGGTAAAATAATCGCAGCGACCATGGTCAACACCACAAACAGTGCATCACGGAAGATGTCGACAAACATTTCTGGGCTCATGAGGTACCTCCTAGAGACCGAAACTGGTCGCTAACGTGCCCATCACTAGATTCCATCCATCCACTAACACAAACAACATCAGTTTAAACGGTAGAGAAACAATCATCGGCGACAGCATCATCATACCCATCGCCATCAAAACGCTGGCAACCACCAAATCGATAATCAAAAACGGAATGAATAGCATAAAACCGATCTGAAATGCCGTTTTCAACTCACTGGTAATGAATGCTGGGATTAGCACCGTCATCGGTACATCTTCCGGTGCAGTCACCTGATCTTGAAGGCCAGCGATCTCAACAAAAGTTTCCAGATCTTTAACCCGAGTTTGTCCCAACATAAATTCACGAAATGGCATCTTGGCCTGAGTGAACGCGTCATTCATTGCCAACCTTTCATTCATGTAGGGCTCAACAGCATTGTCATACACCTGATTGAGCACAGGTGACATGATAAAAAATGATAAAAACAGTGAGATACCAACAATGACCTGATTCGAAGGCGTTTGCTGCAACCCCATCGCTTGTCTAAGAATAGCTAGCACCACGGTAATGCGGGTAAAAGAGGTCATCATAATGACAATCGCTGGCAAGAAAGTCAGCATGGTCATTAACGCGAGGATCTGCAGCGTCACCGAATAACTTTGTGAGCCGTCTGCCCCCGTAGTCACAGTCACGGCGGGCAGCGCGGTGCCAATAGGATCCGCGGCGAAAACGTTAGGCGCCAACAACACTAAACTGGTGAGAATGAGCGTCCTTATCATGATTTTTCCGTCTTATTCAAAAATCCACGAAGCTTTTCCTGAAACAGCAACGGCATCGCCTGTGCAGAGTCGGCGGTGTCCAGCGATATAGGCTCGTCAAAGGTATGCAACAGGTTTATCTGTTGTCCGGTGACACCGAGCAGGAGTTGCTTATCACCTAAAGAGACCAATACAACCCGTTCGTTGCGACCCAGCGCTAAGGTGGCAACAACTTTCATTGCACCACGGCCACCAGCGGCACCAATATTAAATCGGCGCAGTAGCCAAGCCAAAATAAGAATAATGGCTAAAACAGTGATCAGAGAAAACAACAATGAGAGCAGTTGTGACGTGGCAACGCCGCCACCAGCACTGGGTTGTGCGACGACAGGCGCTGAAAATAACAGCAAATTAGCGATACTCACTTGAGTTTCTTGATCCGCTCAGTTTGACTAATCACATCCGTTAGACGGATACCAAATTTGTCATTCACCACCACCACCTCACCATGGGCGATGAGGGTACCATTGACCAATACATCCAGAGGCTCACCGGCCACACGATCCAGCTCAACCACCGATCCCTGATTTAACTGCAATAGGTTACGAATGCTTATCTGACTACGCCCCACTTCCATCGAAATGGTAACAGGAATATCCAGAATGGTATCCAGGCGGCGCTTCTCTTCAGCAGTGAGAGAGGTTTCTTCCTCTTCCAGCTCCTCAAATTCCGCGACTTCAGTCGTCGCCGCTACGTCTTCTACCAGACCTGCTTCGGCTGCTTCTTGTTCAGCAAAAGCCGCAGCCCAATCATCAGGGATATCTTCATTATCATCACTCATCAGGGCTCCCCTATGGTTCGTTCGAGTTCTTCTAATTCGGCTTCGCTATCAATGCGAACGCCTTGTCGGGTGACCATCTCCAGATCTGACTTCACAGATTCAGGACGTTTAATCTTTTCGGCGATCTTAAGCGCTAAATTGTCTCTGGAGCGGCCTAACTTGGCGCGATAGGTTGGTAGCTCTTCGACATACACGGTGGCATGCTCCGGCATCTCCACCGGGATCACATCGCCAACCTTGAGATCCATAATCTCTTTTAAACTTAAAACCTTATCCAATAACATTGCATGAAGACCCACCGGCACGTCCATGATCTCATCACGCAACGCCTTAGACCAGCGCATGTCTGTGTCTTCTTTATCACTCTGTACACCGGCATCAAGCAGTTCACGAATAGGCTCAAGCATCGAATAGGGCAAAGCGATGTGGAAGTCACCGCCGCCACCATCCAGTTCGATATGGAACGAGCTCACCACGATCACTTCGGTTGGACTGACGATGTTCGCCATGGCGGGGTTAACTTCTGAATCGAGATACTCAAATTCACTGTCCATCACCGGCGCCCAAGCTTCACGATAATCCTCAAAGATAATCTTCAGCAGCATCTGAATAATACGGCGCTCGGTCGGCGTAAATTCACGACCTTCAATCTTGGCGTGATAACGACCATCACCACCAAAAAAGTTATCCACCAAAATGAAGACCAACCTGGCCTCCATGGTGATAAGGCCGGTACCTTTCAGCGGACGAAAACGCACCATGTTAAGTGATGTAGGTACAAATAGAGTGTGTACATATTCACCAAACTTAATCATCTGTACGCCGTTGATCGACACCTCAGCAGTGCGGCGCATCATATTGAATAAGCTGATCCGCATATGACGGGCAAAGCGTTCATTAACGATCTCCAAGGTCGGCATACGACCCCGAACAATTCGGTCTTGAGAAGAGAAGTCATATTGAGCAGCACCGTCGCCGCCACCATCACTGGCCTCATCCTCTTCGACGTCATCAACACCATGTAACAGCGCATCAATTTCGTCTTGTGATAAAAGATCGCTTACCGCCATAGGACTATGCTCACTGCATCACGAAGCCGGTGAATAACACTTGTTCCACCACTTCCGTACCTTCCAATCCCTGCAGAGCAGACTTAATGTCAGTCAATGCCTGCTCGCGGAGACGCTCTTTTCCTTCCAGCGTGGACAATTCGTCTGCGTTGGCGCCTGAAAAGGTTTTTAACAAGGTGCCTTCAATCATCGGAATATGTTTTTTTGCTAACGATTCGTTATTGCCACCACGTACCAAAAGTTGCACTTTTATCTGTACCAGGCGGTCTCGCCCTTGCCCCGGCACGTTAAAAACAAACGGTCTAGGCAATGCAACATAGAGCGCATTACCTGTCGTTGCGTCTTCACCACTGGCCGCAGGCTGGGCTCCTTCTGCCGCCGGTGCACTCTCATCCGCCACTGGCTGCGCATCATCACCACCAGACAAAAAGTAGAACGCTGCACCAGCGCCAAGGAGGACAACCACCACAGCGATGATGATCAGCATCACCGGCTTCTTTTTACCTTCACTATCGTCGAGCTCTAATTCCAGATCTTCAGCCATAATCGTTCGTTTTTTCAGCGTAATTTATGAGGGATATAACCTGCGAAAAGCTAACATATTTTTGCAGGCGCTCCTATCGGCTCAAGCGAAGTAATCAACCCTACCCTGCGCAATCTGGCGCTGGATCACAGGGATATCAATTTCGGCTTCAAGCATCTCATCCTGTGCTTGCTCCCAAGCTAATGCAGGATCCGACTCCGAATCTTCCATCTGCTGTTGCTGACTTTGTTGCTGCGATACTTCAGTATCACCCAATGCAATCCCCTGCTGCTGCAACAATTCCCTGAGTCTAGGCAAGGTTTGCTCTAGCATCTCTTTCGCTTGCTGGTTTTGCGTCACAATCTGCACCTGAGCCTGCTCATTTTGCACCTGAACTCTGACCATCATCGAGCCTAACTCTGGCGGATCAAGGCGAATTTCAGCGCGGTTCAAGCCACCAGCCACCATCAACATCATACGTTCACGCAGCTGTCCGGCTGCCTGCTCCTGCTGGCGAATATCTACCGCCTGTTGCAGCAAGGTTTGAATGTCGGCGCGTGCTTGCTGTACCGGCGTTTGTTGGCTTGTTTGCTGATGCTGAGGCGTCATTCCAAAATCAATACGTTCAGCCCCCGTCGCCGTTGGGGTTGAAGCAATCGCGGAAACAAGCGGCTCCGCTGCTCTGGCACCCAACTCACTATTCGCCACCGCTTTGGCTATCGGTGCCAGCGCCTGCTCAGCTTCACCATCTAAAGCGGCGTCATCACTGCCACTACTTAGTGCTTCAAACAGTGCATGCTTAGATTCTTCTCCACTTTCGCTACTGGCATCAGTTGCAATTGAAGCGGTCAACCCTGTGGGTGCCCCCTTATTTGCTTTTGCATGCAGTTGATTGAACGCTGTATCGCTAAAAACTGTCGCTGGATTACCATTCGTAGCATTAACGGTTGCAGCTGTCTGAGCTGCAGCAAGCGGAGTCACACTCACCTGCTCATCAGGGTGCTCAGGGGCTAAGAAGCCACCACCATGGCTCAGTGTGTTAGCTGTCGGCTCATCAACTTCAACCTCGCCGTCTTTACTTTGCAGCGCCGCATCAAGCGTTAGCTCCGAAGTGACCCTACCAGCAGTCTCTTGATCCAAATTAGGATCTGAAGCTTCTGCCATAGCCCAATCAACATTGACCGAGGTCTTTATCAGCTCATCGCTGTTCTCTAATAGGCTATCTTCTCCGGGAGGAGCCTCTATTACCTTAGTTGTACTACTGAACAGCGGCTCTTCGTCGGCCACCAACGAATTATCAACCACCTCAGCAACAACATCCGCGTCAGTCACTCGCGGCTGTAATGTTTTCTCTGACCAAGCGAGAAGATCCAACATGTTATCAGGGGAGTCAGGCGCAGTAGGCAGCTCAGGTGCGAACTCTACCAGCACGTTACCATTTTCATCGGTGACAGGTTCAGACTCCGGTGCTAAATCAATACTGTTGTCGGGCTTGACCAACATCTGTTTAACATCAGGCTCGATCTGCCCACTTTCATCGCTAGGTAAACTCAAACCCAGCTTTGCCAGCAAGGCATTCAAGTCACCTTCATCACCCAGTTGCTGTTGCAATGACTCCAGCCAATCGGCACTGATCTCTTCGCCCTCAACCATCGCTTGATTGAAGGCGGCAAGGGTTTGCTGCAAGGTATCAGAGAATTGCGCGCCATCGCCGTCCCCCTCCACTTGCGCAGAGAAAAGACCACCAAACAGACCCGCTTCTTGCTCACTCAGCCCATTAGTCATCTGCACCGAAGCCATGCTCACCTCTTAGGTGCGGCAATTATTGCCGCTTTTGCCATTCTATTTATCCAGATACAAGTACTAAGCAAATCTCATTCCAAAACGAAAAAATGGAGCACTTAGCTATTACGGGCGCTCATCAGACGCCGCACAAGCTGTTGTGAAGAGAACTCATCGGCTTGTTTCTGCTCTAGGCGGCTCTCTTTCAATGCCTTGGCCGCTTTGCTTTTTTCGATCAACAGATCGATAGCGTTACGTTTTTGTCGGCTGCGATCCCATTGCGCTTTGCGCTCTATTTGCGCTCGTCTTGCTTCGGAGATCTTTTGTTGCTGCCCCACGATCACACCATCCAATCGTTCTAAAAACTGCTGGAATTGGATATAAACTGCCGAGCCCATGCCGCCATTGCCACGCGACCTAAGCTGATGCAGATAATCAAAGCGATACTGTTGCAATAGTGTCTCCTGCTGCTCTTCTGCCATCACACGATCTGCCGCTTGCTTCAATAATCTAGCCGCTTGTTGCTCCTCCTCCTCGGCTAGTTTAGCCACCAACAAGAGCTGCTCTATCTTCGCCATCTCGCTCTCCTAGTGGTTACATCATGCCTTGTTGCGGTGGCATGCCTTGCGCGGCATTTTGTTGGCTCTGCTGCACACTCTGCATCAACACCTGCTGCAGTGCTTGCAGGCAGCCATCATAAGGTTTGGTATCTTTCATGCCCTGCTGTAAGAAGTCATTTATCACTGGCATCATTTTGATCGACAGATCAACTTCGGGATCACTACCACGGGCATAAGCACCAATAGAGATAAGATCGCGATTACGTTGATAAGTGGCATAGATCTGCTTCAGGCGGCGCGCCAGTAGCTGGTGCTGTTCACTGGTCACCATTGGCATCACCCGGCTGATCGACTTCTCAATATCAATCGCGGGATAATGTCCTTCGTCAGCCAGCTCACGGGACAACACGATGTGACCGTCAAGAATGGCTCGAGCAGCATCGGCGATAGGATCTTGCAAATCATCCCCTTCCACCAACACAGTGTAAAAGGCAGTAATAGAGCCTTGCCCTTCGCCACCATTCCCGGCACGCTCCACCAGCTGGGGTAACTTGGCAAACACTGATGGCGGGTAGCCTTTGGTGGCAGGCGGCTCACCAACCGCCAGTGCGATCTCTCGTTGTGCTTGGGCAAAACGGGTCAATGAATCCATTAACAACAAAACATTGAGCCCTTGATCGCGGAAATACTCGGCAATAGAGACCGCCGTTTCACAACCTTTGAGACGCATCAATGGCGAAGCATCAGCCGGAGCTGCAACGACGACGGCGCGGCGTCGTCCCTCATCGCCCAAAATATCATCAATAAACTCTTTAACTTCTCGGCCACGCTCACCAATCAGACCAACGACAATGACATCTGCGGTGGTACCGCGGGTCATCATCCCTAACAAGACACTTTTACCCACCCCGGAACCGGCAAATAGCCCCATACGCTGCCCTTCACCTATCGTCAGCGCGCTGTTAATTGCCGTCACGCCAACATCCAGAGGCTTCTCTATAGAGCGGCGTAACATTGGATTAATTGGTTCAGCTTTTACTGAGGCGCGTTCATTAGTGATCAGGGGGCCACGACCGTCAATGGGATGACCATTGCCATCAACCACACGTCCTAATAGCTCCATACCGACGGGGATACCATACTCGCTAGAAGTCGGAGTGACTTTGGCACCAGGCACCACCCCTTTAACTTCGCCACTGGGCATCAGATAAAGGATCTCACCAGCAAAGCCGACCACTTCGGCTTCGATCTCCCCCTCCAGGGTTTCAACTTTACAACGACTACCAATTGGCGCTCGGCAGCCCACCGCTTCAAAGGTGAGCCCAACCACACGGGTCAACATGCCAGACACGACCGGTTTAGGCACTCGAATAGATTTACGGTAGTGATTGAACTGAGAAACCAGCGCAGCGCTATTTCTGAGGTTGTGCATCACTGTCATCCTCATCTGCTGGCAGTTGTTCAGCAGACGGTTCGTCGACCTGCGCTGCGCTTGCAACATTCTCTGCCGCATCGTCAGCTCTTGGTTCAATCGACTCAGGCATCGCAGGCGTATCAACTAAACTGTCGTCATGACTCTGTTCAATTTCAGCTTCGCTCTGCTCACGCGGAGAGTCAGCCATACCGACACTTTCCGGCACCAGCACTTTTGCATCATCCAGCGTTACCGCGGGCACACTCTGATGCAGGAATCTCTCCATTAACTCTTTCACCCGCTGCTTAAGTGACACGCTGACATAAGATTGTTCAGAGGTGATTTGGCAGTCACCACGATTAAGCGTTGGGTCCGGCGACACAAGCCAACCACGCTCGGAGAGCATCTCTTCCGTGAACGATTGCTCTACAAGCGCGACGTCGTCGGGATTCAAACTGATAGATAGTTTTCGTGCAGACAATGGCAAGGCATGGGTCGCCTCGCGTAGCACTTTTAGGATCACTTCAGGATTCGTGTCAATTTCACAGCGGATCACCTCTTCCGCCAATTCCACAACTAAACCAACCAAGCTTTGCTCGACTTCACTATCCACGTGCATAAGCGGTTTTTCTAACTGCCGAGCCAACGCCGACCAAACTTGCGCGCGCTCTTCGATGATTGCTGCACCGGCCGCTTCACCTTCTCGCTGGCCATTTACCAGCCCTTCGCTGTGACCTTTTTCTAAACCCTCTTTGTGACCCGCTTCATAGCCTTTTGCATGCCCCTCTTCATGGCCTTGCAACATCCCCTCTTCATAGGCCGCTTTACGAATAAGCTCTAGCTCTTCTGCGGTCAGAACCGGGATCTCTTCCTCTTCCTCAACGATAACTTCGTGATTTTCGCCCGGTTTAAGGCCTAATGCATTGGTGGGCAACGCTTCATAATCAACCTCTTCGGTGACATCAGGCATTGCCCAAGGATCGACGGTATCGTCTCCCTCTCGAGGAGGTTTAATATAGCGTTGGCTCATCCGCTTACGCTCCCAAGCTGTGCCGAATTAGAGGAACTCTTCACCGCCACCAGCGCCTCCCAACATGATTTCACCCGAGTCAGCCAGACGACGGGCAATGGAGAGGATCTCTTTCTGCGCCGCTTCAACCTCACTGATCCGCACTGGTCCCATCGCTTCAAGGTCATCTTTAAGCATTTCCGCAGCACGCTTGGACATGTTGTCATAAACTTTATTTTTCAGCGTATCATCTGCACCTTTCAGCGCTTTCAGCAGCTGCTCTTGTGGCACCTCGCGCAACAGCGCCTGAATACCACGATCATCGACATCAACCAGATTCTCAAACACAAACATCAGATCCTGGATCTGTTGTGCCATCTCTTCGTCATTTTCACGAATTGAATCCATCAACTGCCCCTCAATATTGGTATCGAGGTAGTTCATGATGTTGGCAGCCGCTTTCAGGCCACCCATTTTCGCCGCTTGCGCGCCAGACTGACCAGCAAATTGTTTCTCCATGATCTCATTCAACTCTTGCAAGGCGGCCGGTTGCACCTCTTCAAGGTTGGCAATACGCATGGTGAGATCAAGACGAACCTTTTCCGGAAACTGGTTAAGAATTTCTGCCGATTGCTCAGGCTCTAGGTAGGACAACACAATAGTTTGAATTTGCGGGTGTTCATTGAGAATGATATTCGCCACCTGACGGGCATCCATCCATTTCAATGAATCCAGGCCTTTGGCACCGCCACCCATAATGATCTGATCAATCAGGTTTCCGGCTTTGTCTTCACCCAATGCCTGGGTTAAGGCATTACGCACAAACTCTTCACTATCTAAGCCGATGCTCGAGTACTTCTGAATATCGTCGAGAAACAGGTTGTGGACCGCGCTAATCTTGTCTTGCGAAAAGTCCTGCATGCCTGCCATCGCCATCCCCACTTTCTGTACCTGCTTAGGCTCTAAGTGGCGGAGGATCTGCGCGGCGTCTTCCTCGGTTAAGCTCAATAGCAATATCGCAACCTTATCGAACGCAGCAATCGAATCAACATCGAACTCCTGGCTGCCAGCGGCTTCGTCTTTTGCGTTTTCTTCTGCCATTACCCTTTCCTCAACCGCGCTTACTTTTTATTTGCTTCTTGTTCAAGCCAGCCTTTCACTACCTGTACAGATAGATCAGGTTCATTAGCCACCAGTGCCCGCACTGCTTTGAGGACATCTTCCTCTTTATGTAGATCAGGCAACTGTACTTTGCCACCAACAATACTGCCGATCAGCTCTTCATTTACTTCACTGTCTAGCTCGTTTTCAGCAGCCAGCAGCCCACCTTCAATTCCTCTGGATACCGCACCTTCAAGCAGCGATCTGTCTTCGTCAGCCACACCGTCATCAGAAGCGGTCAGCTTACGGATCATCGGACGAACCACCATCAATACTAGGATCAAGACAATAATGATGCCCATCACCAGTCGCATCGCTTTCCAGAACCACGGTTGTTCAATGATCGGCACTTCAATCTCAACCATATCATCGGAGCGAACAAATGGGATGGTGACAACTTCTAACGAGTCACCACGCTGCACATCAAAGCCCACTCCACCTTGCAATAAGCGACGTAAATTGGCTAACTCCTGCTGCGCTCGCGGCACCAAATCAATACCACTACCATCGGCATTCGCTACTGACTTATAGTTGACGGCCACTGAAACACTGACTCTTCTTACCACACCCACCTGCTGTCGGGTATGGCTCAAGGTGGTATCTAATTCATAATTGCGAGTGGCTTCACGGTGGCTTCTTCCAGGAGCTGCGCCACCGGCAGGGCCACCACCGATCGCTTCTTCCGGGATCTCTGCGGCCACAGGCGGTTGATTAGTCAATGCGCCTGGGATACCACCCAAAACACCACCGACGGAGTTATCTTCAACAGTCATTTCACTGCGTAATGCTGGCAAGTCAGGATTATAGCGGCGCTGGGTTTGCTCAACCGTGGTGAAATCCATACTGACATCGACCTGAGCGGTGTAATTACCTAAGCCGACGACAGGAATCAGAATAGAATCAATTTTGTTCATGTACTCAGCTTCACGCTGACGCTCAAGATCATACTCTTTGCGCGAACGTGCTGAGCTGGCATCTTGACTACCTGAATTAAGTAAGCGGCCACTCTGGTCTGTCACTGTCACCCGCGTCGGTTCCATGCCATTGACCGCAGAAGAAACAATATCAACCACAGAGTCGATCTCTTCGCGACTCAGCGCTGAGCCACGGCCAATAGTCAGCACGACTGTGGCACTGGGGCTTTTCTCACGACGGGCAAATACCGATTGCTGGGGAATGGCGAGCAGTACACGTGCTTTTTTAACATTACGCAGATCCTCTAAGGTGCGTGCGATCTGCTGTTCACGGCTGTGCTTTAGGCGCTCTCGCTCCAGTCGCTGACTCACACCAAAACCCATATCCTGCATCAAGATATCGGTACCGTTCTCAGGAGTTGCTTCCAGCCCGGCACGAGCCAACTTGAGTTTGATATCCTGATACTCCTCTGCCGGAATAGACAACACATCACGCTCAAGTTTATAAGTGATCTTATTTTGATCGAAGAAGTCGAGTGTTTGCAGCAGTTCGTCACTTTCCATTTGCGGCAAAGGACGCATCTCTGGCTCTTGTGCCCAAATAAGCACAAACACGGCAAGAGCCAAACAGATTGCCAAGGCGAGAATAATTGTAATTTGGCGCAGAACATCGACATTGCCAATATGGGCCAATACTGAAGATTTTTTCTCTCCACTGTCGACCTGCGCGTCTTTACTCATCTCGCCGCCTGCGGCGGGAACCATCAATTCTGTATTTTGCGTTGCTTCAGCCACGACTCAACTCTCCGTCTAAAATACGCCGATTAAACCGGCATATTCATGATCTCTTTGTAAGCCTCAACCAGCTTGTTTCTAACCTGAACAGTCGCCTGAAATGCAACGCTCGATTTTTGTGAAGCGATCATCACGTCACCTAAACTGACATTGCGATCGCCCATCTCGAATGCTGTTCTCAACTGACCCGCCTGAGATTGCACATCATTGACACCATCAATGGCATTCTGAAGTAGGCCACCAAACTTGTCTCCGGCAGAATTTACAGGGACAGCATCAGGTCGCATCTCTGGAGCCTGAGCCTGGCGCATCATCGCCTGCATTTCGCTGTATAGATCGTTGGCTTTCACTTGCATTTGAATGCTCCTGACGCCTGAGCGTCAAAAATTTCACATATAGCAGAGTAACTGCAAGGAGCCTGCCAACACGTTAAACAAATGCATAAAGGGAGGAGTATTACGAGGGTCGTTAATACCTAACAAATTGAAAAGGCAGGTATTTAACCTGCCTTATATTTGTAGATAAAAAGTTAAGCGGGCAACTCGATACCCAGATCGCGCATCCTTGCCAGCTTATATCTGAGGGTACGGGGGCTGATCCCTAGCTTTTCCGCGACATCTTTTCGACGCCCTTGGCACGATTCCAATGTCTGCAGAATAATCTGATTCTCTTGCACCTTAAGCTCACCGCCCAACCCCTCAGCATCATCCATGGCCACTTCTGGCTCTGCGCTATGAACTGCCGTGGGTGTATGCAGTTGAACCGTAATCTCATCTTCAATGATCAGATCGTCTGCATCGACCTTACCAGCAGATTGCAGAATCAACGCACGTTGGATCACGTTATCCAATTCACGCACATTACCCGGCCACGCATGATGTTGCAGGCGATGTTTAGCCGCCGCAGTCAATGTAGGGATCTCTGAGCCAGAAACCTGACTATGACGAGCCAGCAGATGCTCCGCTAATGGAATAATGTCACCAGGACGCTGGGACAGTGGCTTCCAGGTCAACGGAAATACGTTTAATCGGTAATAGAGATCTTCACGAAACTGACCATCACTCACGGTTTGCTTCAGTTCGCGGTTACTGGTTGCTAACACCCGCACATTCAACTTGACGGTTTTGCGGCTGCCTAAGCGCTCAACTTCCCGCTCTTGCAGTACGCGCAAAAGTTTAGCCTGCAAACCAAGATCCATCTCAGTGATCTCATCAAGTAAAATTGTACCGTTCTGTGCTTGCTCAAATTTTCCGGGGCATGCCTGCAACGCGCCGGTGAATGCGCCCTTTTCATAACCAAACAGTGTCGCTTCCAGCATATTTTCCGGGATCGCCGCACAGTTAATGGCAATGAAGGGACCATCCGCGCGCGGCGAATTATCGTGAATATAGCGCGCCAACACTTCCTTACCTGAGCCACTGGGCCCAAGTACCATGACATTCGCTTCCGACGCAGCCACTTTGGCCGCCAGCTTTAGTAAAGCTTCACTTTGCGGATCGCCCACAACTGGTGAGTAGCGTTCATTGCCGTCAGTTGGCGCGTACCGACTAACCAGGTTGAGTAATACTTCTGGAGCAAACGGCTTCGCCAGATAATCATTAGCCCCTTCCCGCATGGCTGCCACAGCCGCATCGACGGTGGCGTAAGCTGTCATCATCAGCACGGGCAGTTGCGGCAGTTTACTGCGAATAGACCGCAACAACTGTAGCCCACTCATCCCCGGCATCTGCACATCACTGACGACAATATCAAACTTGCCACGGGACAGTTGTAACAGCGCAGCCTCGCCGCAATCGACTTCAGTTACCTGATACCCGGAAATCATCAGGGTATCCACTAAGGCTTCACGCAAGCCGGCGTCATCTTCAACGACGAGCACTTTGGTATCGGCCATCTTAACCTCCCCACGCCTCTTTTAGTGGCACTTCAGCGCTAAGCTCATCTTCATTACGTATGGGAATGAGCAGCTGCACACATGTACCCTGACCCTCGCCGGAGACAAGGCTCACCGAGCCTTTATGCGCCGACGCCACCGCTTGAACCACGGCAAGGCCTAAACCTGTTCCTTGACTGCGGCTGGTAAAAAACGGTTCTAATACTTTCTTCTGCATCGCCTCAGGGATCCCTTTGCCGTTATCCCGGATCTCGATTGCGACCATCTGCTGCTGACGTTTCGCAGAGACATGAATATTGGTCGCTGATGCTTGTAAACTGTTGTGCACTAGATTGCTGATGGCGCTGGCCAGACTACTGGCGTTACCTAGAATCTCGATATCTGGCTCAGGCAACTCAATCTGCAACTGACTGCGACTTTTACTAACCATGGCTTCGACCCGCGACTGCAGATCGGACAAAAGCTGTTTCATGGAGAGTGGTGTAGCGGCGATCTGACTGTCGCTGCGGGCAAACAGCAGCATATCGTTCACCTGCTGCTCTAAGTCTTGTAAGCGTGCCAAAAGCTTAAGGTGAAACGCTCCACGATTTTCTGTTGTGAGGGTGTTATTACCTAAATTTGCCGCGTACAGCATGGCAGCGCTAAGTGGCGTTCTCACTTGATGAGCCAATGACGCCACCATTTTTCCAAGCGCCGACAAACGCTGCAAATGACTGATCCGATTTTGTAGTTCACGGGTTTCGGTTAGATCCGTCATCAAAATCAACTGACCAGGCTCAGGCGATAATGCAGTCAACGCCAACTTCACTCGCCGACCACTGGCCAGAGAGATCTCATGACCATCATCAGCCTGTGGCGAAAACGCCCGAGAGATAATGTGTCGCCATGGCTGACCGATCAGCGGCTCACCCAGCATCTCGAGTGCAATAGGGTTGGCTTCACGCACGATGCCGTTACCATCCAATACCACAATCCCAGCAGGCAGGATCTCCATCAGGTGCTGCATACGACTGGCGTTATTCTGCACCCCGGTCGACGATACCTCGGCGTGAAGGCTCTGTTCATTCAACTGGCGCTTTGCCATCTCACCCATCACTACAGATTCAGATCTGAGTGGCACCTTCTCGGTAGCGAGAAGCTGGGGAGGAAACTGTCCATTGCTGGACTTGGCTTGATCGGCAACATTGCTCGACTGTGTCATCTCTATGTCGCTCCTTTTGACGCGATACCGAGATAAAGCCAAGAGCGTGCCAACTATTTCAATCTCATGTTTTAATTAATAAAAACTGAAACAATCTAGTTAGAATAGTAGATGTAGACAGGGTTTTGACGCTTTCAACAGCGGGAAATATCAAACACGTTCATTGCCCCAAGAGAGCTGGAAGATAAAAAAAGCACCTCAATTTGAGGTGCTTTTTTATTCAGTAACAGATGAAGCAGTTAAACCGGTAGCTATTCATCATCTCTGGCGATCTGATACTTACGCATCTTCTCGACCAGCGTGGTACGGCGCATACCTAACTGTTCCGCAGCGCGAGCCACGACCCAGTCTTGGCGTACCAATGCCTGCTGAATGTAGTCAGTTTCCAATTCAGATAGCATCTCTTTGAGATTGATCCCTTCATCCGGCAACTCATGGGGAACTTGAGGCTCAGCAATCAGTGGCTCAGCGTCTTCACGGAATAGTGCGTTTAATGACTCACGCTCCATCACCTCTTCGGAATAGACCGGCTCATAAGGATCAACGTCAATATGCCGGTACTTAGGCGGCAAGTCACTGACATCAACCACACCATTGGGATAGAGGATCACAAGCCGCTCAACCAAGTTGGAAAGCTCACGGACATTCCCCGACCATGGGTGCAGCATTAAGGAGTCGATCGCTTTATCAGTAAAGCGTACCGATGCATTGTGCTCAGCTTCTAAACGAGAAACCAGCTCCTGCAATAACAGCGGTATATCATCCTGACGCTCACACAGAGCGGGCATCTCAATAGGAAATACATTCAGACGATAGTAGAGATCTTCACGGAATTTACCCTCCGCGATCATCCCTTCAAGATTTCGATGCGTCGCCGCAACAATACGAACATCGGCCTTAACCAACTTCGCACTGCCTACCCGCTCAAATACCCGCTCTTGTAGCACGCGCAGCAGTTTCACCTGCATATTGGTGGGCATATCACCGATCTCATCAAGAAACAGTGTGCCCCCCTGAGCAAGTTCAAAGCGACCTTTACGGGTGGTTATCGCACCAGTAAACGCACCTTTCTCGTGGCCGAACAATTCGCTTTCCAATAACTCAGCCGGAATAGCACCGCAGTTGACCGGAACGAAAGGGCCATCACGGCGAGAAGAGAGATAATGGATATTCCGCGCAACAACCTCTTTACCTGTACCCGAATCGCCGAGAACAAGCACATTGGCGTCTGTCACTGACACCTGTTCAATAAGTTGCCGCACTTGGGCAATAGCGTCGCTGCGCCCCACCAAGCTGCGGAACAGTTTAGTCTGAGTCGATGTTTGCGGTTGTCCACCAGGACGCTTGCGATGATAGTCTTGACAGCGGTGGATCACTTCGGTCATCTGGGGATAATTAAATGGCGCCATCAAAGACCCCACTAAATTGGGTAAAACGACCCCTTTATCATCACCAAGCAGCACATAAGGCTGTAGTGGATGGACAGAAGCTAAACGCTGAATGAATTCTAATGGGTCTTCATCGGCAATATCGCCAATAAATACCGCACGCCAGCAGTCTTCACTGTTAATCAGAGAAATATTGCTAGAGCTAGTGATGCGGCATGATTCACCAACAAATCCTAATAAAAGCTCTAACTGTGCTCGGCGATCACTATTATCATCAATGACGAGAACGTCAGATAATCCCTGCATAAATGAAACCTTTCACCCTCTGGGCCTGCGGAGTTCCCGCCATTTCCTTGACGCAGGAGAAACCGTCTTTTTTTCGAATCATATATTATTATTGGCTTCTATTGTATTGAAAGTGCCTGATAGAGCAACAATGGAGTGCGAGCCAGCTCTCAGTTTAGATGGCTGGCACTCAATTTGCTTACACAAATGAGAAGCAGATCCGTCTGCGCAGATATTTGACGCTGCTACTATGAGTAGCAACTGCACAAACGCGACTAAGAGCAGAGTAAGGTACTTAAAAATGGCAAGAACATCGATCCAACAATATGGCAAAGGAACGGTTAACTCGTTGACTGACGCCGATCCCCATACTCAGGTTGCCGCAATCATGGCTCATATTCTGGGCAACGTGGCAGCAGCCAGAGGGGCAATTGAACGGAAAGATTTTGAAGTTAAAGGCCTGAAAATTGGTAAAGCCATTGAGCTGCTAACGGTTTTGCAAGCCAGTTTAGATATGGAAGTTGGCGGGGAGATCTCGCGCAATCTGTTCGATCTTTATGACTTCTGTATTTTTAAGCTGGGCGAAGGTTCAGTCTCTGGAGATCTTGAAGCCTTAGATGCTGTCACCGGCGTGATGCGCAATATCAAAGAGGGCTGGGACGGTATACCACAAGATGTCAGAGATGATTTAGCCCAAAAGAAGGCTGCTGAAGGTGGCTAAAACGGAGAGCGATACAGCTTCAAGTTTGCTATCCCGAGGCAGGCAACTCACCAAGCAACTCGAAGCGGAAATATCAGCCGATGCGACACTCCAGGCACTTGAGATAGAGGCTTGGCTGGCCGACGTGCGCTCATTTGCGGAAACATCAGAAGCGCAAAGCTCACTGGAACAGCTAAAAGTGATAATCGACAAAGTGAAGATAGCGAGCACCAGTGCAAGAAAAAGAACCAAAGAACAACTACTGAAATCCAAGCGCGCCAGCAAAGGCAAATTAGCCTACCAACAACAAAATAAATAGAAAGACGCTAAATAAGAGGGTAAGGAATTAGGATGTTTGACGGCAAATCGATTCTCATTACAGGTGGTACAGGGTCTTTCGGCAAAAAATACGTTCAGACCCTACTTAAAAACTATCAACCCAGAAAAATCATTGTTTACTCACGAGACGAACTGAAACAGTTTGAAATGCAGCAGCGCTTTAACGAGCCCTGTATGCGCTATTTTATCGGTGATGTTCGAGACAAAGAGCGTATGATCCGTGCGATGAAAGGCGTTGACTACGTCATTCACGCTGCCGCGCTAAAACAGGTTCCAGCGGCCGAATACAACCCGATGGAATGTATCAAGACCAACATCAACGGTGCCGAAAACGTCATTGATGCCGCGTTGGCCAACAACGTGGAAAAAGTGATCGCGCTATCCACCGACAAAGCCGCCAGCCCGGTCAACCTTTACGGCGCCACTAAGCTCTGTTCAGACAAGCTGTTTGTCGCGGCAAATAATATCTCGGGAGGCCATGCGACCCGCTTTTCTGTTGTTCGCTACGGTAACGTCGTCGGCTCTCGCGGGTCTGTCGTTCCCTTCTTTAACAACTTGATCGCCGAAGGCGCAGATCACCTCCCTGTCACCCATGAAGAGATGACCCGGTTCTGGATCACCCTGCAGCAAGGGGTCGACTTTGTCCTTAAGAACTTCGAACGTATGTTAGGGGGTGAAATATTTGTTCCCAAAATTCCTTCCATGCGTATCGTTGATCTAGCCAAAGCGATGGCTCCAGATTTGCCGATTAAAATTATCGGTATCCGCCCAGGCGAGAAGCTACACGAAGTGATGTGTCCAAGTGAATTAAGCTACGACACATACGAATTCCATGACCACTACGTTATCACCCCAGCCATTCGCTTTTACAGTAATGAACGTTCAAACGAATTCACCACCAACGCCATAGGTGAATCAGGAACGCCAGTGGAGCACGGGTTTGAATATAACTCGAAGAATAATCCAGACTTTTTGGATCACGAGGGGTTATTAGCTTTTAACGAGATGGCTAACGCATGATCCCTTACGGTAGACAATCGATTGACAGTCATGACATAGACGCGGTCGTTGACGTACTCAAATCTGATTTTTTAACGCAAGGGCCGCAAGTACCGAAGTTTGAGCGAGCTTTAGCGGCATACTGCAATGCAAAACATGCCGTCGCGGTCAACAGTGCAACTTCAGCGCTACATATCGCTTGTTTAGCATTAGAGCTCAGCGCTGGAGACCTGCTTTGGACATCGCCCAACTCGTTTGTCGCTTCGGCCAATTGCGGACGTTACTGCGGTGCAGATATCGACTTTGTCGATATCGACCCTGACAGCGGTAACCTCAGTGTTGCTGCACTGGAAAAGAAACTCACCATTGCGAAAGCCAATGGCCGCTTACCCAAAGTGATCGTGGTCGTGCATTTTGCCGGGCAACCGTGTGATATGCGCGAGATCCATGCGTTATGTCAGCCGTTTGCTATCAACATCATCGAAGACGCCAGTCACGCGGTGGGAAGTGAATACCAAGGCGTGAAAACCGGCAGTGGTCAATACAGCGACATTACGATATTCAGCTTCCATCCGGTAAAAATCATTACCAGCGCGGAAGGCGGTATGGCGCTTACCAATGACCCTGAGTTGGCAAAGCGAATGTCACTATTTCGCTCTCACGGTGTCACGCGCGATCCAGAATTATTACAAGAAGAAGCCCCTGCCCCCTGGTATTACGAGCAACAGGAGCTGGGATTTAACTATCGCATGACAGAGTTACAAGCTGCCTTAGGCTTAAGCCAAATGCGCCACTTAGATAGGTGGGTTGAACAGCGCAACCTTTTAGCAGAACGATACCAGCAAGCATTCAGCAACACCGTCATCAAATATCTACCGGTTAGCGATGACAGAATAAGTGCCTATCACCTGTTCGTTATCTGTTTACCGGACAACTTAAAGTTACAACATCAAACGATTTTTGAAGCACTTAGGGCTGCAAATATTGGCGTAAACCTGCACTACATGCCTATTCACCTTCAACCCTATTATCAGGCGCTTGGCTTTCAAGTCGGAGATTTTCCGCAAGCAGAAAGCTATGCAACAAAAGCGATCTCTCTTCCCCTGTATGCTGAATTGACCACTGAGGCGCAAGATCTGGTGATAGAAACGGTCACACAGCTTTGTGAGGGGGAGATGCAGTGAAATGTATTGCGGTCATTCCTGCACGAGGTGGCAGTAAAAGAATACCAAGAAAAAATATTAAGCCTTTCTGCGGAAAACCATTGATTGCCTACTCCATAGAAGCCGCCATTGCATCCAAGCTGTTTGCTAAAATAGTCGTCTCTACTGATGACCAAGAGATAGCTTCTGTGGCAAAGCAATATGGCGCAGACGTTCCTTTCATCCGACCCGCCACGTTATCAGATGATTATGCTGCAACCCTACCTGTCGTAGCTCATGCATTAGAGCAGGAAATGACGCAGACAAAGGAGATTACCCATTGTTGCTGTATCTATGCCACTGCGCCGTTAATTCAGGTAAACCATTTAAAGGCCGTACAACAGCTGCTTGTCGACCGCCAGGCTGACTATGCGTTTCCAGTAACGGAATTTGATTTTCCTATTTTACGGGCGGTCAGTATGAATGAAGACAACATACTGACCCCCAGTTTTGAGCAACACATCAACGCCAGAAGCCAGGACCTTCCCGATTATTATCATGATTGTGGACAGTTTTATTGGGGAAAAGTATCGTCATTTCTAAACCATACCCCGATCATCTCAAAGGCCGCTCTGGGTTACCCCATTCCAAGGCGTTTCGTCCAGGACATTGATACCCCCGATGATTGGCTCGAAGCGGAGTTGAAATATCACGCGCTGAATTCCGGCCTATCCACAGATAATTCATAATGCGTATCGTTTTCAGAACAGACGCTTCGACTGAGATAGGCAATGGCCACTTAGCTAGATGCCTTACCCTCGCCCATCAGCTTCAGAGCAAAGGTTGTGAGATATTGTTCATCTGCCGAGAGCTGCCAGGGCATCGCGCAGCGCTGATCAAAA
Source organism: Corallincola spongiicola (assembly GCF_004284785.1). Classification (NCBI taxonomy): domain Bacteria; kingdom Pseudomonadati; phylum Pseudomonadota; class Gammaproteobacteria; order Alteromonadales; family Psychromonadaceae; genus Corallincola; species Corallincola spongiicola. Next base: position 50,592 of record NZ_SHLY01000009.1, read on the forward strand.
AGCAGGGGTTTCAGCTCGAACTATTAAAAACCGATAAAAGTGATGAAAGCAAGCAAGCACAGGTCACGACAGAATGCTTGCCCGCACACAGCCCATGGCTGGGGTGCCTCTGGCAACAAGACGCACAACAAACACTGACACGACTATCAAATCAGCCCTGTGATTGGCTTGTCGTCGATCACTATGCGCTTGATAAGCAATGGCAAGCAAACGTCAAAGCGGGATATCACAAGTTACTCGTTATTGATGATCTAGCGGATCGTGAGCATCTTGCTGACATACTGGTTGATGCCTCTCCAGGGCGCCTAGCTGCGCACTACAAAGCGTTAGTGCCAGAACATTGCACACTGCTCTGCGGCCCCAACTTCGCCCTGTTGCGTGGCGAATTCTCAGGCTTTAAGCGCCCCGCTTATCAAAGTAATAACCCGATAAAACTGCTCATTGCGATGGGCGGCGTCGACAAAGACAACGTAAGTGACTGGCTGCTAAAAGAGATTAATCAAATGCAGCCACCGCCAAATATTGCAAGCATCGAGGTATTATTGAGCGAAAGTGCTATCCACCTAGCACGAGTAAAATCTCAAACCGAATTGATGACAATAAAAACAGAACTGGTCGTTGAACCAAGCTCAATAGCAGAGCGGCTCGCACATGCCGACCTCTGTATTGGCGCCCCCGGTGGCTCTGCACTTGAGAGGTGTGCGATGGCACTTCCCTCGCTACTGATCACTACCGCGGAAAACCAGCGCCACAATGCAATGGAATTAACCAAAGCTAAAGCAGCGTTAGGCATAGGCTGTTTCAAAACACTAAATCCGCAACAGTTCAAAGAGCAGCTGTTAACCATCAGCACCGCACCCGACACGCTGAACCAGCTTGCAGGCTGTGCCGTACAGCTCTGCGATGGGCATGGTGTGAAGCGTGTGTTGCAAGCACTTTTTCAGGCCGAGTGTCAGGTAAGAGCTGTCACCGCGATGGATAGAGATCTGCTCTATCGCTGGCAAACCGCTCCGGGGGTTCGAGACTATTCCAGAACTCCAGAGCCGCCAAGCTACCAAACCCATTGTCAGTGGTTTGAAAAAGTATTAGCTGATAACGAACGCTCCCTGTTGATACTGGAGCTAAGCGACGACGCTGTGGGCATGTTACGGTTTGACCGTCAGCAAGAAGGCTGGGAGATCTCCATCATTATCGCCCCTGAGCATCAAGGCAAAGGTTTGGCAAGAACTGCGCTGGATTGGGCAAAGCAATCGCAATTTACCCCTATTTTTGCCGAAGTTCATCCCGATAACCTAGTATCACAGCAACTATTCAGTCGGGCGGGTTTTAAACGACTCAGTGAAAATCAGTTTAAATACACCCAGACCCAACAAGATCCTCGATAAGGTATAGCGCCATGGAAAAGCCAAACAAAGCAGTCATCATCGATGGCAGACCGATCGGTCCTGAACATCCGCCTTATATTATCGCGGAACTGTCAGCCAACCATAATGGCGATCTGTCACGTGCACTCAAGCATATTGAAGCGGCGAAGGCTGCTGGTGCCGATGCGATAAAGATCCAAACTTATACAGCCGATACCATGACCATTGATTGTGATAAGCCCAATTTTAAAATTAAGGGCGGCCTCTGGGATGGCTATTCTCTATATCAACTTTACCAAGAAGCACATACGCCCTATGAATGGCATCAGGCTATCTTCGACAAAGCCCATGAACTGGGGATCACCTGCTTCAGTAGCCCATTTGATGAAACCGCTGTCGACTTACTGGAATCGCTCAATGCCCCTGCTTACAAGATTGCATCCTTTGAAGCTGTCGATCTGCCGCTAATCAAACGCGTAGCAGAGACGGGTAAACCGATGATCATCTCCACTGGAATGGCGAATTTATCGGAGATAGAAGAAGCCGTCACAACGGCAAAAGAGAATGGCTGCAGTGACATTATTCTACTGCACTGTATCAGTGGCTACCCGGTGCCAGCCGAGCAAAGTCATTTAAGTACAATCCCTGATCTGGCCGCTCGCTTCAACGTACTGACAGGGTTATCAGATCATACTCTGGGCACGACGGTTGCCGTGGCATCTATTGCCTTAGGAGCAAACCTGATAGAAAAGCACTTTACTCTCAGCCGCGCAGATAAAGGTCCAGACTCCTCTTTTTCGCTAGAGCCAGAAGAGCTCAAAACCTTATGCCAGGAGACGAAAATTGCGTGGCAAGCCATAGGCAAAGCTGGCTACGAGAGGAAGCCTGTAGAAGAAGCTAATCTGACTTTTAGACGCTCGCTCTTTTTTGTTAAAGATGCCTTGGCAGGAGAAACGATCACGCCGCAGCATGTGCGCAGGATACGACCAGGCCAGGGGCTTGCGCCAAAGTTTTATGATGACGTTATTGGAAAAAAAGCGGCAAAAGATATCACAAGGGGCACTCCGGTCAGTTGGGAGTTATTAACCTAACACCACAAAAACAAAAGGCGACTGATTGTCGCCTTTTGCTTAAATTACAATGACAGCAGTTATTACTTTCGGCTCTCTTCCAGTTCTTTCAGCTCTTGCTCCAACCCCTTGAAAATCCCCTTCATCTCCTTGAAGTACTGATGAAAGATCTTCATCGCTGCGGTTACAAATCGCGCCCGAATCTCAGCGTTAGGCATCATGTGGAGATAGCCCAAAATGGTGATCTGCAGGTAGGTCACACTGCCCTCGATCATTCGCACCGCAGGGTTGTCCTGACCACCAATATGCTTACGAAGTTCGAGATGGTTTCTTTGGAACAGCTCAAAGACATCATTCGTTGCCCAATCGATCTCCTGCACCCGCTCGTCAGTCAGAAACTTAAGTAGCTTCCTGATAGTACGCTGACGCTGTTTGAAGTTGTCGTACAAGATCTCAAACGTCACCGGCTTCTTAACCCTCGCTGCTGCGATCCATGCATCAGGATCAAAAGGCTCGCTCTTAGGTGCTGGCAACTCAATATCTTCAATACGACAGGGGGTGGTACCTTCTATACGTGCACCGTCTGCAGTATTAAACACCTCGGTTCCTTCACCCTTAATACGGATCACCAACTCAAGCACATGACGGCACCAGTCAAATACCGCACTGGTCGAAACCTTTTCGCGGAAGTTACCGGGCACCGGCTTATGACTCCCGGAAGAACCTTTCTCAAATGCGCCTTTAAACTCACCATAATATGCGCTGTCTTTAGAGTGGTGGTATTTCGGATCCACGTACCCCACATCAACACCAAATAGATAGACTTGAGGCGCCTTAAAGTGGATAGCCAATGCCATCGCAGCATTCGATACGGTTGGATTGGAGTTGAAGAGATGCAGATATTGATGAAAATCCTTCATCAACGTGACGCGAGCCAGCTCTGTGCCGACATCATTCGGTTTCCAGAAAAGGGTCGCTTCTTTAAACTGCTCAACCACACCGGGTGATAGAGTATTCATCCCCACTAAGTGAATATCCCCAACGAACTCACCTGAAGGATCGACCTCCCGAACCCAGTCGGCTAAATATTCAACCCGTTCAATCTCAATATGGATGTGAGGCTTAATTCCCGCATTATGTAATGTTTTTAACGCGGTACCACAAGAGACCAAAATAATATCGTCGCGATGCTCTCGAATATAATCGAGGGAATAATCGATAGAGGGGCCATTTGCACAAATAAATACGGGGCGATCGAATTCATGCCCTGAAGGGCTATCAGCCATGAGATTGCAACCGCCCGCCATGTTTTTCATGGTATGACGCGTGGAGATAACTTCATCTTCAAAGAAGCCAAAGCCAGCATAAAAATTACTGAGGTTATCAAAGAAGCGCTTTAAACTTTCATCCGCGGTTTTACTGTCATAATGTCGATAAATCGGTAACACGCATGACTTAAAGATACCAATTTTAAACATCACTTTTTGTACAGTATGAATAAACTCTTCCTGTTCGCAGCCAACCAACAGGGTGATGCCTTTATTCTGCTTAGTGAACGCTTCAAACAACTGCCGATAATCAAATACATGTAGCGAAGCAAAAAACAGATCATCGTTAGGCTCATAGATAAACAGGTGACCTATCTTTTCTGCGTGGGCAAGAATGGTTTCCAAGTGATACCCAATACCTACCCCCAGCACGGTAAAGAAAGGAAACCAATGGTAGGGATCCCGCTCACCCAATGCGACGGCTTCTTTAGAGTGTTCTTCACCGAGTTCAACCAGCTCTTTCAATAGATTGGCATGACGGAACAACTTCATTGAAGCTTCCCAGCCTGTTTGGCTGAGTCGATATATTCCTGTGACTGGGCGGTCAAAGTAATCTTTCGCTTGTTTAGCGCAGATCTCTTTCGGATCACCGTCATAGATAAACCCTTCCGCTCCGCAGATATTCAGCCTGCCAAGGGGATCCATCTCCAGCCCCATGCTTTTCGGTTTATGCTCTTTAAAACGAGCAGCAATATGAGGAAAGCGCTCTTGCAAAAACTGTAGGTTCTTATTGAAGGTTAGATTCAATACCTGACGTAAGATATTCAATCCATTTTTATCGATCTGAGTTGCCATACAGTAGGCTCCGAGTACCACGCCCCATCAAACTGGCTGCGCGCAATGTCAAAATCTTGTCTACTAAGAGCTTAATGCAAAAAAGGCACCACTTGGGTGCCCTTTGAAAGAAGTGTGGAGTAAAACTTATTTCTTATCTTTCACTACGCCAGGAAGGTTGCTTAACTGCTGTTCCAAGAAAGAGCTGACGGAGTCTAATTGTGCAGATATCTTATCTAGATATAAGAACTGGTTGTAAAGCTGCGCTTCATAGCGCCCTATCATTTCATCAAACTTATCTTGCTCAGTATTGATTTTATCTACCGAGTCAGAAAAGGAGCTGGATTTAGTCTGCAATATGCCACCAAACTTCTCATACTCTCGCACAAGATCATTCAGTTTGTCGGCTACACCTGGCGTTGAGGAGATGACATTTCCATCGACATCCAGCGTGTCATAACCTGAAAACACTTCGCTGATTTGATCAAAATTTTCATTGAGTGCTTTATCAAGCTTACCCTCATCAATTTTCAAACTGCCATCAGATTGAGTTTCCAACCCGAGAACAGATAACGAGGTTGCGCTGCCATCCGAAGTCTTAACCGCATCGGCCATGGTTGCTCGGATCTGATTCATCATGGTTCTAACCGTTGAATCAGTGGCTAACGTACCCTTCTCGCGTTCAGCTTTCTGCGCCGCAATCTGTTCGTCTGTTAACGCGGTATTGTTGTCTTCGCTATTACTGTCTTCAACTTTGTTACCCGAGCCATCACGATTAACAAAGGTCAAATTATCAACAACAGACAAAACCTGATTATATGTATCGACGAATGTTTGAATCTTTTCTTTTGTGCTCTCTTTATCCAGCGACAAATTAAAGTTATCACTCTCACCTGGAGGGTGAGCTTCTTTTACTGAAATAGTGACGCCGTCGATAGCGTTTTCAAACTTATTGGTTGCAGAGCTAATTTCAAGAAAGCCATCCACCTTGATCTTGGCATCCTGAGCGAGCTGAACTTCCTGCATATCCGCACTGTAATTGGCATCGTACTGCAATCGGGATAGACCGTTGGCATCAGCAACACCATCAACGTCAGTGACTGCGATTTCTATCGCATTTGCTTCGCCAGTCTCTTTACTCGCTAACGACAAATGCACGCCGGTGTCGGTCTTTACAATTGACGCGCTCATACTGGCACCAGCGATATCGTTAATTTTATTTTTAACATCGTTGAGTGTGTCAGATGCACTCACTTCAATACTGTAGGTCTCACTGCCTACGGTGATATCCATGGTGCCTTCACCCACGGCCTCAAATTCACCGATCGCAAAATCTGAGGTCAACTTGTGAGCCTGTGCCGTCTGCATTACCTCAATATCGTAACTGCCTTCAGAAGCAGTAGAGTCACCGGTAACGGTAAACTTTTCTTCCGCTGCTTCATTGCCATAGGTAACTAAGCGTTGGTTGAAACTGTTATCTAGTTTCAACTCAAATAAAGATTTCTGCCAATCACTCAGTGCACTCCGCAGTGAGCCAATTGCAGATATCTGATTGCTAAAAGAATCAATTTTGGCATCATTTCGTTCCGTGATAGGTACCTTGCGCACATCAATAAGCCCCTGCACGATGCCATTTACATCGAGACCGGAACCGATACCGGGTACGCTAATCGTTGGAAGGTCAGCCATAATTTACTCTCTATACTTAGCTAGACTTCAGTTTTTAAAAACAAACTGTTGGACTCAGATAATCTAACGGCAAGTTTCAGCATCTCCTCGGAAGGAATTTGCCGCAACAAATCACCGCTAACCTTGTCCTTAACACTGATAACATCCCTGCCTGACGCATCATCGACACTGAACGTCAGTGATTTATTAAATGACTGCACAAACTCTTGCAGGTTTCGCGCCATCTCTTCTAATCGTTGGCGATCAATTTCTTGCTCTTGTTTCAGCTGTTGAGCCTGTTCCTGTATTTGCTCACTCGGCTGCACCTGTTCAGGCTTTACCTGGCTTTCCGTGGCGGTTTCAGTTTGTACAGGAGTGACCGCTTCAGGCTGAGTGCGCAACTGAGGATTTGATGTTGCTTGTGCTTGTATTGCATCGACGCTCATAAAAACTCCTCCAAAACTTACTTACCTGAAATGGGTAAACGGCAAGGAAGATTAGATCTTCCCTGCCGTTGTCATTTACCCACTAAGTCTAGCTCCGTTAGCCAAGAAGACTCAATGCGGCCTGTGGCAACTGGTTAGCCTGCGCTAACACTGAGGTTGCAGCCTGAGTCAACACCTGGTTCTTCGACAGCTCTGACGTCTCTTCTGCGAAGTCAGTATCACGGATACCTGAACGTGAGTTTGAAGCATTCTCACTAATGTTGCTCAGGTTTGAGATAGTGCTATCAAGACGGTTCTGAACCGCACCGAGTGATGCACGCTGACTATCGATGTAAGACAATGCACCATCAATCACCGATACCGCTTCCTGTGCGCCAATCGCTGTGCTGATATCAATATTATCAACAGAATCCAGCTGGCTTAGCTCTGCCCCGGCACCCAGCGAAGCGTTCTGCAGAATGGTAGTAGACAAAGCACTTGCGCCCGCTTGAGTATTCGCTTGAACATTGAAGTCACCATTCGCAGTCAGGCGAATTGTACCAACAAAGTCTGCAGCACTGTCACCTACGGCCGCTGCGTCAGCGATGGTAGAGCCTGTAGTGGCAACCAAGTTAGCATAAGAAGCAATATTAGCAGTGTCATCTGTATCACCAGAGAACTCATACGTTGCCGCATCAATACCAACAGTACTACCCACGCCTGTGAGCTGAAGGTTGTCTATCTGAATGGTATCACCGCCTTCACTAGTCAGTACCAGACGACCGTCATCACCTACATTGGCACCAACACCGGTTTCATCAGCAACAGCGTTAATCGCATTCGCCAAAGATGAAAGATCTTCTGTGTTGGTAATGTCAACTTTGATGGTTGGCGCCGTTGCCAGATCATCATTTGCTCCACGCAGCGAGAAGGTCAGCGTTGCAGTCCCAGTCAACGCGCCACCAAAGGTATTGATAGTGCCTGATGAGTTCGCAGCGAAAGAACCGCCTGCGCTATAGAAGTCCAATGCAACAACAGTACGGGCATCAGCATTCACACCTGTTGCCTGGCTTTGGTCATTGATCGACTTAGCGATATCGCCAGCAGATGCGGAACCGTCGACGTTGATGGTAGCAGAACCCAGCTCACCAGAAACATTAAGTGTATTCGCACTGTTAGTCAGTGCCGTACCACCGAATGTCGCATCAGCAGTCGCTGCCGTGCTTACACCGATACCACCTAAACCAATCGCCGAAGCAGAACCGGTAACAACTGACGCCGTACCTTCTGAAACAGCTACGCCAGTGAAGCTGCCACCGACTTCGGTTTTCAGCAACTCATAGGTTTGCGCACCCATTGACTCTGTCTGGAAAGAGTTAATTGATACAGCTACTGTTTCAAATGCTTGCGCACCGACCTGGAAGCTTTCTGTACCGAAACTGCCATCAAGCAACTTACGGTCACCAAAGGTAGTCGTATCGGCGATACGATCCAGTTCGTCTTGCAGCTGGTTCACTTCCTCTTGAAGTGCACCACGGTCTGAATCGGAGAAAGTACCGTTAGCAGACTGGATTGACAGATCACGCATACGCTGCAGAATGTTAGTACTTTCTTGCAGTGCACCTTCCGCAGTTTGCGAGAGTGAGTTTGCATCGTTTGCGTTACGTGTTGCGATGTTCAAACCATTAATCTGAGAGGTCAGACGGTTTGAAATCTGTAAGCCCGCTGCATCATCAGCCGCACTGTTAATGCGCAAGCCAGATGAGAGGCGTTCGAAGTTTGTACCCAACGCACTGTTGGATTGATTCAAATTACGCTGCGCATTTAGCGATGATACGTTTGTTTGAATTGTAAGTGCCATGTCAAATTCTCCACATACTCTAGCTTGACGCTAAGTAACACTATGTTGTTTGTTCACACTTAGTAACGGCACCGCTAAAAGAAGCTTTAGTTTTTTTTAAAGAAAAAATCACAACAACTGCTCAATCAACCACCAAAACAAAATAAACCGCTTATTTTTCAAAATATTAACAATGTTAAAAAAACTGACAAAAAAGGCGCCATCAGGCGCCTTTTGACAATCTAACTAAGATATTGATCACACTGTCGTATCAATTAACTGACCTAAAGGATTGACTGAAGGGTTACCCAACTCACCATTTTGTGCCCTATCAAGTACTTCAATTGTCGCCCTGCGTTCAGTTGCCGCTTGCTGTGCATCACGCACATCTGCCGCCGTAACCGATGAGCCACCATCATCACTGCTACTTGTTGAGGCATTGACATAAGTATCTATGGTTTGCTGCTGCGTATTAACTTCGGCCACACCAACCGCAACTTGCCTTGCAGTATCCCTACTCTCTTGCACGTTTTCAGCCACTCCAGGCTCTTGGCTTGCTATCTGTTGGCGATCAGGAACAGAAGGTTGTTGCACCCGGTTAGGCTCAAAGCTGGAAAATGACGCCACGGCGCCTGAATCGATTTGCATAGAGAGATCTCCGTCACATTTATGACTGGAGTATAGACGCTTTCGCGCTGTTTATAAATTGACCACGCACAAAAAAAGGGACGGCATGCCGTCCCTTTTTAACCTCAGTAAGGTCGCGAATTAACCACCCAAGAGCGATAGCGCCGCCTGTGGCACCTGGTTAGCCTGAGCCAATACTGACGTACCGGCCTGCTGAAGCACCTGGTTCTTAGACAATTCTGATGTCTCTAATGCAAAGTCGGTATCGCGAATACCTGATCGCGATGCCGAAGCATTTTCAGAAATGTTGGTTAGGTTAGAGATGGTGCTTGATAAACGGTTTTGTACCGCACCCAAACTCGCACGCTGACTATCTATGTAAGCAAGTGCGCCATCAATCACATCAATAGCAACCTGTGCACCAATGGCAGTGGAAACATTGATCGTGTCAACGCCTTCTAACGCACTTAGCTCATCCGCCCCACCTAATGCTCCGTCCTGTAAAATACCCGACGTAAGGCTACTTGCGCCAACTTCAGTATTTGCAGCAATGGCGTAGTCGCCATTAGAAGTCAGGCGCACCGTACCAACGAAGTCAACAGCACTGTCAGTTGCAGTCGTAGCACCACCAATCGTCGTATCCGTTCTTGCCACAATCTCACCGTACGAGAGGATATTACTATTGTCAGTTAGATCCCCTTCATACTCATAAGTTGCCGCATTGATACCGACAGTGGATCCAGCTCCGGAAAGTTGAAGATCGTCAATTTGAACGGTATCACCTCGTTCAGATACCAATAACAGACGACCATCAGGGGCTACAGACGCACCAATACCAGTTTCATTGGCTACCGCATTAATAGCATTGGCCAGTGAAGACAGATCTTCTGTATTTTCTAAGTCCACTTTAATCGTAGGTGGTTGAGCTGTCGGATCATCATTCATACCACGCAGACTAAATGTCACCGTAGTCGTAGCAGACAGCGCTCCACCGACGGTATCAATCGTACCGCTTGAGTTTGTCAACGTCGCTGATGATGCGGTAAACAGATCCAACGCTACGACCGTTCTAGCATCTGCATCTACACCTGTTTTAGAGGTATTTTGCTGAATGCTGCGTTGCAGATCATAAGCACTGTCATTTTTATTAACATTAATAACACCATCACCTAACGGACCAGCGATGCTCAACGTGTTATTACTGTTAGTTAAACCGGTATCCCCAAGGGAATGGTTCAGCGTCGCCGCAGTATTAATACCAATACCACCCAAGCCGATGGTTGTTCCTGAGCCACTAACAATACTCGCTGTGCCGACTGAAGCCCCTATCGAGGTAAAGGACCCACCAACTTCTGCCTTTTGCAGCGCATAGTTTTGAGTCCCCATATCATCAGTAAAGAACGAGTTAATCGAAACACTTACGGTCTCAAATGCTTGCGCACCCACCTGGAAGCTTTCTGTACCAAAGCTGCCATCAAGCAAGGGGCGGTCGCCGAAGGTCGTCGTTTCCGCGATACGATCTAATTCAGCCTGTAATTGAGACACCTCATCTTGCAGTGCTGCCCGATCAGAATCGGAAAAAGTACCGTTCGCTGATTGAATTGCCAAGTCACGCATACGTTGCAAGATATTTGTACTTTCCTGCAATGCGCCCTCAGCGGTTTGTGACATGGATATGCCATCGTTTGCATTACGAACCGCTACATTCAATCCGCTGATCTGTGAGGTCAACCGGTTTGAAATCTGTAAGCCTGCCGCATCATCCTTCGCACTGTTGATTCTCAAACCAGAGGAGAGCCGCTGGAAGTTAGTCCCCAGTGCGTCGGAAGACTTGGATAAGTTACGCTGCGCGTTCAGTGATGAAACATTTGTTTGTACTGAAAGTGCCATCTTTAGCCTCCAACTAGTTCAAGCATCCGGTGCAATTAAAGTAATCCGTCTGCCTGTCAAAAATTTGCCTATTTTTCAGTCAAGGTTATTAAAGCATTTAGTGTGCCAAGTTTAATAAGCCTTAAAAATCATAATGTTAGGCATGTTTTATTAGATTAAATTAAACAGTGACAAATTCTGCACCTGGGTAAAGGCGGTTTGTGCCGCCTGCAGGGCAACTTTTTGCCGCTCAAATTCAGTGATTGCCGTGGTGTAGTCCAGATCCTCCAGAGGCGACTTTGCCGTCTCCAAGGTCAAGATGTATTCCGCATTCACGTTCTCTTGGGTTGTGACCGTATTTAAGCGCGCACCGATGGTGCCGCGACGGCTAGAGACATGGATTGCGATACTATCGATGTCGTCGATCAAGTGACCAATATCAATCTGGCGCTGCTGTTTACTGATGTCATCAGGGTTAATACCGTCTTCATTCGGTACCTTAAGCCACTCAATAACATCTCTGAGCGTTTCAAACATGCCGACCTCTTCATCGGCGTTCAGCGTCAGCGAGTCACCCACATTGGGTTCGCCATCGATCTGCATTTCAACACCGTTAAAGGTATATTTTTCTCCGGGCACAAATGCGGGGGCAGGAGCTGGTGCCGGTGGTGGCGGATAAACCTGCGTCCCCGTTGAATCAAACACAGGTACAGGATTAGGCACCGGTAGTGTGGAATCCAATACTTCGATTTCTGGCTCACCATCACCATCTGAGTCAACAAAATTCACTGTATAGGGTGGCGGAAATGCCGTTGTGTCATACACCCCACGATCAACAACCGACGCATTTTTGACTGTCACGCCACCGGTGTTGGTGACCAAGCCTGTCGCATCACGATACTCAGGGCGGAAATCGCCGGTACTGTTAGGTGCCTGTTGGAAAATCTGCTGACCGGAATCACTGGTCGCCACCTTTACCCCATCACCGACACTGGTGAGTCGCTGACCATCATCACCCTGATAGATCACGGTGCCGTCAGGTTGCTTATTAAACGGTTGATTCTCTGTTTGGTAGCCGGCAAAAACGTAATTACCGCCCTCATCTCTGGTATTAGCCAAAGCCAGTAGTTCGTCGAATCGCGCTTCAAGTTCTTCAGCAATCGCTATGCGGTTTTCCTGGGTATATGCACCGTTGTTACCCTGCAGCGTCAAATCTTTGATCCGCAGTAAGATATCTTCTGTCGCTTTAAGCGAAGTCTCTTCCGCACTGATCCGGTTATTGGCAAAATCCACATTCCGCTGATACTGCTCGGTCGTGGTAATTGACTGCTTAAAATTCAAAATAGAGTTTGCTGCCACCGCATCATCAGAGGCGTTAATCACCCGCTTGCCCGAAGAGAGGTGCAGGATAGATTCGTTTACATCCCACTGCTTAGTGGTGATGTTAACGGTATTGGTCTGGTAAAAGAGAAACGTTGAGACACGCATGATTAGCTCCTTAACGCGCCGAGGCTAACAGGGTGTCAAACAACTCACCTGCCACCGTAATGATCCGGGCTGCTGCGTTATAGCTCTGTTGAAATCGCAGTAGGTTTGACGCTTCTTCATCGAGATTCACGCCAGAGATAGACTGCATTCGCTCTTCTGCCTGGGTATATAAGGCAAGCGATGTGTTGTAGTTAATCTCTGCGGTTTGCGTGGCAGCGCCCACTTCGGTCACTAAACTCTGGAAGTTATCGAACATGGTCGAACGACCATTTTTCGCCACTTTTGCTGTTTGCAGATCAGCCATCGCCAAAGCGTTTTTGTTGTTACCTGAGCCAAAGACATACTCAACAGCGAAGGTATCGGGCGCGTTAGGTGGCTGGCCAACCGGATCACCTTCAATTTCGATATCGAAGCTTTGACCCGGCGCGAGGGGAACATTAATCGTTGTCGGCTGCGCCGTCGTATCATAAGCACCAGGCAATGCGCTAAACAATGCACCCGAGTTATCATAAATCTCGACGTCGTACTGCGTACCACCAGGGACGGGCACTGCGTTTACAAAACGCACCTCATAAGGAAATGCTAACCCGCCAACGTTAAAATTATCGATCCCCGTGGTATTGGTGATACTGACAGAGCCAGTACCGACATTTTTCTCATTTGCCGTGACTTCAGCTATAGAGGAGGCTGCAATCCGTTCTGGTTGATCAATCTCCAGCCGGATATCCGCAGCGCCGCTGGCGGTAGGCTGCAGAAGAAAGGTGTCGCCGTCAGCTGGCGCACCAGATTCTTCATTAAAATCGATGCCTTCAAAACTAAAGGAAAACGGTGCAGCTCCTCTAACCACTGTTTGGTTACTGCCCGTATTGGTATTGGTGATGGTGTAACTATTGGTGCCAAGATCATATGCCACCTCATAGTCATCACCTGTCACCATATTCATATCATTGATGGTGACGTTACCGACCATGTTACCCGCGTTGCTGCTGTCGTACTTCATGCGCAAACGCGCCACTTCAATATCGTTAATATCGCGGTAAAGGTCGTTACCTATATTGCCATCCAGATCCAAACCTTGTGCCTGCTGCTGGTTAAAGCTGTCAGCAACCGCCATGGCGGTCAGACCCAATTCGTTAATCGCGTTACGCAGATCGTTATCGCGGTAAGTGAACATAGCGCCGATCTGTCCGCCCATACGTGCGCCGTCTAATGGAACCGTTCCGCTACCATTGTTCGTCAGCACCAACTCGGTCTGTTGTGGATCAGGATTACCCGTTCTGACACTGATTTCAAACGAGTTAACCTGAGTCACCAATGTCTGGCCATTGCCGATAAAAACGGTGATTGAGCCATCACCATTGTCGACCGTTGAGGTTGTCGTGTATTCCGCCAGCTCTTTGACCAGGCCATCACGCTTGTCGAGCAGATCATTGGGAGAGTTGTTAATACCGTTAGCTTCAGCAGAAATAATGTCTTGGTTAAGTACAGCGATCTGGGCGCCAATTTCGCTGATACGATCTGCAACCACTTCAATGTCTTCGTTTATCCCCTGCAACTGGTTTTCCAGCGTGGCGCGAATGGAGTTGAAGTTAAAGGCCACGGTATCGGCATTGGAGAGCATCACATTACGTACCCCGATGTCGTTCGGGGTATCAACCACACTGTTCACCGCAGAGAAAAGCTCATTTAAGGAAGTACCGACACCAGCACCGACCCGAGAGAGCAACTCATCCAACTCGCTCATCTTTTGACCACGGGTTTCATCGCCAGAAAGGCGTGCCTGGTTAAATACCAACTCTTGATAAGCAAACTTGTTAAACGAGCGCTGCACATCAATAACCTGAGTACCGGTACCGAAATAGCTGCCCCCCTCCCACAACGCAGGAGCCGCATCCTGGATAACACGCTGGCGCGAGTACCCTTCCGTATTGACGTTGGCAATGTTGTGACCGGTTGTCGACAGTTGCTTCTGTGACGAAAGCAAACCGCTGACGCCCAACTGATAGAGATCGACAGCCATAATGGCGCTCCTTCAAAAAACCGTTTGGTTAAAGCAGAGAATTAACTTGCTTTAGTACGTTCAGGACCTTATCCGCATAACGGGGATCCGTCGCATATCCAGCTTGTTGAAGATTATGCAAGAAGTTTGCCGAATCTTTCGCTTCAGCAATAGCAGGTTGATAACGCGAGGATTTTTTAAGGAAATCAACAAAATCATTGAAACTTTCAGCAACAGAGTCATAGGCACGAAAGGCCGCGCGACGTTGTACTGGCAGATCTTGTTCATATTCAAGGGTATTAACGCTGACACTATCTCCTTGCCAACGCTGATCGGCCTTAATATTGAATAGATTATTACTGCTACTACCGTCACCACGGCGGATAGCCTTTTGCCCCCAGCCTGTCTCCAGTGCCGCTTGCGCGATTAACACGGCAGGTGATGTACCCAACGCATCCGCCGCTTTTTTGGCGTATGGCATCACTGAATCAACAAAAGCTTGCGGCGACGAAAAGTCGACACTTTGTAAAAAGCCTTTGGGATCAGCCACATCACTTGAATTGTCGAGAGCATTTGGATCTGATTTGTCACTCTGGGCTATTGGCTCAGCCCCAGTAATAGCCACCGAACTGGCTGCCAGTTTTGCCTTAATTGCATCTAGCGGGTTATGTTGACTAGCCGCTTGCTGTTCCACCATCAATTTCTGATGTGTATCGGAACGTAAATAGGGTGCCAGCGGCAAACTATTGCCGGAGGCCACGCCAGACTGACTCTCTGTAATTGGATCCAGACTTGGAGATACAGCTTGTGTTTGGGGAAACAGCTGATCGCTGCCGTCGGTTCGCAACGTTGATGCCGGGCGCACGGTATCGCCGTCGGGTCGTAACTGTTGAACCATCAATTCGGCCAAACCGAAGCTGCCGCTCTGTGTCAGATCCTGGGCCATCTGTTGATCGCCCATCTGTTCATAAAATTTGGTGTAATTACTACTAAATGGGCTGTCTAGCTCAAACGCTTCGGTCGCCTGACGCATCCCCTTAATAAGCATCTGTACGAACATGCCTTCAAATTGCTTTGCCACTTCATGCAGTGCTTCCTCTTCATTCTGCTGAGCACTTTGACGCAGCCTATCAAGACCTTGGATGTCATGAACCTGGCGGCTTTGGGCAAATCTGTCGGCATCGATCATCTCAGCACCTTTAGATAATGATCAACTGGCCACGAAGCGCACCCGCTTGCTTCAGCGCTTCTAAGATCGCCATGACGTCGGCAGGAGCAGCACCGACCGCGTTAATAGCCCGCACTAAATCGTCAAGGGTCGTACCAGGATTGAACACAAACATACGCGCATCATCGATAGCCACATCAATTAAGCTTTCCTGCGTTACCACGGTATCACCGCCCGAAAAGGCGCCCGGTTGGCTGACATCTTGCCCTTCAGCGATAGTAACGGTCATGCCGCCGTGAGTAATTGCCGCAGGCAGTAAGCGCACATCCTTGCCAATAACAATAGTGCCGGTACGGGAGTTGACGATCACTTTGGCAGACTCATCGGCAGGCTCGAAATCAAGGTTTTCCAGCGTTGCCAAGTACGCGACACGCTGAGAAACATCCCGTGGCGCGGTAACCCGTACACTGGTTGCATCGATAGCGCGCGCCGTATCAGGGCCAACTAAATCATTGATCACATCAGACAAGCGCTTGGCTGTAGAGAAGTCGGGATTGTTCAAATTAAATGTTAGGTAATCGCCCTGACTAAACATACTGGGAACTTCACGCTCGACAATCGCTCCGTTGGCGATGCGTCCGACGGTCGGTGTATTACTGATTACTTTTGAGCCATCCTCACCGGAAAAGCCAAAACCACCGACCACGAGGTTGCCTTGGGCAACAGCATAAATTTTACCATCAACCCCTTTTAGGAAAGTTTGTAGCAAGGTGCCACCACGGAGGCTTTCAGCACTACCGATTGAACTCACTGTAATATCAATGGTTTGCCCCGGCTTGGTAAAAGCAGGAAGGTCTGCATGGATAGCGACAGCGGCGACATTTTTAATCTTTGGCCGCGTGCCGGGAGGCAGGTTAATGCCAAAATTGGATAACAAAGTCGAAAAGCTTTGTTCAGTGTATCGCGCTTGTTCGCCGGTGCCTGTCAAGCCAACCACTAGGCCGTAACCAACCAGTTGGTTGTTCCTAACACCTTGGATCGTCGTGACATCTTTAATCCGTTCGGCGCTCGTCACACCACAAACAAGAAATGAAACAGTCAATAAAATCAGTCGCGTCCACATAACTATTACCTGCTGCCTTAGAAAGGCCAAATTGGACTATTGAAGAAGCCAGTCAACCAACCAGGAGTTTGCGTGTCATGGGTAGAGCCGGTACCGCTGTATTGAATGCGTGCATTAGCCACACGGGTAGAGTCAACGTTATTATCGCCGGTCACGTCTTCAGGTCGGATAATCCCGGTTAAACGGATATATTCATCACCTTGGTTAATGGTGATCCATTTTTCACCACGTACCACCAGATGGCCGTTAGACAGCACTTGTACAACACTGACCGAAATAGCACCAAACAGTGAGTTGTTTTGGCGAACCTTTGACTCCCCTTCAAACTCGTTATCACCTTCAATGCTGGCATTAAGCTCGTTTCCATTGATGGTGAACGGGCTTCCCATCAATACCGGCGTCTGCAAGCCCACCGACGAGGACTTATCCAACTCGTTCTTGGCACCTTTATTCGCCGTGGTGTTCTCAACTAAATTCACCGTGATCACATCGCCAACACGGCGTGCCTTAATATCGGAATAAAGGTTCTGTGCCGTCACATCCTGAAACATTGACCCGGTGAGCACCATGTTGCCCTCTTCCGGCATCTCGGGGATCAGCGGCGCGTAATAGGGGTCATCAGGTTGCACCTGATATACGCTGGAACAAGCAGACAGTAACAGCGCCGATAATGGAATTAGTTTTTTCATCGCTCTACACCAGGTTACTAAAGTTGTTGATTGATGTATGACATCATCTGATCAACGGCCGAGATCACTTTTGCATTCATCTCGTAGACCCGCTGACTTTCGATCAAATTAACTAGCTCTTCGGTGACATTCACGTTGGAAGTTTCCAGTACCCCTTGGCGAATAGAACCTAGGCCATCCAAGCTCGGTGTGCCTTCGGTGGCTGCGCCACTGGAGCCGGTTTCCAAATAGAGATTTTCACCGATAGGCTCTAAGCCACTGGGGTTGACAAAATCAACGATGGTAACGTTGCCTACGACGACGTTATCGGTGTTGCCGGGTTGTCTGACAGACACTTCACCATCAACAGAAACCGTCATCGACTGCGCATCGGGTGGCAGGTTGATTGCTGGTTGTAGCTCGTAACCTGCGCCGTTAGTCACCATCTGCCCATCTTCGTTGAGGGTAAACTGACCATTACGGGTATAAGCAATATTGCCGTCAGGCAATAGGATCTGAAAGAAGCCTCGCCCTTGAATCGTCCAGTCCATCGAATTATCAGTGCTGAGCAAGTTACCTTGCGTAAAGGTCTTTTGTGTCGCCGTCACTTTGGCGCCGGCACCTAGCATCAGGCCGGTAGGCAACTCTGTATTCGCGGATGACAACCCACCCGGTTGATTAATCGTCTGGTACAAGAGATCTTCGAACACGGCGCGACTCTTCTTGAACCCCACCGTACTGGCGTTTGCCAGGTTGTTCGATATCACTGAAATATCGGTCTGCTGGGCATCAAGACCGGTTTTACTGATCCAAAGTGCTGGATTCATGATGCTAACTCCTTACTGTTCAGTGATTAGCCGAGGCGCAACAGTTGATCAGAAGATTTATCGATATCTTCCGCTGTCCGCATCATTTTGATTTGCATTTCGAACTGACGCTGCAAGCTAAGCATGCTGGTCATTTCACTTACTGCGCTCACATTACTGCCTTCTAATACGCCACTCATCAATGTGATGTCAGCATTGGCCGGCGCTAATGTATCGCCAAGCGCAGCAGCATCCCCTTTCAGACGAAAGAGGCCATCAAGCCCTTTGTCCAAGGCCTGCTTATCAGGCTGAACTAACTTAATGCGCCCGACCGCAGCAACCGCAGTAGGCGGCGCACCAGTGGGTAATACAGAAATAGTACCGTCACCACCGATCTCTATTTTGGCGTACGGCTGAGGCACCACTATCGGTGCGCCATCATCCCCTAGGATCGCCCTGCCAGAACCGTTGGTTAACAACCCCTCCGGCGAAACAACAAGATCGCCAGCACGGGTATAGGCTTCTTGACCCTGACCATCAGCCACGGCTAACCAGCCGTCACCTTTTACCGCCACATCTAAAGAACGGCCAGTGGTCACCAAAGCACCGCCACGCAAACTTGACGCAGGATTTTCCGTCATCGCAAACACACGCGTAGGTAAACCTTCACCAAACGCCTGCATGGCACGGGACTGTTCTAGGTCGGCCTTAAAACCTGTGGTATTTGCATTCGCCAAATTGTTGGCATGCACGCCAATACTGTGAAAGTTCTGCTTGGCGCCACTCATAGCCAGATACATAAAACGATCCATGGGGACCTCGGTGTCAAAAAAACATGTCTAACAACGATATTGCAATGACTATGCCAAATAGGTAACCAACTGATAACAAAAGGGAGGGGATGAAAAAGTGGCAAAAAAATGCCGCCTCGGAGCGGGCGGCATTGACGAACTATCGTTGCGTTATCGGATCTGCAGGATAGTCTGGGTGATCGTGTTGTTCACTTCCAGAGAACGAGAGTTAGCCTGGAAGTTACGTTGACCTGTGATCAGATCAACAAGCTCAGTGGTCAGGTTTACATTTGATTGTTCCAATGTACCCGACAGTATTCGCCCGTATGACCCCTGATCGGCTTCACCAGCAATCGGATCACCAGACGATTGATTAGCCGTCCACGCCGTGTTTCCGACAGGTGCCAAACCTTGTTCATTCGCCACTTTCACCAACGCCACTTTACCTAATGGCTGTGTTGTACCGTTACTGTAAGTAGCGTTGACTAACCCGCTGCTACCAATATCAACAGAGGTCAAACGCCCCACGGTCACGCCGTCTTGCGCCAGTTGTTGAACTTCGAAAGCGGAAGCAAACTGAGTCGGGTTGTTGAAATTGAAGGTAACCGTCTGGTTCACATCGGCACCGCCCATATCCAAGCCCGCACCACCCGGAGGAGCAACCCCCAAGGGTTCAGTAACCACAGGGTTACCACCATTAACCGAAGCCACGGTGCCATCGGCATTAAAGTTCATATACATACCGGTTTGACCATTCGCACCGGTAGGCTGAGTTTGCGGCGGTGGCGGTGCAACAATATCGACAGGCTGCGAGCCGTTGGGATCTGTCATCGTAGTAAACATCGCCCACTGATTCGCTACGTTAGTATCCTTTACGTAATAGGTAGTTGCTACGTAGCTCTGCCCAAGGGAATCGTAGATAGTCAGTGATGTGGCAGCGTTATATGTGGTGTTGTCCGTCGGGTCAAAGTTTGCCGGATCTAAAGCCGTTTCACCCGCGGGCAAGTTCAAGCCAATATCGACATTAGCTGTTGGTTGCGGCTGCCCTGCTGAGGATGGGATCTGCAGCGGAATAGTCGAAGCTAACGCCACCGAAGAAACGGTACCGTCCGGGTTTACCGGAAACACGCGTAAAAATTGCCCTGCAGAGTTAACCATAAAGCTATTCTCATCCAGCTTAAATGCGCCAGCACGAGTCAAGTTAACGTCAAGATCTTCCGCGTTGGCTGAGGTAGCAAAGAAACCACTGCCATCGATCGCCAAATCCAGGGAGTTGTTCGAGAACAGGAATGAACCCTGGCTAAACTGCTGCGCCACATCTGCAGTAGTGACACCCTGGCCAACCGTTGTTTTCGAGTTACTAAACACACTAGAACTATAAACGTCGGCGAATTCAGCTCGCGACTCTTTAAAGCCGAAGGTGTTTACGTTTGAGATATTGTTGGCGGTAACATCAATATCTTTCTGAGCGGCGTTAATCCCACTCAACGCAATATTAAAAGACATAACTTCATACTCCCATTTATCTGGTGTTCGCTTGGCCTGTTTTAGCCTTTAGCAACTTCAAGAACGTCACTTAAGCGGAATCCACCCTGTATACCTTGCAGATTTAATGCCACACCGTTGGCGCCACTAATACTGACGCTATCAACCTTGGCGTAAGTAGAGATTGGCAGTTCGACGCTGCTATCTCCCTGAAGAGCGTATGCCTTCACTACATAATTACCCTGCGGCAACTGATTGCCGCTTGCATCTGTACCGTCCCATTCAAAGCGGGCATTTCCAGCCTCCTTTGCCCCCATCGTAATGGAATGCACCACCTGCCCTGTGGTGTCTTCGATGCGAACGGTGACGTTATTTGTTGGCGCAGATAAACTCACGACACCATCAATGCCTGTGGTATCCGTCTTATGGCTATAGCCTGTCGGTACCAATACCTTTTGGCCCACCAAAGATGAAGCTTGTAGTGCTTGGCTCGAACTCATAATGGAGTTCAAACCTGTCATCTGTTCATTTAGTTGACCGATGCCTTCCGCCGTTGTAAACGAGCTCATCTGCGCCACCATCTCAGCGTTCTCAACCGGTTTAAACGGATCTTGATACGCCAGCTGCTGAGTCAAAAGCTGAAAGAAATCTTCCTGCGACAACATGGTGTCTTTCGGTTGATCACTGATTTCCGTTTGCGGCTCTTGCCAACTCAACTGATCGATATAATTGCTGCTTCCGCTTATCTCACTCACAATTAGCTCTCCTTACCCGACTTACTTGCCGAGCTGAAGCGTACGATTAAGCATCTGCTTTGCCGCATCAGCGATCTGAACATTGGTTTGATAACTTCGAGAAGCCGACATCATGTCCGCCATCTCTTCAACGGTATTAACGTTAGGCTTAAAGATATACCCCTGTTCATCCGCCATCGGGTGCTCAGGATCATATTGTCGAATCAGTGGCTTATCACTTTCGACGATCCCTTTCACCTCAACCGGAACAGCACTCTGGTCGCGCATGGCGCTGTCAAACTGCGCTGCAAATACCGGATGTCGCGCACGGTAAGTGGTATCAATACTGCTCGACACACTGTCAGCGTTAGCGAGGTTACTCGCGGTGGTGTTCAGACGGATAGACTGAGCACTCATTCCTGAACCTGCGACATCTAGAACGTTAAACAGACTCATGCCTATTCTCCTTTAATTGCTGAAGTAAGACCGCGGAACTTACTGCCTAAGAAGGTCAGCGAGGCTTGATGCTCCAAGGCATTTTGCAGGTAGTTATTCCGCTCTACCTGCATATCAACCGTATTTCCGTCGCCCGTATCAGGTTGATTGGGCACGCGATACTTAAGCTCGCCGGTCGGCGGCAAATTGACATTAAAATGCCGCTCATTAGTACTTGCCATGGCAAAGCCCTGCCGCGTCTGCGCATTAGCTAATGCCTGCTTAAAATCGATATCCTGCGCTTTGTATTGAGGGGTATCAGCATTGGCGATATTACTAGCCAAGACTTCAGCCCGCTGGGTACGGATACCGACAGTGTGCTGATGAATTCCCAATGCGCGATCAAAACTAATAGCCATAACGATTCCTCCACTGAAATTGTAAAAGCAATAGTCATGCCAAAGAATTTTTGGCGCTTACACGAAAGGCAAAAGAAGCAATACAAATAGGACAGACAAAAAATGCGCCAACCATGGCGCATTTTTAAGATAAGCAGATTGAGGGAGTAACCAGGCTACTTCTTCACTTTATACACGATCCCCGGATTACAACGGATCATCTCAAAATCATCACTGAGCCCAGTGATCGACTCTGACGCGCCAAGAAACAGGTGTCCTCCCGGGTTCAATGCGCCAGCAAACTGCTTCAATATCTTAGATTTCACTTCAGGAGAGAAGTAAATCAGTACGTTACGACAAAAAATCAGATCAAAACGCCCTAACAAGGCGTAACTATCCAATAAATTACAGTGACGGAAACTGACCAAGCCTCGCACTTTCGCATTCAAGCGCATTTTGTCGCCTGATGCTTCAAAGAACATACGCTTTCTTTCTGGAGACAAACCGCGAGCCAACGCCAAAGAGTCATATTCGGCGAGCTTACACTGCTCCAACATGCTATTGGATATGTCTGTCCCAAGTATCTTTCCACCACCCGGTAATGCCCCCGGCTTATTTTGCTGGTATTCCAACAAACTCATAGCAATAGAGTATGGCTCCTGACCCGAAGAACTTGCCGCCGACCAAATTTTGACGGGGCCACGATGACGAGCATATTCAGGCAGAATACGATTCTTCAACAGTTCAAAAGGATAGGTATCTCTAAACCACAAGGTTTCGTTGGTTGTCATCGCGTCAATCACTGATGCGCGCAGCTCTCGCTCTCTAGGCTGCATCGAGCGACGGATCAACTCAGACATCGATGCCAAACCGAACTTATTCATCAAAGGTGACAAGCGGCTTTTTACCAAATACTGCTTGTTTTCGCCCAGTACGATACCGCACTGTTGCTCTAAAAAGTTCCGAAATTCATTATATTCGGATTCAGCTATTGTTTTATGTGGCACGTCTACACCGTCTACTCGAAAGCTATCATGATTATTTATTACTCTTCTCTATCGCTTGAGTAACCGCACCAGCCAGTTCATCCGGATTGAACTTTGGAATAAAGTCATCTGCACCGACCTTCTTCACCATGGCTTCATTAAATACCCCACTCAAAGAGGTATGAAGGATGACATATAACCCCTGCAACTTGGGATTATTTCTAATTTCAGCGGTTAAGGTATACCCATCCATTTCGGGCATCTCAACATCTGAAATCAACAAAGCATATTTTTCTCTAATATCGTCAACGGATTCAGCCTCTTCTTTCAAAAGATCTAAGGCTTCTTTGCCGTCTTTTACCAGCTTGGTGGTCAACCCCAACGAGCTGAGGGCTCTATTGATCTGATTTCTCGCAACACTGGAGTCATCAGCAATCAAAACGGCACGGCCAGCAATTGTATCGGCTAACGTGCGATCAATCAGATCACCGCTAACCTCGGTATCTGTCGGCGCTATTTCATCGAGAATTTTCTCAACGTCAAGTATCTCAACCAGTTCGTTCTCTATTTCCGTCACAGCTGTGAGATAACTATAACGTCCGGCCCCTTTCGGCGGAGGTAAGATCGCTTCCCAGTTGATATTGACGATCCGTTCTACTGACTCGACCAAGAAGCCCTGAATCGAGCGATTATACTCAGCAATGATAATAAAGCACTTCGACAGATCCTGAATTGGGCGTCCGCCAATCGCTTGGCCTAAATCGATCACGGAGATGGTTTTACCGCGAATGTGAGCAAGGCCTCGAACAAAGGGGTGTAAACGGGGAATGCTAGTCAATGGCGGGCACTGCAGCACCTCCTTGACCTTGAACACATTAATGCCAAAACGCTGACGCCCTGTCAGTTTAAAAAGCAGCAATTCCAGCCTGTTTTGGCCAACCAACTGAGTCCTCTGATTGACCGTGTCTAGAATACCCGCCATAGCTTACTCCATCATTTAAAGGCACGCTTATTGCAGCGCTCCTTTTATAAATTTGCGTGACTGATGTTTGACGGACGGAACGCCTTCATTCATCTGACACAATACATAGCATAGTAAACCTATGAACAGATTAACTAAAACTCTAATATTTTTTATTGTCACAAGTTCACAGTTTGTGCATGCCAATGAACAATGGGAGTCTCACCAGCGACTACAAAACTTAGCTGAAACCTTTATTGCAGCTCAGTTTCCCGACGACAACATCAAGCGGGATATCACCGCGAATAAAATAGATGCACGCTCACGATACACACTATGCGATTCAGATATCGAAGCGGCGATCCCCGGAAAACAGCGCCTCAGTCGGAATGTCACCGTACAATTGCATTGCAAAGGCTCATCTCCCTGGCGGCTCTATCTGCCAGTAAAAATTAAAGAGATGCGCCAAGTCGTCGTCGCCAAAATAGGCCTAGCGAAAGGCACAGTGCTTAATCGGCAGCATTTGAAAATAGTTTATCAAGAAAACATGTTAACGAGAGGCAGCGTCGTTTCTGAGATGGAATCTGTGATCGGTGCCAAGCTTAAACGTCAGGTACGTGTCAACTCTCCCATCTTGGAGCAACAGCTCTGTGTTGTATGCAAAGGAGAAACAGTTACAATCGTGGTGAAGTCCGATGTTTTTCATATTCGAGCTGACGGTATAGCGTTAAGCGATGCCAGTCTCGGCGAACGAGTGAGAATTAAAAACAGTCGGTCAGGAAACACCCTTGAGGCACAGGTGTCTGCAGTCGGAGTAGTGACTGTCGCTATCTAACAAAAAAATACCAAATTAGTATTAAAGTTTGTCAGGTGGTTGCCGATAAAGGGATAGCGAGATTTTATCCCACGAGGAAGCACAAATGGCGGTTGATCTGAATAAGATTGTGCCTGGGAGACCACAGGATGTGGTGGCCAATAAGCAAGCGAGACAGCAAAACGTCCAGCAGCAGGCCACAACACAGGCAAAAGCACCTGAACAAAGTGCCAAACAGGCACAGGATTCGGTTTCAATAACACCGCAGGCGCAGCAACTGGCGCAAACGCAAAAGGCGATGGCTAAAGCACCTTCTGTTAGTCAGGAGAAAGTCGCGGAACTGCGTAAGGCGATCAGTGAGGGGAACTACAAAGTAGATCCTGACAAGCTGGCGAAAGCGATGACAAAACTGGAGTCTGAGCTGTTTGGTATAAATTAGATACCAATCAGGAGTAAAGCGCTTGGAAAACCAGGACCCTATCAAACAACTGCTGGATCATCAGGTTCAGCAGCTTGAGGCGTTGCAACGGCTGCTAAAAGAGGAGCTTGAGGCTCTAAAGCACCGCGATATAGAGAAAATCAACGACATCTCGCAACAGAAAACCCATCACTTGACCGCATTGCAACAAGCCGATGCGCAACTAGCCCCTTTACTCGCCAGCAAAGAGAACGCCAACCACAATGAGGCTCGGCAACAGATCGAACTGATGTTAGAAACCTGCAAGCAACTCAATGAGATTAACGGTCAAGCGTTAAAAATGAGTATGGCAGGATTAGCGCGATTACAGAGCATGCTGGCAGGTGTTAGAAATGAAAAAGCAGGGGTAACCTACGACCAAACAGGTCAGGCAAAATCCGGTGGCAAACTGGGGCATGGCTTTAAAGTTTAACTTTATCGCCCTGCCGCCTGGCAAGATTATTTAGTCGAATGACTGTCCGTTAGCTGCATCCAGCCGTGTTGTCGGTATTCAACTCGCTGTTCAACACGCCAAAATGCGTAACCCACTGGCGCCACTAACAACCAACTTAATGCTGAATCGCGGGTCGCGGCAAGTACCACACCACTAATACACACAATTAAAAAGGGTAACGCCTCATAGAGCCAAAACGGTCGGATCCGATCATGGACTCTGCGTTGATTCTTGCCATTATCTTTCCGCCGATAATTAGACCGCAAGATCCAAATATCAGCACCACCAAGAAATAACAAAATGGCAAACACTTGCCCCCAACCAAGCTCAAAACTGGCGATACCGATAAACCCAGCTGACAAATAAAGATAGGGAAGTAATTCATATACAGGGCGCTTCATCATTGCTGTCATCCTCGCGACGATGAAACTGGATAGCGTTACAGCAGCCTGCCAGTTCAGTTAACAGTTATCTAAAGGTTAGTGCAGGATTTTTGAAGCGGGTAATTTTTCATACCCGCTCAAGAAAAAATAAACTTGATACGATTTCACGGATAAGGCTAATAGTACTGAACGTCGTGAATTCGACGGGGCGGATTAAGTGATTGATAGACACGCTGTACATCAGCCATGTCCAATTCCAGCTCCGTAGCATAGAGATCGCCTAATGGGTACGTTCTGATAACCCTAGCTCCGCGCACAACACCACTAACAGCTACTTGCAGGCGATCTTCCGACAGCTCACTGCCTCCCATGCTGCTGCCAGCAGTCACTTGTTGGCCATAAATCTGTTCAGCAAGTTCACGGTAAGCATCCAATTTAGACGCCCTTATCGCTTGCAACATTCGTGTATTTTCATCCAAGCCAGGCTGCGAGCTGATCGGGGCATAGCCAACGGCATGCAAAACTGGATAGTGATCTGGGGGCACAGATTCCCACTCCACATGCTTGTCAAACATCTGACTGCAGCCAGAAAGCACCAAGGACAAAAACAACATCACTGATATCTGAATATTCATCATAACTGCCTCTGTCATCACCCTTGTTTCATCAATTGCACACCGTCTCGCATACTACTCGGCGCGATCTCGGCGAGCAGCTCATTGGGGATAAATCCCTGAGCAGACCCGACCACAATTTTGCTGGCAATATCCACCAGTCGCACATTGACCTGCACCCCCTTAGACATCGGCTGCAGCGTTCCGCTAAGCACTTGCACTATGGGCAGGTCACCTTTTAATTGGTTGAAGTTACGACTAAAAACAAAATCTCCTGTCGACGTCACCTGGATGTCATTTCGCAGCTTAAAGTCGACGACTTTACAGCCCTGCTGTTGCATTTGAGTAATAAAACTTTCCGCTAATGCTGTGCCCAACGGAGAGCTGACATTTAACGTTTCAATATCGACAAAAGAAGCGACAGCCATCATTTTGAAGCAACGTTGCGACATCGTGCCAACAAGCTCTTCAGCCATCGCCTCAACATGACTACTGATCATGGCTGAACGACTTTTGCTTGCCCAAGCCTCATCAGACAGCGCATGGGTCGCCACCGGCTCAATTGGCATCCGAGGCTCCTCAGCAGACATTTGTGGTGTCTCCGTCGCGCATGCAGAGAGCATAGCGACGAGAAGCGGTAGATAACCATAGGATGCAAAACGCATACTGACCTCTTATAAAATGCGATTACCCTTAGTATCGGCAACCTAACTAAAGGCTTGAGTGTCTGGTCGAGCTAGCTCTAGCCTGTCTCCACTAGCCACCTTTACGAATAATCATTCCTGATTGCGGTTCACGAGCAACGTAGCCTCCCGCGGCAGGCATACCTGCTTGCTCCACAAACAGTGACAGCGGCAAAAATGTCGCCGCAGTTGCCACTATTGCCCGTGACTCAACGCCGACGATCCTTGCTGTGACCTGCATACCATTGCTACCGCGCACTAAAGTGCCAGTCAAAATATATTCAATAGGATGGCGATGCTGTAACCGCAGGTAATCTCGACTTAATGTGAAATCCCCTTGGGGTGTCACATCAATGTCTCCAGTAAACTTGAAGTCGATTAAGGTCCAACCCATTTGCTGCAGTTCAACCATCACCAATTCAGATATCTGATTGCCATATATATCTGTACTTTCCAGCGTACCGATATCGACAAAACTGGTCACAGCAATCGGGGTCTTTGCTGACACATAACGGCTTGAACCAATCAGCTGCAGCGCCATCTGTTTCACATGCGTAGCAAGGTCTGCGGTCTGTATCGGTGGGGCTGACTCAGGAATATAAACAGCCTCCTCTTCGCTGGTCGAGCACGCGGCCAATCCCAGGCTTATGGCCATCACCAAGAGGATGCTTTGGAAAATTCTTAAAAGGCCCATCGGCTTCTCTACCCCACGTCAAAGGATTGTTCTCACCTAAAACAAAGCAAATGCTGTGCCATAGGCTCATAAATTTAGTCCCGCACGACTAACTGGCCTAATTTTTGCGAGCACCTTACACCATTAAAAGATAGTCATTGATTTGACACCGCGTTAGTCACTAACGCCTGCCGCCTCAACAGACTGGAGCAAATGATGAGAAACAAACTGCTAGCCTGCCTCCTGTTGCTTTTTAGCGCCCCGAGCCTAGGGATTTGGTATGAAGCAGAAGGCCGCGCAGCTATCTATTCAGGCGATGTCGCCAGTGCCAGAGAGCGAGCAACACAGCAAGCGATCCAAAATGCACTAGTTCTTGCCGGAGGAACGGTCACAAGCCTGCAAGAAGTTGCCGCCGGCAAAATCGTTAACGACCAATTTGAGATCCGCACCGCCGGAACCGTGCGAGATGTGCGCGTGCTTTCGGAGCGTCGTAGCGGAGACACGCTGTTTATTACGATCCATGCTGATCTCTTTCCACAGCAGTTACAATGCCAGAACGGCAGATCAAGAAAGTCACTGCTGTTGACACGATTTAAGGTCAACGATCGGATCAATGCGCGCACTGGCAACATTGACGAGATCGGTTTGCATACCAGCCAATGGCTGTACGACCATCTTAGAGCGGAGAGTCTGCACAGTTATCCAAAGCGCTGGTTAAATGAAATATCAACCTTTAACCCTTCCCTTTACAACAACCGCAGCGTGGTTTCACCACTCCTACCGCTGGTCGTGACCGAGAAAACCAATACCCAGTTAGTACTGTTTGCAGAGATCAGAGATCTCTCCTTCAATGGTGACCTGCCGGTTCGCAAATGGCAGCAGTGGCTCTACTCACCGCCAGAGCGGAATTTCGAACTGATGGTTTATCTTATCGATGGTATCAGTGGCGAACTGACGCTGGAGAGAAGTTATCGCAGTAAAGCCCCGTGGGAGTTTAAAGCAGAAGAAGCGGTGGCTTTAGGCTCTCGCCAGTTTTGGGAATCAGCCTATGGTAATGCCGTCTCCGATGTCATGTCGCAGCTACTCACAGATATAGATACGACACTAAGCTGCACTCCGGGACGCGGCCGCATCACCCATGTAAGGAACGACGCAGTTGAAGTCGATATCGGAGTCAGCAATGGCATCCGTGTTGGTGACCGACTAACCCTGCTGCACCGTGCTGCTCATGATGGGCAAGACAACCAACAACACGTACGACTCCTGCCCACTACCGTCCAGTTACGGATCACTGAATCCTATCAAAACCGCGCCGTTGCCCGAGTGACCGATCCGGCACTACTAAGCGGCGTTCAGATCCATGATCTGGTCGAACTTACCGGTACGCTTTAATTTCAGCGTTAGACCAGTATAATGCTGACCGCCGACCTCGTCGGCGGTAAAAATATTCGCTCCCGTGGCACAGCTGGATAGCGCGGCCCCCTCCTAAGGGGCAGGTCACAGGTTCGAATCCTGTCGGGAGCGCCATTTTTACCGAGTCTATTTGCAATATCCCCCATCATCAGGGCAAAGTTATCTCCTCTACCACCCGACTATGGACTTCAATATGCGTGCACTCTATGCCACGGCTTTAGCATTATTCATCTTTCTGCCCTGCTCTGTCATGGCCGCTATTTCCCCCGCACTTTTTGAAGTCAGTAAACAAGGGCATACCAGCTATTTCTTTGGTTCTGTGCATATGGGCGAAGCCCGCTACTACCCACTTCCTAGCGCCATTGAGCAACGCTTCAAGCAGAGCCAAAGGCTGGTGATGGAAATCGACATGGCCGATGAATCCGCCATCCAAATGGAAATGATGCAACTCATGATGCAGCACGGGATGTACCTCGATGGCAGCGATCTAAAAACCCACATCCCCTCATCGCTATACCGGCAAACGATGAAAACGGCCGAGCGCTTGGGCGTGCCTGCCAACAGCATTCAGCAGTTACGTCCATGGGCCGTCGCTCTGCTCATTGGCCAACACTATTATTTAACCATGGGTTTAGATCCAAATTGGGGAGTCGACCAGTACTTTAGTCAACAGGCAATAAAAACCGGTAAAGCCATTTATGGCTTAGAAACCCTTGCCGAACAGATTAATGCGATGTTGGCAGCTGACGGCGAAGGCAGCAGTATGTTGCAGCAAGTACTGGACGAAGCAGACAGCAGCAGTGACTACACCCAACGCATGATGACCGCTTGGGAAAAAGGTAACAGCAGTGAACTTAGCGCCATATTTAGTGAAGAACTAGACGACACACAGGCGGATAAACTGTTTGTTGAACATCTGCTATTAAAACGGAATCAAAATTGGCTGCAACAACTGAAGCCAATGATGAAGAAAGAAACGCTATTCGTGGTCGTCGGTGCTGCGCATTTAGTTGGTCCGGAGAATATTTTGGACAGCTTTCGCCAAGCTGGTTACCAAGTAAAAGCTGTCAGCTATTAAGCCACAATGGCAAGCAAGCGCTGGTAACAGTGGCAATGAGTTAGAGGTGCGCCAATGAGCGATGATGAGTATCTACTATTTGATGCCGAGATGGCGGACGTTAAAAAATTGGCCGGAACAGAAACGGTTGCCCATCACTCAAAACGTGCAGGATTAGACCAAGAGAAACAGGCCAAACGGGAAGCCGCACAGGCCAACCTATCTCAGCCAGATGATCCGCTATCAACAGAGATCCGCGATTTGATCGGGCCTGACGATGAACTGAGTTTTGTGCGCCCAGGTGTACAACATGGTGTTTTTAAAAAGCTACGCCAAGGACGGTATCAGATCGAAGCAAGACTGGACCTGCACCAACACTCCGTCGAGCAAGCGCGACTAGCGGTCAAAGGGTTTCTTGATGACTGCCGCCGAATGGAGGTGCGAAGCGCCATCATAGTCCATGGTATTGGTCGTCACTCCAAGCCCCCCGCCTTGCTTAAAAGTGCCGTTAATCAATGGCTGCAAGCATTAGCTGAAGTACAAGCATTTCACACCTGCCAACGCCACCACGGCGGACTCGGCGCCGTCTACGTGATGCTAAAAAAGGGAGCGACAAAAAAGCTTGAGACCAAAGAACGCATTCAACATCGCCGCGGATAGCCCGCGGCTAAATTCAACCTCTGTGACGGTTTAGTTGGCTAAAAACAAAGGGAGCCGTTAACCACTGTGGACTATCGTCCTCAGGCAACTCTTCCCATTCGGTTTGCTGGTTAAAGCAGTGAAAGCCACGGCGTTCATAATTGGCAAGGGCATACTTATGATCCTCACTGCAGGTATGAACCCAAACACGTTCTGGCGCTAACGACCAGGCACTCTGTATCGCCTCAACAAGCAGACGACTACCCAACCCCTTGCCGTAAAACGTGGGCAATAAACCAAAGAAGTGCAGTTCGACACTGTTATCTGGATGGGTAAACAGTTCGAAGTAACCTGCCAAGCTACCGTCGTAGGTAGCCATGAAAGTGGTGACACGTTCATCAGTAAGGTGGCTTAGCCACGCAGCGTAGTCCCACCCCAAACGGCTATACCAGCGCCAGGGACCGCCCACGGCACGAAACATGAATTGGTTGAACTCAGGCACGATATGCTGACAGCGCTGAACAGAAAAACCTGCTACAGGCTCAGCGGCAACAAGGTCATCAGGTGTCGTCATTTCCAGATAGTAAGTGGTCACTTGTTTTTTCAAAAATAGCTCCAACGCAAAAACAGATATAAGCAGTGGCGAATAGTCGCCCCTCCGACTCAATAACCCCGGTTTCGGTCGATCAAATGGTGCATAGGTAGTCCGCGGCTAACACGGCGATAATTTTCAATCACTTGCGCAACCACAGCATGCTGATCGGTCAAGGCAGCACAATGTGGTGTCACGACAATGTCTCTATGCTGCCAGAAGGGATGTTGCGCAGGTAAAGGCTCCTGCATAAAAACATCCAACGTCGCCCCCGAGAGCTGACCATCGCTGAGTGCAGCCAACAGATCAGTCTCCACCAAGTGCTCCCCTCGCCCCACATTAATCAAGTAGCAACCCCGCTGACATTCAGCGAACAGCTCCCCGTTGAGAATACCCCGAGTCGCGCTGGTTAAAGGCAAGGTATTGATCACATAGTCCGCGCTTGCCAAGGCGGCATGTAAAAGTTTTTTACCGCATATCGCCGTGTCATCGCCAGCGCGTGGCTCACGCACCCAGCGCACAACATGAAACCCTTGCAGCTCCAGCGCCCTAGCGACCGCACTGCCTATTTGCCCAGCCCCAAGCACAACGACGTTGTATTTAGGCGCTGCACTGATAGGAGCCCACTCCCGCCGTTGCTGTTGCGCCATTAAATCTGCCAGTCGCAAGTGATGGCGCAAAACATGAGCCACCACATACCGTGCCATAGCGTTCGCCAGATTGGGGTCAACAATGCGCGCCAAGGGTATATCGCGCAAAGCATTTAGCTCTAATAGACGATCCACTCCGGCGCCAAAGGCGATCACCCCCGACAGATTCTCAAAATCTGCAACCATCTGTTCGGTCACCGACCATACCAAGGCCACCTTTACGACCTCGGGTGCAGTAATGGCTGGCCAACACTGAATATCAATCTCTGGGCCTTGGCATCTCATTGCTGCCAACAGTGGCGAAACATCTCTATCTGGTATAACAACAGCTAACGACATATCAAAGAAGTGTGACAGAAACCCCTGCCTAGTTTACGCGATGCGACACAGGGATCCAGATAGCATGACCTATGTCGATTTTTGGCAACCTAATCGTACAAGCTGATTTAAGTTTCTCTTGCAAACGTCGATACTTAGCTAGACTCCTATAGGAGATGCAGCAGCACATCACCAACCTAGTTGTGTGACCGTGTGCGACGCCACGGACAGGTTTTTTATGCTAGCGTTTACTATGAATATATTTTGACGGCTAACTCCGCGGGCGATAAACGAATGATAAGAAGTAAGTTCCCTGGAATAGGTAAGATAAACTTCAAGCTTGGAGGTCTCTCGTTCCTTCAACGCTTATATCTACTTATTGGCATACTCACCCTAATGCTCCTGCTCACTGGTATATTTGGGCTCATCTCTATTAACTCCTTAAATAATGGAGCAGAAGAGGTTTCAGAGCGTGCATTGCCGCAACTTAAAGCCAGCCAAAACCTGTTTATCTCATTACAAGAGGTGGCACAGAGCATTACCAGTATCCTGAGTGAAAGAGATCCTGCACAGGTAGAACTACTAGCCACCAGCTACCGCGATGCCTTGGTGCAAGCGAACGCATCACTGGAGCAACTCAACGAAGTGGTTTCAGCAGATGCTAAGCCCAGTGTTGAGGTGCTGTCAGGTCTGCTTCCCAACATGGGACAACAAGCAGAAAATGTGATTAACGGCTATAGCCAACAACTAAACGACGAAGAGGCTGCATCCGTCCAGGTGCGAGAATTACAACTGGAGTTTTCCCGTCTCAAACAACACCTGACCAAAGTCGCCAACTCAACTGGTGATGATTACGTTAACTGGACCCTAAGTGAGTTTCTTAATCCATTTGAAAAACTGGAAGCGACACTGTTTGACGGTTTAAATAGTGGATCCGTGGCTCAGTTAGAAGAAGCAGGTGCCTTGGTCGATGGCATGCTGCCCAATCTTGATGGGAAAATGTCAGACACCATCGATGAATTCGAGATGTATGAAGATAGCCGTACCAGCTATCGCGATGAATTCACTGGACGCTGGGAGGCTATCAAGCTCGACTTTACCCTTGGTGGCGGCGGCAAGGTTACTAACTACCTCAACCTGCTCAAACTGCAACAAGCAAACCTACAGTTCAAAACGGCACTGGCAGATATCCAGCAACAATCACGGCAACAGGTCGAACAACTAATACAAGCATCTGATGCTGCCGTTGAGAAATCATCCAGTAGCGCAAAGTTGACTTACCGCAGCAGTATGAGTTTGGTCATCATTATCTTGGTCGCATCGGTAACTGTTGCCATATTGTTTGGTCTTTGGCTGAGTAGCCAGATGCGCAAAGCACTGAAAGATGTCAGTCACTCATTGCGTGCCGTCGCCAGTGGCGACATGACCACTCGCGTCAGCTATAACAACAAAGACGAATTTGGTGCCATCGCTGATGATGTAAATATGGTAGCCAGCCAGATGCAGGAAACCCTTGCCAGTTTCAGTGTTTCAGCCGACGAGCAAGCAAGGATCGCCGCCGATAATAGCCACGCATGTAACGATGCCAATGCGAGCCTAGAGCATCAACGAAACAATATCGGTGCATTAGCCACAGCCATGACACAGATGGAAGCGTCGTTCAGTGAAGTAGCGAAGAACGCCTCTGATACCGCAGAGCAGGTGCATCAAGTAGAAGACGCTGCCAATCAAGGTAGTGATATCATGACGACAACCATTACCAGCACTAACCAGCTGTCTGAACAACTGCAAAGTTCTGCCGATAAGATCCAAGAAGTCGAGCACTTCAGTGACCAAATAGGGCAGATCTTAGATGTGATCCGCGGCATTGCTGAACAAACTAACTTGTTGGCACTTAACGCAGCCATTGAAGCTGCCCGCGCTGGTGAACAGGGTCGTGGTTTCGCCGTGGTTGCCGACGAGGTCAGAAACCTGGCCAAGCGTACCTCGGAGTCCACTTCAGAGATCAACCAACGCATCGAAAATCTGCAAAGCAGTATCCGTGAAGCTGCGGGCTCAGTCCGTGATGCCACAGATCGCATGCAAGAGAATGTTATTCAGGTCAGTGACGCCGACGGTGCCATGGGCACCATCAAGTCGATCGTCACACAAATTGCTGATATGTCTAATCAAATCAGTGTGGCTGCCGAGGAGCAACGTTGTACCACTGAAGAGATGACACGCAACGTCAATATGATTAACGAAGCTGCCGATGCCAACATGGTAGTATTTGAGCAGATCACCGAAACAAGCTCAAAACAATCGAGTATGTCAGAAGAGCAAAAAGCTCATTGCATGCGCTACAAAACTTAGCCAGCGACTGATTTAGTCAATCTATTTAAAGGTCAGCCATTGCTGGCCTTTTTTGATCCGCCCATTTAAGACTATGCTTGTGAGTAGACAACCTAATGACATAGCCGTTATGCACCGACATTTAGCCATACTCCTCCTCTTCCTGTTAAGCCATACGACTCATGCAGATGAACCGCTCTACCTCCGGTGTGACTGTAACTGGTGGCAAGCGCTGCCTGAGTACCAGATGCAGCAAGTTGGCAGCGCAAACCTTTATCGCACAGAAATTGAGATTAAGAACGCTAGCTTCCCGATCAACTTTAAGCTGGTTGATGTGAACTACACACCCGGTAGCAATTTTGGCTATCTCAACCCCACCGATCGGGTCATCACCATGGGCAGAGTAGTTAAAGCAACAGCAGATGCAGTCAAAGAAAATTTCGAGTTCATGCCGCCCGCACCTGGGATCTATCAGATATTCCTCGATCTCGATGGCAAAACCCCCATGGTATTTATATCCAAGGCGATCTAAGTGAATAACATCAATAAAGCCCCGGCAATAAAAAAGGGCCCTAAGGCCCTTTCTTATTACTTCGCATTAACGCCAGCAAACTACCCAACAAACTTACGAGCGTTGCGGAACATACGCATCCAGGCGCTGTCCTCGCCCCAAGAATCTGGGTGCCAGGAGTTAGCCACGGTACGGAACACACGCTCAGGGTGCGGCATCATGATGGTGACTTTACCGTCATTACTGGTTAAACCGGTAATACCGCCTTCAGAGCCGTTCGGGTTAGCCGGATACTGAGTCGTATACTGACCATAGTTATCGACATAACGTACCGCCACTAAGCCACTTTCCAAGACTTTCTGCGCCCCATCAGCAGCGGCAAATTCCGCACGACCTTCACCGTGAGAAACAGCAATAGGCATACGGGCGCCACCCATCTCCTGGAAGAACACAGAACGGCTGTCCTGCACTTCAACCAAACTAAAGCGGGCTTCAAAACGTTCCGACTCATTGCGAACAAAGCGTGGCCACAAGTCAGTGCCTGGGATCAGCTCTTTCAGGGTCGAAAGCATCTGACAGCCATTACACACACCTAGCGCAAAGCTATCGTCGCGGGCGAAAAAGCGACTAAACATCTCTCTCGCCTGCGAGTTAAATAGAATAGATTTTGCCCAACCTTCGCCAGCGCCTAAAACGTCGCCATACGAGAATCCACCACAAGCAACCAAGCCTTTGTAGTCTTCAAGCTTAATCCGACCAGCCAGTACATCGCTCATGTGAATATCGATGCTTTCAAAGCCGGCACGGTCAAACGCGGCCGCCATCTCTAACTGCGAGTTAACGCCTTGCTCACGTAAAATAGCCATTTTCGGCTTCACGCCAGTGGCGATATATGGCGCAGCAACATCTAAGCTCGGATCATAGGGTAATGACACGTTCAAACCAGGATCTTTTACATCCTGCTTCGCTTGGAACTCCTGCTCAGCACAGGCTGGGTTGTCCCGCAGCTTTTGCATGCGACGAGTCGTTTCAGCCCACACGGTACGCAGGTGCGTACGAGTACTGTTTAACACCTCAACACCCGCACGGCTAAAGCTGACACTATCTTCTGCCGACACCTCACCAATGACGTGGGTTGCAGCCGCTAAGCCGTGTTCAGCAAACACCGCCAGCACCGCGTCGCGTTCGCTACGCTTAATTTGAATAACCGCACCCAGCTCTTCACTGAACAAGGCAGCCAGATCGTTGCCGCCTAGCGCATCCAACGCAACGTTAGCACCACAGTGTCCCGCAAACGCCATCTCAGCCACTGTGACAAATAGGCCACCGTCAGAGCGATCGTGGTAAGCCAGCAGCTGACCGTCAGCAACCAGCACCTGCATCGCATTGAAGAAGCCTTTCAACAGTTCAGCATCATCAACATCAGGCGTATCATCACCCAGTTGTTTATAGACCTGCGCCAGACAAGAGCCACCGAGGCGGTTCTTACCCAGTCCCAGATCCAACAGTAAGAGGTCGGTCTCACCTGCGTCAGTAACCAGTTCAGGTGTCACGGTTGAGCGGATATCTTCCACCCGACCAAACGCGGTGATCACTAGGCTCAACGGGGAAGTCACGGCACGCTCTTCACCGTCCTGCTGCCACTTAGTCTTCATCGACATGGAGTCTTTACCGACCGGAATCGTTAGCCCCAACGTCGGACACAGCTCTTCACCAATCGCTTTTACCGCATCGTACAGACCCGCGTCTTCACCTGGGTGACCTGCAGCTGACATCCAGTTGGCAGACAGTTTGATATGTTTAAGATCGCCAATCTGCGTTGCCGCAATATTCGTCAGTGATTCCGCCACAGCCAAACGTGCCGATGCCGCGAAATTCAGCAGTGCCACCGGCGTACGCTCACCGATCGACATAGCTTCACCGGCATAGGTATCAAAACTGGCGGCGGTAACCGCACAATCTGCGACAGGGATCTGCCAAGGGCCGACCATCTGATCGCGGGCAACAAGACCTGTCACCGAGCGGTCACCAATAGTGATAAGGAAGGTTTTCTCGGCGACCGTTGGCAAGTTCAGCAGACGCTCTGCTGCATCCAGCGGGTCAACGCCATCCAAAGCCAAGGCCTGACCACTGGCTTGCAAACGTTGCACATCACGATGCATCTTAGGTGTTTTACCCAACAACACGCTCAATGGCATATCAATAGGGTTATTCCCAAAATGACTATCGCTGAGGGTCAGGTGCAACTCTTCAGTGGCTTCACCAACCACCGCATAAGGCGCTCGCTCACGCTGACAGATAGCATCAAACTGCGCCAGTTTTTCTGCAGGCACCGCCATCACATAACGTTCTTGCGATTCATTACACCAGATCTCAAGCGGGCTCATGCCGGGCTCATCGTTGGGTACACTGCGCAATTCGAACTTACCGCCACGCTCACCGTCATTAACCAGTTCAGGCAGGGCGTTAGACAAACCACCCGCGCCCACATCATGGATAAATACGATAGGGTTTTCATCACCCAGCTGCCAGCAGCGATCGATCACCTCCTGACACCGGCGTTCCATCTCAGGGTTTTCACGCTGAACAGAAGCAAAATCTAGATCTTCTGAAGATTGTCCCGATGCCATAGAAGAAGCGGCACCGCCACCCAAGCCGATATTCATCGCTGGGCCACCGAGAACAATCAGCTTTGCGCCGACCGGGATCTCTTTCTTCTCAACATGGTCAGCACGAATATTACCCAAACCACCGGCCAGCATAATCGGCTTATGGTAACCACGGATCTCTTCTCCGTTATGGCTTACCACCTGCTCTTCATAGGTACGGAAGTAGCCTAGCAGGTTCGGGCGACCAAACTCGTTATTAAAAGCGGCGCCACCCAGAGGACCTTCCAACATGATATCGAGTGCAGAAACAATACGTCCCGGCTTACCAAAATCCGTTTCCCATGGCTGTTGATAACCAGGGATCCGGAGGTTTGATACGGAGAAGCCAACTAAACCAGCTTTCGGTTTAGAGCCAATACCGGTCGCACCTTCATCACGAATTTCACCGCCAGATCCGGTCGAAGCACCCGGCCATGGCGAGATAGCAGTCGGGTGGTTATGGGTTTCCACTTTACAAAGAATATGGATATCTTCGACATGATAAGCGTAAGCTTTAGTTTCCGGATCAGGGAAGAAACGGCCTGCTTTTGAGCCGGCAAACACTGCAGCGTTATCTTTATAAGCAGACAACACGTAATCGTTATGCTGCTCATAGGTGTTTTTGATCATCTTGAAAAGCGACTTCGGCTGCGCTTCTCCATCAATGGTCCAATCCGCATTAAAAATCTTGTGACGACAGTGCTCTGAGTTCGCCTGAGCAAACATATAAAGCTCAATATCGTTTGGATTGCGCCCTAAAGCCTGAAAATTCTCAACCAGATAATCAATTTCATCATCAGCCAATGCCAGGCCCATAGCGATATTGGCTTGAGCAAGCGCATCACGACCACCGCTCAATACATCCACCGAATTCAATGGTGCCGGCTGATCGTGGCGGAATAGAGCCGTCGCATCGTCAAGTTGTTCGAATACAACTTCCATCATACGATCATAGATAAGGCCTTGAACCTCTAGCCACTGCGCAGCGGACAACTCGGCGCTGGTAGCAACGTAGTAAGCCATACCACGTTCCAATCGCACGATCTGATCCAGACCACAGTTTTGAGCAATATCTGTCGCTTTAGACGACCAAGGCGATATGGTGCCGGGACGAGGAGTCACCAACAACAGCTTACCTTCCGGCGCGTGTTCAGCAATGGTTGGGCCGTAGGTCAGAAGCTTTTCCAGCTTAGCCAGCTCGGCTTCTGACAGTGGCGACGTCAACTCCGCAAAATGCATATACTCAGCGTAAATGCTTGTTACGGGGAGTTTTTGGCTGCGACAAGCATCCAATAACTTGTTGATACGAAAGTCTGACAACGCGGGGGCACCACGAAGGATTTGCATACGCTTACTCACCTGGCCGAAGTTAGGGGGGTTGAACTAAGGAGGCGTATTATAGTGAAAAGTGTGGCCGTTGATAAGCGCTAGAAGGAAGCTGGGCGCATTCGTTTTCATCTGGTATAAGTTAAGTATGGAAATTACTCGTCAGAAAAGCTCGGAGTCGTCAGTTAGCAGTCGTCTGTTTCGCGGATGGAAACGACAGATCCTGCTAGTTAGCCTATTTCTGACATCGCTGCTGTTATTGGGCTGCGATCCGACGCAACCAGACAAAACACACCTGCAACAGATTTTGGATCGGGGTGAGTTACGTGTGGGCACGATTTATTCGAGTACCACATACCTGTTTGGCCCAAACGGCCCTGAAGGCATCGATTACGAGTTAGCAAAACAACTTGCCGATTACCTCGGTGTCGAACTTAAGATGGTACCGAGCTATACCATTGATGATCTGTTCACCCAATTGAATGCAGGCCGTGTCGACATCCTCGCTGCAGGCTTGGCAGTCACAGATCAACGACGAGAGTTTTATAGCTTCTCCCCCGCCTATCAATGGATCAGCCAAAAGGTTGTTTATAAAAAGGGGCGTAAACGCCCACGCAACCTTGGCCAATTAGACGGTGTTATTCGCGTCATCGCCAACTCCAGCCATGCCGAAACACTCGAAAGGTTTAAAACCGATTATCCGAATCTTGATTGGGAAGTCACCACAGAGCATGACAGTGAAGAGTTAATGCAGAAAGTGTTGGCTGGCGATATCGACTTTACCATCGTCGACTCAAGCCAACTGGATCTGTTCCGTCGCTATCACACCGAACTCTCCCTCGCTTTTACTGTAGTCAAAGAGCAGCCCGTGGCCTGGTTGATGCAGAAAGGCAATAATGATGCATTACAAGCCGCATTAATTGAGTTTTTCGGCGAAATGCAGTCAAGTGGCATGATCGCCCAGCTCGAAGAGAAATATTTCGGCCATGTGGGACAATTCGATTATGTCGATACCCGAGCATTTATGCGGGCAGTAGAACGCAAATTACCGTCAATTAAGCCGATGTTTGAGCAATATGCGGCAGAACTTGATTGGCGTCTGCTGGCAGCGCAAAGCTATCAAGAATCCCATTGGAATCCCAATGCCCGCTCCCATACCGGTGTTCGTGGATTAATGATGTTGACCCTTAACACTGCCAAACAATTGAAGATAGAAAATCGTCTCGACCCTGAATCCAGTATCCGCGGCGGCGCTATCTATCTCGAACAACTATTACAACGGGTGCCCGAAAAGATCGCCCCCCACGAGCGAATTTGGTTTGCCTTAGCTGCTTACAATGTGGGCATGGGGCATGTCATCGACGCGATTAAATTGACTCGTGCCCGTGGCAAAGATCCCTATAGCTGGACGGACGTTAAAACCACACTACCGCTACTGCGGAAGAAAAAATGGTACAAGCAGACCCGCTATGGCTACGCCCGCGGAGAAGAGCCCGTTGCTTATGTGGATAACATTCGCCGCTACTACGACGCCTTGGTTTATATCGAGGATAAAAAAGCAGCGGCAGATCGCCTGGCCCAACAGAAAGAGAAATTTAAGCAACTCACCGCAGGTATCAAGGAGTATGATGGTGACGCTACAGACAACAAGGTGGCAGAAAAGAGCGCACCAGAAGAGCAGCTAAAAGCAGTGCCTGAACGCTAAACAGCAGATTAATAAAAGTGTCACACAAGATTGTTAGTTTAGACACTTGTTCAGCACTTATTAAGGAGTGCCACCATGAAACAAGTAAAACGCCTCAGCTCTCAAAGCACCCGACGTCATTTGGCCACTAAGCGCAGCCATAAAAAAGTGATGGCAAGATCACGCAAGTTCTATCTACAAACGCAGGTCATCCAGATTCTGGATGTCGTTCACACCTAATTAGTCGGCTGCCGATTGTTGCTGGCGAGCCAATTTTTCCGCCCTTTTTGCCGCTCGGCGCTTACGAAAAAAACCGCTGAGCTGTTCACTGCATTCCCCAGCCAAAACGCCTGCCACCACCTCAATTTGGTGGTTCAAGTTGCCATGCCGAGTAATATCCATAATCGAACCGGCCGCACCGGTTTTCAGATCTGCCGCACCAAAGATCAACTGCCCAACTCTGCCGTGCACCATCGCGCCAGCACACATCACGCACGGCTCAAGCGTGACGTACAATTGCGTATCCAGCAGACGATAGTTACCGATCGCCCTTCCCGCCGCTTGTAAGGCCATAACCTCAGCATGGGCTGTCGGATCATTATTGAGGATCTGTTGATTCCATCCCTCAGCGATCACCTCCCCACGATAAACCACAACCGCACCGACAGGAACTTCACCCAACGCTTCCGCATGGGCAGCAAGTGCCAATGCGCGGCGCATGAATTTTTCGTGGATCTCATTCGAGATTTCAGACATTCGTTGCTCTGACATAAATAGCGAAGCCAATAATTAAAAAAATTTCCAAAGCATGAACTATCACTGACGCCAAACATATCGTCATAAAAAAGCCGGCATTTCCGCCGGCTAATTCAACCTCATCGCAGGAAAGCTATTCCCACTCGATGGTTGCAGGCGGCTTACCGGAGATGTCGTATACCACACGAGAGATACCATCGATCTCATTAATAATGCGGTTAGAGACCTTACCCAGGAAGTCGTATGGCAAATGTGCCCAATGCGCAGTCATAAAGTCGATGGTTTCCACCGCACGCAGTGATACCACCCAATCATATTTACGACCATCCCCCATCACCCCCACAGAGCGCACAGGCAGGAACACGGTAAATGCCTGACTGACTTTGTGGTACAGATCAGCAGCGTGAAGCTCTTCAATAAAGATAGCGTCCGCGCGGCGCAGCAAGTCACAATACTCTTTTTTCACTTCACCAAGTACCCGAACGCCAAGACCAGGCCCAGGGAATGGGTGACGATAAAGCATGTCATAAGGCAGGCCTAATTCCAGGCCAATACGGCGCACTTCATCTTTAAACAGTTCACGCAAAGGTTCAACTAAGCCCATCTCCATATCGTCAGGCAAGCCGCCAACGTTATGGTGAGACTTAATCACATGAGCCTTACCCGTTTTTGACGCCGCTGATTCAATCACATCAGGATAGATAGTGCCCTGGGCGAGCCATTTAGCATTCGCCAGTTTGTTGGCTTCTTCATCAAACACTTCGATAAAAGTATGGCCAATGGATTTACGTTTTGCCTCAGGCTCGTCAATACCAGCGAGGTTATTGAGGAAGCGGTCTTCGGCGTCAACCTTGATGATATTGAGACCAAAATGGTCACCGAACATCTCCATCACCTGCTCGCCTTCATGTAAGCGCAGCAAACCATTGTCGACAAATACACAGGTCAATTGCTTACCGATAGCTCGGTGCAACAGCATTGCTGTCACTGACGAATCGACGCCGCCGGATAAACCGAGGATCACCTCATCGCTACCCACCTGCTGCTTAATCTGCGCCACTGCGTCTTCAATAATGGATGACGGCGTCCACAACTTCTCGCAACCACAAGTGTTGATCACAAAGTGTTCCAGCATACGCTGGCCTTGGCGAGTGTGGGTGACTTCAGGGTGGAACTGCACGCCATAGAATTTTTTCTCTTCATTGGCGATTGCTGCATGAGGGCATGAATCCGTACGGGCGATGGTGCTAAACCCAGCAGGAGGCTGCCCCACTTTATCACCGTGGCTCATCCATACATCTAACAAGGCATTGCCGTTCGCGCCGACATGATCTTCGATATTGTGCAGTAACTGGCTATCAGCAATCACTTCCACTTGTGCGTAACCGAATTCGCGATGATCAGAGCCAACCACCTCGCCACCTAACTGCGCTGTCATTGTCTGCATGCCATAACAGATCCCCAATACAGGAACACCGGCGGTAAACACATAATCAGGGGCTTTCAGACCAACATCATTGCCGACACTCTCGGGGCTACCGGACAGAATGATACCCCGCGGATTGAACTCGCGGATCTGCTCTTCCGTGACATCACAAGACCAAAGTTCGCAGAATACGCCAATCTCA
This sequence comes from Corallincola spongiicola, assembly GCF_004284785.1. Classification (NCBI taxonomy): domain Bacteria; kingdom Pseudomonadati; phylum Pseudomonadota; class Gammaproteobacteria; order Alteromonadales; family Psychromonadaceae; genus Corallincola; species Corallincola spongiicola. The sequence continues at coordinate 94,230 of NZ_SHLY01000009.1, forward strand.
CGGATACGGCGGGCGATCAGTTGGGTGTACTGTGAGCCAAAATCAAGGATCAATATACGATGGTCATGAATGTTCTTAGTCATGGTTTTCCTGCTATTCGGAAAATGAAAATGGGCTGACACAGAGTCAGCCCAAGCAACAAAATAGTAATGCTAAAGTTTAACCCATACGGTAGTTGGGTGCTTCTTTAGTAATAGTCACATCATGTACATGAGATTCACCCATACCAGCACTGGTGATCTTCACGAATTCTGCTTTCGTACGCAGCAGCTCAATTGAGCCACAGCCAGTCAAGCCCATGCAGCTACGCAGGCCACCCATCTGCTGATGGATAATGTTTGCTACTGCACCTTTGTAAGGTATGCGCCCTTCGATACCTTCCGGTACCAATTTATCCGCCGCATTATCCGTTTGGAAATAACGGTCTGATGAACCTTGGGTTTGCGACATTGCACCTAGTGATCCCATACCACGGTAGCTCTTAAACGCTCGCCCTTGGTACAGCTCAATTTCGCCAGGAGCTTCATCTGTACCAGCAAACATAGAGCCAACCATCACACAACTCGCGCCAGCAGCTAAGGCCTTAGCAATGTCTCCGGAGAAACGGATACCACCGTCGGCAATCACTGGAATATTGCGATCTTTCAATGCTTCTACGGCATCAGAAACCGCGGTGATCTGAGGTACACCAACACCGGTAACGATCCGGGTAGTACAGATAGAACCGGGGCCGATCCCGACTTTAACAGCACTCACCCCGGCATCAGCCAGGGCAACAGCACCTGCAGCTGTTGCTACGTTACCGCCAACAATCTGTAGATCAGGGTATTTAGCACGGGTTTCGCGAATACGTTGCAAAACACCTTCTGAGTGACCATGTGAAGAATCAATCAATAGCACATCAACACCGGCGTTAACCAAGGCTTCAATGCGCTCTTCGTTACCCGCACCGGCACCTACTGCGGCACCAACACGCAAGCTTCCATCGCTATCTTTACAGGCGTTTGGCTTACGTTCCGCTTTTTTGAAGTCTTTTACTGTGATCATACCGTTCAGTTTGAAGGCATCATCAACCACGAGAATTTTTTCTAGTCGATGCTCATGCATCATGTGGTGCACTTCATCAGCTGTCGCATCTTTATGGATGGTCACCAGACGCTCTTTTGAAGTCATCACGTCAGAGACCTTTTTATCCATGTCAGGCTCGAAACGCACATCTCGGCTGGTAACAATGCCGACTAGATTGTTTTCGCTGTCAGTGACCGGGAACCCTTTAAAGCCGTGCTGAGCAGAAAGCTCTTTCAACTCACCGATAGTCAAGTCAGGGTGCACAGTGACAGGATCAGCAACCACACCACTTTCGAATTTCTTCACTTTGCGTACCATCGCCGCCTGGGCTTCGATACTCATGTTTTTGTGAATAAAACCGATACCCCCTTCCTGAGCCAAAGCAATTGCTAAATTGGCTTCAGTCACGGTGTCCATAGCCGCCGAGACCATAGGCACGTTGAGACTAATAGTACTAGTCAGCTGGGTATTGAGCGTGGCCGTATTAGGCAGCACGGTAGAATGTGCAGGGACGAGTAAAACATCGTCAAATGTGAGCGCTTCTTGGGCAATTCTTAGCATCGCAACTATACCTGAAACCAGTTGAAGGAGGTTGATTAAGTTGCGGCCGGATTCTACCCTAAGGCAACTATCGAGTAAAACTATTTTGTGATCTAACGCAAGATGATAATAGGTCAGTTTTGCTGATAAACTAGCTTACGTGTCAGCTTTTGTTGCCACCTGTTCTTTTCCGCAATCATAAGAATCCGATGTCCAATCAAAAAGTATTCTCTGTCTCCACCCTCAACCGCTGTGCCCGCCAATTGCTGGAAGAAGGGTTGGGTACGGTCTGGTTACAGGGCGAGTTATCAAACTTTGTCGCTGCTGCATCCGGTCATTGGTACTTCAGCCTGAAAGATGAGCGCTCTCAGGTCAAAGGCGCCATGTTTCGCGGTAAGAACCGCTTAGTCAGCTTGAAACCCAAGAGCGGCCTGCAGGTGTTAGTCAGAGCCCAGGTCAGCCTGTATGAACCCAGAGGCGACTATCAGCTAATCATTGAGCAGATGGAGGACGCTGGCGAAGGAGTTCTAAAACAAAAGTTCGACCAACTGAAGCTGGCGCTCGCCGCAGAGGGGCTGTTCTCAACCGAACACAAACAAGCGATCCCGGCGCACCCTATTAGCGTTGGTGTGATTACTTCTGCCACCGGTGCAGCCATCCATGACATTCTTTCGGTCCTGAAGCGGCGTAACCCGGCTATACGGGTGGTACTTTACCCGACTCAGGTACAGGGCGACACAGCGGCAGCACAGATCGCGGAAGCGATTCTCACCGCTAATCGACGTAACGAGTGTGACCTACTCATTGTCGGCCGGGGCGGCGGTTCACTGGAAGATCTCTGGGCCTTTAATGAAGAGGTGGTTGCTCGAGCCATTTATCAAAGCCAGCTGCCTATTATCAGTGCGGTCGGCCATGAGATTGATACCACCATTGCCGATTATGTCGCAGATATGCGCGCCCCGACCCCCTCAGCGGCAGCTGAATATGTCAGTGGTGATCAGCAACACCAACGGCAGCAGTTGTCACAACTGTCGCTGCGCTTAAAACAAGCCGTTAGTCGCCTGCTACTGCGGGATAGCAACAAACTGCAACAACTGCAGCGTAACCTGCAACTCAACCATCCCGATCGTCGTCTGCAACAACAGACACAGCGTCTTGATGAACTAAGCCGACGCCTACTCCACACGGGAAACCAAGGCATAGCGCATGCATCGCAACGCTATGCTCAACTCTCCCAGCGCTTACAACGCTCGGATCCTGCCTATCGGCTCGAACACCTGAAAACCAGACAACAACAGCTAACGCAGCAGCTCACCAGCAACATGCAGCGCCATTTGCAGATGCAACGCAACCAATGGCAGCACCAGTGTCAAGAACTGTCGCTGGTCAGCCCGCTAGCGACTCTCAATCGTGGTTACTCCATAACCCGGGACCAGCAAAGCCAGCAAGTGATCAAAACAACCACTCAGGTGATGGTTGGACAGCAGATAAACTCACAGCTCAATGACGGTAGCGTTGTGAGTGAAGTTATTGCCATTCAAGCGAACGCGGAATAATAAAAATTTAACGGGGATTGTAGACAGTGAATATCGACTTTTCTCAGCTCAGTGGCAGTGAGACCTACCACATTATGACCCAGACTATCGTACCCAGACCTATCGCTTGGGTGCTAACTGACAGCGGCGAACAGAACTACAACCTGGCCCCTTTTTCATATTTCAATGCCATCTGCAGCACGCCACCACTAATAATGTTTTCTGTTGGTAAAAAGCCCGATGGCAGCGATAAAGATACGCTACACAACATTCAACGCAACAAGCAGTTTGTTGTGCATATTCCAGGTGCCGAGATGGCGGCGACGGTCACAGAAACAGCAAAGTCCCTACCCCACGGAGAATCTGAGCTCAACCTCAGCCAGCTCGCCACCGAGCCATTCACAGATTTTCCCCTGCCAAGAATTAGTCAGTGCAAGCTGGCGATGGCCTGCTCATTGTTCCAAATACAAGCCATTGGCGATGTACCGCAACAACTGGTTTTTGGCAAAGTTGAACAGCTCTATATCAACGACGCCGTGGCCAAAGAAGATAATAAAGGACGGCTCAAAGTAGACGCGATGGAGCTAGATCCACTCGCCCGCCTAGGAGCCAATGAATATGCCAGCTTAGGTGATAGCTATAGCCACACGCGCCCTAAGTAACACGAAGGAAGAGAGCGCTAAACGCCTTTCCTTCGCCGATGACCTTTGCGACTAGCCAAACTCCTTGATCAGATCTTCGACAGTTTTCACCATATTCGTTGAACCAACAAAAAATGGCGTACGCTGATGCAGCTCCGTCGGCTTAATATCAAGAATACGTTGATAGCCGTCGCTAGCGCGGCCTCCAGCTTGCTCGACGAGATAGGCAATCGGATTACATTCATACAATAAGCGCAGCTTACCGTTTGGATTTTTCATTGTTGAGGGATATAGGTAGATCCCTCCTTTCATCAGGTTGCGGTGGAAGTCCGCCACCAGAGAGCCAATATAACGGGCAGTAAAGGGACGATGTGTCGCTTCATCTTCTGCTTGGCAATACTTGATATACATCTTCACACCATCGGGGAATTTGATGTAGTTGCCTTCGTTAATCGAATAGATCAAGCCATCTTCCGGTGTGCAGATATTTTCATGGGAGAGTGCAAACACGCCAAGCGAGGGATCATAGGTAAAGCCATGGACACCATGGCCAGTGCTATACACTAAAACTGTCGAAGAGCCATAGATGATATAACCAGCGGCCACTTGCTGATTACCTGGCTGGAGAAAATCTTCCAGTGTCACCGGCGTGCCCCGCGGCGACACCCTTTTATAAATCGAGAAGATAGTACCGATAGAGACGTTAACATCAATATTTGAAGATCCATCCAGCGGATCGGTCAGCACCACATACTTAGCGTTGTTATTTACCTCAGAGTCAAAAACAACATAATCCTCTTCCTCTTCTGAGGCCATACCACACACTTCGCCACGCGCTTCTAGCGCCGCTTTGAATTTCTCATTGGCATAGACATCGAGTTTCTGCTGCTCTTCACCCTGAATATTTTGCTCACCCACGGCGCCGGTGATATCGGCCAATCCCGCTTTATTGACCTCACGATTGACCACTTTAGCCGCCAACCTTATGGCACTCAGCAGACCGGTGAGATCACCGGTCGCCTCTGGAAAATCGGCCTGCTTCTGAACGATAAACTCTCCGAGGGTGATCATTTTCTGCATTTTCTTCTCTCCGTAGGGCCTTTGGTGAGGCTTGTTGTTTTATTAACCATGTACAACAAATGGAGATTTAGCAACTGGTCTGGCCAGATAATTTGAGCTAGAAGGGCCGGAAAGGTGTCCGTCAGCATTGACGAAATGTTGAGGCTGCAGGGTAAAAAACTAAATAGTAAAGTAAAAACAGCTGAGTACAGCGAGCCAGAGCGAATAGAAAGAAGTCCAGCCCAATAAGGGATTAAGTGCCTGAGCTTGACGCTTCAGCAGCTGGCTAATCAGCCATACGGCGACAAAAACCGTCGCTATCCACAAGCTCAACCAAACAACGACGTTTAGCTGATTAATGGTCAATGCTAATGGCAGTAACAAGGCTGCACTATACAAAACAACGCTGTTTTTCCGGCCAATACGCACCGGCAAGGTCTTTTTCCCTGCCGCCGTATCTGTCGAAATATCGCGGATATTGTTCACCAACATAATGGCACAGACAGGAAGCCCCACTAACACAGCGGCTAACCAGGCGGCTTTCGACATCAGCTGAGTATGCATAAAGTAACTACCGACCACCGCAACCACACCGAAAAACAGAAATACCGTGATCTCTCCCAGACCTAAACTGGCCAAGGGTCTCGGACCACCACTGTACAGGTAGGCAGCGATAAGACTGGCGATCCCCACGGGCAACAACCAAAGGGAGCCGAACACCACGATATAGAGTCCTGCAAGGCTTGCCGCCAACGCACTTAACACCATAGCCGCTCGCATCTGACCATGGGTGACTAAACCTGACTGGGTCGCACGCTGAGGACCCACCCGTGCATCGGTATCAACCCCGGTAAGCGCATCAAAATAATCGTTGGCGTAGTTGACAAAAATTTGCAGGGCTAGGGCGCAAAGTAAACTGGCGAGCAATAAACCGATCTGCAGTTGACCCTCAAGGTACGCCAACCAATTACCGACGATTAAGGGAGCAAGTGAAGCCGGCAAGGTACGAGGCCTTGCCGCTTGAAACCAAACAAAAAGCTGACGCATCAAGAGCCCTGCTGTTCACTCCAACGTTGCTGCAGTAGATCAAGCTCTAACAGAGCAAACCTGTGCTCCACGTATTCATATATATTGGTGGCAATGGTGAGCTTCAAGAACGTCAAAGCTTGGGTATCCTTACCTTGCGCCAAATAACTCTTCGCCAGATAAAAATATGCTTCGCACAGCCGCTCGCTCATGCTGCTATTGTCATCCCAGTCTTGTTGCGCAAGCTGCAACAACTCAGCTTCGTCAATCGTACCCAATAGGTAGTTAGTAAGTTGCGTCGACCACTGATTATCATCGAGCTTGGCACGATTAAACTGTAGGCGTGCCAGCGCTTCTGGCTGTGACAGACGACTCTCTGCTAAATAGAGCCAAATAGCACGATAAGGATCCGACGTATCACGCTGCAAGAAAGACTCAAGATCTTCTACCGCTAGGTCATCTCGACCGGCGTAATAGAGTGCAATTCCCCGATTAAGGAAGGCATAGTCATGCTCTGGATCGAGCTCTAACGCAGAGTCGAATGCTTGGAACGCATCTTCATACTGCTGGGTCTGGATAAAATAGATCCCCAGACGATTGTAGGCTTCCGCCATATCAGGGCGAAGATCGAGTGCTCGTTGAAAATCTAATTGTGCCAACCAGCGCATCCCTAAACGATCGTAATGAACACCACGTTGGTAAAACAGATAGGCTCGCTGGTCATCTTCATGATCAGGCATCGCCAGTAGCTGAGAAATCTTCGCTACCGTGAACTGATCTCTTGCCTTCGGCTGTTCTGGCTCAGCCAATACCAACGCTGGACCTTCAGGCTCAGGTGACTGTGTACTGGCACAAGCACTTAAACCTAAAGCCATCAGTAAACACCAGCCAACGCGTAACTTCCGCGAATAATTCATCAAAATCTGTCCTTGCTTCAAACCTTGGCCGCAGCCCATTGCGCTATCCTAGCAGGAAGCAAACAAAAAGGGAGCGCAATGCGCTCCCTTTTTTCTCAACAGTTAGACCGACTTAGGCGTCAGCTTTATCTTCTGCTGGCTTCTGTTCCGCAGCAGGCGCTGCTTCTTTGATACTTAAACGTACGCGGCCTTGACGATCAATTTCGATCACTTTAACCGGTACTTTCTGACCAACTTCCAGATAATCAGCCACTTTCTCAATACGCTCAGCAGCGATTTGAGAAATATGGACCAAACCTTCTTTGCCCGGAAGAACGCTCACAAAAGCACCAAAATCAACGATACGTACCACAGTACCTTCGTAGATGCGGTTAACTTCTACTTCTGCAGTGATCTCTTCGATACGACGGATAGCTTCTTTCGCCGCTAAACCATCAGTGGCAGCGATCTTGATAGTGCCATCGTCAGTGATATCGATGCTGGTACCCGTTTCTTCGGTCAGAGCACGGATAACTGCACCACCCTTACCAATTACGTCACGGATTTTCTCAGGGTCGATCTTGATAGTGTGGATGCGCGGTGCAAAATCAGATACATCATCACGGTGACCGCCAATGGCTTCATCCATTACAGACAGGATGTGCAAACGAGCACCTTTTGCCTGATTCAAAGCGATCTGCATGATCTCTTTAGTGATACCTTCGATCTTGATATCCATCTGCAGTGCTGTCACACCACCGTTGGTACCCGCCACTTTGAAGTCCATATCGCCAAGGTGATCTTCATCACCCAAGATGTCAGACAGAACAACGAAATCGTCGCCTTCTTTCACCAAGCCCATCGCGATACCCGCAACAGAGGCTTTGATAGGAACACCTGCATCCATCAGCGCCAACGAAGTACCACAAACTGAAGCCATTGAGCTTGAGCCGTTAGACTCGGTGATTTCAGAAACCACACGCACAGTGTACGGGAACTCTTCTTCGTTAGGCATAACCGCAGCGATACCACGCTTAGCCAAACGGCCGTGGCCAATTTCACGGCGCTTAGGAGAGCCAACAAAGCCAGCTTCGCCCACACAATATGGAGGGAAGTTGTAATGCAGCATGAAACGGTCTGTACGCTCACCCAGCAAAGAATCGATATTCTGAGCATCACGAGCGGTACCAAGCGTAGTCGTCACTAATGCCTGAGTCTCACCACGGGTGAATACTGCAGAGCCGTGAGTACGTGGCAACACACCAGTCATTACATTAAGGGCACGAACCATCTCTGGATCACGGCCATCGATACGTGGCTCACCAGCGATAATACGGTTACGTACAACCGCTTTTTCAATTTTGTACAGTAGTTCAGAAACAGCGCGCTCATCAACGATGGCGTCTTCACCCGCTTCTTCAACAATGGCCGCTAACGCCGCGGATTTAACAGCTTTGGCAGCCACTTGGCGCTCAAGCTTGTCAGTGATCTTATATGCATCACCAAAACCAGCTTCAGACAAAGCTTTCAGTTTGCCGAACAGGGTTTCGTCTTTTTCTGGTGCAGTCCAATCCCAAGCAGGAGTGGCTACTTCAGCTTTAAATTCATTGATTGCAGAAACAACGTTCTGCATCTGGTCATGGCCATAAACAACCGCTTCCAGCATCACTTCTTCAGAAAGCACATCAGCTTCTGATTCAACCATCAGCACAGCGCTTTCGGTACCGGCAACAACCAGGTCCAATTTGCTATTAGCCAGCTCTGACTCCAATGGGTTCAATACGAACTCACCATCGATGTAACCAACGCGGGCACAACCGATAGGACCATTGAAAGGGATACCAGAGATAGACAGGGCTGCAGACGTACCGATCATAGCTACAACATCTGGGTTAACTTCTGGGTTAACCGAGATAACTGTCGCTATCACCTGCACTTCATTCATGAAGCCTTTAGGGAAAAGCGGACGAATTGGACGGTCAATCAGGCGAGCTGTCAGTGTTTCACCTTCAGAAGGACGACCTTCGCGCTTGAAGAAACCACCAGGGATCTTACCAGCAGCATAAGTACGCTCCTGATAGTTCACCGTCAGCGGGAAGAAGTCACGACCTTCGCCGCTATCTTTAACACCAACCACACTCACGAGAACCGTGGTGTCATCCATAGAAGCCAATACAGCGGCTGATGCTTGACGTGCAATAACGCCAGTTTCCAGGGTGACAGTATGTTGACCATACTGAAATGTTTTTATAATGGGATTCACTTGTGTAATTCCTTAATCTATTTTTTCTTTATGCCGTTTTATAGCGGGCGTAATTATACTGGATCCGGCTGTTCTGCCTAGTGAAATGACCCGAATAACTGCAGGAAAGTAAAAATTTAACCGTAAAAACAAAAAAAGAGCCTTATCGGCTCTTTTTTTAACTCGGTCGTAACACGTCTTAGCGACGCAGACCCAGTTTTTCGATCAACGCCAGGTAACGTTCGTTGCTCTTACGCTTCAAGTAATCCAGTAACTTACGACGCTGGCTTACTTTACGCAACAAACCTTGACGGCTGTGGTGATCGTGGATGTGTTCTTTGAAGTGACCCTGCAGCTGGTTGATATCGAAAGTCAGCAGAGCAACCTGAACTTCAGGTGAACCCGTATCGCCTTCGCCACGGCCAAATTCTGCAACCAGTCTTGCTTTTTCTTCAGTACTTAGTGACATCACTATTCTCCAATTTAATAACGTTCCCCCCAATCACTAATTCAGCGGGGAACTGAGGGCGCGTATTCTAACGACCCCCATGGCTGAACGCAAGGGCTCAGCAGTTAGGATTTTGAATTAATCGCTTAGGTGCCACTCGGCCGTCTTCATCGATCTGACCGAGGCCAACAAAACGCCGCTCTTCGCCAACAAAGACACGCACCAAGCCATGAGCCGGGGCTTTGGGTACTTGTACCGGCTGACCATTAAGCAAATAGCCTGCAACTTCGGGTAGCAGGGTGACTTCCGGCAGATCAGCGACAGGGCTATCCGCAGCCATCAACAGCGGATCAAGCAGGGTCGAAGGCTCAATCTCCTGCTCACGCGCCTGTTCCAATAACGCTTCCAGCTGTTCCAGCGTCACCATATTGGCATAGGGGTAATCTCTGACTGCCGTGCGGCGTAACGAAGCAACGTGAGCACCACAGCCCAGCAGTTCACCAAGGTCATCCACTAAACTGCGGATGTAGGTCCCTTTTGAGCAATGCACTTCCAGTGATACTTCATCACCTTCAAAAGCAAGAAGTTTGAGCTCAAAGATGGTAATAGGTCGGGCAGGACGTTCAATTTCGATACCTTGGCGAGCATACCAATAAAGCGGTTTGCCTTCGTGCTTGAGCGCCGAGTACATCGAAGGGACCTGATTGATATCACCACGAAAGGGTTCCAGTGCTTTTACGAGCTCAGCTTCAGATACGTCCACCGCACGCTCAGCAACCACTTCGCCATCCGCGTCGGATGTCGTCGTACGGATCCCTAGCTTCGCCGTCACAACGTAACGTTTATCGGAATCGAGCAGGAACTGACTAAACTTGGTCGCTTCGCCGAGACAAATAGGGAGCATGCCGGTAGCTAACGGATCCAGCGCACCGGTATGCCCCGCTTTCTGAGCAAAAAAGATACGTTTAACACGCTGTAAGGCATGATTGGAAGAGAGGCCTAACGGTTTATCCAGCAATAATACGCCGTCAACAGCGCGGCCTCGGGTACGACGTGCCATTACTCTTCGCTCTCGTCTTTCTTATCTTCACCACGACGAAGTTCATCGTTTTTTACTGCTTGAGAAGCCAAATTAGAGAGACGCATCCCTTCCACTAATGACTTATCAAATTGAAACTTAACTTCAGGCGTGACACGCAGTTTCACCGCACTGCCTAGCAGCATGCGTATCATTTTCTTATGATCTTCCAGCGCTGCCATTGCGCCATCAATCTTCTCCTGTTCATCAAACAGGAAGGTGACAAACACCTTGGCATAGGCCAGATCTCGGGACATTTCGACATCAGACACGGTGACCATACCCAATCGATCATCGCGGATCTCGCGTTGAAGGATCATTGCAATGGCTTGCTGTACCTGCTGTCCAACGCGAAACACGCGGTTGGAATTTGCCATATTATAATTGCCTCTTAATACAAATGGGTTGAGAGCCTTCGCCCTCAACCCATTTCATTACACTTTAAAAGTGACAGTGACGACCTTGCGCAGTATTACAACGTACGCTTAATCTCAACCGTTTCAAATACTTCGATCTGGTCACCGACTTTAACGTCATTATAGTTTTTAACGCCGATACCACACTCTACGCCGTTACGAACCTCATTCACATCGTCTTTAAAGCGGCGCAGTGATTCCAACTCACCTTCGTAGATAACCACGTTTTCACGCAGTACTCGAATTGGTGCGCTGCGCTTAATAATACCTTCGGTCACCATACAGCCAGCAATCGCACCCAGCTTCGGTGACTTAAACACATCACGAACTTCAGCCAGACCAATGATCTCCTGCTTGTACTCAGGCTTAAGCATACCGCTCATCGCCTGGCGTACTTCATCAATCACATCGTAAATCACGCTGTAGTAACGTAAGTCAATGTTCTCGGCATCAACCACTTTACGGGCTGAAGCGTCGGCACGAACGTTAAAACCAACAACAATAGCGTTGGAAGCCGCAGCCAGTGTCACGTCAGTCTCAGTAATACCACCTACGCCATTACCAATAATCTTCACTTTAACTTCGTCGGTCGATAGCTTAGCTAGTGACTCGCTGATCGCTTCCAATGAACCTTGAACGTCGGCCTTAAGCACCAGATTAAGTTCAGAAACTTCACCCTCTTCCATGTTAGCGAACATGTTTTCAAGCTTAGCCTTCTGCTGACGCGCTAGTTTCACATCACGGAACTTGCCTTGACGATAAAGCGCCACTTCACGGGCTTTCTTCTCATCTTTAACAGCCGTGGCTTCATCGCCCGCTGATGGCACACCACTCAAGCCTTGGATCTCAACAGGGATCGATGGGCCTGCATCGGTAATGCTGCGACCTAACTCATCCTTCATCGCACGGATACGGCCATACTCAAGACCACACAGAATAATGTCACCTTGACGTAACGTACCCTGCTGAACCAATACCGATGCGATAGGGCCACGGCCTTTATCAAGGCGTGATTCAATCACGATACCACTTGCCAGACCTTCCGGATTTGCTTTCAACTCCAGAACTTCGGAAACCAGCAAGATAGCTTCTAGCAGTTCATCAATGCCTTCACCAGACTTCGCCGATACATGTACGAACTGTGTATCGCCGCCCCAGTCTTCAGGCAAAACGTCTAGCTGGGCTAGCTCGTTCTTAACGCGATCAGGATCCGCTTCTTCTTTATCGATCTTGTTAACCGCAACAACGATTGGTACATCTGCGGCACGCGCGTGTTGTACCGCTTCTTTTGTTTGCGGCATAACGCCATCATCAGCAGCCACAACAAGTACAACGATATCCGTTGCCTTGGCACCACGAGCACGCATAGAGGTAAACGCTGCGTGGCCCGGTGTATCCAAGAAGGTGACCATACCGTTATCAGTTTCGACGTGATAAGCACCAATGTGCTGGGTAATACCGCCAGCCTCACCATCTGCAACCTTGGCATTACGGATGTAATCCAACAGCGACGTCTTACCATGGTCAACGTGACCCATGATAGTCACAACAGGCGCACGCGTAATCGCTTCACCAGCGTCAGAAGTCGCTGCAGCCATTACCTGCTCTTCCAGTTCGTTCTCTTTTACTAGAACAACTTTGTGACCCATCTCTTCACAGACAAGGGCTGCAGTTTCCTGGTCGATAACCTGATTAATAGTCGCCATAGCGCCCATTTTCATCATAGTCTTAACGACTTCAGCACCTTTAACAGCCATTTTATTGGCTAGTTCAGCTACGGTAATCGCTTCACCGATGCGAACATCACGTTCTACCGGTGCCGCTGGCTTGGTGAAGCCGTGTTGCAGGGCTGTCGGTGCAGGTGTATTGCGACCGCCACGACGGCCTCTATGAGAAACAGCCGGCTGCGCCTTTTTCTTTTTCCGACGACGCGAGCGCTGTTCGGCTTGCTCATCCTGCTTATCTTCGGCTTCCTGCGCATAGCGGTTGGAGTGAAGATGAACATCTTCTTTCTCTTTTGCTTTCCGCGCTTCCTCTTCTTTTTTCCAGCGCTCTGAATTTTCTTCAGCAAGACGTTTGGCTTCTTCCGCTTTGGCGTCCGCTTCTGCTTCGGCTTTACGGCGTAACTCTTCGTCCTGCTTAGCTTTCAAAGCAGCTTCTTCCTGACGAGCGGCTTCTTCAGCTGCACGCTCTTCAGGGCTCTTATTCGCTTCTTCAGCTGCGCGACGCTTAGCATCTTCAGCCTTACGCTTGGCTTCTTCTTCCTTGCGCTTGGCATCTTCAGCCTTGCGTGCAGCCTCTTCTTCCTTACGCTTGGCCTCTTCCTCTGCCTTACGCTGTGCTTCAGCCGCTGCCGCTTGTTCAGCTTCCAGGCGGGCTTTCTCTTCAGCCTCCTGGCGTGCTTGTTCTTCAACTGCACTGCGCTTCACATACGTGCGCTTCTTCCGCACTTCAACCTGAACGGCCTTAGCTTTACCGCCAGCACCGCCGCTTGGCACGCTCAAGGTTGACTTAGTCGTACGACGTAATGTCATACGCTTAGGCTCACCAGCGTCCCCGCCATGCTGCTTATGCAAATGAGAAAGCAGCGCCTGCTTCTCGTCTTCAGTTACCGAATCACTCTCTGATTTAACCATGCCCGCATCAGCAAATTGCTGAAGCAAGCGGTCAACAGGTGTGTTGATCTCACTGGCAAGTTTATTGACTGTGACTTCTGCCATTACCTTCACTACCTCCGTTGCACCGCTTAGTTGGCTTCATCTTCACCAAACCAACAGATATTTCTAGCGGCCATAATTAACTCGCCAGCACTCTTAGCATTTAACCCATCTATATCGAGGAGATCATCAGTGCCTTGTTCAGCTAGATCTTCCAGGGTACAAACGCCTTTGCTCGCGAGTACATAGGCCATGTGTTGTTCCATACCTTCGAGGTTCAGCAGATCTTCTGCCGGCTCAGCCCCTTCGAGGCTTTCCTCTTCCGCCAGAGCTTGCGTGGTCAGTGCATCTTTCGCACGGGTACGCAGCTCTTCGACCAGATCGTCATCTAGCCCTTCGATTTCAAGTAACTCTGCGGCCGGAACATAAGCAATCTCTTCCAGCGTACTGAAACCTTCATCTGCCAACAGGGCAGCAAACTCTTCATCGATACCCAAACCATCAACAAACACCTTAATAACAGATGCAGCTTCCGCTTGATGCTTGGCATTCATATCTTCTTGCGTCATCACATTCAGTTCCCACTCAGTCAATTGACTGGCAAGACGAATGTTTTGACCGTTACGACCAATAGCCATGGCTAAATTATCAGCTTCCACAGCTACATCCATGGTGTGCTTGTCTTCATCAACAATGATGGAAGCAACATCCGCAGGCGCCATGGCATTAATAACGTACTGCGCGGCATTGTCATCCCACAGCACAATATCAACACGCTCACCGCCAAGCTCACCAGAAACCGCTTGGACACGACTACCACGCATACCAACACACGCTCCCACAGGATCGATGCGACGGTCATTGGTTTTCACTGATATCTTCGCTCGTGACCCAGGATCGCGTGCGGCGGCCATGATTTCAATCATCTCTTCGCCGATCTCTGGCACTTCAATGCGGAACAGTTCAATCAGCATTTCAGGGCGGCTGCGGCTTAAGAATAACTGAGCACCACGGGCTTCAGGACGAACAGAGAACAATAAGGCTCTTACCCGATCGCCAGGACGGAACGTCTCACGTGGCAACATCTCTTCGCGATACAACACAGCTTCTGCGTTGCTACCCAAATCAATAATCACGCTATCGCGATTCACTTTCTTGACCACTCCAGTGACTAACTCACCTTCCTGATCCTGAAATTGCTCAACAACCTGCGCACGCTCTGCTTCACGTACCTTCTGAACGATAACCTGCTTTGCAGTTTGCGTCGTGATACGGTCAAACTTAACCGACTCAATCTGCTCTTCAACATATTCGCCAGGAGTGATCTCCGGCTCATCCACCTGCGCAGCAGCTAACGTGATCTCGGCGTATGGATTTTCTAATCCGCTGTCTTCAAGTTCGACTACAAGCCAACGGCGATAAGTATCGTATTGACCCGTCTTACGGTCGATCTCAACACGTACTTCTATATCACCTTCATATTTCTTTTTTGTTGCGGTGGCCAGTGCTATCTCTAGCGCCTCGAAGATCTTTTCCCGCGGTACTGCTTTTTCGTTGGATACTGCGTCAACGACCAGCAAGATCTCTTTGTTCATCTCGAATGCCTCGCTTCGCCAAGTCCCATCAATCAAAGATAGGGACAATGTTGCCCTTTCGTACGTTATTCAACGCAATCAGAGCCTCTTCGCCATCTACTTTCAACGTCAGGGTATCACCCTCTACCGCCAGCAAATCGCCGGTAAATTTTCGCCGCCCATTAACAGGCAACACGGTCTGTAAACTCACTTTTTGTCCAACCACTGCTTCATAATGGGCGCGTTTGAACAAAGGACGAGCCATACCCGGAGAAGAAACCTCCAAGTTATATTCGCCCGCAATAGGATCTTCGACATCAAGTACAGCGCTCACTTGGCGGCTAACTTCCGCACAATGTTCAACGGTGATGCCGTCTTCATGATCGATATAGAGACGCAGCACAGAGCTACGCCCAGCACGGATAAGCTCCAGACCCAGCAACTCCAGCCCTGTCGCTTCGACAGCTGGCTCTAGCATGATGGTCAATTTTGATTCGAGCTTCGCCAAATCAGTTCTCCACAAATAAAAAAAGGGCATAACGCCCCTAGCTGATACAACCTGCGGTAGCTAACAGAGCAGTAAATAACAAAAAGCCCCGTGTCTTAGCTGCGGGGCTTAAAGCGATACCCTCTGTGCGCCGTGGGCGCTTACCTCGTTAAAGGTAAAGTGGTTGCGGGAGCCGGATTTGAACCGACGACCTTCGGGTTATGAGCCCGACGAGCTACCAGACTGCTCCATCCCGCGCCAACAAGGTCTGAATTATATTCAGCTGCCTATCCATAGGCAAGTAAGTAAATAAAAGGCCGACGAATTGTCAGCCTTTTATTGAAATTGGTGCCGAGAGCGGGACTTGAACCCGCACGTCCATAGGACACTACCCCCTCAAGATAGCGTGTCTACCAATTCCACCACCTCGGCAAACGCTTTAGTTTGGAATATCGTCCTTGGCATCTTCAGGTGCAGCGGGTGCTGCAGGAGCAACAAGCTCTTCTGCAACCACAGGCGCTTCACCACCAAGGTTATTCCAATCTTCCTCTTGCTTAACTGCATTTGCAGTTAGGTTGCCGAGCAACAAGCTAAGGATAAAAAATGAGGTTGCAAGGACAGCCGTGGTACGAGTAAGAAAATTACCTGAACCAGATGCACCAAACAAAGTACCGGAAGCACCAGCACCAAATGAAGCACCCATGTCTGCACCTTTACCACGCTGGAGCAACACCAAGCCGATAAGCGAAAGTGCTACCAACAGATACAGAACTAATAAAACCTCGTACATGCTAATCTTCCCGAAGTGCAGCCTAGCTGCGTTCCTAACAAACCACCTCATTTCAAGGCGGGCAGATATTAACTAATGCGGCCCTCTGTTACAAGAGCCGTAGCAATAAAATTACATTTAACTGGTCAGGCTTTAACCGACTCTTCTACTTGAGTAGCAATCTGCTGCGCACATTGCTTAACCAGCGCGGCATCTTCGCCTTCAACCATCACTCGGATCAAGGGTTCCGTGCCGGACTTGCGAAGTAACACACGCCCTTTATCAGCTAACGCCTTCTCAGCGTCTTGCACAGACTTTTGAACGCTTTCAGCAGCAAGCGGATCCGCACCTTGTGGATAGCGAACATTGATGAGTAACTGCGGGTATTTTTTCATCCCTTTGCGCAACTCTTTCAGCTCAAGATGCGAGTTTTGCATTGCCGTTAACACACGCAATGCGGCAACAATGCCGTCGCCCGTGCTGGTATGGGCTAAGTTAATAATATGACCAGAGCCTTCACCGCCGATGGACCACCCCTTCTCAAGCAGCGCCTCCATCACATAACGGTCACCCACTTTAGCGCGTACGAAAGGAATGCCGAGCTCGCGTAAGGCAACTTCCATCCCCAGGTTACTCATCAAGGTGCCAACCACACCACCTTTCAGCGAACCATTACGCAGCTCATCTCTGGCAATGATATAAACCAGCTCGTCACCGTCGACAACAACACCATCCCGGTCAACCATCATCACTCGGTCACCGTCACCATCAAATGCAATACCCAGGTCGGCCTGATGTTCAACCACAGCCTTGCTGATCGCATCCATCGCCGTGGCGCCACACTTTTCATTGATATTCACACCGTCAGGAGAGATACCAATTGGGATCACTTCCGCGCCCAGTTCGGAAAATACAGCAGGTGCAATATGGTAAGTAGCACCATTCGCGCAATCGACAACAATCTTCATCCCAACCAAAGACATACCTGAGGGGAAGTTGCTTTTACAAAACTCGATATAGCGCCCTGCCGCATCATCAATACGGATCGCTTTACCTAATTTTTCACAATCAACGCAAGTCAGCGGCTTATCCAGTTCGGCTTCAATCGCTAACTCAAGATCGTCATCAAGCTTGGTGCCATCTGCTGAGAAAAACTTTATGCCGTTATCATAAAACGGGTTATGGGATGCACTGATCACGATCCCCGCTTCGGCTCGGAATGTTCTTGCTAGGTAAGCAATCGCAGGGGTTGGCATAGGACCTGTAAACGCGGCCTTTAGCCCGGCAGCGGCCAATCCGGCCTCAAGAGCCGATTCCAACATGTAGTTGGAGATACGCGTATCCTTACCTATCAAGACGGTTCGGCTGCCCTCTTTCGCCAAAATACGGCCTGCAGCCCAGCCCAATTTTAAGAAAAATTCAGGGGTAATCGGAAACTCTCCAACTCGCCCTCGGACGCCATCGGTACCAAAATATTTACGTTCGCTCACCTAAACACTCTCCTGTAGCGTTGCTCGCACTATATTCATAGCCTCAACGGTTTCTTTGACATCATGCACTCTGACGATGTGACAGCCTTTCATTGCCGCAATAACAGCACCGGCAACACTGCCAATCACACGTTCAGAAATATCATTGTTGAGCACCTGGCCGATCATGCTCTTACGAGATAATCCGACCAATAGTGGACGATCAAGTTCATGAAACTGATCCAACTGATTAAGTAACTGGTAATTGTGATCGCCACTTTTTCCAAAACCAAACCCGGGATCGATAAGAATTCGACTGCGTTCGATACCTGCATTCACGCATTCATCAATACGGTCTTCGAAAAAATGGCGGATATCAGAGATTAAGTCGCCATACTGCGGGGTATCCTGCATTGTACGGGGCTCCCCTTGCATGTGCATAAGACACACAGGAACGCGACTTGCAGCAACCGCCTGCAATGCGCCAGGGGCTTGTAATGCGCGAACATCGTTGATCAGATCCGCGCCCGCTGATATGCCTTGACTTATCACCTCAGCCTTACTGGTATCGAGCGAGACCAAGACATCCAAATTCGCCTTTACAGCCTCAATCACTGGGATCACTCGAGCTAACTCTTGGTCCACAGAGACGGCGTCGGCGCCCGGACGTGTCGACTCTCCTCCGATATCAATAAATGTCGCGCCTGCAGCTACCATCGCCTCAGCTTGCCTGAGTGCCGCATCCAACTGGCCATACTTACCGCCATCAGAAAAAGAGTCGGGCGTTACATTAAGTATTCCCATGACCTGAGGCGCTTTTAATACCAAGCAGCGATCTGAAAATTTAATCCGATACACAGTTGCAACTCTATTCGCTAAATGTAAAAACGCCCTGTATCAACAGGGCGGATTTTATTCTAAAACCAAAACAAACTATTTCGCTGGCGCATCATCCGGTGTTACAGACGGTGGCACAGACGCTTCATCGGTACTGGCTGACGCACTGCCTGTATCAGAATCATCAGAGCTATCACTATCAACCCAATCCGCAGGTTCACGCACGTCAACGCGCGCCATCAGGTCATCGATCTGCTTCGCATCGATAGTCTCATACTTCATCAACGCATCTTTCATCGCGTGCAAAATATCGAGATTATCATTAAGGATCTGCAGGGAACGCGTGTAGTTGCGATCGATAACACGCTTAATCTCTTCATCAATGGCACGTGCCGTCTCATCAGACATATGCTTAGCTTTCGCCACACTACGTCCCAAGAACACTTCGCCCTCTTCTTCGGCGTAGAGCAAAGGTCCCATCTTTTCAGACAAGCCCCATTGGGTCACCATCTTGCGCGCTAAATCAGTCGCTCGCTCGATGTCATTTGATGCGCCGGTTGTCACCTTCTCGGCACCAAAAATTATCTCTTCCGCCAAACGTCCACCAAACAGGCTGGAGATCATACTTTCTAAGTGCTGCTTGCTGTAACTAACACGATCTTGCTCTGGCAGGTACATGGTCACACCCAGCGCGCGACCACGAGGGATAATACTGACCTTGTAAACCGGATCATGCTCAGGTACTAAGCGACCGACAATCGCGTGACCCGCTTCATGATAAGCGGTCATCGTTTTCTCATCTTCACTCATCACCATGGACTTACGTTCGGTGCCCATCAGGATCTTATCCTTGGCCTTTTCGAACTCTTCCATCGCGACCAAGCGCTTGTCACCTCGAGCAGCGAACAAAGCCGCTTCATTGACCAAGTTAGCTAAATCAGCACCGGAGAAACCTGGTGTACCACGGGCGATGACAGAAGCTTTCACATCATCCGCAAGCGGCACTTTACGCATATGTACTTTAAGAATTTGCTCGCGACCACGGATGTCCGGCAGACCAACGGTTACCTGGCGGTCAAAACGGCCAGGACGCAGTAAAGCAGGGTCTAAAACGTCAGGACGGTTAGTGGCAGCAATAACAATAATGCCCTCATGCCCTTCAAAGCCATCCATCTCAACCAACATCTGGTTCAATGTCTGCTCACGTTCATCATGACCACCACCTAAACCCGCGCCGCGCTGACGACCTACCGCATCGATCTCATCGATAAAGATGATGCATGGTGCTGCTTTCTTGGCTTGCTCGAACATATCCCGAACACGGGATGCACCAACACCAACGAACATCTCAACGAAATCTGAGCCAGAAATGGTGAAGAAAGGAACTTTAGCTTCGCCGGCAATTGCTTTAGCTAACAGCGTCTTACCTGTACCAGGAGGACCAATCAACAGCACACCTGTCGGGATCTTACCGCCGAGCTTCTGAAACTTGGAAGGCTCGCGAAGATAATCGACTAATTCACCGACCTCTTCTTTCGCTTCGTCGCAGCCCGCGACATCAGAAAAAGTCGCTTTGACTTGGTCTTCGTTCATCAACCGCGCTTTGCTCTTACCAAACGACATGGCACCTTTGCCACCGCCGCCCTGCATTTGGCGCATGAAGAAGATCCAAACACCGATCAACAGCAGCATGGGGAACCAAGAGATGAAAATCTGCGCCAAGAAGCTTTGCTGCTCCTCTGGCGTACCAACCACTTTCACCTTTGCTTTCAGCAGCTCATTCATGAGCGCTTCGTCGTACATTGGAAGCACAGTCTCAAACGACTCGTTACCGCCGGTCAGGCCAGTAATTGTCTTGCCATCGATCCTAACTTCTCTAACTTGGCCGTTATTAACCTGCTCAATGAACTGGGTGTAATCGATGGTCTTTCCAGCACTATCTTTTGTGGAAATACCTTGCACTACAGACATTAAAACAACTGCAATGACTAGCCAAAGAATGAGATTTTTTGCCATATCGCTCAAGGGTGCTGCCTCTTCGCCGCAATAACTTAACTAAACGCTAGGGTACTACAGTTTGTAACCGCTAGCCACGATGTAAACTTCCCGGGAGCGAGCCCGCGAGGAATCAGGTTTTCTAATCTTAACGCTTGTAAATGCAGACCGCACATTTTGCAAAAAGTTATCAAAGCCATCGCCTTGAAAAACTTTCACCACAAACCTGCCATTGGCGGCCAACACTTGATGACACATATCCAAAGCCAGCTCAATCAAATATATTGACCGAGACTGATCAACGGTGCCATGACCACTCATGTTTGGCGCCATATCAGACAAAACAAGATCGACTTTGTCATCTCCCACATAGTCGAGTAACGCAGTTAATACGTTCTCTTCACGAAAATCACCCTGTAAAAAGGCCACGCCAGCAATCGGGTCCATAGGTAAAATATCGCAGGCGATCACTCGCCCTGATTCACCCACCAGTTCGGCGGCCAATTGTGACCAGCCTCCAGGTGCTGCACCTAAATCTACGACGGTGTCCCCTGAACGGATTAATTTATCTTGCTGCTGTAGCTCTTCGAGCTTAAATACAGCACGACTACGCAGGCCCCTTTTCTGAGCCTCCTGGACATATTTGTCATCAAAATGCTCCTTGATCCAGCGGCTACTGCTGGCTGAGCGCTTCTTTTTACTCATCTATTCTGTGATCACAATTAGTAGTTATCTAGTTAATGGAGGTAAACTATAGCGGATTCAAGTAAAGCGACAAAAAAGAGCGGTCATGCAACTAACAAACAAGCAAAAACAATTTTTAAAATCGATGGCCCATTCATTGCGCCCAGTCGTGCTCCTTGGGGCTAACGGATTAACAGAAGGTGTATTGGCCGAGATAGAAATAGCACTCGCCCACCATGAATTAATCAAAGTGAAGCTACCTGGCGATGATCGCGAAATGCGTAATGCTGTGATCGATACCATTGTGCGCGAGACAAACGCAGTCAAAGTCCAGTTAATCGGTAAAACAGTGATTTTGTATCGTCCAAGCGATGATAAGAAAATTGAACTACCAAAAAAGTAGGCACCTAACGATCAAAAAAGGCCGCATTAGCGGCCTTTTTTATCAAGCGTTCGATTAGATATACTCGATTTCAACAATCTCGTACTCAACCACACCATTTGGCGTCTTAACCTCAGCCACATCATCGATTTCTTTACCGATAAATGCTCTGGCAATGGGTGAATTAACACTCACCAGATTCTGCTTAATATCAGCCTCATCATCGCCAACAATACGGTAAGTCGATTCAACATCTGAATCGATATTGAGAACCTTAACCGTCGCGCCAAAGATTACTTTGCCGTTATTAGGCACCTTAGTCACGTCAATGATTTGGGCATTCGATAGTTTCGCTTCAATCTCTTGAATGCGCCCTTCACAGAAGCCCTGCTGCTCGCGAGCAGCGTGGTACTCTGCGTTTTCTTTCAAATCACCATGCTCTCGAGCATCCGCAATAGCGGCAATGATTTTCGGACGACGCTCAGACTTAAGGTAGTTAAGCTCAGTCCGCAGCGCATCTGCGCCAGCGGTTGTCATAGGTATTTTGATCATTACTTAGCTGCTTTCTTATGTAACTCTTGCACTGAGATCACAGAGCTTCTGTCATCTACGGTGTGCGCCATACAGGTCGCGAACGCGCCATTAAGGGTCGTAGTGTAGTTCACTTGCTGACGCAGTGCTGCACGACGCAGAGGCACTGAATCTACAATTGTCTGACGACCTTCAGTGGTGTTAACTATATAGCTGTACTCACCGTTCTTCAGGCGATCAAGGATGTGAGGACGGCCTTCGTGTACCTTGTTAACTAAACGAGGATTAACACCGGCTTCACCAAGCACCACGGCAGTACCATGGGTGGCATCCAATTCGTAGCCCAATTCAACCAAGCGCTTCGCTAAATCAACCACCCGCTTCTTATCACTATCGCGAACAGACAGCAGAGCACGGCCAGCTTTACGTGGCGGGTTCTTGTTGGCACCTAACTCCGCCTTGGCAAAAGCTTCAGCGAACGTTTCTCCAACACCCATCACCTCGCCAGTAGAACGCATCTCTGGACCGAGGATAGGATCAACACCAGGGAACTTGTTAAACGGCAGCACCACTTCTTTCACTGAGTAATACGGTGGCACCACTTCAGATGTCACACCTTGATCCGCCAAGCTCTGACCGACCATGACACGCGCAGCCACCTTGGCTAAAGCAACTCCGGTCGCTTTCGAAACAAATGGCACAGTACGAGCACCACGAGGATTCACCTCAATCAGGTAGATCTCATCGTCTTTGACTGCAAACTGCACATTCATCAAACCAACAACACCGAGCTCAAGCGCCAATTTCCGTACTTGCTCACGCATGCGATCTTGGACATCAGCACTTAGTGTGTAAGGTGGCAACGAACAACCGGAATCACCTGAGTGAACACCTGCTTGCTCGATATGTTCCATGATCCCGCCGATCACCACATCTTTGCCATCACAAATAGCATCGATATCGATCTCAATGGCGTCATCGAGGAAACGATCTAATAGCACTGGTGACTCATTTGACACGCTCACCGCTTCGTTGAAGTAACGGCGCAGGTCAATCTCATCGTAAACAATCTCCATGGCGCGGCCACCAAGTACATAGGAGGGGCGTACAACCAATGGATAAGTGATCTTTTCAGCCAACGCGACCGCTTCTTCCAATGCCGTTACAGTTGCATTCTCAGGCTGCTTCAAGCCAAGTCGCTCAACTGCTTGCTGGAAACGTTCACGATCTTCAGCACGGTCAATTGCATCTGGGCTGGTACCGATAATTGGCACCCCTGCCGCTTCGAGTGCACGCGCCAGCTTAAGTGGTGTTTGACCACCGTACTGTACGATCACCCCTTTAGGCTTCTCGACACGGACAATCTCCAACACGTCTTCCAGTGTGACCGGCTCAAAATAGAGGCGATCAGAGGTGTCATAATCGGTAGAAACCGTTTCAGGGTTACAGTTAACCATGATGGTTTCATAACCATCTTCACGCATTGCCAATGCCGCATGTACACAGCAATAATCGAACTCGATACCCTGGCCAATGCGGTTTGGTCCGCCACCGATAACCATGATTTTATCATTGTCAGTCGGATCGGCTTCGCACTCTTCATCATAAGTCGAGTACATATACGCGGTGTCAGTTGAAAATTCTGCAGCGCAGGTATCGACGCGCTTGTATACAGGGAAGATTTCATGACGTGTACGTAGCTTACGCAGTTCAGCTTCAGAGACACCTAGTAAGGTCGCCAAACGGGCATCGGCAAAACCTTTACGCTTCAAGCCGCGCAACAAGTCAGCCGTCAAGCCAGCCATACCCAGTTCTTTCAGATTCTTCTCTTCGCTGATAAGGTCTTCGATCTGTACTAAGAACCAACGATCGACGTTGGTCAACTTAAACACTTCGTCAAGGCTCATGCCCGCACGGAATGCGTCGCCTATGTACCAGATACGATCCGCACCCGGCTCTTGTAATTCATGACGGATCTTCGATTTCGCTTCGGCATCGTCCAGATTGACGATAGGATCAAAGCCGGTGGCACCCACTTCAAGCCCACGCAACGCTTTCTGCAGAGATTCCTGCTGGTTACGGCCAATAGCCATCACTTCGCCAACAGACTTCATCTGCGTCGTTAAGCGATCATTCGCACCGGCAAATTTTTCGAAGTTAAACCGCGGCACCTTGGTAACAACATAATCGATCGCAGGTTCAAAACTCGCTGGAGTTTTACCACCCGTAATGTCATTAAGTAGCTCATCAAGGGTATAACCCACTGCCAACTTGGCAGCGACTTTAGCGATAGGAAAGCCGGTAGCTTTTGAAGCCAGCGCAGACGAACGGCTCACTCGCGGGTTCATCTCAATAATAACCATACGACCATCAGCCGGATTAACACCGAACTGAACGTTCGAGCCGCCAGTTTCTACACCGATCTCACGCAATACCGCCATCGATGCATTACGCATCAACTGATACTCTTTGTCAGTCAGTGTTTGCGCTGGCGCGACAGTGATTGAATCACCCGTGTGGACACCCATGGCGTCAAAGTTTTCGATGGAACAGACGATGATGCAGTTGTCATTTCGATCCCGCACCACTTCCATCTCATACTCTTTCCAGCCGATCAATGATTCATCAATCAACAATTCACTGGTCGGAGAAAGCTCTAAACCGCCGCTACAGATGTCATCGAACTCTTCGATGTTATAGGCAATACCACCACCCGAGCCGCCCATGGTAAACGAAGGGCGAATAATACAAGGGAAGCCAATTCGCGACAGAACATCATGGGCTTCGTCCATGGTATGCGCGGTTTCTGCACGAGGCGTTTCCAGACCAATGGCCTTCATCGCCTTATCAAAGCGGTCACGATCTTCAGCTTTATCGATGGCGTCGGCAGTTGCGCCAATCATCTCAACGCCAAATTTCTCCAGCACGCCTTCACGTTCAAGTTCCAAGGCACAGTTCAGTGCCGTCTGGCCACCCATCGTCGGCAATACAGCATCTGGACGCTCTTTCTCGATGATCTTAGCAACCACTTCCCAGTGAATTGGTTCGATGTAGGTAGCATCGGCCATCTCCGGGTCAGTCATGATAGTCGCCGGGTTTGAGTTCACCAGAACAACCCGGTAGCCCTCTTCCCGTAGTGCCTTACACGCCTGCGCGCCTGAATAGTCAAATTCACAGGCCTGCCCGATCACAATCGGACCAGCGCCAAGAATCAATATGCTTTGTATGTCTGTACGTTTTGGCATTGTCTACCCTTGCTGCGAATCTGTTACTTGGCTTTGCGTTGTTCAATAAGTTCGATGAAATGATCGAACAGCGGCGCCGCATCATGTGGGCCGGGGCTTGCTTCAGGGTGTCCCTGAAAACTAAACGCTGGCTTATCTGTGCGATGAATGCCTTGCAGTGACCCATCAAACAATGAGGTATGCGTTGCACGCAAAGTCTCTGGCAGTGTTGTCTCATCAGCAGCAAAACCGTGATTCTGGCTGGTGATCATCACTACATTGTTATCATGATCTTTCACTGGGTGGTTGGCCCCGTGGTGACCAAACTTCATCTTCACTGTCTTCGCACCGCTGGCCAATGCCAGTAACTGATGTCCGAGACAGATACCAAAGATCGGTATGTCGGTTTGCAGAAAACTCTTGATAGCAGAGATAGCGTAATCGCAAGGCTCTGGATCGCCAGGACCATTTGATAGGAAGATGCCATCAGGGTTCATAGCCAGCACATCTTCCGCAGGGGTTTGTGCAGGAACCACAGTCAAACGACAACCTCGATCAACCAACATACGCAGAATATTGCGTTTGGCGCCAAAATCGTATGCAACCACATGGAAAGGCAATGAAGTAGCTTCCGGTGACGTGTGGCCACTACCCAATTGCCAGCTACCCGCTGTCCAACTGAATGACTCTTTAGTCGTGACCTCTTTCGCCAGATCCATTCCCTTCAATCCTGGGAATGCCAGCGCAGCCGCTTTTGCTGCTGCTTCGTCAACCGTTTCACCAGCAACAATACACCCAGCCTGAGCGCCTTTCTCTCGCAGAATACGTGTCAGTTTGCGGGTATCAATATCGCAGATGCCGACAACGTTATTGCGCTTGAGATAATCAGAGAGCGTCTCTTCATTTCTGAAGTTGCTAGCCAACAGAGGCAGATCTCGGATAACCAGGCCTGTTGCCCAGATATTCGCAGACTCTTCATCTTCACTATTGGTACCGGTGTTACCGATATGGGGATAAGTCAGCGTGACAATTTGACGTGCATAAGATGGATCAGTCAGTATCTCCTGATAACCGGTCATTGAAGTATTAAAAACAACTTCACCGACCGACTGACCGTCAGCGCCTATGGAACGACCGCGAAAAACAGTGCCATCAGCTAGCACCAGTAGAGCGGGTTTATTCAAGATAACCTCCACGTTGGCAGCAAAATGGGAGTAAACACAAGGTCTTACTCCCATTAACTGGTCTAAATAGACCGAACAAAAACTTCTTTACCGAAACGGTGGCAAATTCCGCGCATTCTAGTACAACTCTGGGTTGACGTCTATCACAGATTTCACCATTTACATTTTTTTAACTTTATCAGTACATTTCCGCTCGAAACGCTCAAAACTGAGGGTTTAATCCTTCAATCCAAGCACATCTTGCATGTCATAAAATCCTGATTGTTTACTTTTGAGCCAGGCAGCTGCACGCACTGCGCCATTGGCAAATGTCATACGACTAGAGGCTTTGTGAGTGATCTCTACACGCTCACCGATGTCCGCAAACATCGCCGTATGCTCGCCTACTAGGTCACCAGCACGGATGGTAGCGAAACCGATCGTGTCGCGCTCACGCTCGCCGGTAATACCTTCACGGCCATAAACAGCCACCTTATTCAAATCCCGGCCCAACGTATCAGCGATCACTTCGCCCATACTCAGTGCAGTTCCAGAAGGCGCATCAACTTTATGGCGATGGTGACCTTCAATGATTTCAATGTCAGTGTAGTCGCCCATCACCTTTGCAGCAGTCTCCAGCAGTTTAAACAGCAAGTTCACGCCAACGCTGTAGTTTGACGCCATCATGATGGCGCAGCTTTGACTGGCCGCATCTATTTGCGCTTTTTGTTCGTCGGTAAAGCCTGTTGTACCTATAACGATCTGCTTACCGTGTTGCTGGCACCACTCAATATTGGCCAATGTGGCGTCAGGTGCAGTGAAATCAATCACCACATCAACAATCCCTTCAAGACCTTCCAGTCCGCCAGAGATCTCAACTCCCAGTTTACCTACGCCAGCAAACTCACCGAGATCAGCGCCAATCAAGCTGCTACCTGGACGTTCAAAGCCCGCAACTAACTCAACAGCTTCGCTATCAAAAGCGGCATTTAGCAGGTTCTTTCCCATGCGACCGGCACAGCCGGCGATGGCGACTCGGATAGTGTCTGACATCGGTTTACTCTGAATGGTTATGCAATTTAGGTGCGTACTATACCGTTTAGCAACGTTTTTGGCTAAAGGATTGTGGTTAGAAAACGCTGCATTAGAAAATCACTGGGTTTAGAGATAGATATAGAAAAGCCCGCGTTAGCGGGCTTTAAATCAAAGCATGGCAGCTTTAGTTCGTTTTACGGCGCAGAGCCCCAAAACCTAACAACCCCAGCATAGCCAAGGCGATAGTTTGTGGCGCGTCCACATCTGCGCCCTGCACTGACACAACCCCCTCGTACCAAGTTGAGTAATCTTCGCTGTAGGTGTTATTACATGTAAGATTATACTCATCAACAGCTACGCACAGCGATTCATTGTAATAAGACGACTCTGACACCGAAACTGTCGCGCCATCAGCTCCCCAAAGCAGCGCCAATACCTCATCAAAGGTATACTCAAGCACATCATCAGCACTGAATATCTGGTCAAGAGTAATATGAGCATCCCACCGATAGCCGCCATAAGATTGTTCCATGCCAAGATCTGTCTCTACCAAATCGCCAAACGCTGACATTCCCCAAGACAAGCTTAAATTCACATAGCCTGAATCCGTAATCGACGGATTAATATAATCATCAAAATAAGAGTATTGACCAATGCTGTCAGAATCATGGCTCATGAGGGCAGCAAAAGGGTTATTTTCCAGTAGAGTCCCTGACAGAGGCGTAAATGGCTGTGCAGCTAGCGCGCCGCCTCCAAAGGAGCTTGATGAACTGGTGTGATTTGAGTCAGCCCAACCGGCGTAATACGTTTCTTTATTGGAATAGTCCCAGGTCGGGGTACCAACAGATATCTCGGTCGAAAATTCCTCTAAGTCTTTAGCATAACCATCATAGCTATAATCGACGCCATCAAACTGAAAAATACTGACATAACTCCCACCTTGCAAATCTAACGAGAGCTGCGCTGCATTAACCGAAGGGGCGATCACAGACGCGAGGAGTACGGTATTGAGTAGTAACTTCTTCATTTTGCTTTCCTTGCCACAACATAATTCGGCGGAAGATAGACTGCAGCAAAAGATAGTCAGGTAACCATAAAGGTGCATCTATCGTTGCGGAGCATATTAGGGAGGGTAGGCTTCCGATCCCAAGTCGCACTTCCATTTAGGATGGCTATTTTTACACCAAAACTAATTGAGGGAAAGCTATTTTTCTTTTGATCAAAAAGATAACTGTTTATTTATATAGATAAAAAAGCCGGCGCATAAGCGCCGGTTTGGTTTACTAGCAATAGCTAGGAAGTAATGGCAAAGATTACTCAGGCTGACATACTGTTAACGAGCCCATCACCTTTGCAGCAGTCTCCAGCAGTTTAAACAACAAGTTCACGCCAACGCTGTAGTTTGACGCCATCATGATGGCGCAGCTTTAACTGGCCGCATCTATTTGTGCTTTTTGCGCATCGGTAAAACCCTTCGTGCCGATAGCAATCTGCTTACCGTGTTGCTGGCACCACTCAATCTTGGCCAATGTGGCGTCAGGTGCAGTGAAATCAATCACCACATCAACAATCTCTTCAAGACCTTCCAGTCCGCCAGAGATCTCAACTCCCAGTTTACCTACGCCAGCAAACTCACCGAGATCAGCGCCAATCAAGCTGCTACCTGGACGTTCAAAGCCCGCAACTAACTCAACAGCTTCGCTG
>NZ_SHLY01000009.1:123787-148108 GCF_004284785.1 Corallincola spongiicola
GACCTTCCAGTCCGCCAGAGATCTCAACTCCCAGTTTACCTACGCCAGCAAACTCACCGAGATCAGCGCCAATCAAGCTGCTACCTGGACGTTCAAAGCCCGCAACTAACTCAACAGCTTCGCTGTCAAAAGCGACATTTAGCAGGTTCTTTCCCATGCGACCGGCACAGCCGGCGATGGCAACTCGGATAGTGTCTGACATCGGGTTACTCTAAATGGTTATGCAATTTAGGTGCGTACTATACCGTTTAGCAACGTTTTGGCTAAAGGATTGTAGCTATGGCTTTGCTAAGCAATATGAGGGAATGAAGCCTGCATCAATTCAGGTGAACGTCCTTCACAAAGACGCCGGATATATGTCCGCAAACCGATCTTCCTGAAAGCGACCTTGCAATATCCGGGGCGTCCATATATGTCCCGTTATAACCCTGACTTAGCGGTTATTATCATATGAAATCACGTATAGGCGTATACTGGTGGCTTTTAAATGAAGCTTTTCGTCGATTAGCCTTACTAGACCAAGTCAACCTTCAGCCTGCCCCATTGAACAGAATATAAATATGAGCAGTATATTTCTCTCTATTAATTTACAAGTGAAACATTTTTAATCACGATATTACCACCCAGATAAAAGTCAAATATTATACTCCATAATTCTGAATCAATTTCAACCATCAATTCATACTCAGGGCTATTCTCTCTCCCACCCTCATCATAACTTAATGATGAAAAAATAATTTTACTTAAGTCAGAAGTAATCACCTTCCTTATTTCAATAAGGTTAGACGGTGTTTTAAGTAAAAAACTTGACTCTTGAGAAGATTCTTCTCTAAGATCATAATCAATAATATCCTTCCAGTTGTTCAATAAAATAAAAAATAATCCGGGAGTAATATTATCAACCTGAATGAATCCCACATCACCTTGAAACTTACATGTCGCTGCATCTGAGCACATGTAGAGACTCTTAGTTTTGATATAAAGCATATCCATTGGCGGTAAAAGCCCTAAAAATATGTCCCCGTCATTGACCTCAGGAAAAACCCTAATCAAGTAATAGTATTTAATACCATACTCATTATTTACCTTAGAAGAATAAAAATATCCTTTCTCACCTTTTTTTGAATGACATACCATAACCGAGTCGGCATCAGAAATTTTATCGTATATATTTTCTACGATATCAGACAATTCATTTTCACTTTCAGAGTGAAAATCACATTTATCAGAATTAATATCGGCACTCACACCACAACTGAGCAAAAGCATAAGTGCAAAATAAATATATTTGAACATGAAATTACCTATATGCATCAACGAGGCGTCTCAGATCATCTGTAACAGGAACGCTATTTCGATTTATATCATAACTCATGACACTGCCCGTTTTGTTTTCTTGATGTTGTAGACCTAACATATGACCCATTTCATGAACAGCTGTTTCAGAAGAGTAACTAACATTACTACTATATAGATGTATCGTTCTCTTATAGGTCGTATAATCAGCTACCAAAACCGACACTGTCGTTTTTGTTAGCGTATATTTTCCGTTAAAATCTTTATTACTCCCCCCCCCCTTTAATTGAAAGGTAGGTTCCTCGCCAGCACCAGCCACCCTTATAGTTAAATTAGTTTCATACACACCATCACTTTGATTAACCCCTTGAAACTCCTTAATAGAATTAATACACATATAAGCACTAACATGTTCACACCCTACAAGAATGTCCCCACGCAATGAATTCCCATGAACTTTTAAGTTTAACCCATCATCTACTTTTACGTCATTTGATGGATTTTTTGGTTCTTTCCCGCTCCCACCCTTGAGTACTTGATTCTCAAACGAAAGTTCATTTGATTTCGACGCATTAAATTCGCCATAGCTTGTTCCAATTCGTGTGGGACCATCAGCTTTATTAAAATAACCTTCGACACTAGAGGCCAAATAACTCATCGCAATCGACTTGGCCCAGCCCTTAGCCACCCCAGTTATCGTCGCACCAAGCACTGCCCCGCCAGCGCCGGCAGACCAAGCATCATAGGCATTCATTATTGCTGACACTGATTGCAAAATGCCTTGCGCCATACCAAAGTAGCTATAGGCGGCCATGAAGCCAGTAATAGCACTTCCTAGTGCACCACCGATCACATTAGCCGCTATATACTTAATGGCCATTGCGATAACCATTTGGGCTATATAACCACTCGGATCTGTCGCGTTAAGCGGGTTATTAAATACATAACTATAGCGATTTAAACTCTGGGTATTATTTGGCGCCTGCACATGAGGATCTGCACTAAGAAAGCGTCCTAAACGTGCATCATAAACCCGGCCATTCATGTGGATCAGGCCAACACCATCGATATGTTCGTGGCCGGTATACCCTCGGGTGGTGATGTTAGAGCTAAATTCACGGATCCGGCTTAACATGGTGAGCTGATCCAACGGATCAGCCCAGTTACTGGCTCGACGAGCCCCCCAGACATCGTAACTTAAACGCTCAACCACACTGCCTGCTGCATCGGTGATTAAATCGATACTGCCTAAGTGGTCGCCATGAAGGTAGTGAGTCTCATAGATTGGTGATACACCATCGAAATAGCGGGTGATAACGGCCTCGCCATCAATATACCGCTTAGTGGTATAACCAGGCGCGTCGCTGGTTTGGATCATCTCAACGTTGCCGATGTAGTAGGTCACTGTAAGCTTATCGCCCTCACGGTCGAACCGCTTGAAGCGACTATCACCTATTCCATATTGAAACTCTGCAATGTAATCCCCTTTACTAATACGGTAGGGTTTATCAAACGAGGTGTATTCAATGGTGCGACCATCACCTGTCAGCATATTGCCGTTGTTGTCATAGGTGAATAAACTATCAACCCCGGCCTGGTCACCGGTATCCCCAGTAATACGGGAAACAGCATGTGGCTTGCCAGCTTCGTAGTAGTAGTCTCCCACCCCTGACTTATAGGTAATATTACCAAGAGTATCGTACTGGTAACTAAGGCTATCCTGACCCGCAATGGTGGAGCTAGTAACACGGTTTAAACCATCATAAGTGAAGCTTTCATTGAGGTTTTTCCATTGGTCGTTACGAAAATCCAAATTACCCAGCTGATCCCACTGGTAGGTAATCGCTTGCTTTGTACTTGAGATAGATTCTGCTAAGCCTGTTTCTTGGTAAAAAGACTTGTGAGTAACAATCCCGTTGCCATGTTCGAATTCGGTAATATTACCGTATGCATCGGCTTCATTGGCTTGCCATATCAAGTTACCCGAACTGAGGTCAGCTACTGCATACTTGTAACCACGTGGATTATAAAAGTAACGGATACTTTGACCAGAAGCGTCCATGACATCTCGAGCACGTCCAACGGTGTCAAACTCTGTTTCTGTGTATACCGCATTCTTACCTAACATTTCTGTAAAGTTAGGTAGCTTGTGTTTGACTCTGTAAGGCCGGCCTAAGCTGTCATAACTAAACGTTTGGTAGTGTGTGCTAGCCTCCACACCTTCGTAAGTATTGGCAACCCATTGGATGTTAACCTGCCCTTTACCCGTGCCAGACGTTCGGAAGCTTGCATAGTACTTTTGAACTTGATATCCATTCTGTTTGGTTCCCTTGTATCGATACTTAGAATGAACTTGTCCATCTGCACGATAGAAAATACGTGTTTCATCACCGTTGCCATCGATGGTTGCTTTTATCCGTCCTAATTGGTCATAGGTGTAAGTCCATACGCCCTTGTCTGGATCGGTCATGCTGATCTTACGACCCAATCGATCGTAATCAATGTATGTAATGTTATTCTGGCCGTCTTCTAACTCTTTCAGGTTGCCTGCAGCGTCATAGCGATAAAACACATTAGCATCGGTAACATCAACTGCTGCGTCGGTCACTGAAATCAGTTCACCCATCGCGTTTTTACTCTCGGAGTGTGATAACCCTGCAGGGTTGGTCAACGTCTCCGTGAAATCATCGTACTCGTATGTCCACAATCCATCATCTGGTTTGGTCATGGTACTGACACGATTTAACTCATCAAAGGTCATGCTGGTCCACAAAGGGGTATGACCATCTAAATACGGCTGCGACTGTTGCTCTAAACGTCCTTTATCGTCATAGACAAAGTCTGTATTAATCCAATCTCCAGCATTGAAGCCCATGGTGCTTTCACGCCGCTTACGCCCGAATCCATCGAAGAACACTTTAGTAACTGGCGCGCCAGCAGTTTCAGTGATCTCGACATACACAGCGTCACTTGGACAATCGCTACTGACTACTCCAGCAGGATGCACGTCAGCACACCATTGATACGCCTTGCGGACTTGACCACCATCTGGCGAATCAGCTCCTTCAGCGCGACCTAAAGTACCGTAATAGAGTTGAGTGAAGTTATCATTAATATCGCCAATGCTTTGCGGTCCGCCAATGGCTAAATGCCACGGTGTATAAAGATTCCTAGCTACATAGCCATTAGCGTCAGTGGAGGTCTCGACATAGCGGCCTGTACTTTCATAGCTCGTAGAACTAACCGCTTGCGGTATGTTTTGGCCATCAACGGTAACGCTATCTACGTTACCAAAACTGTCTCTGGTGTATGTGGTCGTGAGGGTGTAGTCAATATCATCCGGCTCTACAATCTCTTCGACGAGCAGACCAAGCGCATCATAACGATAGCCGTTGGTGCGAGTTACCGGCACCTCGGCCGTTCGAGAAAGTGTAATTTCACTGCGGGTTTTCCGCCCTCCAAAATGAGTGTCGTTATCAAACAGATCTACGGTCTGTTTGCTAGCCGTCACGTCATTGATATGATCTTTTAACTGCTCAGTTACATCCACTATGTGTCCAAAATAGTCGACCTCGTTGACAGTTATCACTTTTGTGGTCAAATCTGTGCCATCAAGATCATAGCTATATTCTGTACTGCTATTGGCGTAAATGAATTGACTGAGTCCATCATGAGTGGGGTGGGACATATAAGTACTGTAGCTTTCACCCAGTAGTTGAGATGAACGCTGCTCAATATTGTATTCATGACAATAATACTCGCCAGTGGTCCCCATCTGACGGCAGTCTTCATTTTTATGCCAGGTTACTTCGACTAGTTCGGTGCGCGACTCAATCAAAGAGCCAACAAACGGATAATCTTGTCGGTAGATACTTGTTTGCTGGATCCCTGTTGTCAGGTTATGAATAGTCAGTTTTTCAAAGCCAAGAGCTCCCCTGCCGACTTGCATTCGTCCATTTTCATAACGATAAGTGTTAACTACTTCGCCCCGTTCAAATGAACTAACGACATGCATAGGGTAGGTGATATCCATGACCATGGTGCCACTGCCCCAGGCCGTAGTATCTTGGTGGCCATCAGCGCCTTCTATATTGGTATAGGCTCGTTGATATACGGTGGAATCGGTCAATGGACGATAATTAATTTCACTGGTAACGCCAAACCCATCAGTGACATCTGAAATTCGTTTTACCGGGCGATCAACACGCAGATTAAAGCCGAGATCACCATCAAAACTCACGTAGTCGGCAAAGCCATCACCATTGGCATCAGCAAAGAACGATTGTTGATAATTATGGACCTCCAACGGAAGTTGAACTGGGTCAGCAAAGTTCTGACCATCAAAAGCCATCAACCACCAGCTGCGAGGATACTTCGATAGGCAAATACCTAACTCTCTACCTGCTCCATCACAGTCTTCTGCAGCAGTATCAACACCGGCATAAACCAGATCTGTATAACCATCAAGATTCAAATCAACGAGGTGGGAAATATTATTATCAGAGTTCACTTCTGGTATTAAAACTATAGGTTCCAGTGACTTACCATTGTTGTATTGGTAAGCGAACTGCCCCTCACTCTGAGCTTGGCTTTGAGAATAGAAAACGTCGGTATAGCCATCACTATTCAGGTCTGTCAGCCGGATGTCAGAGATGTCATCAGTTGCACCCAAGTTGGCATACTCATAGAACTGCCCTAACGCCCCCGAGGTGAAAATACGCCAATCTTCGCGCACATTCTGGCATTGACTATATGAGCCATCGGTACAAGTATATTCTGTGACTTTCAAAATCAAGTCTGCCAGACCGTTGCCATCGAAGTCTGAAACACGGGTATTTTTATCCGGTTCTTTAGTTTCGACTTCATATTTGTGATAGCTGCCGCCGGTAAATGGCGTAAAGTTAATATGTACAGTCGTCGCTTCGCTGTCTAGCTCTTCAAAATCAAGCAATCGGCGTATAGCAAAGTCATCATTCTCTTTATAAAACAGGTCTGCGAATCCATCGCCGTCAAAATCAGCAATAACAGGAGGCTTACGGTAATCAATAGCAATATCTGTGACGACAACACTGTCTGGATCATAATTATCGTTTTCTGCTAGGACATACGACCAATAGCCTTGACCATCAATTTTGCGAATAAATAGAATGTCCTGGGCATTATCCCCGTTGATATCTATTAATTGCCAGGTTCCACGCAAATCTTTGTCTGCAAAGTCTTTTAAGCGATCTTGGGGCGTAAAACGATCGCCTTCAGCCAACATTACCCGAACATGGTCACTAGAATCATTGCGTTCATTTTGAATAACGACAAGATCTAGTTTGCCATCACCATTTACATCTCCAGGCTTGAAACCTTTAAAGCGATTGTCAGAATAAACCTTAATGTTGTCCCACTGACCAAAGTATTTAGTCGGGTCAAGACTACCAAGCTCCCACTTAAAAGTGGTTGGTGGCAAGCAGCCATCGTCGTTACACACATCCACTCGGTTGAGCACCCCCTGCAGAGTGTCATAATCGAACGAATATTCACGTAATAGGTGTCCGTCAGAGCGGCTGACAACACGATCAAGAGTCTTCGTCAGCCCTGTTGTCTCACCATTGATAAACCCAACCTGCGGCTTAAGTGCGCCCTCTCGATAGAATATCTCGATCTCGCTTTGCGGTGACAATCCAGTATTCTGGTTGGCGGTATAACTCACTTTTGATAAGTGGTATTCCAACGATTCAGATTCTTGCTTGTAGTGGTATTGGATGTAATTTCCAGAAGAATCAACGTGCTTTTGTAACGCCCACAAGAAAGTCTTACCGCTAACAGGGGCTACGATATTAGCATCATCAATACCATAATAAGCGGTAGAACCATCGGTATGACGCACTTGGAATGAAGCAGGGTTACCAAGCTCCCCACCGATGGAAGTCACCTCTACAAACGAATCAATCGCCGTATAATAGTTAACACCAACAGCGCCATAGTTATCCTCGCTGGTCACCAATCGCATGCCATTTAGACAGAAACGATCTTCACTAGTAAAACGAATACCGCGAGACTTCCCATCAAGCGCTTGATTTTTGGGACAGCGAGTAATGGCTGCGGCGCCTGACAAAGAGAAACCACGCCCCATCGAACCATCTTGCCCATTGCTGTTATAACTAATAGCAAGTGCAGGAAGTAACCCGTTAATACCGCCAGATGTCACAATCGGCATGCTATAGCTGTATGAACCGTCTGGGTTTACCTGTTCTTTCGCTGGTATAGAACCAACAACAAGCGCTGACGATGAATAGTTTCCAACAGTTGGCCCTGCATACTCTGTGGGCAAATCAGTCTCATTAGGCAAAACAACATTCACGTTTATTGGGGCACTAAACTGACTGCATATGTCATGATCACACGCCGCAATTCGATACTGATAACTGGCTGACATATCTTGTTCAATCGACAAACTTATATCGGATGACTTTAAGCTATGCCTTTGCAGCACGACATCGTCCTGGCGCTCTTCCAAAATGATAGAAGTGACATATTCATCACTCACCTCATTCCACGAAACGGTATAACGCCCCAAGTCTGGTGTTGTCGCACTTAAACCTTGTGGAATAACTGGCTGTTTTCGATGTACAAATTTCGATGAAATATGGGATAAACCACAAGTGCCAAACTCATTACAAGCAAGGACTTCAAAACGATAATTGCCATACCCAGTGCCAGCAAAATAATCAAAATACTCCAAAGCGCCGGTATAAACAGGCAGAGGGTCCTTAACGTAGTTGAATTCAACATATACTTTATAGCTAAGCTCACCGTTGAACGCAGGCCCAGTCCAAGTAACACGGATATCTTCAGGCTGAGCAGGTTCATGATATACATCGACAGAATCAACTCGATTAGGTGTACCAATCACCTTAAAGGCATTGCCTGTGCGATACTCGCTGCAACTATCAAGTGACGGTCCATGGCAAGCTTTCACTCTAAATAAATAATCACCTGCAAATGGCGTATTCAACCGGTAACTTGTGGTGCTAGGTTCGCTAAGCAGTTCAACCCATTGATCATCGTTAATTGAAACTTCGAGGACATACTGACCATCTTCCAACATGTCAGGAGAAGCATTCCAACTAACATTAAATCCTTCATCAGATACCGTGCCAACAGGTGTCGTTACTGAGCCTGTTAAGGTAGGTTTTCTAGCAACCCAGAAAAAACCAGTTTCACTGAAGTTACAAGGAATATCGGAAAGCGCATTACATGCACCAATTTTTGCAGTGTACTTACCTGAATTGAGACTCGTAACAGTCGCAGATATAAGTGGTGAAGGTCCGCCATCACCATCCACATCAGTTATGGTCTTTGCCAACCAAGGCTCGCCTCCTTCCTCTTGTAGCCATACTTCAAAATACTTAGCTCCTTGCTGAATTAGCCAACTAAATTTCGCTCTGCCATCAGAGTTATTTCCAGATGGCGTGACCTGTATTGATGGCTTATTGGGCGTCGCTGGGCGCTGGACGATGATGGCTGTTGACGGCTCACTATAAACAGTGCCAAACGCATTTCGACTTTGGATGCGATAACGGTAGGAACCCGATGGACGGTCTTTTACTTCATACAAAGTCCGATTAGTGGGATAATAGATAAAGTTCCAATCGCCGTTATTCACACTTTCTTCAATGAGGTAATTGCGCGCCTTCGTACCAGAATTCCAGCTGATTTCGAAGGTGCCATCGATCACGGGCTCAGAGGGTAACTGATCGAACGTAACCGCTCCAGGACCAGAAAGCGTCCATGACGTTGTATAATTATCAGAACAACCTGAGCTATTACATGCCGCGACACGGAAGGTATGAGGGGCTTGCTCTTGGACAGGGATAGTAATAGTCGTACCATAATAGGGTTTGATGTATTTATCCCAACCAGCCGATCCAACTTTCAACTCAATATCATATGCTTCCGCATTCTCGGACCGGTTCCATTCAACTTCGATACTGTCTGAAATATCTTTTTCAGCTGGCAAAGTGAATCCACCGGGTGCATTAGGCTTTGTGAATACCTTCGTTATGGAGCCTGTACCAAACGGACCACAGCCAAAGTAATTGCAGCCTTGAACCCTGTAAGCATAGTTTTTGGTCTCCCGACCGGTGACTTTAAACTTCTGTTCTGAATCATTATAAATAGCTACCCAGTCACCGCCTGACGCCTCCGACAACTTATAAGTTCTTGCTTGAGCTACATCAGACCAAGTCACAGTAAATTCACCAGAGAAGTTATCCACAGGTGAACTTGTGCTCGTAGTTTCGATTGGTGGCTGCAAGAGTGTTGAATAGGTCCACGTTGCGCTGCAACCAGAGGTATTACAAGCTCTTACGCGATACTTATATGTACCCTCTTCTGGGGCTGTGGTTGTTTGAACTAAAGTGTCGCTATATACCGGGACGTATATTCCGCTGTTTTTGCTTTCCTCTAACTCATAGTGCGTTGCTGTCAATGATTCTGACCAGCTAATCTCGATAACATCAATGACATCCCCTGATTCTGGCACATCTAACGAGGCGGGCGCTGGCGGCGGTAACAACACTTCAATAGGATCAGATATGCGATATTCACTACAACCAGTACTTCCACCCGCGTAAATTTGGCAACCTTTCGCCCTGAATACGTATGTGCCGTTATCTCGTCCTGCCACCGGGTAGCTGGTGCTACTGCTAGCACTCAGCCTAGGGATCCAATCTCCTCCATCTTTTTGTTCATCTAAATAGTAGCGGTAGTAACCGGTTTGAAGCTTAATCGTAAAATCACCATCGATATTCATCGATGCGGGGAACTCAATAAAAGTAGGGGCTACTGGCGGTAAGTGGACTTTAACAGTTAAAACGGAGCTTTCAGGACCACAACCAAAGTTATTACATGCACTCACTTTATAGCTATGGTTACCGGAAGACTTCCATTTCTCCTCTTTGCTTAAATTAGTTGTCGCAGGAAAAGCATGCCATTCAGCGCCCGAGGTGGTACTCAACACATAGCTGGTTGCTTGCGCGACCTCCTTCCAGGTGATGGTGTATTCACCATCCAAATCCTCTACAGGACCGGTAGGCTTATTAGCCCCCCCTGGTGCACTCAATACCGCTGAATATGTCCAGCTTGCACTGCAGCCTGATGCATTACATGCTGCCACTCGGTACCGATAAGTTGCATTTCTACGATCGGTGAAACTCTCAGAGAGATCGTCACCACGATATACTTCTATGTAACCACCGGTATTTACGCGCTCTTCCAGCACATACGAAGTCGCAGTCGCAGCTGAAGCCCAACTAACAGCATAGCTGCCATTAGTGACATCCCCTGATTCTGGCACATCTAACGAGGCGGGCGCTGACGGTGGTAACAACACATTGAAAACCCCTGACGAACGCCAATCACTACAATTAGAACTTCCACCGGCAAGTAACTCACAGCCTCTCACCTGATACTGGTAAGTACCGTTGGGACGATCTGAAGTAGAAAAGGAGCGTGAAGCACTGGCCGTGAGTTTAGATACCCAAGGGCCATTGTTGTATTTTTCCTCTAAATAATAGCGGTAGTAACCGGTTTGAAGCTTGATGGTAAAGTCACCATCGATATCGGTTTGAGTAGGAAAGTTTTCAAATAGGGGAGCATCAATTGGTAAAACAACTTCAACTTCCTTCGACTCACTATAATTGCTGCAACCAAAATTATTACAAGATCTAACCCTATACCCATATACACCGGTGGGTTTTCCACTGACTGACTCACTCGTTAGTGCGTCACTAGAAATGGTTACCCAACCACCGTCCTCACCTTCCTGAAGTTCATATGTCCGATGGCCACTCTGAACAGGCATTGTCCATGCGACGATATAAGAACCATCACTATCAATTGAGGGGAGCGAAGAAATATAGGGTGTCGCAGGTTTTGAATAAGTAACGCCGGCGGTCCAATTACTGCAACCTGAACTATTGCAAGCCTGAACTTTATAGCTATACCTCGCATTACTCCGTCCAGTTAACTTACGTTCAGGAGCTGAACCCGTATAAACGGTGATAAATGTCTCGCCATCTTTACTTTCTTGAAGGTTGTAACTTGAAGCCGATGTTACGGGCGGCCAAGTTAATGTATAAGTTCCACCCGAGATATCCTGTGTGGGAGGCCCATCGATAGTGCTAGGCGCTGCAGGGGGGCGTAAAACGGAAAACGGGTCGGGTACTTTCCACTCACTACAAGCGGTACCATTTGACTGATAAGAACAGCCTTTTGCCCTGTATTCATATATACCATTAGGGCGGGAGCTAAAATTAATAGTCCTAGTGCTCGTATAATTGAGTTTTGTTACCCAACCACCATTATTATATCTCTCTTCTAAAAGGTATACCGAACAACACGAGCCCAATGTAACGGTATATGTCCCATCGTCATCAGTTGACTTAGGAATCGAAGTAAAAACAGGTGGATTTAACACTTTTAGTGTGAACGCAGCGGACTCTGTTTCATCACTGCAATTGCTGTCCAGGCAAGCTTTTATTTTATACTTGTATGTACCTGCTGGCTTTTTTGAGAAGTCATAAGAACGCGCGCTACCAGTATATATGTGGCTATATGAATTATTATTAACCGACTGATATAGTGAGTATTTGTTTGCTCCAGCCGAAGCGTTCCAGCTTACTGTATAGTCGGCACTATAATATGTACCACTAGGTAAAGAAGAAAAAGTTGGCTTAGGGACCAACACCTTAATCGTATCTTTCTTAGGAACACAGCCGCCATGACCATTACATACCAATATTTGATACTCATATGTACCAGCAGGCTTCTTTAAGAACTTCTTGGAACCAGCTCCGCCTGAGCCACTATCTATCTGGATGCCATTTTCAGTTAAACGATAATATTCAGCATTACTTGACGACCAAGATACCGTGTAATCACCCGTCACGGATGATTCAGGAACGCTGAGGCTCAAATTAGTGGGTGGTCCGTAAGCAAAAGCATTAGCAGATACAAGATAAAAAACTACGATTAGAAGGATACTGCGGCACTTCATCCTTAAAGCCTATAAATAGATCCAATTTGGTTAAATTGTATCCTCCAAAAAACAAATTGGCAACAATGTGCTAATAAAACATTAACTTAAATCATAAAAAAACCGGCGCCCTAAGCGCCGGTTTTTATCGTTACGAATGTCAGCTGTTATTCACCAGCAACTTCACACATGCTAAACGTACCTTGAACAGCTTGAGCACTCAAATCTGCACCGTCATTAAATACTACAGTGTAGTTATAAGTACCGCCTTCTGTTGCCAAAGTCGTATTGTTATTTGGCAAGTTAATACCTTCCAAATTAACGGCACCGGTGAGGTCGTAAACGATATCAGAACGAACATCGGTTACTGCAGCATTAGTCGCAGTAATATTGAACTGGGTATTCCAGTCAGCATCACCGCGCATTTTAAAGCCGTCCGCGCCCATGATAGCCACATCAGTCAGCTGAAGCTGATACGTGTTGCTTCCCTTATAGCTGAACTCATAGTCAGCGTTGTAATCCCAGTTAGATAGGTTACCGATAAGTGCGATCTTAGTATCACCTAAAGGTCCTACTTCAGCAGAATCAGCGAGTACTTCACATGACTCAACAGCTTCAGCTGTAACAGTTAGCATTGGCGCATCGAGGTTCGAGAAGTCAGCAACAAAAGTTACTATTGAGTTGTCAGCCAACGTCAGACTTAGGTTGGTCTGGCTTCCGGCAGCAATAGCAATTGGAGTACCAAGTGTTACCGTGCCATCTTCACCAGCCGCACCGTAATTAACGTCAGTCCAAGTCGCATCAGCTACTTTAAAGCCATACGTACCCGCCTCCAGCGTCACAACGGTCAGATAACGGCCATTGGTGTCGAAAGTCAGTTGGTCGGTAGTGTCCCAACCATTCATATCACCACGCAGGAATACAGCCGTGTTGCCAAATGGAGGGATCTGACTCAGATCTTTGTTGTCTTCATTGACAGCCCAGCCTGCACCTTGTGCGCCATCCTGAGGAAGAACAAATACAGCAGGAGTATAAGCCGATACAGTTACAGCATTACCGTCAACAGTTGAGGTA
Organism: Corallincola spongiicola; assembly: GCF_004284785.1. Lineage (NCBI taxonomy): Bacteria > Pseudomonadati > Pseudomonadota > Gammaproteobacteria > Alteromonadales > Psychromonadaceae > Corallincola > Corallincola spongiicola. Next base: position 137,187 of record NZ_SHLY01000009.1, read on the forward strand.
TATAGCGTGTTGTAATCTGCAGAACCTGCCAGTGCAGGATGCAGCTCCCAGTTGCCTGCGCCTAACGTGAAGGTTTGTTCTTCTGGAGCACCGTTGTATACAACGACAACTGCATCGTTATTGGCATCCAGATCTTCTCCAGCAGAGATACCATCATCGATCGACATCACAATTAGGTGCAACTTGTGGTCGTCACCAACATTGCGGAAATCGATACGACTCTTGATCTGCGCAGCATTCAATGCAAACAGTGGAGTGCTTCCACGAACAGCTAAGAAGTCAAAGAACAACTCTGTTGCGGCAGCGATATGTTCTACCTGTGGCTCAGCAGCTGGATCTGCAATGATTTCCTGGATCAACGGCCAGTTATCAACATCGCGATTTTCCAATGGCAAACCAACATTCCAACGAGAAGTCATCCCAGTGAAGTCAACTTCATTGTACCAGTCACCTGAATCATAGCTGTCACGAGACATTGACTTAGAGCGTAAGAACTCTACACCCATATGGATGAACGGCACACTCTGGCTAAGCAGAGGCATGCTTACACCCAAACCATGCATTCTCAGACGGTTCTCAGTGGTCTCACCTTCAGCAATTTTATACTGGTTAAAGTCCCAGAAAGTCTGGTTATCATGCTTAGAGATGTAACTAACCAGCTCTTCAGGTGCATCCACATAGCCAGATGGTGATGAACCGTAAAGAACGTCCTGACCGCGTGAAGTGTTACCTTCGTAGTCAACTAGAATAAAGTCGCGTAGGCCACCCGCTAGTTCAACACGGATCTGGTCACTACGCTGCTCCAAATCAACCAATGTTGCATCAGAAGCTGGGAAGTCTTCGTTTTGAGCTGTGTGTAAACCACTTGCCCAACCTTGAGCTGAACGATGGTTTTCGGTGTTGAAACGACCACCGCGTACGGCATCACGCATACGGTCTGAGAATGAACCAATACCAGTACCCGCTAAATTTTCTTGAGTTGCTTGCACAAAGCGAGCATCGTTGGCAACTTCACCGAAGTTCCAGCCTTCGCCGTAGAAGTAGTTATCTTCATCAACCGCAAGAACGGCAGCCAGTGAGTCTTCCATAGCAGCCAAAGGCTGGTGACCCATCAAGTCGAAACGGAACGCGTCGATCTTGTATTCATCAGCCCAAACAACCAATGTGTCCTTCATCAACTTGGCCATCATGGTGTATTCAGTGGCAGTATTATCACAACAGGTAGACTGTTCAACCGCACCGCTTTCTGCATTTCGGCGGTGGTAATAACCAGGTACTAAGCGGTCCAAAACGGAGCGAGTTGTAATGCCTGATGCGTTGGTATGGTTATAAACAACATCCATCGTTACACGCAGGCCCATGCCGTGCAAAGCTTGAACCATTTCACGGAACTCTTTAACACGAGTAACACCTTCAGGATTTGAAGAGTAGCTACCTTCAGGCGCACCATAATGGTAAGGGTCGTAACCCCAGTTAAAGCTGTCGTATTGAGCCATATCAGTAACGATCTGCTCAGCACAAGCAGTTGCAGGGTCACATGCTGCCAATACATCCTTAATAACATCAGCATCGTCAGCGTTACCACAGATACGGGCGTTAGCATTGACCCGACAAAGGTCACCGATGGTGTCAGTAATATCTACACGATTTGCAACATCTTCATCTACTGTAGCAATGTCGAACGCAGGCATCAGATGGAAGTGAGTCAACCCTGCTTCAGCAAGTTTTGCTAGGTGCAGCATAGGGTCAGAGCCAGCTTCCGTAAACGCGCCATATCTGCCGCGGTTCTCAGCTGATGTTGTTTCATCCAGAGCACTGAAATCACGAATATGAGCTTCGTAAATTACGATGTGATCTGAGGTAGGAACAGTATGTTCAGCCCAACCATCAGGGGTAACTTCTTCTGAATCGAAGTCAAGAACCTGTGAATACAAACTGTTAGTCGACAGACTCCATGAATACGGGTCTGTTACTTCGTAGTTTTCAATTGCATCACTAATGTGGTGGTAAACCGTCACATCATAACGATAGAAAGTGCCAGAAGGTGCATCGGCCTCTGCAATCCAGATACCTGTACCGCCATCTTCGATCATCTGAATTGGAGAACCTTCCATTTCAGTTTTATCTGCATTGTAAAGACGTACATGGACATTCTGTGCGGTAGGAGCCCAAAGGTTAAAGCTAGTTCCACTATCACCAATCACTGCACCTAATGTGGCAGAATTAGCACCACCTTCACCGTCTGCGTATAACGCATCCAATACGCCAGGCGTCTGAACCATGGTTGCACCAACAACATCACCATTGGCGTTCTTAGCAACGGCGACCAGCTGGCCTTTCAATGCAGCTTTAGCATCCAAAGTATCAGGAACAGCCCACGCTGTTAGACCTGAAATATGAGGAAATTTAGCAGCAGCGCCTTCTGATAGCTCACCAGAAGTTAATGCAACCTCTGTCACGTTACCAGAGATAACGCCTTCTTCATTTAAATCGAATGATGCGTCAGCAGATGTATACAGGCTTACCGACTCAGCAACATCCCCGGCACTCCAAAGCAGGGTAGCACCTTCAACCCAGTGAGCAGCAAAACCGCTGACTTCAACAGCGTTCATGATCTCCAGAGCATTTACACGGGAATCGTATAAATCTGCTGAGTTACGAATCATGGTCACAGTACGATCAGGGAAATCAGCAAAAACAACACGACCATCACTGCCAGTAATATTCTGAATTGAATCATCGATGTTCTGACGAACGATGAAATGAATACAACCTTCCTCAGAGCCTAAATCCAACACCCAATATGGGCCATGTTCATCTTCGCCATCGGGGATGCGACTCTCGTCGTCCCAACCGCTAGAAACTTCGCTATCAGCAAGTGCATCACAAGACACACCATCACCGATACCGCCACTGGTGCCTTGCCATGCATACATTGAATATGCTTGGTAAGGGCTATCGTCTGCGATAGCTGTAGACTGCTGAGTTGGATCAAGCAGATAGATAACGGTTTCATTTGCGCCTGCAGTGACAGGTTCTTCACCCGCTACCGGAGGGTCAATACACATGTCGCCTGCTTCATTAATGATTTCAGGCGGAGTACACACCAAATCATCATCATCATCGTCGTCAGAGCAACCAACTACCATGGTCGCTGCAAGCAGCGGCATCATGTAAATAGCTAGCTTATTTTTTTTAAGCTCCATAGCCTTTCCTTTGTGTTTTTAGTTTTGTGTTTTTAATGTCGCGTTTTTGTGTTTATGGCGTTTCGTGTGTTCACGAAATCATTTTTTTAAACTCAAAATGTCGAACGTTAGACACAATGAGGGGATAATCCGCAGCGATTCTAAAGACAAAGGAAGGGGTGCGACTGTGATCTATTCCGCGAAATGGGGGAGGAAGCAGAGACGAACAGAGGCGATTGTGATCGCCCCTGCAAAAGTTAAAAAAAAGATCTATTACGCCAAGATATCAAGCAATTCGACATCAAAAATCAGCGTTTGATAAGGCCCAATCGCCCCGCCAGCACCGCGTTCGCCATATGCAAGATCATAAGGCACATATAAACGCCACTTACTGCCCACAGGCATCATCTGTAACGCTTCAGTCCAACCACGGATCACACCACCAACAGGGAATTCTGCCGGTTCGCCACGTTGGTAAGATGAATCGAACACATCACCAGTGATTAAAGTGCCGTGATAATGTGTACGTACAGTGCTGCTAGCCGTTGGCTTCTCGCCATCACCGGCTTCAAGCACTTCATACTGCAGACCAGATTCAGTGACAGTGACTTCATCACGCTTGGCATTCTCTGTGAGGAAGTTTTCACCTTCAGAGATAGCGCCCTGATGTTGCGCTTGTGCCTGGGCCTGCATCTGCTCCTGGATCACGCGAAAAGCCGCTTCCATCTCTTCGTCAGTCACAACGCTGGCTTCACCAGCAAAGGCCGAACGGATGCCATCAACCACGGCGTCCAGATCCATTCCTTCGAAAGGGTTTTGCTTCAGTTGTTCACCTAAATTGCGTCCCACACCGTAGCTGGCAGTGATTTGAGGCGTAGAATATGTCGCTTCTGACATCGGAGTTTCCTTATCGTTTGAAAGCGGTAATGCTAACATCTGCTGATACTAAGCCCAAAGCCTTCTATGAAATGACATTAATAGATAATCAGATCCGCCCAAATGCATCCGCCCTTTTGCCCATACTGCTATTCCTAGTCACTTTTATTGGCACAGGTATTTACTATCAAACTCAAGGGGTTGACTACGCTTTCTACCAGTTACCCAGCCCAGTAGCCGTGTTACCTGCGTTGCTTTTGGCGATAGTGATGCACAAAGAGGGTCTCAATCGAGCCATCGATACGTTTCTGAATGGCGCCGGCCACAGCAATATCATGGCGATGTGTTTCATCTATCTATTAGCGGGGGCATTCGCCACCGTCGCCAAGGCTACCGGTGGTGTCGATGCCACTGTCAATCTGGGCCTCACAGTGATCCCCAGCAGCTTTATTCTGCCGGGAATATTTTTAATCAGTGCATTTATCGCCACAGCCATGGGAACCTCGATGGGAACCATTGGTGCCGTTGCACCCATCGCGTTAGGTATTGCCGAAGCAGCGGGCATAGATAAGGCACTGATGGCAGGCGTGGTACTCAGTGGTGCCATGTTTGGTGACAACCTTTCGATTATCTCTGACACCACCATCGCAGCCACGCGTACTCAGGGTTGTGAAATGAAGGACAAGTTTCGCGAAAACATCTTTATCGCCGCACCGGCTGCGCTGATCGTTATTGTGCTGTTTTTCTTCCTACAAACGCCCGCTCCAACGCCAGACGCCGGGCATATTGAGTGGTTTAAAGTCCTGCCTTATCTCACTATCTTGGTATTAGCAGTCTTAGGTATGAATGTCTTTCTCGTACTCGCAATCGGACTGATCCTCGCTGGTGGCGTTGGCTTGGTGCAAGTACCGGATTACAGCATGAGCCAGTACACCAAAGATATCTATGCTGGCTTCGGCAGTATGCAGGAGATCTTTATTCTCTCCATCATGATCGGTGGCTTAGGTGCCATGGTAAAAGCCCAAGGTGGACTGGCTTGGATGGGACTGCAGATAGAAAAACTGATCGCGCTGTTTAGTCGTTCACACACAGAAGAAGCTAACGAACGCGCCGCAGAGCTAGGCATTGCTGGCATCGCTACACTGACCAATACCTGCACCGCGAACAACACGGTTTCGATTATCGTCAGCGGCGACCTGGCCAAAGAGCTAGCAGAGAAGCATGAAGTGACCCCCAAGCGCAGCGCCAGTTTATTAGATATCTTTGCCTGTGTTTGCCAAGGATTGCTGCCCTACGGTGCCCAAGCACTGCTGCTGGGTTCTATCTTCCTGATATCGCCGATAGAAGTGAGTGCACACAGTTACTACGTGATGATACTGGCTGTCACTGGCATTGCCGCAGTATTTATCAAACACCAGCTGAGACAAAATGCCAAACGCTAGTGTTTATCAGCTGGCCTAATGCTCATCAGCGGTGTAAGCGCTAAACTTGAGCGAGTGTGCTCATGGATCAGGCCGATGAATAACGGTGACACAGCATGAATTTTCTTGCTCACCTGCATATTGCTGACGTCACCAACACCTCTGCGGTGGGTGCCATGATGGGCGACTTCATTAAAGGCGACCAGTGGCGCACGCTGCCACAAGCTCAGCGGATAGGCGTACTATTGCATCGTCAGGTCGATAGCTTTACCGATAGCCACCCTGACGTGATCCAGGCGCGGCAACTATTTAAACTGACCCGTCAACGCTATACCGGCATATTGATCGATATGTTGTTTGATCACCTGCTCGCCAAGCAATGGCATAAGTTCCACCCCAGCTCCCTCACTCAGTTCAGCCAACAACAATACCGCCAGCTAACCGCCACCGAGCCCCATTGGCCAGAAAAGATGATTGATGTTTGTCGCCGTATGGCTGAAACCGATTGGCTCTGCAGCTACCAAACGCCAGGAACCATCAAACTCGCCTTACACAAGATAGGATTGCGAATGCGCGTTGACGCCCCATTTGCCGCGAGTTATCAAGAATGGCAACAGGTACAAGCTGAACTAACAATGCTGTTCGACAGTTTTTACGGTGACCTACTGCTTCAGCTACCGGCCTTACAGCGCAATGTTCTGCAGAGATCGTAGAGCAACTCCCTGAACAGGGATTTCAGACATCCATTCTATTTGTTGGGATAATAAAGCCGATTTATTGCGTTTTTATACCCATTTTATTAAACGTACTATCTGTTCAAGCCAAATAGATGACTGGAGCAAAACATGATACGTACACTTTTTAAACTGACTAACGAAAGACAACTCGCCCTCGCCCTGTTGATGCTTCGCGTCCCCACGGGCATCATTTTTATCGCCCACGGCGGACAAAAGCTATTCGGCCTATTTGGCGGCTATGGCATCACCGGCACAGGTCAGTGGATGGAGTCGATTGGGCTAGGCCCCGGTGCCCTCATGGCGTTCCTGGCCGGTAGTGCAGAGTTTTTCGGTGGCATTGCATTGCTGGTCGGTTTGCTCACCCGTCCGGCAGCGGCCGTTTTAAGTATAACGATGCTTGTCGCTATCTTCGCCGTGCACATCCAACATGGCCTGTTTATGAGTAATAACGGCTACGAGTTTGGTTTGGCTCTGCTCACCCTATCTGCTGCACTGATGTTCAGTGGTGCAGGAAAACTATCGGTCGATGCACTGATCAGCAAACGCCTTAGCTAAAACAACAAACCAAGATAGCTAGAGATAATTCAATGTCGAGATAGTGCAGTAACGTGGGCAACCATTAGATCAACTCCGTCAGCCTGCACTCACTCGTTAACGAGGATAAGAAAATGGGATTGCTACAAGATGGCCGCTGGGTTGACCAGTGGTACGACACCAAACAGAGCGACGGTAAATTTGTCAGAGATAACTCAAAGTTCCGCCACTGGGTGACGGAGGATGGCAGTGCAGGATCATCGGGTGATGCAGGGTTTAAAGCTGAAAGCGGCCGCTATCACCTTTACGTTTCCCTTGCCTGCCCATGGGCACACCGCACATTGATATTTCGGGCGCTGAAAGGGTTGAAACCACATATTTCAGTCACCATTGTTGAGCCACACATGTTGGAAAACGGTTGGGAGTTCTACCAGCCAGGCAGTGCCCTGTTTAACGGCCATCATATTGCAGGGGCAGATCAGGATACCGTCAACGATAAACAGTTTCTCTATCAGATCTATCAACTGGCCGATGCAAAAGCCAATGGTCGTGTCACTGTCCCTGTACTTTGGGACAAGCAGCGCCAAACCATCGTCAGCAATGAATCCGCCGAGATCATCCGTATGTTCAACTCGGCGTTCAATAACATCACTGGCAATCAGCTAGATCTGTACCCAGAGCAGTTAAGGGAAGCTATCGACCAGACCAACGCCTGGATCTACGACACCATCAACAACGGTGTCTACAAAGCCGGTTTTGCCACTAGCCAACCAGCCTATGAAGAGGCGTTTAATACGCTGTTTTCAGCACTGGACAAAGTAGAGCTGCGGTTAAAAAAACAAAACTACCTGACCGGTGAGAAGATCACTGAAGCCGACTGGCGACTATTCACCACACTGATCCGCTTCGACGCTGTCTACGTGGGGCATTTCAAAACCAATCTAAGACGCATCGAAGACTACCCTAACCTCTCTAACTATCTGCGCGCCTTGTATCAAGTTCCCGGGATCAAAGAAACCGTCAACTTCGAGCATATCAAACAGCACTACTATTTCAGTCACGCCAGTATCAACCCAACGCGGGTGGTTCCTACTGGCCCAGCGCTAGATTATCTGCGGCCGCATAACCGCAGACCTAGCACACCAAATTAACCAGTAAACGGGCTGTTTGGGTTAATCCAGCAGCCCCAAATGCTCAGCATGAAAGTGCAGATGATCATCGATAAAACTGGCGATAAAAAAGTAACTATGATCGTAGCCTGGCTGCATTCGTACCTCAGCCGAATAACCCACCTTGTCTAACGGCTCATCCAGATTTTCCGTCAGTAATTGCTGATCTAAAAAATTATCGGCATCACCCTGATCAATTAGCAAGGGCGGATAGCCACTTGGATCACTGATCTGTGCCATCAGATAGCAACTGTCATAGCGCTGCCAGGTAGATTCATCGTCTCCCAGATAATGACTAAAAGCTTTGCGCCCCCAGGGGCACGCCATCGGATTAACGATAGGACTAAACGCTGAAACAGACTTAAAACGTTGCGGATAACGCAAGGCGATCATCATCGCTCCATGGCCACCCATAGAGTGCCCCGAAATAGACCAGCTATCCGTCACAGGCAACTCCGCTTTGACCAGCTCAGGTAACTCCTCCGTGATGTAATCAAACATCTGATAATGGCTCTGCCACGGCGCCTCTGTGGCGTTCAGGTAGAAACCAGCACCAAGGCCCAGGTCATAAGCACCGTCGGGGGCATCAGCAACATCTTCCCCTCTTGGACTGGTGTCAGGCACAACCAAGGCTAATCCAAGCTTGGCAGCCATCCGCATTGCACCGGATTTTTGCATGAAATTTTCATCAGTGCAGGTTAGGCCTGACAACCAGTAAAGCACAGGTACCGGATGGTCATCACTGGCTTGCGGCGGCAAAAAAACACCAAACACCATGTCACAGCGAAGTGTCGACGATGTGTGCCGTATCCGCAGATAACGCCCACCCATCGCCAACAGATCAGAAATCACTTCGTAACTCATTCAACGGTTCCTTATTGTGAGCCGTGCAGCCCATCGTAGCTGATGACAAATCACTGGCTGCTAGCCTAGCAGAGACTCGGCTTATTGGCCGCTTTTCAGCGTGAGCCCTTTCATCAAAATCCATAAAGCTAGCATCAGCTGACTGAGGGCTAAAGGCGCGATCAATGCAAAAACAATGGCTAAGCCAAACAGAGGCATAGCAACCGCCACAAGTTGAGCGCTCACCGCCAACATACCAAACACTGCCAACAGCCTTGGGATCATCCGCGAACGAAAAAGCAGCAGATACAGGAAGAACAACATAGTGCCGGACAACATGAGGCCGATGTAATGGGTCCAGTTACGGGTTGATGCCACCACGGTTTTAAACAATTCATACAATGGCTGCTGCTCAGGGCTAGCGGTGGTATAGGCTTCACTGTATGACACAAGGGACATCAGACTGATATTTTCCATCACCGATACGGTAAAACTGATCACAGATAACACAACAAACCAGCGCGTTAGAGTTGGCCATTGTGGTTTAGCCAAAGGATATAGGGTGATAGCCACCGCCAGTGTCAACATACCGGTAACAAGTCCAACCAACACCGCGAAGCCAATTTGCTGAAAATGCTGTGCGCCATTGACTAAAAATCCAGGCGTTCCAAAGAGCGGCGCAGTAAGAAAGAAGTTAACTAAAATCCCGCAAATAAGTTGCGCCAAAATCAACCCACCAATCCAACGATATCTGCCCTGTCGACTATCCATATATTCTGCTCCGTCTATGATGGTGACTATTTAGCGCAGTGACGCGTATTTTAATGCTCTAATTGAAACGCTTTGCCACCATAAGGCAAGGAATGGATGTGGTGAAATTGTTAAGCCATGTGTCGCAACAGCGGTTATGTAACACCAAAGAACAAAGGCGGAACAAAAAATGCGCCCAAAATATTGGACGCATCACTTGTTCATTACCAAAGCAGATCTGATTACTGCAGTACCTGACGAGCATTCAACGGCTGTACAGGTCGGTTATTGGGGTGACCCAAAGCATCAGCAAATGCCTTAATTTGCGGCATTGAAGCTTGCATTGGCTGCTTGATGACATACCAACGTACACCTTCTGAACAAGGAGGCGTCGTCAGGGAACCATTAAAGCGATAATAAGCACGCTCTTTCGGCAAAAGTTCATTCACACTGATGGGATGAGTCAGCGTATTCTTCTGCCCCTTTGTTTCGGGTAGCTGCTGCCACGCCTTCACGATCCCCTCATTATCACTTCCCTCTTTAAACATCACCGCTACCACGGCCAAGTGGCCGGCTTTATCTGCGTGCACTAAGTGGGCTTCCAGTGGGTATGATTCGCCATTAATATGGTTTTCGCTCGGCGCATGGAAATGGAACTGTTTTAACTCGAAACGCTGCCCTTCAATTTCCATAAAGCTGCCCGGCTTATAATTAACCTGAACCGTATGGCCATTGTTCAGGATCTCATACGCACCTTTTTGATATTGAAAGTTGATTGGCGCTAACTCAGCTTCTAAAAAGCCAGTCAGATTAACAGGTGACTGATTAACGCCACCACAAGCAGCATAGTCGCCAGAAAGTTGCGCCCAGTTTTCCGGTCCTGTGCTACCCGAATATCCCCACTCGTGACCACTACCAGCAACTGCCGCTGTTGAAAGCATCAGTAGTCCCGTTGATAACATTTTTATATTCATAAAATTCATCCTTAATGATTAGAAAAACACCGCTGAAAAAAAGTACCCAGTAAATATTCAGATAGCCAAGGTAAACAGCGACAGGGCGCAGGATTCTATGCCGCAAACACAAACGTAAAACTGCGCCAGATCATTCAGCCAGTGAAATCCGATAAAGTATAGATACATAGCGGCGTAAGAGTACTTTTAAGGACAATAAAAATGTACAAAGCAAGGCGCTAAATTAGGGCGAAACGGATGATGTTAAGTTCTAAAAACCCCTCACCCAACCCTTGTATCTGTCTTGGGTTACTGATTAGCTATCAGTAACCCACCAAGGCTCAGTGAGTATGTCCCTAACCCGAGTGCGTTGACACTGTGGGAGAGATGATGCCCTGAGTCTTTTTCTCTAACACTGGATGGTATCCAAGCGCCCGCTTAGCGGTGATGCTGC